>UQLD01000001.1 GCA_900541855.1 uncultured Collinsella sp.
CCTGCTTCATAAAGAAGGGCCCGTAGATGGGTGAATTGAACGCAATGGGGACGGAAAAGGCTGCAGCGAGAACGAGCGTACAAATCCATACGGCCCTGTCTCTTAGGATTAGTTTGAGAAGAAGTCGACAGCACATTTAGAAGCACCTACATTTCTCAAAGCATCGTTAGATTAATAATGACAGCCCGAATGAAGATGCGTGCGACGGGGGCGAGGCGAATGGCTGAGCGGTATCGATACGCTGGTTCAACGGTATCACATTGGCCACATAGATTTTTAACTTGCATTTCTACCCGCCCTTTTCGTAGAGTCGCCGATACGTGCTTAGCGCACCCTCGGCGCGTCCGGCAGGCTTTGCGAAATGGGATCCAGGAGACTTCGGCGCAGCATCATCTTGCGGAATGCTTCTAATGAGCCTCCCATCCTTCAAAAACAGAATCTCATCGCACAGCCTATCGACCGAATCCAAGATGTGGGATGACATGATGATGCACGTACCAGAATCGGCCAGCTTCCTGAGAATCTCGGAATGCAAGTCCACCCTGCTGGGGTCGAGCGCGTTCATGGGCTCATCTAATAGAAGGTACCGCGCGCCCGTCGCATACGCAATCGCCAGGGTAAGCTGCTGCTTCATGCCCTGGCTCAGAGTGCGGATCCTCATCTTCGCGAACTCGCCTATCTGCGTTTGTTCCACTATCTCTTCGATATCGCGAGCATGCGGCCACATATCGCAAACCATCTTGAGGTGATCTTCCGCACGCAATCCGGGATACAGCAGCGTCCCCTCACCAGGTGCATAGAAGATCATAGAACGGACCTCTCTCGCACCCGTACCCTGCACCTCATCCAGAACGATGCTCCCGTCCACGCGAGGACCCGGCAAACCTGCCATCGCACGCAGCAACGTCGTCTTTCCATGCCCGTTCGGAGCGACGAGACCGTAGACCGTACCCGGGGCAAACTCAGCGTTCACCGAATCTACGAGCACCTTCTTTCCATAAGAGATCGTCAGCGTTTGAAGGTCAATCATCGAGATCATCCCCTTTCGATCTTTGGAACACTCAGGCGCACCATCAACGGAGATACGGCGCCCAAGACCACCAGCAGAGCGCCCGATGCGCCGACGACCTCTCCAAAAGGCATCGCGTTCGTCCCTCGCCCAAGGAACCCAATCGTCCCCACCTGGGAAGCGGGATCAAACGAGGCGAATGGAGCCAGCAGCGCGACGCCCATGCCCACGCTTTCAACATGAGCGCTCAACGAACCCAACACCAAGAGAACCGCGCAAACCATTCCGGTGACAACGGGGTTGCGGCTAATCGCTGCTGTCAACGCAGCGACGACGGAAATCACGCCGTATGCCATGACCAGCAACGGAATACTGCACAACACCGCCTCCCCCACCATGGACGTTGTCGAAGCTCCCGCCCGAATGAGAGCGACGGGATACTCCGATCCACCCGCACCGTTCTTAATCACGGACACAACGACAGCGGGAACCATCGACACCAAAAGCAGCACCAAGCCAAGCAGGAGAGCCAGCGCAACAGCCGTCAGAAAACGCACATGCGCTGTTGCGGGGATCTGGAGAACCAGAAGGGAACGACACTGCAGGTGGGTGCACGCGAGCGATGTGACAACCACGGGCAACAGCAAAAATAAGGAGGGAAGCGCTGCCTGGAGATACGAAAGGAGGATTAATGGGGGCATCTTCGTACTTAACTCGTAAACCTTGGGGTCCGGCAAGCTCGCGATCGACTCAAGCAGAAGGGCGCGCGCCTCCGCACGAGAAGGAGTCTCCGGCTCGATTCCGATCGATTGCAGGAGAGTCGCATCTGCCGCGCCCAGCTCACCTCGAGCGCGCTCGTACGTCGCAAGGCTTCGAAACCCCTCCGCAGGCATAGGCGCGTACACGAAACCCGAAAGAGCATCCCGCATGTCTTCCAGGGCCGCTTTGCCCTCGACGTCCATATTCGCAGCGTTCTGCTCTAGATACCGATCTATTGAACGGAGCTCCCCATCCCTATACCGAACAGCGGAAACGTTATCAGCGTCAGGAAACATCTCGACCAGAGCCGGGGCCAGCATCGTCGTCGACATTGCAATCGCGCATACGGCGAGGGTAGGAGAACGCAGGAGCAGTTTCCCCATCGTTCTTACGTATGCAACGGCGGAGGCACAAGCGCTCGAACGAGTTGCCGTTCTCGATGCAGTGAAGGAACCTCTCTCAAGACAAATCGGGGATATCGGGCACGCGCAGCCGCTCTTTCCAGCAACGCAAAGCAGGCTAATTGCCAGCACCTCGATCCCGATTGCGCATACGAGGGCAATCGCGCCACGCTCGAAGCAAAGTCCAGGCAGATTCACTATCTGCGTTGTCGGGTACGGGCTATAGGCGCCGACGGTCAACTCAGTGTTCGCATACGTAAGGGGATTCAACAGGGCGAACTCACGTAAAGCGATGGATCTTCCGTAATACCCGGGAACCATCGTCACCCCCATCAGGGCACATACGAACACGATTCCAAGCGTAGGGTTATTGGCAATCTTCACGGCAAGGTGAACGACAAGCGAGATGAACGCTGCCACCAAGAATTGCAAGATGGCCGTCTGCGCGAACACCAGCCAAGCCGGTTTGATAACCGGAGTCGCATATTGAATGTAGCCTATCGGATAGAACGGCGAGCCCGGGCCATTCTTCACAAGCGCGGCGATTATCCCCGGAAGATTGATGGCGAGGACGGCAAGCATTGCAAAAACACTCGCCCATACGCTCGATGCAACAAGCCTGCCCAGCTCGCCCATCGGTGCCTGGATGATGAGCTTTTCACGTTTGTTAAGACGCGCGGCAAGGAACGAGACGGCAACGGCCGTTGCGACCCATAGCAAGTACTCCTTCGATCCGTCATAATAGGTGTACTCTCCATCCGATATCTGCAGAAACGGAAGTAGGGGAGAGAGCGGTGCCAAGATAAGACGTCCCGCGGCAAGAGGGTACAGAAGCGCGGGCATGCTTGATGAAGAGGTATAGACACCGTCCTCCCCCGCATTCACAAGCGCATCCGCATAGGATGCTGACAATTCCTGCTCAACACGGGTTATTCCCGACTCGAGGTATTCGACCCGTCCGTCGATGCCAGCCGCGCTCCTGAAGACGGGCAGAGCACAAAGAACCATCAACGCAACAACGACAACACAGAGCGACCTGGAGGAGAGAAGCGACCTAAAGATCGCCTTCGAGATTTTGAGCATATTCATCGCCAACCTTAACCTCATCCAGTCGGAACAGAGGGGCCGAACAAAATGCTCGGCCCTTCCTCGCATCTAGTAGGTGCTATAGACAAATTGCCATTTATCAGTTGTGCCAAGAACACCACAGGAGCACATTGCAGCGAGGCGGGATTCCCTATGATGCGCGGATCGGCGATAGCCATTTCGGTAGGAGATCGTCTTGTAAGAGATGTTGAACATCGAGATGCTGTGCCCGCTTACGCCGCGAGGACAGCTGTAGCTCCAGTAGGTATCGACGACGTCGTCCGTATACCCGAGGGGCTCAACGAGGGCACACTGGCTGCTCTCCTGGGAAGGAGGCATCGGGGTATCCGCAAAAGCGGGGGCTCCCGGCAGCAACAGACAAAGAGCGAGGCCGAGGAAAACCAAGAGCTTACACGACTTAACAGTACTGAACATAATCCTCTCCAATCTAGAGGGATTTCGGTTGCAGCATGCTGTGATTACTTGCCGGCAAAGTCAATTTAACATAAACTGTTAAAAAGTAACCTGAGTTTTTTAAATTCTTCGGAGGTTATTATGAGTCCGACAATCGCACTCCCCGGCTTCATTCCTTCCGCATCGCATGTGCGATAGCCTCTGCGACCCTTTGCGCCACCGCCATCGCACAAGTGGCGTTCTCCTTAAAGCCAGCAATCGAAGTGCTCGACAACCCTGTAATTGCAGACTCCCCCGCGTATCCAGCCCTTGCGATCTCGACATTGGTCCCTGCCGTCATCGGTATCGCTACGACCATCCTCAGCGCCGTTCTCGTGTGGACGATCAAGAGCGGAGACCCCTTCAAGAAAGGGTCTGCGACATGCTTGAAGGTGCTCGGCATTCTCTTCGTTGTTCAAGCTGCCACCAGCCTCTACGCCGGCTCACTCAAAACCTCCGTTTCGATGTTTGGCGGCGAGGGGGCCGTCGGTGCCCAAGAGATCGCTTCATCATTCGATTGGACCTCTCTGGTTCTCGGCATCGTCCTGTTCATGCTTTCCCAGCTCTTCTTGTACGCCCGAGAGCTGTACCTCGACTCCGACGAGATTGCGTAAGGAAACGCCATGCCCGTAATTGTTCGCCTCGACAAGATCATGGCCGAGCGAAAGATTTCCTCGAACGAACTTGCCGAAAGGATTGGAACCACGCCCGTGAACCTGTCCCGTATTAAAAAAGGGCATATTCGCGGCATTCGCTTCAACACACTCGAGCAGCTATGCCTCGCCCTTCGTTGCCAACCCGGAGACCTTCTCGAAGTCATGAGCGAGGAGGATGCCCGAAAGGAGTTCGGACTCGATTGGTCCGCCGAGGATTAGAGGGCGGTCGTACTCGCCCTGCACACGGGGATGCGAATCGGCGAGGTCTGCGGCCTTCGGTGGTGCGATGTGGATTTCGAGACGGGCCTGATCTCGATCAGACACTCGGTGGCGTACGCGAAGGGAATGGGTTCGTTCATCAAGGACACCAAGACTCATGACGCCAGGGGTATCCCCATCGACCCGGTCGGCCTACTCCCCTTCCTGAAGGAGACCCACGAGATCGACTGCGGAAAGCTGCGCTTGCGCGGCCTTACCGGGGCGGTCGAGATCGGGGACTGCTACATCCTGTCGGAGCCGGGCGCGACCTTCGCGACGACAAGCTATATCCGCAGGGCGTTCAAGACGTTCTCGGAGACCAACGGCCTCATGGGCACCAACGACGAGCTGATCACGTTCCACGGCCTTCGCCACACGTTCGCAACGCAGTGGATCCGCCAAGGCGGCGATATCAAGGCGCTCCAATCGATCCTCGGCCACAAGGACGCCATGGCGACGCTCAACGTCTACGCCGACATCGAGCCCATCTCCAAAATCCATAACATGCTGCGCGCCACGCCGTGCCTTTGGCGCGGGCACCTCGGGCCGAGGGTCGATCCGGGTCCCATGTTCCAACAGAGGATCCAGGAGTCCATCGAGACGCTCCAGGCGTTCGGCTACGGCATCACCGAGCCGGACGACCGAAATATCGCCATACGCGACGTGAAGACGAACAGTTGGCTCTAGCTCACCGAGTACGCGGCAGTGCTGGGCCCATCCCAACTGAGGTCACGGTGGTCCGATAGGGGCGCCGCCCGCGGCATGCGCCGCGGAGCGGTATCCCCTACCGAAGGGCGGGGATGCCCTCCGCTTCCAGTTCGGAATCAGCCGTCGGAGGCGTTCGGCTGACTGCGGGAACGGCCTGTCCGCTCAATGTGTTCGGCTGAGATCGGAAATCAACCCAACACGAGCCGGACACGCGCCAGACGGCTCTTCCCCGTACGGCCTTCCCCCTTACGCTCATGTTGCAGGCATGTAACGCCGCAGCGAGCGCGCCTTTTTTGCGCCAGACAGGTACAATGATGAACACTGTACCGTAGCGGAGCGCCCCGCGCGCGCCGCAATCACGCGAAAGGGTTTCCCATGGCCGAGATCTCGTCCTCCCGTATCGTCATCACCGTCCTTGGCAAGAACCGCCCCGGTATCGTCGCCGGCGTCACCCGTGTTCTGGGCGAGGCCAACGTCGACATCCGCGACATCACGCAGTCCATTATCGAGGACATCTTCACCATGACCATGCTGGCCGACACCGCCGAGTCCAAGCTCGACTTCGCCGAGCTGCAGAAGGCCCTGGCCGAGGCCGGCGAGCTTTCGGGCGTCAACGTGTCCATCCAGCGCGAGGACGTCTTTAACTTTATGTACCGCCTGTAGCGAACAAGCCGCCGGGGATTGCCTGACACGCGCATGCCCATGCAAGCCACCCCGATGCGGCCCGGAGAGGAGCGCGCATGGCCTACGACGCCAAGAAAATCTATTACCGCTTCGATGACCACTTGAGCCGACTGGTTCTGGGTTACGAAGCAAGCCGCCAGATTTCGTCTGAAAGCGAAAGCCTCTACCACGGCCTGCCGACCGACCCTTATGACGAGGGCTTGTTCGAAGAGCACAATGTCAAGCGCGGCCTGCGCAATGCCGACGGCTCGGGCGTGGTCGCGGGCCTCACTCGTATCTCGGATGTGCACGGCTACAACAAGGTCGACGGAAAGGTCGTGCCCGATCAGGGCAAGCTCACGCTTCGCGGCTACAGCATCGAGGATCTGGTCAACAATGCCCAGGCCGAGAATCGCTACGGCTACGAGGAAGTCGCCTATCTGCTTATCACGGGTTCGCTGCCCAACAAGGAAGAGCTCGACGGCTTTTGCGAGCGCCTGGGCGCCTTTAGACATCTAAGCGACGAGTACGTTAAAGAGTTCCCTATGACCACGGTGTCGTCGAGCATTATGAACGTGCTCCAGCGCGCCGTGCTGCTGCTCTACGCCTTCGATGCCGAACCAGACGTGATCACGCCCGAGCACGAAATCGACGTCGCCATTTCCATGCTCGCACGTCTCCCGCGCATTGCCGCCTTCGCACACATGGCCTCGGTCGCCAAGCTTCGCGGCTCCGAGGTTCACGTGCCGCACCCCACGCCCGGTCTCTCCACCGCCGAGACCATCCTACAGGTCCTGCGCGGCGGCATGGCGTTCACCCGCGATGAGGCGATGCTGCTCGACGTTATGCTCATGCTGCATGCCGAGCACGGCGGCGGCAACAACTCCACCTTCGCTTGCCGCGTGCTGTCGTCTTCGGCCACCGACCCGTATTCCGCCTACGCCGCGGCTATCGGCTCGCTCAAGGGCCCGCGCCACGGCGGTGCCAATGCCAAGGTCGTGTCTATGCACGAGGACATCCGCGCGCATGTTTCCAACTGGGAAAATGAAGACGAGGTCGCGGCTTACCTGGGTAAGATCCTCGACAAGCAGGCCTTCGACGGCACGGGCCTCATCTACGGCATGGGCCACGCCGTCTATACGCTCAGCGACCCGCGCGCCGAGGTCTGCCGCCGTTACGCGCGCTCACTGGCAGCCAAGAAGGACTTGGGCGAAGAGTTCGCACTCATCGAGCGCATCGAGCGCCTGGCACCGCAGGTGATGCGCGACCACGGCATGACCAAGCCTATCTGCGCCAACATCGACCTGTACACAGGCTTTATCTACAAGATGCTCGGCGTGCCCGAGACGCTTTTTACGCCGCTTTTCGCCGTCGCCCGCATGGCCGGCTGGTCGGCACACCGCATGGAAGAGCTCTTCTGCGCGCATCGCATCATCCGCCCGGCATACCGTCCGGTGATCGAGCCGCTGGAATACAAGCCGCTCGCCGACCGCTAGGACGCGGACCGTTATAGAACCCGAGCGTGGCCAGGGCATCACCGCCCTCGGCCACGCTTTTTATGCCAGCAGAAAGGGCTGCATCAAATGATTGTGTTTTCCGATATGGATGGAACGCTGTTGACGAGCGATAAGCAGATGAGCGATGCCACCTGGGCGATGCTCGACGAGCTCGCTCGACGCGGGATTGAATTTGTGCCCTGCACGGGACGTCCGCTGTCGGGCATCTTTGAGCCCATCCTCGCCCATCCCGCCGTGCACTATGCCGTCTGCGCCAATGGCGCCAGCGTCTGGCAGCTCGACGACGATGTGCCCACCGACGCCTCGCGCGCCACGCGCATCTTGAGCCGACCGCTCGATTGCGGCATTGCCCATCGCATCCGCCGCATCGCCGCCGGCCACGATGTGACCTTCGATATCTTCGCGGACGGGCAGTGCTTCCTCCCCCGCTCGCTCTACACGCGCCTGGATGAGTTCTGCGGCGGCGACCCCCACATCGCAGCTTCGCTCGAGCGCACACGAACACCGATCGACATGGATATCGACAGCAAGATCGACGAGGTCGAGACGCTCGAACGCATCGCCATGTACTGGCACGACCCGGCCGATCGCGACGCCATCGCGGCGGAGCTCGACACGCTCGGAGGCATTGAGGTCACGCGTTCGTACGCCATGAATATCGAGGTCATGGGCGAGGGCGCCACCAAGGGAACGGCCCTCACGTGGCTATGCGAGCACCTGGGCGAGCGTCTCGCCGACGCCTGGGCGTTCGGTGACAACATCAACGACATCCCCATGCTGCAGGCAGCGGGCCATGGCATGGCCATGATCAACGCCGAGCCCGAAGATCGCGAGGCCGCCGACGCCATCACCGAATACGACAACGACCACGACGGCGTCGCCCGCACCATCATGGACGCCCTCGCCTAGTCATTGGGGACGTTCTTAAACGACTAGTCACTGGGGACACTCTTCGCAAAAAGCCGCAAGGACTGTCCCCGGCTGCCGGCAGAAAAGGAACGTCCCCAACTGCCGGATTAGGCGAGGCTCTCCAGCACGCGACGGAGCTCCTGTTGGACGGCGTGGTCGCGGTTACGACCCACCACGCGATCGGCAACGGCCTTGAGCGCGGGGCGCGCGTTTTCCATCGCGCAGCCCGTGCCGACAAAGCGAATGATCTCATAGTCGTTCATCGAGTCGCCAAACGCCATGACCTCGTCGCGCCCAATGCCGTAATGCTCCGCAAGCTGCGCGATGCCCGAGGCCTTCGACACGCCGGGCTGCATGGCGTCGATCCACGCGTTGCCCGAAGGCGCAAAGGTAAAGAGCTGACCGAGCTCGCGCTGTAGCACGTAGGCGCTGTCCATAACGGCACCGTCGTCGCAAAAGATGCTCGCCTTGATGATATTTACGCTGGGATCGGGCAGCTCCCAAATACGCTCGGCATTGGGAAGGTCCTTATCGACCTCACACACGAACTTGCACTCGTCATCGAGCAAAAAGGACTTGGTTCGGTCAAAGAGTGCAAGATGCAGATTGGGAAACGTCGCGACGGCCTGGGCGAGTCTTCGAATCGCCAGGTGCGAATATACCTCGCGGTCTACCATTTTGCCGTCGGCGTAGACCTGGGCACCGTTAGCTGCGACAAAGTCCATCTTGTCGCGAACGGGCGCAAAGAACTCACACAGGCGATCGTAGCGGCGACCTGACGATGCGGCAAAATACACGCCATGCTCGCGTAGCGCCAAAATCAGTTCGTAGGTCTCGGGAGGCACCTGGCTGTTTTCGTCAAGCAACGTGCCGTCCATATCGGATGCAATCAGTTTAAACATAGAAAAGCTCCCTTCGGGCTTGTTGGAATCGAACGTGTATCCAATTCCAACGTACCCAAAGGGAGCTCAGGTAAGACTCCGCGGGCGCAAACGTTACATGGACCTAGCAAATAGCACACGCGCGCCAGAGGTCCCACGGTCGCAGCGTCAGGCGACACGTCAAAGAGTGTCCCCAATGACTAGTCGTTTAAGAACGTCCCCAATGACTAGTCGGCGTAGGTGAAGGTGGTGACGTCGAACATGCCCTCGGGACGGATGCGGAGCGTCGGGATCACCGGCAGGGGCAGGAAGATGATGCCCATGATGGGGTCGAGCGGCGGCTCGATACCCATGGCGCGTGCCTTGATCATAAAGTCGTCGTGCTGCGCGGCAACGTCCTCGGCCGTGCCTTCGCTCATCAGGCCACCGAGCGCCAGCGGAATGCGCGCCACGACCTCGCCGTTGCGCACTAGCACGTGACCACCCTGGCCCACGGCCTCAACAGCGGCCATCATATCGGCGGCGTTGTCGCCCACCACGCACACGTTGTGCGAGTCGTGGCCGATCGTGGAGGCAATGGCGCCGCCCGTGATGGTAAAGCCACGCACCCAGCCGCGACCGATATGCTTGCCAACCAGGCCCAGGCCAGCGGGGCCGTCGCCGTCGACGCCCTCGGCCTGCAGCGACACGCCGCGGCCATGGCGCTCGATAAGCATAATGCGACGCAAGTCCTCGGCGCTCTCGGGGCGGGCCATACCCGTGATGGCCTTACCCGGCACCACGTCAATCACAGCCTCGCCCGGCTTAAAGGCATAGTCGAACACGTCGAGCGATAGCTTCGGCAGCTTAACGGAAGCGCGCAGCTCGTCGGCAAGGGCCGCGACCTCGGCCATCTCGGGTGCGATCTCGCCCACAAAGGTGCCGTCCTGCGCCACCAGAGCACCGGCGGCATATACGCGATGCGGAGCCGTGGCAAACGTCAGGTCATTGAGCACCAGCAGGTCGGCACGCTTGCCCGGGGCGATGGCGCCACGCAGTTCGTGCGGGTCGCGGCAACCGTGGTCCAGGCCAAACGCCTCGGCCGTGGAGAGGGACGCCATGGAGATAGCGACCACGGGGTCGATACCGGCCTCAATCGCCACGCGGCAGGCGTTGTCGATCATACCGGTCGAAAGCGCATCGGAGGGAGCGCGGTCGTCGGTCGCAAAGCAGCAGCGGCGGGCACGGGAAGGATTCTCCAACAGCATCGGAGACAGGTTGGCCAGGTCGTGGCTGCACGTGCCCTCACGCAGCATCACATACATGCCGCGGGACAGCTTGTCGAGCGCCTCCTCGGGAATCGTCGACTCGTGGTCGGCGATAATGCCCGCTGCGGCATAGGCGTTGAGGTCCTTACCGGCAACGAGCGGCGCATGGCCGTCGACCTGCTTGGACGGCGTCTGGTTGGCAGCATCGATGCGAGCACAGGTCTCAGAGTCAGCCATAAAGACGCCCGGCAGGTTCATCATTTCGCCCAGGCCAAAGACATCGCCCGGATGCTCGGCAAAAAACTCCTGCATATCGGCGGCGGTAATCACGGCACCGGCCTGCTCGTCGGGCAGCGCGGGCACGCACGAAGGCATCATGTACTTGATGGAGATGGGCGCGCGGCGGCCATCCTCGATCATAAAGCGCAAGCCGTCGAGACCGGCAACATTGGCAATCTCGTGGCTGTCGGCAATGGCGGTGGTAGTACCGCGCGTCGCGGCCATGCGAGCATACTCGGCGGGACGGATGTTCGAAGACTCGATATGCAGATGCCCGTCAATAAAACCGGGAGCGAGATAGCGACCCTGGCAGTCGATGACCTCAGTTGCCTCGTAGGTGCCAGCAGCATCGTCGCGACCATCGTAGAGCACGCCGACGATCACACCGTCCTTGACGGCAACGCTGCCGGGCGCCACACGCTGGCCATACACGTCGACGATCTGCGCATTGGTAAACAGCGTGTCGACGGGCACGCGACCCTCGGCGGCCTCGATCACAGTCCTCATGACCTCAACGGACATACATACTCCTTTAACCGTAGAAAAAGGCTGCGGAGCGGACAGACCTTCACCGCAGCAAGACAATAGCCATTGTATGCCCAAACGATGGGCCAACAATACGCCTCTCCGCTTAACGGCACCGCCAAATGATCCCTCCGTCCCCATGGGATCGTCGTAACCAAAAAGGCCGCAGTCGGGATTCCCGGCTGCGGCCTTATTGCACTTGTGAGGTCAACTCGCTCGTTAGACCAACTTGAAGCCCTTGCGCTTGCCTACGGAGAGGGTGTCGCCCAGCTTGAGGGCGCTGGGATCGATGTTATAGCTCTTGGGAGCCACGGCCTTGCCGTTGATCTTGACGCCGCCGCCGTCGATATCGCGACGGGCCTGGCCGGCGCTCGCCGAAAGACCCAGGTCCTTGAGCAGGCCGGCGAGGTAGATCTGGCCCTCGTCGTTGACGGTCAGCTCAACGTGCTTCTCGGGGAAGTCGGCGAGCTGGCCCTCCTTGAACACGCGGTCGAACTCGGCCTGAGCCTCGTCGCCGGCACCGGCGCCGTGGTAGGTGTCGCACAGGTCGCGGCCCAGAGCGCGCTTGAGCTCGTAGGGGTCGGCAGAACCATCGGCCAGGGCGGCGTCGATCTTGTCGACCTCGGCCGGGGTGAGCGAGCTGGCCAGACGATAGTACTTGCCGATCATCTCGTCGGGGATGGACATGGTCTTGCCGAACATATCCTTGGGGGCGTCGGTCAGGCCGATGTAGTTGCCATAGGACTTGGACATCTTACGAACGCCATCGGTGCCCTCGAGCAGCGGCATGGTGAGCGCGATCTGGGGCTCCATACCCATCTTCTCCATGAGCTCGCGACCAGCGAGCAGGTTGAAGAGCTGGTCGGTGCCGCCCATCTCCACGTCGGCCTTGATCTGAACGGAGTCGAAGGCCTGCATCACGGGGTACAGGAACTCGTGCAGGGCGATCGGCGTCTGAGACTGGTAGCGCTTGGTAAAGTCGTCGCGCTCAAGAATGCGGGCGACGGTGAACTTGGAGCATACCTGCAGCAGACCGGCCAGGTCCATCGACAAGATCCAGTCGCCGTTGTGCACGATGGTGGTCTTCTCGGGATCCAGGATCTTCATGGCCTGGCTCACGTAGGTCTCGGCGTTGGCCTCGATCTGCTCCTGCGAAAGCTGCGGACGGGTGGAATTCTTGCCCGAGGGATCGCCGATCAGCGCGGTGCCGTTGCCGATGATAAGGGTGACGTTGTGGCCCAGGTCCTGGAACTGGCGCATCTTGCGCAGCGGCACGGCATGGCCCAGGTGCAGGTCGGGGCTGGTGGGGTCGACGCCGAGCTTGATGTTGAGGGGCTCGCCCTTCTCAAGCTTCTTGCGAAGGTCGGCCTCGGGAACGATCTGCGCGGCGCCCGAGGTGATGATACGCATTTGCTCGTCAACAGACAGCATTGGGTATCCTCCTTTTGCTATAGCACCCTCGCCGAAAACGGCGGTGCTGGAAGTCCATAAACTCTCTTATGATAACAAACTGACGCGACGCGGCACCTACGACAGGAAAATCCTCGTCCTGCCGCATGCGTCAATGGCAACTGGCAGACGTGTACCGTCACGCTCGACCAAATATCGTGTTTGCCGACGACGCAAGCAGTCGCGGCAACGGACCTGTCCCGTCGAATCGGTGGCGCAGACGCCCTCAGCGGTCAGCAGGCAGTGCTCGCACACCATAAGCTCGGGACGGTCGGCGTCGACCGGACCCAAAACGCCGGGTTCAACGGCCAGTTCGGCAATACGCTCCGCATCATTGCCGAGCAACTCGGCCGGCAAGTACACCCGCCCCGCACCGAGTCCGCGCAGCCAGGTAAGTGTGGCCCGATTCGCGCAGAACACCGGCGCCGCCACGTCAAACGTCACGCCCAGCTCGCGAGCGATCACCACCTGTCCCAGGTTGCGGCAGACGACGCGCCCGGCACGCTGCATCAGTGAGCGGGTCCAGTCAGCGTCACCCGTGCGGCACACCTCGTCAAGCACCACAACGGCGTCGGACAAATCGAGTTCTCCGCGCGGGTCGGCATCCATCAGCTGCCAAGTAAAAACCATGCGAGCGGGAACCGCGCACTCCACCAACTCCGTCGACGCACCGCCATCCACCGCAACGTCCTCAAAGGGCAGCACCTCAACGGCACGCGCAACGGGCGCAATCGCATCCGCCTCGGCCCGCATGCGCTCCAACACCGCCGCCGTCTGATCCAACACGCCGGCGCTGCGAATCAGGTATACCTCGCAGCCCGCGTCCACCTTACGCTTGCAATGCACGACGGCGCGCTTCCCCGCTGCGGCATCCACCGGGCAGGGCACCTGCGGCCAGCGCTTGGGCACATCGGGACGCGCGTCGACACCCGGATAGAACCGAATCTCGAGCGTGTCACCCGCCGCCACGGCGGCGTCGAGCTCAACGGTCACCTCTTCGTGGCCCACAGCGACCAAGCGCCCCACGCGCACGCCCTGGTTAATTGCGCGCTCAAAGCTCATCAGCTCGGCACCCGAACGCCCTCGCAGGTACGCATCGGTAAACCCACGGTTAAACGACCTTCCCAGCTCGCGCTCAAGCTCTTCCACGGCACCGGGGTCCCACGCGCCGTCGCACAGCATATCGAGTGCCCGGCGCCACACCCGCACCACGTTGAATACGTAATCGGGGTTCTTCATGCGCCCCTCGATCTTGAGCGACGCCACGCCGGCATCTACAAGCTCGGGCAGATGCGCAATACCCAGATAGTCGCGCGGGCACAGCAGGCGATCTCCCTCGACGGCGACAACGCTCTGCCCCGCCTCGTCCACCAGGTCGTACGCCAGACGGCACGGCTGCGTGCAGTCGCCGCGCATCGCCGAGCGCCCACGCCGCAGGGCCGAGAACTCGCACGCCCCCGAATAGCCGATGCAAATCGCACCGTGGCAGAATACCTCGATGGGCACGCCCGTGGCACATAGCGCCGCAATCTCGTCGACCGTCAGCTCGCGTGCCGTCGTCACGCGCTCGACCCCCAGCTCATCGGCGGCAAGCCGCACGGCGCCTTCGCTATGAACGCCCGCCTGCGTGGACAGGTGAATCTCGACCCCGGGAATCGCCGTGCGCAGCGCGCAGGCCAGCCCGGCATCGGCGACAATCAGAGCATCGGCGCCCAGCTCCAGTGCATGAGCTCCCAACGCCACCGCGTCGGACAGCTCATCGTCAAACACGAACACGTTGAGCGTCACGTGCACGCGCACGCCATGGGCATGCGCCACGGCGCAACCGCGCGCAAACTCGTCATCCGTAAAGCCATGAGCGCTCACACGGGCGTTAAAGCCGCCCAACCCCGCATAGATGGCATCGGCGCCCGCGGCGATGGCCGCAAGCATCTGGTCGAGCCCGCCCGCCGGCGCCAGCAGCTCGGGCAGCGCCGCACCGGCAGCATCCAATCCAGTCTTGTGTTGTCCGCTCGGCCCCATCGTCCGAATCGCCATCGGCAAACTCCTTACCAAGGTATGCATTCACTCTGAAAAATGCCGTCTTCCAGCATACACGAGGCCTCGCGCGCCCCGTTTGGTTTATCGTGTAATAACTTATGTCCATCCTGCCCCGACGGCACATCCGCCGTCCGGCACGACATACCTGGAGGTCAATATATGGGTCCTCGCCAACGACAGGGACGCAGCCGTTCAAAGACGCATGCCCTGCCCATAATCCTGCTCTCGTTTTTGGGCTTTTTGCTTATCGCGGGCGTGGCGTTTGGCATCGGCATGGTCGGCAACGTCAACCGCTGGCTGTCCGATCTGCCCGACTACACCGACGCCAACGCGTATCTGGTGAGCGAGCCCACCGAGATCGTCGACTGCAACGGCAACAAGATCGCGAGCTTCTACACGCAAAACCGCAAGTCCATCACCAAGGACGAGGTCTCCCCCTACGTGCTGCAGGGCACCGTTGACGTCGAGGACGAGCGCTTCTACGAGCACGGCGGTATCGACCTGTGGGGTATCGCGCGTGCTGCGGTGGCAACCCTCGGCGGCGGGCACGAAGGCGCCTCGACTATCACCCAGCAGCTGGTGCGCAACACCATCCTGCAGGAGGAGCAGTTCGACTCGACCATCGAGCGTAAGGTGCGCGAGGCCTACATCGCCATCAAGATGGAGGACATGTACTCCAAAGACGAGATCCTCATGATGTACCTCAACACCATCTATTACGGCCACGGCGCCTACGGCATCGAGGCCGCAGCCGAGACCTACCTGTCCAAGAGCGCCGCCGACCTCACCCTGAGCGAAGCCGCGCTGCTCATCGGCCTTCCCAACTCGCCTTCGCAGTACGACCCCACGGTCAATCCCGACCTGGCACTGTCTCGCCGCAACAAGGTCCTCGACAACATGCTGCGCCTGGGCCACATCACCCAGGAGGAGCACGATGCCGCACAGGCCGAGCCCATCACCCTCAACGTGACCGAGATTTCGGGCAGCGGCGTCGACGTATACTCGCAGCCCTACTTTGTCGCCTATGTTAAGCAGCTGCTGGAGCAGGAGTTCTCGACCGACGTGCTCTTTAAGGGCGGCCTGACCGTCAAGACCACCATCGACCCCACGATGCAGCAGGTGGCAGAGAATGCCGTCCGCGAGCAGCTCGACACGCTCTCACTCGACGGCCTGGACATGGGCATGGTCGTCGTCGACCCCAAGACCGGCTACATCAAGTGCATGGTGGGCGGCTACGACTACAACGCCGACGAGAACCACGTAAACCATGCCACGGCCAAGCGTCCCGTCGGCTCCACCTTCAAGGCCTTTACACTGGCAACTGCTATCCAAAACGGAATGAACCCCAACGTCACCCTCAACTGCAACTCGCCGCTCAAGGCCAAGGGCACCACGACCGAGGTCCAAAACTACGCCAACCATAGCTATGGCAACATCACGCTTAAGCAGGCGACGGCATACTCCTCCAACACCGGCTACATCCAGGTGGCGGAAGCCGTCGGCAACAGCAAGATCATCTCGCTCGTCAAAAAGCTCGGCATCGATCCCGCCAAGGACAACATCGAGGACGTTCCCGTCATGACGCTCGGCACCGGCTCGATCTCGCCGCTCGAGATGGCCGCCGCCTACGCGACGTTTGCCAACGGCGGCTACTATCGCCAGCCGATCGCCATCACCGAGATTGACTCTCGTACCGGTTCGGTGCTGTACCAGCACACCGACAATCCCTCACAGGTGCTTACCGAGGGCGAGGCCGCCGCGGTCACCGATGTTCTGTCCGGCGTCATGCAGGGCGGCGGTACGGGTGCTGCCGGTGCCCTGAGCGTCAACCAGCCCTATGCCGGCAAGACGGGCACCACCGACAACACCACCAACCTGTGGTTCTGCGGCTATACCCCGCAGCTGGCGTGCGCCCTGTGGACCGGCTATTCCGCGGGCGAGATCCCTATCCAAAAATACGGCACAGACCTGCTGGGCGACAGCACCAACCTGCCTGTCTTTAAGCGGTTTATGAACACCGTTCTGACCGGTACCGAGCGCGAGGAGTTTGCGACCGGAACGGCGCCCACCTACAAGAACAACAGCGTCTGGAAGTTCTACGGCACCAACAACACCAAGAAGACGGAGAACGACGACAAGGACGAGAACGAGGACGAAGAGGAAACCACCACAACGACGACAACGACGACCACGACCACCGAGACCACGGGCGGCGACACCACCGGCGGCACCGGTACGACCGGTGGCTCGACGGGTGGCTCCACTGGTGGTTCGACCGGCGGCGATGGCGGCACGCCTACGCCTACGCCCACTCCCGACCCCTCGCCCACGCCTGACGATACGGTCGGCTAGAAATCATCCGGCCATAAGCAACAAGGCCCCCGAGCAGCTTATTGAACTGCTCGGGGGCCTTTTTAGTTTAATGCGACCTGATGGGCGGTCTTTATACCGGCAGACAAAAAAAGGGGGTACCGACCAACGTCGATACCCCTTACAAGCCACTATGTCAGCGCGCACAGTGCCGAGCGCACGACCCGCACGCCTACTTGCGAGAATTGCTCAGCTTATTGATCAGCGCCTCGAGACGCTCGCCGTCCTCGGCCGTCTGGGCAATAACCAAAATCGTATCGTTGCCGGCAAGCGAGCCAAGCACATCGGGCAGCTCTGCCGCATCAACGGCGGCGGCGATACCGGAAGCCGTACCAGGCTGAGCCTTGATCATAACCAGATTATCGGTGCGCAGAACGCCCGTTACGAGCTCGGAAACCATACGCTGCAGGTGCAGGTCCTCTGCCAGAACATAGATGCCCTCAGGGAGCTTACGCAGCCCCATATCGGCAATATCGCGAGAGACAGTCGCCTGCGTGCAATCAAAGCCCATAGCGCGGAGCTCATCAACCAGCACGCGCTGCGTGCGGACGTCCTTATTGCGCACAATATCTCTAATGGCATCCTGGCGCCCATTGCGTTTTTTAGCCATACAAACCCTCTCTCCAAAAGATGGCGGAGACAATCAATCAGTGATTGAATAGTTTAACGCTATTTGAAGGCTTTTGTGTATAAGAACGCATTTCGAAACAATTCTATGCAAATTTGTTTCGAAATGAGCCGTTTAGGCGGTTTTTGCACCCGTCCGGTTAAGAAAAGCTGCCAGATGCGTACACATCACGCAGCGCGTGGGCTTGGCGCTGGCGATCGGCCCAAACAACAGACCGAGTCCCCGATGGTTGTCCTTGAGCGCGGCGACCATCTGACGGGTTCGAGGCGCCTCGAGCATATCACGCATGCGGGCGGAACGCTCAATTGACGACACCCCATGCGGGCTCAGACACAAATTCTCGATGCAGGCGACCAGTCCGGCAAAGTAGAACTTTTGGCTTGCCAGCTTGAGCCGACCACCGCTATCTGCTTCCGAGAGTGAGTCCGCAAGCTCGTCGAGCGCTCGAGTGTCATCGGATATCCTGGCATACATGGTGGGATCAAAGGCATCTGTAAGCTTAGGTGCCACCGCGTGGAAACAAGCGTCGCCGCAGCCGGACACGAATCGTGCCTGCGAGAGCGCATAAGCCATAAACTCAACCGTACGGTACGCCTTGCCGCGCGACAGGCATGCCTCAAACAGCGAGCGGCTGTACATCACGCCAGAGGTCTGAGCGACTAGGCCGCCTAAAATCAACTGAGGCAGCCCGGCCACCATCGAAGATTTGCTATCAATGGAAATATGAGTAGCATCCAAGACGCGCGAATGACGCTCGCGATGCGCATCGTATCGATCGAGCGACACCGAGGGGAGCACAATGTCTGCCGCAGTATCGCACGCGATATCGACCATCTTGGAAAGGGCCTGCGGAGCAAACCACTCATCGGCGTTCATGGCGATGATTTGAGAGCCGCGCGAGGCATCAAAACCGGCACGAAGACAAGCGCCGCGCTTCGCGTCCTCGACGTCAATCAAATCAATATGGATGTCCCTATCGGCAGCAACTTGAAGCGAATGGCGCACACCGGGCGCAGCATCGCGGCAGACAACGACAATCTGCAAATCGTAGAGGTCTTGGTTCTGGATACTCTCGAGCGCACGCATCGCATAGCTGGGCGAACCTTCTACCACAAGGATCACCGAAAGTCGCGGATGCGAGCCACGTCGAACCAAGTTATCCGTCCTCTCGACAGCAATGAATTAAATCGTGGTTCATGGTACACCCCGGCAATAAAAGCAATGAGACACCGGTTGTATTGCACGCCAAGAACAGATGTTGCACACGTGCAGCCCACAGATGACAGGTGTCGACGCACGACGCGTCGAGCCCTCCCCTAGTCGAGCACGACAAGCTCGGCGGGATCGTAATCCACGCCCATAAACGTAAGGCCGCAGGCAGGAGCCGTGGGGCCCGCAGCGGTACGGTCGCAAGCGTCGATGACCTCGCGCATCCACTCGGGTTCGCGGCGATGCATGCCAATCTCGACAAGCGTGCCCACGATCGTGCGGACCATCGAATGCAAAAATGCGTTGCCCTCAATGGTAAACGTCAGGATATCCTCGCCAAAGGCCACCTCATGGCCAAACTCGGCCCGCATCACGCAGCGGTGCGTAGGCTTGCCCACGGCAGAGGCGACCTTGCAAAAGCTCTTAAAGTCCTGCTCACCCAAAAGCGCGGGACAGGCCGCAGACATGGCCTCGACGTCCAAGGGATAGCGATGCCACCACACGGCACCACGGGACAGCACGGGGCGCGCATCGCGATCGGCAATACGGTACGTATACGTACGGGAACGCGCGTCAAAGCGTGCAGAAAAGCCCTTACGGGCCCTGTAGACCTCGTTTATGGCGATATCTTTAGGCAGCAGGGCATCCATAGCCCGCAGCCACCTACGGCGCGTAAGGGCGAGCTCAGCGTCCGTTACGGGCACGCTGATGTACTGAGCCACGGCATGCACGCCGGCATCGGTACGACCTGCGCACGTCAGATCGATCGGACGGCGCAGGAGCGTCTCAATAGCTCGACGTAGCTCACCCGCAACCGTCGTCTGTCCCGGCTGCTCGGCAAATCCGCTATACGACGAGCCATCATAGGCCACGCGAAATACGAGCGTGGCGTCAAGCTCGGAAATCGAATTGAAATCAGACGGCGCAGTCATGGGCGCTCCCAACAAACAAGTAACGGTATCGCGACAAAAAAAGAGGGGTACGCGAACGTACCCCTCGAATATAGCCTATGCAGACGGAATGTCTACTCAGCGGTCTCCTCAGCAGGAGCCTCCTCGACAGCCTCGACCTTCTTGGGAGCAGCGGCCTTCTTGGGGGCCGGAGCAGCCTTCTTGGCCTTAGGCGTGCAAGGCTCGGTGACGAGCTCCATGATAACGATGGGAGCGTTGTCGCCCTTACGGTTACCGAGCTTCATGATGCGGGTGTAACCGCCGTTGCGGTCCTGCCACATGCCCTGGGCAGCCTTGTCGAAGATCTCGGCAACGAGCTGCTTATCGCCGAGCTTGGCGATAGCCAGACGACGAGAGTGCAGGTCGCCCTTCTTGGCCCAAGTGATGATCGGGTCGACGACCGAACGCAGCGCCTTAGCGCGGGTCTCGGTGGTCTTGATGCGGTCGTTCTCGAAGAGGGCCTTAGCAAGGCTCTTCTTCATGGCCTTGGTGTGGCTCGCATCGGTGCCGAGCTTCAGGCCCTTCTTAACGTTGTGACGCATGGTCTAGTTTCTCCTCAAATATGCGAAGCATTAAGCCTTCAGGCTCAGGCCCATGGACTCAAGCTTGTCCTTCACTTCCTCGATCGACTTAACACCGAAGTTACGGATGTTGAGCAGATCGTTCTCCGAGAACTCAACGAGCTGACGGACCGAGTGAATGCTGGCGCGCTTAAGGCAGTTGTAGGAACGGACGGAAAGGTCCAGATCCTCGATCTGCTTGTCCAGCTCGGCGTTGTCGTTGGTGACCTCGGGAGCGAAGATCGAAGCCTCCTCCTCGACCTCGGGGGTCTCGGCAAGGTTCATAAAGGCGGCCATATGCTGGTTGATGATATTGGCAGCCTGGACCACGGCGTCGCGCGGGGCGATGGAGCCGTTGGTCTCGATCTCGAGGACAAGGCGGTCGTAGTCGGTGTGCTGACCGACACGACAAGCCTCAACGAGCTTGGCGCAACGGGAAACCGGCGAGTACAGCGAGTCGACATGGATCACACCGATGGGATCGTTATCGCGCTTGTTGGCCTCGCCAGAAACATAGCCGCGGCCATAGCCGATGCGCATGCTCATGGTGAGATGGCCACCCTCGGTGAGCGTAGCGATGTGCTGCTCGGGGTTGACCAGCTCAAACTCGGACGGAATAAAGAAGTCCGCACCGGTGACCTCGCAGGGGCCGTCAACCGAGATGGTGGCGGTCGCCTCGTCGGTCGTGCCGAGAGCCCTGAAGACAAGACCCTTGACATTCAGGACGATGTCGGTGACATCCTCGACCATGTTAGGGATGGTCATGAACTCGTGCTGCGCACCATCGATCTGAATAGCCTCGACAGCGGCACCCTCGAGCGAGGACAGAAGAACGCGACGAAGGGAGTTACCCAGCGTATCGCCGTAACCACGCTCGAGCGGCTCGACGGAGACACGAGCAGACGTCTCGTTGATCTCTTCGACCTGAACCTGAGGCCTAATGAATTCTGACATGTATTACCTCCAGCCTCAGCAGCCCGGATGGACTACTTAGAGTAGAGCTCGACGATGAGCTGCTCGTTGATATCACCGCTGATCTGCTCACGCGTCGGCAGAGCGAGCACGTTACCAGACAGATTCTCGATATCGACCTCGAGCCAGCCAGGGACCTCAAAGCGCTCGGAGGAAATCAGGGCCTCCTTGATGGGGAGGAGGTCACGGAACTTCTCGCCGACAGCGACGACGTCGCCGGCCTTGACGCGGTAGGACGGGATGTCCACGCGCTTGCCGTTCACGGTGAAGTGACCATGACGGACGGACTGACGAGCCTCTTTGCGGGTGCGGGCGAAGCCAAGACGGAAGACGACGTTGTCGAGGCGAGACTCAAGAATGATCATGAGGTTCTCACCGGTGACGCCGTTCATCTTACGGGCCTTGTTGAAGTAGCCGTGGAACTGCTTCTCCAGAACGCCATAGATGAACTTGACCTTCTGCTTCTCGCGCAGCTGCATGCCGTACTCAGATTCCTTGCGACGGCGCTTGGGCTGACGGATAGATTCCTTCTTGCTGCTGTAACCGAGCTCAGCGGGATCGATCCCGAGCTGACGGCAGCGCTTAAGAACAGGAGTCCTGTCGATTGCCATATTGATACGATCCTTTCAGTTACACGCGGCGACGCTTCTTGGGGCGGCAGCCGTTGTGCGGAATGGGGGTCTTGTCCTGGATGCTCGAGACCTCGAGGCCGGCAGCCTGGAGGGAGCGGATGGCGGTCTCACGACCGGAGCCGGGGCCCTTGACGAAGACGGAAACCTTCTTCATACCGTGCTCCATGGCCTGCTTGGCAGCAGCCTCGGCAGCCATCTGGGCAGCGAACGGCGTGGACTTACGGGAGCCCTTGAAGCCCACCTGGCCAGCCGACTTCCAGGAAATGACGTTGCCCTGGGGATCGGTGATCGAAACGATCGTGTTGTTGAACGTAGAACGAATGTGAGCCTGGCCCACGGAAATGTTCTTACGGTCCGCGCGCTTCAGACGGGCAGCGCGAACGTTCTTCTTAGCAGTAGCCATCTATCTAGCGCTCCTTATTTCTTCTTCTTAGCACCGATCTGACGCTTCGGGCCCTTGCGGGTACGAGCGTTAGTGTGGGTGCGCTGGCCGCGGACCGGGAGGCCCTTGCGGTGACGAAGGCCGCGGTTGCAGCCGATGTCCATAAGGCGCTTGACGTTCTGGTTGCGCTCACGGCGGAGATCGCCCTCAACCATGATCTGGTTCTTATCGATATAATCGCGGATGGCGTTAACCTCATCCTCGGTGAGGTCCTTAACGCGCGTATCCACGTTAACGTTGCACTCGACGCAAATCTTCGTCGCAGTGGTGCGGCCGATGCCGTAAATGTAGGTCAGACCGATCTCAACGCGCTTCTCACGCGGGAGGTCGACACCATTAATACGGGCCAACGTAGTCTCCTCTCTTAACCCTGACGCTGCTTATGACGGGGGTTCTCGCAAATGACGAGGACCTTGCCATGGCGCCTAATGATTTTGCACTTATCGCACATCTTCTTGACCGAAGGACGTACCTTCATCGTTCTTCCTTTCGGTAGCGCTCAAACTACTTCCCTACTATCTACTCGCCCAGCCGCAGGCGTTTAAAACTATGGCTGGTCTTCACACACAATCCGACCGTAGGTTGAGCTAAGCCTGCAGTCGGAAATGGAGTGCGTGTATGCGTGCCGCTATTTGTAGCGATAGGTGATGCGGCCGCGGGTCAGGTCGTACGGGGAAAGCTCCACGACAACCCTGTCACCGGGGAGAATACGGATGTAATTCATTCGGATCTTGCCAGAAATGTTGCACAGAACCGAATGACCGTTCTCGAGCTCGACCTTAAACATGGCGTTGGGCAACGGTTCCTTTACCGTACCCTCGAGCTCAATTGCGTCTTCCTTCTTCACAAGCAATCATCTTTCTCTAGAAAACGACAGCGATTGAGTATTCTACAACACGTATGCACGCATCGTAATAACTTCGTAATGGCTCCACAACTAAGTGAAACTTGTTACATTTCTCCGCCCTGGAGCGAACACCAGGATCCTTGCGCATCGGTGGTAAGAATCACCGGACCGTCATCGGTAATGGCGACGGTGTTCTCGTAGTGCGCGGCGGGCAGGTGGTCGTTGGTCGTAACGATCCAACCATCGGAGCCCGTGCTCACATGGTTGGATCCCATCGTAACCATCGGTTCGATGGCAATGACCATACCGGCCTGGAGACGAACGCCCCTCCCCTTCTTTCCATAATTCGGAACATTGGGGTCCTCGTGCATCACATGGCCAATACCGTGCCCCACATAATCGCGAAGCACGCCATAGCCGTGAGACTCGGCGAGAGACTGGACGGCATAGCCAATGTCCCCTATATGGTTTCCGGGAACAGCCTGCTCGATGGCAGCCTTAAGGCAATCGCGCGTAACCTCGCACAGGGCCTTGGCCTCGGGCGTGGGGGTACCAACGAAAAACGTCCAAGCGTTATCGCCGACCCAACCGTCGACAACGCCACCCGTATCGATGGAAATGATATCGCCATCGCGCAGGATCATGTCGGGGTTGGGAATACCGTGGACCACGGCATCGTTAATCGATGCACAAATGGTACCGGGGAACCCGCCGTAACCCTTAAAGGCCGGGGTGCCACCATGCATGCGGATAATCTGCTCCGCAAGCTGATCAAGCTCAAAGGTCGAAACACCAGGGCGAACCATGGCTCCAACGTGGCGGAGCGCCATCTTAGATAGCGCTCCTGCCTTCTTCATCTGCTCGATTTGCGTTGCAGACTTAATCTTGATCATAGACCGAGAGCCTCTTTGACATCCCCGTACACGGTCTCGCGCGCCTGGTCACCGTTGACCGACTTGAGCAGACCCTGACCACGATAGTAGTCGACGAGCGGGCTCGTGGACTTCTCGTAGACGTCGAGACGGTTCTTGATGGTCTCGGGCTTGTCATCGTCGCGCTGATACATCTCGCCACCACACTTGGGGCAGGTAGCATCGGCAGCGGTGCCGGTGTAACCGCAGGCGCGGCAGGTGCGACGCGAAGACAGACGATCGATGATGACCTCGGGGGCCACATCGACCAGAAGGGCGCAGTCGATCTCGCGACCCATGGCGGAGAGCTCGGAATCGAGCGTCACAGCCTGGGCGGTGTTGCGCGGGAAGCCATCGAGAATGAAACCCTGCTGGGCGTCATCGGCGGCAAGGCGCTCCTTGACAAGGTCGATAACGAGCTGGTCGGGAACGAGCTCGCCGGCGTCCATGTACTTCTTAGCCTGAATACCAAGCTCGGTGCCACCCTTAACGGCAGCACGCAGCAGGTCGCCCGTGGAAATGTGAGCGACGCCAAACTCGGCGACGAGCTCCTGTGCGACGGTGCCCTTACCGGCACCCGGAGCTCCGAGCAATACGAGGTTCATGAGCAATCCTCCTCTAGCCTATTTAAAGAATCCATCGTAATCATACATCTTGATCTGGCCTTCGAGCTTGTCGACCGTGTCGAGCACGACGCCGACCATGATGAGGATGGACGTGCCGCCAAATGCCTGAATCAGCTGGTTACCCGTGAAGGAGAAGATGATCGAAGGCACGATGGCGATGAGCGCCAAGAAGACAGCGCTGGGAAGCGTGATCTTGTTGAGCGCGTTCTTGATGTAGGCCGCGGTAGCCCTACCCGGACGGACGCCCGGAATAAAGCCACCCTGCTTCTTAAGGTTGTCGGCCGTGTCATCGGGGTTGAACACCATGGAGGTGTAGAAGTACGCGAAGAACACGATGAGGACAACATTAAGCACCCAGTTGAGCCAACCGGTCGAAAGCGCGGAGGCAACTGCCTGAATCCAGCCGATGCCGGGGAAGAACACGGCAATCTGGGCCGGGAAGTACAGCAGCGCCGAAGCGAAGATGATCGGCACGACGCCCGCGGTGTTGACCTTGATGGGCAGGTAGGTGGTCTGGCCACCCATCATGCGACGGCCCACGACGCGCTTGGCGTAAGAGACCGGGATGCGGCGCTGGCCGCGCTCAAGGAAAACGATCAGCGGGATAACCAGCAGGATGATGGCGCAGATGATCACCATGGTGATGATGCCACCGGCGTTACCCTCGGTGCTGGAGAAGATCGCCTGCGGAAGACCGGCCATGATGTTCGCGAAGATGATCAGCGACATGCCATTGCCGATACCGCGCTGGGTAATGAGCTCACCAATCCACATGATCAGCATGGCGCCCGCGGTGAGTGTACCGACGATCATGAGGTCAAAGATGATCTCGGGAGCACCGGCACCGTTGAAGCTAATGCCGAAGCTCTTAAAGAGGAAGAGATAACCCACGGAGTTGAGGATAGCCAGAGCCAAGGTGAGGTAACGCGAATACTGCGTAATCTTGGTCTGACCGACCTCGCCCTCGCGGGCAAGCTCATGCAGGGAAGGCACGACGGCCTGGAGCATCTGGAGGATAATCGAGCTCGTGATGTACGGCATGATGCCCAAAGAGAACACCGAGACATAGCTCAACGCGCCACCAGAGAAAAGATTCAGGAGGGCCATAGCACCTGCGGCGACCGAGTTGCTCCCGGTCGAGAAAAGGCCCAGCATCCCCTGGAAGGGAATGCCGGGCACAGGAACGTGCGCACCAATGCGGTACACGACGAGCATAGCTATGGTAAAAAGAATCTTTTCGCGCAGTTCTTTGATGCGGAAAGCATTCTTAAGACCATTTAGCACGGCAGCTCGACCTTTCCGCCGGCGGCCTCGATCTTGGCCTGCGCAGAAGCGCTGACCTTGTCGACCTTGACCGTGAACTTCTTGGTGAGCTCACCATTGCCGAGCACCTTAACGGGCTCGAACTCGCTCTTGGTGATGCGAGCGGCCTTAAGAGCGGCACCGTCGATCACAGCGCCGTCCTCGAACTTACGCTCGAGACGCTCGACGTTGACGGCGGTGTACTCGATACGACGGGGGTTGCGGAAGCCCGGAAGCTTGGGCAGGCGCATAGCCAGCGGAGTCTGGCCACCCTCGAAGCCGGCACCCTTGGTGCCACCAGAGCGGGAACCCTGGCCCTTCTGGCCGCGGCCAGAAGTGGTGCCGTGACCCGAAGAATTGCCACGGCCGACGCGCTTGCGGTTCTTGGTGGAACCGGGCGCGGGAGTAAGATCGTGAAGCTGCATTTGCTACTCCTCTACAATCTCGACAAGGTGCTTGACCTTGAAGATCATGCCGCGGACGGACTCGTTGTCAGCAATCTCGCGAACCTCGCGGATCCTGTGGAGACCGAGGGCACGGACAGTACGGACCTGGTCCTGCTTGCAACCATTGGTGCTGCGGACCTGCTTGATCTTGATGGTGTCAGCCATGCTTAGTTCTCCTTACCGACGAACATCTCGGAGACCGTCAGGCCACGGCGAGCCGCGACGTCCTCAGGGCTGGAGAGCTCCTTGAGGCCCTCGACGGCAGCCTTGATGATGTTGAGGCCGTTGTCGGTACCGAGGGACTTGGACAGCACGTTCTTGATGCCAGCAAGCTCGAAGAGGGGACGCACAGCGCCGCCGGCGATAACGCCGGTACCCTCGACAGCGGGCTTGATGATGATACGGCCGGCACCAAAGTGACCGAGAACCTCGTGCGGGATGGTGCCCTGATCGGTCACCGGCACGTGGAACATGTTCTTCTTGGCATCGAGAGACGCCTTGGAGATGGCCAGGGGCACCTCAGCGGACTTGCCCATGCCAACACCGACGTTGCCCTTACCGTCGCCAACGACGACGAGGGCGACGAGGCTCATGCGACGACCACCCTTGACGGTCTTCGACACGCGGTTGATGTAAACGACGCGCTCCTCGAACTCGGAGGCCTCGCGCTGCTGCTTCTGATTACGAGCCATGTGCTACATACCTCCTAGAACTCGAGACCGGCGGCACGAGCACCGTCGGCGAGGGCCTTGACGCGGCCATGGTAGATACGGCCACCACGATCGAAGGCGACCTTGGTGATGCCGGCCTCGATGGCGCGCTTGCCAACGAGCTGACCGACCTTCTCCGCAGCCTCCTTGTTCGAGGTGTGGGTGCCCTTGAACTCGGCCTCGAGGGTCGAGGCGGAGACGAGCGTCAGGCTGGAGCCCTTGCTGTCGTCGATGATCTGGGCATAGATGTTGGCGTTAGTACGGGTCACGCGAAGACGCGGACGCTCGGAGGTACCCGAGACCTTGCCGCGAACACGACGCTGACGACGCTTGAGGCCTTCCAGCTTCGCCTTATGCTTGTTCATACGTAAACTCCTAAAAAGGTTGATCTTGCCAGCACCTGACGGGGTGCTGGTCTTATGCGAGTGAGTCGGTTACGACTACTTGGCGGCCTTACCCAGCTTGCGGCGGATGTGCTCGCCAACGTAGTGGATACCCTTGCCCTTGTAAGGCTCGGGAGGACGATGACCGCGGATCTCAGCGGCGATCTGACCGACCTGCTGCTTGTTGATACCCTTGACGTTCACGTGGGTGTTGTCGGGAACCTCGAAGGTGATGCCCTCGGGAGCCTCGACGATCACGGGGTGCGAGAAGCCCAGGGAGAACTCGAGGTTCTTGCCCTTCTGCTGCACGCGGTAACCGACGCCGGCGAGCTCGAGCTTCTTCTCGAAGCCCTCGGAAACGCCAACAACCATGTTGTGGATGAGGGCGCGGGTGAGGCCGTGGCGGGCACGGGTCTCACGCTCGTCGTCGGGACGGGAAACGGTGAGGACGTTGTCCTCGACGTTGATAGCGAGCTTCTCAAAGACATCGAGCTCGAGCTGGCCCTTGGGGCCCTTGACGACAACGTTGTTGCCGTTGACTGCCACTTCGACTCCGGCGGGAATCTGGACAGGCTTATTACCGATACGAGACACGGTGATCTCCTTTCCTTCTACCTACCGAGCGAATTACCAGACGTAAGCGATGATCTCGCCGCCGACGTTGTGCTTGCGAGCATCGCGGTCGGTCATGACGCCATGGCTGGTGGAAATAATGGCGGTACCAAGGCCACCGCGGACGCGGGGCATGTCGGCAACGCCGGTGTACTTACGCAGGCCCGGCTTGGAAATGCGGCGGATGCCGTTGATGACCTTAGCCTTCTTGGGACCATACTTAAGCGTGATGTGCAGAGTCTTCTGGGGAACGGTGTCCTCGACATCGTAGCCCTCGATGTAGCCCTCCTCGTGCAGAACACGAGCGATCTCGACGAGCTTCTTGCTGCTCGGCATGGAGACCGTGGCCTTGTTCACAGAGTTAGCGTTACGGATGCGCGTAAGCATATCTGCGATCGGGTCTGTAAGGTTCATACAGATTCTCCTTCGTTCTTGATGAACACGTGCTCTTGGTTCTTCGCCGCCCTTAACGGCAAAGCCTAACTAGCGCGTTTTCCCTGTTCCAAACGGATGCTTGAAACGCTGGTAGTGACTTACCAGCTGGCCTTCTTAACGCCGGGAAGCTCGCCCTTGAGTGCAAGCTCACGGAAGCAGACACGGCACAGGCCGAACTTGCGGTACACAGAGTGCGGACGGCCGCAGCGCTGGCAGCGCGTGTACTCACGAGTAGAGAACTTCTGCTTGCGATTGCACTTGACGATCATCGATGTCTTAGCCACTTATATCCTCCTCACATAGAGTATTGTTCGCCCCAAGCGCCGTCCCCTTTTGGAAACGGCGCTTTTAGGGCAGGTGAACCTATTTCTTGAACGGGAAACCGAAGGCGTCCAGAAGGGCCTTGGCCTCCTCATCGGTGTTGGCGGTGGTCACGAAAGTGATGTCCATACCACGCTGGTGATCGACGGAGTCAAAGTCGATCTCGGGGAAGATGAGCTGCTCGGTGACGCCCATGGAGAAGTTACCACGGCCGTCGAAGCTCTTGGCGGAGATACCGCGGAAGTCGCGGATACGGGGGATTGCGACGGAGGTCAGACGATCGAAGAACTCCCACATACGGTCGCCACGCAGGGTAACCTTGCAGCCGATCGGCATACCAGCGCGCAGGCGGAAGGTAGCGATAGACTTGCGGGCACGGGTGATCATCGGCTGCTGGCCGGTGATGGCGCGCAGGTCGCGCACGGCACCGTCGATGGCCTTGGAATCGGTAGCGGCCTCGCCGACACCCATGTTCACGACGATCTTCTCAAACTTGGGGATCATCATGACGTTCTCGTACTGGAACTTGTCCTGAAGCTGCTGCTTGACCTCGTTGTTGTACTTGGTCTTCAGACGCGGCACATACTTCTCTTCTGCCATTGTTCACTCCTTCTTGGGGTTTTAAGCACGGGGCGTGGCCACGATGGGTTGTCCTCGTGCCTCCTGGCTGCATCCGCGCCGCTCATGGCATTTCGCGGTTTGGACTCGACGCAGCAGGAGCCGACAAAACAATCGATACTATACGCGCATTGGGTGCGTATTTCCAGAAAAACCTCGTCTGCCTGCACAACTCCACAACTCCCCCGCACAAATGGGTCCCAAAAAGCAGTTGCGGTGAAATAGGGACTGTTTGGCGGCCTAACAGGCTTAAACAATCCGTATTTCACCGCAACTTATTGGTGGGAATGCGATTAGCGCTTGCGGGGGACGAGCTTAGTGCGGCGCAGGTGGATCATCTCGGCGGCAATGGAGATAGCGATCTCCTCGGGATCCTCGGCCTCGATGGCAACGCCGATCGGCAGGTGCAGCTCGTCGATCTGGTCCTGCGTAAAGCCCTCCTGCTCCAGGCGGGCGCGCACAAAGGCCGTCTTGCGACGCGAGCCCAAGCAGCCCAGATAGGCGGGTTTGGCACGCATGGCCTGAATCACCACGTCGATATCGGACTTGTGACCCGCCGTGGCGACGACCACCAGGTCGCGCGGGCCGATGGGGCACTGCTTGCTCAGGCTCTTGTAGTCGACCAGACGACGGTCGTAGACACCGGGCACCCAATCGGGGGTCAGCGTGCCGGGGCGGTCGTCGCACGCCACGACGGCAAAGCCCGCCGCCGTAAGCACCCGCGCCGTCGCGGCGCCCACGTGGCCGCAGCCAAAGATATAGGTCAGGCCCTCGGGGCAGAGCGTCTCGATGTGCGCCGCGGGAATCTCGGAGGCCGCGTTGGTGTAGGTGACCTTACTCCCCTCCTCCACCAGCGAAAGCCCGGGGCAGCCCGCAATGGTGCGGCGCGATTCCTCGCCATGGTACTCGGCCACATCGCCCTCGAGCGCGCTCGCGATAAACGGTTCAAAGTCGATGACGAAGTCGCCGATGCGCCGATAGGCCAAGACGTCGGCAACCGACTGGAGCAACGGCACCTTGGTCGCATCCAGGTGCAGATAGCACAGGCAGATGGCTCCGCCGCAGATCATGCCGGTATCGGAGTTCTCGCCGCCCATGGTGTAGCGGACCAGACGCGACTGTCCCGCGCTCAGGAGTTCGCGCGCCTCATCCAGCGCAAAGAGCTCAATCTTGCCGCCGCCGATAGTGCCCGCCTGGCTGCCGTCGGCAAAGACAGTCATCCATGCGCCCACACCGCGCGGCGATGACCCCGCCGTACCGGCCACGACCACGAGCTCGCACGTCTCGCCAGCACGCAGGGCAGCAAGCGCCGCATTCACAACATCGAGCTTTTCCATTGCCGCCTTCTATCCTCTAAAGACATCGGTGAGCATAGCGAGTGCCTCGAGCACGCCGCCGCCGACCGACGTCGCCTTGTCCGAAATGTAGTTGATATAGCTGGCATCGCCGCGCGGATCGACATCGGCGCATTTAAAGCCCTCAGTCACCTGCACGCCGTTCGCCAAAAGCCCGCGCAGACAGCCATCGATCTGCGTGCACATGGGCGTATCGCCCGCGTAGCCAATCACGTCTCCGGCGCTCACGATGTCGCCGATTGCGCGGTCGGACCGAAACACGCCGGCGGCGGGGCTGTGGATAACGCGCTCCTTGCCAAAGCCGGCGATAATGCCCGGCACGCCCGTGTTGGGCTGGGGCGAGCCCTGGGTAATGACGCGGCCCAAAAAATGCCCGCGCATGGTCTCGACCACGGCGTCGCAATCGACCGGCGCGGTAAAGCCCGGCCCCACGGCGATGACGGCAGGCGCCATGTCGCGCGTGGTGCCCAGGTTGCGCTTGGCCAAAATCGCGTCGACCACAGCCGCGGGCTTAAGCTCATCGAGCATCTTGGCCTGGGGGTCTACCACGACGGCGACGTCTCCGGCCTCGGTAATTGCAAGCGCCTCTGCCGGCGTCTGTGCCAAGCGAGCGCGAATGCCTTCAACCTCGACCTCGCCCAGGTGAATGGCCTCGCAAAAACTGATTGTGCGGCGGATGCACGTGGGAACTGCGATATCGGCCATAACGACCGACACGCCGGCGCGCACCAAGCGAGCGGCGACGCCCGTGGCGATATCGCCGGCGCCGCGAACATAAACGAGCATTCCCGGGGCACCTCCCTGTGCTACGGTTTGAGCAGAGCAAAAGCGGTTCGACCGCTACTCTGATGATTATTTATTATCACAGTATTATACGGCGGTGAACAGATGGAAACGACGAGCGGAAACCTTGCCTCCGCGCTCAAGATCGAGCCGGGCATTACCGCAATTATCGGCAGTGGCGGCAAGTCGACCTTGCTAAAGACGCTGGGCCTTGAGCTTATGCGCGCTGGCGGCCGCGTGCTCCTCTGCACCACCACGCATATGTTTCCCGTCGCCGGCGTGCCATGGGACGGGTCGAGCCGTCGCCTGGACTCCGCGCCTTGGAAGCCGGGGGCCCTGCATGTTCCCGGCTGCACCTGCGAGGCATGCGCGGGCATGAACCGTGGAAGTATCTGCCAGGCGGGTGTTTTGGACCCGGAGACAGGCAAGCTCTCCGCCCCCGCTGAGCCGCTCAACGAGCTGGCGCAGCGCTTTGACTATGTGCTGACCGAGGCAGATGGCAGCAAGCGACTCCCGCTCAAGGCGCATGCCGCCTGGGAGCCGGTGATTCCCTCTGGCACCGCCAACATCGTCTGGATCGTCGGCGCCTCGGGGCTCGGCAAGCCCATCAACGAAGCCGTCCACCGCCCCGAGCTCTTTTGCGAGCGTTGCGGCTGCGAGCTCACCGACATCGCCACGCCCGAGCGCGTCGCCCAGGTGCTCAATGCCGAGTTGCAGATGCTGAACCTCAACAATGCCCGCATCATGCTCAACCAAGTCGACACGCTTGCCGACCCAACGATGGCAGATCGCTTCGAGGCAGCCCTCGGCCGCTCCGTCGTCGCCACCAGCCTCAAATAGCCGGCGCCGCCCCAGCAGACCTATAAGTTGCGGTGAAATAGTTCCTAAAACGGCCTATTTGGCAGCTAAACAGGAACTATTCCACCGCAACTGCGGAGGGGAATCCGGTGATCTTCCTGCTAGCGGGGGACGTAGCGGCCGGGTTGGGCTCCGGTGGGCTCGCCGTCGCGCGCAGCCAGCACGCCGTTCACAAACACGGCCTTGGCGCGGCCATGTGCCTCAAAACCCTCGAGTGGCGTGTAGTCCACGGCCTGATGCTGCGTCGCGGCACTAATCGTCCAGCGCACCTGGGGATCCCACACGCACACGTCGGCATCGGAGCCCTCGGCAAGACAGCCCTTGCGCGGGTACATGCCAAACACGCGCGCTGGGTTCTCGCTCATCAGGCGGCAGAGGTCCTCGGGGCCCAGCTGTCCCTCAAAGCTCGTGGCAATCGCGACGGGACGATGCTCCACGCCGGGCCCGCCGTTGGGAATCGCACGGAAGTCGTCGCGCCCGCGGTCCTTTTGCCCGTGTAGGTTAAAGCTGCAGTGGTCGGTGGCGATGGTATCGATCTCGCCGGCCACAAGCGCCTCGCGCAGTGCCGCACGGTCACCCGCATGGCGCAGCGGCGGGCTCATCACATATTTGGCGCCCGCAAAGCCGTCCTCGCCCTGCTCCAAATAGCACGTATCGTCGAGCATCAGATACTGAGGGCAGGTCTCGACATAGATATTCTTCTGCCCGCGCGCCTTGGCGGCACGAATGGCCTCGAGCCCCAGCTTGGTCGAAAGGTGCACCACGTTGACCGGTGCGTCGCCGGCCAGGTGCGCCAGATATAGCAGACGGCTCACTGCCTCGGCCTCGCACACGTCCGGACGGCTGAGCGCGTGGCCCTCGGGCCCGTGGATACCCTGCTCAAACACGCGCTTCTGCAGCTCATTCACCAGCGTGCCGTTCTCGCAATGCACGCACAGCATGCCGCCAATACGCTTGAGCTCCTCGAGCACCTCGAGTGTCTCGGCATCGTCCAGGCGCAGATGATCGTAGGCAAAGTAAGTCTTAAACGACGATACGCCCGCCTCGCGCATGGCCGAAAGGTCGGCGCGATTGCGCTCGTTCCACTCGGCGAGTGCCATATGAAAGGCGTAGTTAGCCGTGCAGGTTCCGTCGGCGCGGTGATGCCACTCGGCCAAGGCATCGGGCATAGTCACGCCGCGATCGGCCGTCGCGTAGTCCACAATGGTCGTCGTGCCGCCGCAGGCAGCCGCGCGCGTGCCGGTCTCAAAGCTATCGGCTGTCCAATCCATGCCGGTCCAGCACTGCATGTGCGTGTGGCCGTCGATAAAGCCGGGAAACACCCAGCAGCCCGCGGCGTCCTCGACGGTATCGCCCTCGGCCGGCTCAATCGCCGCGGCGATCCGCACGATCTTATCGCCATCCATGGCAAGATCGGCGCGGCGAAGTCCCTGTGGCGTCACGAGCGCGCCGTTTTTTATGATGATCATAATTGCTCCTTATTGATTGATGCTGTTGGCCACGCGATCAAAATACGAGCAGGCGGCGATATGCTCCGTTATGCGTCGCTGTCCCTTGGCGGTATCGACATCCCACAGCTCGTAGGCACGCGCCTCGACCAGCACCACGTCAATACGGCCCTTGAGGATCGAACCGCCGCCGTCCTTGCCCTCAAGACACAAAAGTGCATCGAACAGTTCCGCCGGAAAGAGCACCGGACTCGAAGGCTCACCGTTGCACGCAAGACGCACCGGATGCTTGCGGCCACGCTCGTCAAACGCGCGAACCATGGCCTCAAAAGAATCCGCGCTCACGAGCGGCTGGTCGCCCGGCAAAAAGAGGCAACCTTTCCAGTTGCGTTCGACTCCCCACGAAAGGCCCGCACGGACGCTTTCGCTGCGCAGCTCGCCATCGTGCAGCACGCACGGGCAATGCTTGTCCTCGCAAATCTGGGCGACCTCGGGCCAACGCGTCGAAACCACGACGTCAAAGCCCCGGGGAACCGAATCGATGGTCCGGGCAATCAGCGGCTCACCATAGATATCGGCAAGCATCTTGTTAGAGCTAAACCGCTTACCCTCGCCCGAAGCCATAATGACGCAACCGAGTTTCATCTCCGCAAACCTCCCCTGGCCACCTTGGACACCATAGTTGCTATACCCACCATACCAAGCTCGCACTCCGTCGGAACAGGCACGCGCTCGTTTTTTCCAGCGAACGCCCCTTGGCTCTCCATAGCACAAAGGAGGGCACCCCGCGACGCAGGGCACCCTCCTCAATGGTGCAGATATGCCTACTCAGCGTCGCCGGTAAACGTGGTACCGGTCTTGCCGGCAAGGCCATCACGCGCCTTCTCGAGCAGCGTGATGAGTGCCGTGCGGCCCGGCTTGCTCTCGGCAAACGTCGAAGCGGCCTGAACCTTGGGCAGCATGGAGCCGCGACCGAACTCGTTGGCCTCGGACAGACGCTTAACATCGGCAGCGCTCAGTGTGTCGAGCCACTGCTCGTGGTCGGTGCCAAAGCCAATGGCAACCTTCTCCACGGCCGTCAGGATAATCAGGGCATCGGCATCGAGCTGCTCGGCGAGCTTCTCGGCCGCAAAGTCCTTATCGATGACGGCGGCAGCGCCCTTAAGGTGGTTGCCCTGGGCCTTGGTGACGGGAATGCCGCCACCGCCGCAGGAGATCACCACATGGTTGGACTCGACGAGCGACTTGATGGTGTCGAGCTCGACGATGTTCACGGGCTTGGGCGAAGCCACCACGCGACGGAAGCCCTGCTTCTCGTCGTGGATAAACTGGTAGCCGCGGTCGGCCTCCAGCTCCTTGGCCTCGGCCTCGCTCATCCACGGACCGATCGGCTTGACCGGGTCGGCAAAGGCCGGGTCGTCTGCCGCAACCTCGACCTGGGTGAGCACGGTGGCGACACCCTTGTCGATATTGCGGTCGAGCATTTCCTCGCGCAGGGCGTTTTGCAGGTCATAGCCAATGTAGCCCTGGCTCATGGCGCCGCAAACGGACAGCGGGCAGGGAATGTACTTCTGAGGGTTAGAGCGCGTGAGCTCGGCCATCGCGTTGGCGATCATGCCCACCTGGGGACCGTTGCCATGCACGACGACGACCTCGTTGCCCTCCTCGATCAGGTCGACGATGGCCTTGGAAGTCGTCTTGACGGCCTCCATCTGCTCGGGAAGGTTGGCGCCGAGGGCGTTTCCGCCCAGGGCGACAACAATACGCTTAGCCATTTCTCAGCCCAGCTTTAGGCCTGGAACCAACGGGCGGTGTTGCGCTCGTCGAGGGCCTTGAGGGTAGCGGCGGGATCGGCAACCTTCTGCAGGAACATCATGGCTGCGATGGCGTACGGCTTGTAGCTGGCCTCCTTGTACATGCCCACGCGGTGCATGTCGAAGACGTCGGCGTTGACCTCGCCGTGCTCGCAGGAGACACCGGAGATGTCGGCGGGCAGCGGGTGCATAAAGATGGTGTCCTGGCCGTTGGCAGTCTTCTCCATGAGCTCGGTCGTGGAGCACCAATCCTGATGGGTGGCGTTCTGGGCGAGCAGCTCCTTCTCGAGCGCTGCGATGCCGGCGTCGTCGCCCTCGGCGTACAGGTTGGTACGCTTCTCCATGGCGGCAAACGGAGCCCAGCTCTTGGGGATCACGATGTCGGCGCCCTCGAAGGCCTCGGCCATGGTGTTGGCCTGCTTAAAGGTGGTGCCGGACTCGGCGGCATAGCTCTTGGCGCGCTCGACGACCTCGGGCATGAGGTCGTAGCCCTCGGGGTGAGCCAGGGTGACGTCCATGCCAAAACGGGGCAGCAGGCTGATCAGCGACTGCGGGCAGGACAGCGGCTTGCCGTACGAGGGAGAATAGGCCCAGGTAACGGCAACCTTCTTGCCCTTGAGGTTCTCAAGACCGCCAAACTCGTTGATGAGGTAGAGCATGTCGGCAGAGGACTGCGTGGGGTGATCGGAGTCGGACTGCAGGGAGATGAGCGTGGGACGGTGATCCAGAACGCCGTCCTCGTAAGCCTGCTGGACAGACTCGGAGACCTCGGCCATGTAGGCGTCGCCCTTGCCGATGTACATGTCGTCGCGGATGCCGATGACGTCGGCCATGAAGGAAATCATGGTAGCGGTCTCGCGGACGGTCTCGCCGTGAGCGATCTGGGACTTCTTCTCGTCCAGGTCCTGCAGCTCAAGGCCGAGCAGGTTGGCGGCCTTAGAGAAGGAGAAGCGCGTACGGGTAGAGTTGTCGCGGAACAGGGAGACGGCAAGACCGGAGTCGAAGATCTTGGACGAAACGTTGTTCTCGCGCAGCTCGCGCAGAGCGTCGGCGACGATGTAGAGCGCCTTGAGCTCATCGGTGGTCTTATCCCAGGTGTGCAGGAAGTCGCTGCCGTACATACCCTTAAAATCGAGGCCGTTCAGCTGCTCGACGAGCTCGGTAAACTTGGCGTCCATGTAAATGTCCTTTCTAAAGGTGAAACGATCGCAATGAGTAGATGTGCTCCGGCATGCGCGTGTGGCTAGAACATGCAGAGCACTATGACGAGGACCCGCTACCGTTGAGGAAGCATGGGAGATAACGACCGCGGGCCCCAAGTCAACAGGAGGCGCCGGGGGCATAAACTGTCCCCGGCTCAACAAGATCGAGGAATGGGACTAGTCGATCTTGTTGTTGGTCAGACCGGCGCGGAACACGGTGGCATCGCCATCGGCCTGGCTCGGATCGTAGAGGTTCAGGGCAGCCACATACATGGCGGCAGCGGTGACCAGGTCGTCCTTGTAGGTGACCTCGTTGGGAGCGTGAGCCTGAGACTCGGCACCCGGGCCAAAGCCGACGCAGGGGATGCCATAGCGGCCCTGGATGGAAACGCAGTTCGTGGAAAAGGTCCACTTGTCGCACAGCGGGCGACCGGTGCGCTTGTCCATGCTGGGCTCGCAGCCGATGCGCTCGTCACCGAACATGGCCTTGTGGGCGTCGACGAGGGCCTTGACGTGCGGAGCGGTCTCCTTGTTGATCCACGTGGGGAAGTAAGCCTCGGTCTCGTAGACCTCGCCGGTCCAGGACGGACGGTCGTACATGTACATGGAGACCTTCACGTCGTCGCCGTACTTCTTGGCGGCCGGCAGGTTGCGGATCTCGTCCAGGCAGGACTCCCAGGTCTCACCGGCGGTCATACGACGGTCGATGGAGATGGCGCAGGAGTCAGCGACAGCGCAGCGGCTGGGGCTGGTGTAGAAGATCTGGCTGACGGTGCAGGTGCCGCGACCCAGGAAGCGAGCGTCCTCAAAGTGCTCGGGGTTGTACTTGGGGTCGAGCATCTTGACGAGGCCCTTGATGTCGGTCGACTCGTCGCAGCCGTTGTTGTTGAGGGCGCGGACGTCGGCGATGATGTCGGCCATCTTGTAAATGGCGTTGTCACCGCGGTCGGGAGCGGAGCCGTGGCAGGAGGTGCCGTGAACGTCGACGCGGATCTCCATGCGGCCGCGGTGACCGCGATAGATGCCGCCGTCGGTGGGCTCGGTGGAAATGACGAACTCGGGCTTAATGCCGTCCTTGTTGTAGATGTACTGCCAGCACATGCCGTCGCAGTCCTCTTCCTGGACGGTGCCGACGACCATGATCTTGTAGCCCTCGGGGATGAGGCCCATGTCCTTCATCATCTTGGCAGCGTAGGTAGCAGAAGCCATGCCACCCTCCTGGTCGGAGCCGCCGCGGCCGTAGATGATCTCGTCGGTCTCGTAACCCTCATAGGGATCGGCATCCCAGTTATCGATGTTGCCGATGCCGACGGTGTCGATGTGAGAGTCGATGGCGATAATCTTGTCGCCCTCGCCCATAAAGCCCATAACGTTGCCCAGGCCGTCGACCTTGACCTCGTCATAACCAAGGCTCTCCATCTCGGCCTTGATGCAAGCGACAACCTCACCCTCCTCGCAGGACTCAGAGGGATGGCTGATCATAGCGCGCAGGAAGCGAGTCATATCAGCACGATGGGACTCAGCAGCAGCCTTGATAGCGTCGAAATCGAGTTCTTTAGCCATAACAGTCAACCTTTCTACAAGGGTTTACCTACAGGTAGATATTTCAGATAGATCACTTGTGCCAAGTAGCGTGAGGTCGAGCACCCCACAAGCAAGTGGACGTAGGGTGGCGGAGCATATGTTTGCTCCGTCGCGAGTTCCGCACGCAAAGGAAAGCACTTAATGTGCTTTCCGTCTTGCGCAGGACTGTTCGAGCAGGGAGCAAACATATGCTCCGCCACCCGGACAGGTCAGGCCTGCTAGCAGGTGGGGTACTCGCCCTCCCAGACGATGCGACGGTACTGATCCGGATCCGTGTCGCCCTCGGTGGAGAAGCAGAGCACGGAGCTCGTCTTATCCAGGCCGATGAGCTCCTTGAGCTCGGCGTACTCGGGATCGAGCATGAGGGTCTCGACCAGGCCGGTGGTCACAGCGCCGGACTCGCCGGAGATGACGCGCGGGTCGCCCTTCTCGGGGGCGCCCAGGGTGCGCATGCCGCGAGCGGTGACCCAGTCGGGGCAGGACACGAAGGCGGTGGTGTGGTTGCGCAGAATATCCCAGCCCAGGATGTTGGGCTCGCCGCAGCACAGGCCGGCCATGATGGAGGGCATGTCGCCGTCCACGATGCGCGGGTCGCCGTCGCCGGCGACAGCGCCCTTGTACAGGCAGGCGGCCGGAGCGCACTCGACCACAACGAAGGTGGGCGGGTTATCGGGATACAGGTTGGTGAAGTAGCCCACCACGGCGCCGGCCAGCGAGCCCACGCCAGCCTGGACAAAGACGTGTGTCGGGCGGTTGATGGCCATCTCGCGCAGCTGCTCGGCAGCCTCGGAAGCCATGGTGCCGTAGCCCTCCATGATCCAGGACGGGATCTTCTCGTAGCCCTCCCAGGCGGTGTCCTGAACGATGACGCCGCGCTCGCAGGCATCGGCCTCGGCGGCGGCCATGCGCACGCACTCGTCGTAGTTGACCTCTTCGATGGTCACCGTGGCGCCCTCGGCGGCGATGTTATCGAAGCGGGGCTTGGTGGAACCCTTGGGCATGTGCACGACGGCCTTCTGGCCCAGCTTGTTGGCAGCCCATGCCACGCCGCGGCCATGGTTGCCGTCGGTGGCGGTAAAGAAGGTAGCCTGGCCAAAATCCTTGGCAAGCTGATCGGAGGTCAGGTAATCGAAGGTGCACTCGGCAACGTCCTTGCCGGTCTCGTCGGCAATGTAGTTGGCCATGGCAAACGAACCGCCCAGAACCTTAAAGGCGTTGAGGCCAAAGCGATAGCTCTCGTCCTTAACGCACAGGTTGGACAGGCCCAGGCGCGCGGCCTGGCCATCCAGGCGGGCAAGCGGAGTGACGGTGTACTGGGGGAACGACTGGTGGAAGGCGCGGGCCTTCTTCACGTGGTCGAGGCTCATGATTCCCAAGTGCTTGTCATCGCTCTTGGGCATCGTGTTGCCCGCCCACTGGATCTTATCGGCCATACGGTGAACTCCTTAAGTCCTCTCTTGCCGGCCCCCGCATACGCGTTTCAGCCCATTCCCATTCATGCGACTGAACTTTTATGTGGATGCCAAACAAAAAGTTTGTTAGCACTGTTCTATCACACTTTTTGATTGGAAAACCTAACAAATTGTTTGTTGCCGTAATCGGTACCTTTTCGCCGCCGAACGGTCACATAGCGCAGCGGCGCTTTCGTTATTTGCGAACAGGTGTGGTTTATGGCAAAGTGTGCCCAAACTAATTTTTAGGAAGGCACCCATGACCCCCGCACAGATTGAGTTTTACAAGCGCCTTGCACACGGCCTGGCGCTCCAGTTTGGCCCCAACTGCGAAGTCGTCGTCCACGACCTGGAGACCGAGGACGTGGACCACTCCATCGTAGTGATCGAAAACGGCCACGTCAGCGGGCGCAAACTGGGTGACGGCCCCAGCCATATTGTGTTTGAGTCCATGCGCGAGGGCACCACCGACGTGCACGACCGCGAGCCATACCTCACCAAAACCACCGACGGCAAGCTGCTCAAGTCCTCGACGATCTTTATCCGCAACGATGAGGGCAAACCCGTCGGCATTTTGGGCATCAACTTTGACATTACGCTCATGAAGGCATTTGAGCGCTCGCTCGATGCCTTTACCGGCACCGGCAGCACGGGCTACACCGAGCCCGAGCCCATTACCAAAAACATCGGCGATCTGCTCGAAGACCTGCTGCGCGAGTGCGAACAGTTTGTGGGCAAGCCCGCGGCGCTCATGACCAAAGACGAGCGCATCCGCGCCATTGGCTACCTCGACCGTCGCGGCGCCTTCCTCATCTCCAAGTCGAGCGAACGCGCCTGCGAGTTCTTTGGCATCTCTAAGTACAGCTTCTATAGCTACCTCAACGAGGCAAAGGCTGCCGCCGGCGACAAATAGTCAGCGCGCCTGCACCTCTCCCCTTTTGGGCGCGAGTTCTGGAATGCACGAATCCGAGAGTCGGCCGCAAGGCAAGTTCCATATAATCGATGGATGTGAGTATTTCGAAAGGATGGAACAAGATGGGGTCGAGCAACGCATCACGCAACGGCCGCGGAGGCACCGCTCCTGGCGCCAGGCATGCGAAACACGCGTTTGACGAGGGCGAAGAGGGCCTTTTTGCGCTGAGCCTCGACGACGTGATGAGCGACCGCCCCTGGACCGCCGAGGAACTCATGGGCGGCGGGGTTCACCCGACAAGCGCAAAGCCCGCACCTTCCGCCATGCCCGCGCCGGCATCCATGCCCGCGGACGACTTTGCTACCCGTCCCATCGCGCAGACGACGCGCAAAGCCGCCCCTGCACCCCGTCCTGCTAGCGATCCGTCCGAGACGGCGGCGTTTCTCGCTGCAGCGGCACAGCGCCATGCGCCCAGCAGCACACCCGCGTATGCCGCCCCGCAGCAGCCGACATACGCGGCTCCCGAACCCCAGCCCGAACCAGAACTCGAGCCGCCCGTTATGGATCTGGACGACCTCGCCAACCGCCAGTTTGCCTTCGATTCATGGGCCGCGGCCGACTTGGACGAGACCTCGGCCGGCATGCCGGCGCTCGATATTCCGGTAAACCCCCTGTTTGCGGCTGCCGAGGAACGCAACTCCGCATACGACAACACCGCAGCATACGACAACCGCCCGAGCGAACAACCTCGCGCCGGCCGCATCGAAACCGAGGATTACGGCCAAACGTCGAGGGGCTATTCTCGCGACCCGTTTGCCGCCACGCCCGCTCCCGATTACAACCAAGCGAGCGTAAAGGCAGCTTCGGCATCGTCGTATACCCACGGCGCCGACGATAAGCGCGCTGCCAATTACCACACCGAAGAAGAACCGCCGCGCTTTTCGGAGTTTTCGCAGGCGGCAAAGGTTGTCTTTATCGCCCTCATCATCGCTCTGCTCGGCGTGATCGCGTTTGAGGGATTCCAGCTGTTCCGCGGCCCCACTGCGTCCGAATCGGCAACGCAGCAAAAAGAGGACGACAACCAGTACCTGGACATCACCACCCTCAAGGGCGACCCCAACAGCTAGGTTGGAACATAAGCTATGCCGCACCCCTGTTTACGTGCGGTTTTACACTTTTCCGTGATTTCCACGCGCCCATTTCGACACTTTTCCGTAATTTGGGCGGCTCGAATTTGACACTTTTCCGTACTCTCATACGGCTGATTTCGACACTTTTCCGGATGTTTGCCGAATAAATGCCGCGTAATCAAGCGCCGTCTGCACATCATTTCGCAGGCGGCGCTTGATTTCTGTCCGCGCGCGCTGATAGACTCCATCGTGCCCGCAAGGAGTGGGCGCGTTTTATCCAGAGTCGGGGTAGAGAGTTGGCTCCAAGATCCCGACGCCAACCGGCCAAGAGGCACGGTGGCCCTGCCGACATCGATGAAAGGAGTCCGTATGGACAATTTCTCCGTGCGCAACGAGCGCAACTTCCACAATCTGGCAGCCAAGCCAAAACGAATGCATCTTCTGGACAAGCCGAACGGCTACGCCTCGGCCATGGTCAAGAGCAGCCTCTCCCACCAGATGCGCTTTACGGTACAAAAGCTCGAGGAAGAGCTCTGCGTTGCCGACAATCCGCACGTACTGCAGATCAAGTTGCTCGGAGATGACTCGCGCGAGCCGTCGAGTTGGAAGCTGTTTGCAGACGGCACGTGCATCGCGGACGGCTCGGGTGACTTTGCCCGCAAGTGTTTCTACGAGGGCGCCGAGGTGTTCCTGGATCTGTGTCGCGATGCCGTCAACGCCGCCGATCTGCGCCAGTGGAACCAAAGGGAGTACGAGCTGCTGAGTGCCGCGCGCGGGATTGCGGGGGCGTAGGCAGACAGACCAGACAGCTCGTCATACTGGTTGACGCTTCGATTCAAACAGCAGGGCGAAGTCGCGCTTACAGTCCCGCCATGCCAAACCGAATGGCGTTCTCAAAAGGCCTACCTCCCCTCCGCCTTCAGCTTCAGCAGCAGATCGCTCAGCTCGGGGCACTTGCTGGAAAGGCGCGTCTGGGGTCGCTCGGCCATCCCCCATCGCTGGCGGATCTCCTGGGCGCGCGGGCTCACGCGATAGTCCCCGTCCATCATCTGCCTGAGCAACTTTGCGGTCACGCGCGCATCGGCCAGGGCGCTGTGGGCGTGGCCCGTCGACTCGTCAAACTCGATGCCAAACCACGTTGCCGCGTCGCCCAACGAGACGCACCCGTGGCTGCCCACGTCCATAATCGAGGTGTAAAACGCCTGCAGGTCGGCCCAGTCCGTAGGAAATGCGGAAAGGTCGATGTGCTTTGCCTGGCACTCGGTCAAAAGCTGTCGACGGTCCGTCCCGCTCCAACAGACCACTTGGGCGGAGTAGCGACCGATCCAATCGCTGAGCCTTTTGATCACCACGTAGAGCGGATCGGCCATCGCGGTATCCACCGCCGATATCCCCGTGAGCTCGCGGACGGGAAACGCAATGCCTTCGGTAAATTCCGTCTGCACAAACTGCGAGAACTCGCCCATAACGTTGCCGTGGTAATCGAGCTTGACGGCGCCGACCTCGATGATCTCATTGCGCAGCCCACGGCGCTGGCGTTGCTTTGGCACCGGCGCAAACTCAAAGTCCAGCACAATCTGGCGCGCAAAGTTCGTCGTATCGCTAGCCGAGATACACGGCGTCTTTTCAGCTGACACGGTTAGGGCCTTTCTCCGTTGCCTGCCGCTTGCTACATAGGCGGCTACATTGCCGTAAGGATAGGCGCCCGTGCGGACATGAAAGCGGGGCGCAATACCATGCGTCAAGCACACGCCATGCAGACGGCCCCAAGAGAGTCGCCCACTCTATTCAAATGCATGAAAAAGATTGAGGCCCGGTGACTTGAATCAGAGGTCATCCCGGGCCCATCAGAGCTCGTAGAGCTCTTGGTTGCTTTGGTCTCGCTCTTCACGGCGCTTATCGAACTTTCCGAGGCACTCAAGCAGCATTCGAAGCATAACAAGTCGCTGCCATTAAGGCATTGACCTCTTGACCAAGCAACGGCGCTGCCCAGCTCTTCACCACTTGGGCTGCCGTCAACTTTATTCTATCCGCGAGCATCTGGTTTACCAAATGGATTTTCGGTAAAGGAAGCCCGACGCCCCGCAAAACCACTACGCCCCAAGTGCCGCCATGGGGATCACCGCCACGCCGTCGTCGCGTGTGTAGGCAATGCTCCCCTTTCCAACCACGACCGCCAAAAACGTCGGCGCGGCATTCTGGGCGGCAGGATTGGAGAGCACTTTCCTCTCCAGCGCCTTGAGATTTCTCGCTCCATCGTCTGCTTTCGCATCACTCAGCTTGACCTCGATGGCTCCCCAGCGCCCGTCGTGCTCAACGATCAGATCGACCTCAAGGCCCTTCTCATCTCGGAAATAATGGACACTGTTATCGACACCGCCATAGGTGGAAAGAAACACGCGCACGTCGCGCAGAACGAGGTTCTCAAAGAGCATCCCCAGCGTTTGCATATCGCCAAGCAGCCGCTCAGGGGTAGCCCCCAGAAACGCCGCCGCAAGTGACGGGTCGCAGAAGTAGCGCTTGGGGCGCACGCGAACGCGGGTCCTCGAGCGCATGGGCGGCTCCCATCCGCACAGGTCCTCGGTCAGCTTGAGTCTCTTGAAGAGATCCAGGTGCGCAGCGATGGTCCTCTCGTCGGGGCCCGCCTCACCGTACGAGGCGTCCTTTATGAGCGTCTTGTACGTGACAGCCTGGCTCTCGTTCATGGCAAGAGCTCGCAAAAGGCCGTGTGCAAGCTCGGGCGATCATGCGATATGCGAAATTACGCCATTCTCAATGCTGTTTTTACGCTACTTTCACTGTAGTTTTTACGCCATTTTCATTGAAGGTTTTACGCTTGGCATCCTTAGCGCGACGCTCGCTCAACCCCTGACCACCGGATTGCCCGAATTCCGGGATGCTGCCTCCGCTCCAAACAAAAGGCCCAGCTCGCGATGAGCTGCCTCCCATTTCTTGAACATTAGAAATGGGAGGCTTTCCGCCCCATGCCTCTATCGGAAACGGCATCCCGTCCTGAGCATCGAATCCGGGACGTAGTTTCCGCATGCGGCTTCGTTAGGAAAGCATGTTCCACTCTGAGCGCTCATTCCGGGGTGCAATTTCCGCCAGAGACGCCGCCGGGAAAGCACATCCCGGTTTGGAGCCGAAATCTGGGATGTAGTTTCCGCTTGAAGGGCGATCCGGAAAGCACGTCCCATTCCGAGTGGCAATTCCGGGTCACAGTTTCCGCAGATACCAGCCGACGATCCGCCGCCTTTATCACATGCCTTCAAATATGCGATCCAGAAACACAAAACAGCAGATAGATTGCTCTTTTTCGGAAAAGTAAACGTCCCTAAACTTACCAAGGCTTCATATCTAGCTACCGTTCACGGATGCCGATTACCGCCCACCGATTCAGCTTCAAAAAATGACGTCAAAACCAGGCCATCTACCTGCATGGTTAGATTTTGGTCAGCTTTTGGTCAGCTGAGCGGCAAGTTCCGGCTGATACGTTTTTGCTACCCAAAAGGAGGCGGTAGCTCATGACCCATTGCAATGACCAACTCATCGACCAACTGCTCACCCAAGCCGAACAAGAGGGGCGCTGTCTGATTCCCCCGAGCGCGGCGATCCGAAAAGCGCTCCTGCGGCGCATCGGCGACATGGTCGTCTCCCCCATGCCGGGATTGTTCGCGCGCAAAATACGCTGGGATGAACTAAACCGAGCGCAACGCCATTGCGAGATTATCCGCGCCCTTGCGATCATCCACCCCGATTGGACGTTCTGCTCGTTTTCGGCTGCCTGCCTGCTGGGGCTCGAGGTCTCGTGGCGACACCTGAATGTCGTGCATGTCTGCAGCTCGACAAAGCCGTCGGCTCGTCCGGGCGCACATATTCAGCGGCACCAGATTGAGCCGGCCGGTGCAATACGCAGAGTCGGCATATCGGTAACGCCGCCTATCCAAACGGCCACAGATTGCCTGCTGCAAACTGGTTTTGCCGACGGCATGCCCATTGCCGATTCGGCGATCTCAAAGCTCGGCCTTACGCGGGAACAGCTGATGGAGGCCGTTGAGCAACGAGCGACTGCCCGCAATGGTCGCGCAATTCGCACCGCCCTCACAACGCTTCGATATGCCGACGTCCGCGCCGAGAGCGGTGGGGAATCGGTCGCCCGAGCCGTCATGATCGAGACCGGTTTTGCGCCCGACTGGCTTCAATACGAGCTGACGGACCCCTTCGATTCGACCGAAACCATGCGAACGGACTTTGCCTGGGAGACCCAGGCGCGGGAGCTCACGTTGGGAGAACTCGACGGGCTCGTCAAATATACCGACCAGGCCATGCTAGCCGGGCGCACCACCGCCGAGGCGCTCGTTGCCGAACGACAGCGCGAGGCGCACCTATCGCTCTACGGTCACCCTCTGCTGCGCTTTACCATGAACGAGGTCCGCTCGGCAGGAATGCTCACCAAAAAGCTTCAGACGGCAGGCATCCGGCAGACCGCGCTGCCGACGTGGCTCAACGAAGTGGAGCTGTAGGAGCTGCTAGGCCGCGCATCGCCGGATCGCATCCCCCCTATCTGGGCCGCGTTTTCCCAACGGCCACGCCAACGGAAAGCGCGTCCCATTCTGAGGCATGATTCCGGAACACAGCTTCCGGTTGAGGGGCGATCCGGAAAGCACGACCCGTTCCGAGACCGAATTCCGGGACGCAGTTTCCGCTTGAGGCTTCAACCGGAAAATGCATCCCAGGCTGAAGCCATATTCCGGGACACACTTTCCATTTGAGGCCTCTACCGGAAAACGAATCCCATTCTGAGCGTCGAATCCGGGATACAGTTTCCGTTTGAAGCCCGTCCGGAAAGTACGCCCCATTCTGGAGCCGAAATCTGGGACGAATCTTCCGCATGCGGAGGCGCTCCAAACAAAAGGCCCCGGCTCGCGATGGAGCTGGGGCCAAAGGCGCAGCGTATGTAGTTGATGCTGAGCGCGAACGGCCCGTTAGCAATGGCCGTACGCGCTCTACCCTAGCCGCGGCGACGGGCGCGGCTGTATGGCGTATCCACCATGGGCAGATCCGGACGCAGCTTGCCGTCAAACGCGCGGTAGGCGTTCTGTACGGCGGGCGCCGTGGGGATCGTTGCGATCTCGCCGATGCCCTTGCCGCCATATGCAACGGGCAGCAGCTCGTCCTTCTCCACGTAAATGGCGTGGATATCCGGAATCTCGGGCGCACGGAACAGCCCGAGCGTGCCATACCTTGCCTGGGGCACGCAGTCCTTGAGCGGCCAATCCTCGGTAAGCGCATAGCCCATACCCATAAGCACGCCGCCTTCGATCTGGCCCTGAATGGAGATGGGGTTGACCACCTTGCCGGAATCGTGCGCGGCATAGACCTCGCTCACGCGGCCGTCATCGTCCAAAATGACCACGTGCGTGGCAAAGCCGTAGCAGATGTGGCTCTTGGGATTGGGAACGTCGGCGCCCAGCTTGTCGGTCGGCTCCAGGTACACGTAGCCAAACTCGCATCCCTCGAGCGCCTTGATGGCGGCCGCGGGATCCTGAGGATGCATACCCTGGCCGGCGACGAGCTCCTGCGTGTGCAGCTGATAGGCGCGACCGTCGTCGTACTCGATCTTGACGCCGTCGCCATGCGCATTCACGGGAGCGGCGGGCGCAGACTTGCCGGCCTCGATGTCAAGCATGGCATCGCGCAGCAGGAAGGCGGCACCGCGCACGGCCTCGCCGGTCACGACCGTCTGACGCGAGCCAGACGTGGTGCCGGAGTCGGGAGCGTTCTCGGTGGAGCACTCGCCGTTGGCGATGCAACGAAGCGGCAGACCGCAGGCCTCGGCAACGTCCTGCAAAAAGACGGTGTTACAGCCCTGGCCGATGTCGGACGTGGCGGCGTAGACCACGGCGCGGCCATCCTCGATGCGAATCTTGCAGCGGCCGGCATCGGGCAGGCCCACGCCCACGCCGGCGTTCTTCATGGCGCAGGCAATGCCGGCGTGGCCGGGATGCGCGTAGTAGGCATCCTTGACCTCGAGCAGTGTTTCCTTAAGCGCCGTGGAGCAGTCGGCAATCTGGCCGTTGGGCAGAACCTCACCCGGCTCGATGGCGTTACGGTAGCGAATCTCCCACGGATCCAGGCCGACCTTCTCGGCCAGCAGGTCGATCAGGCTCTCGAGCGCAAATTCGGACTGGCAAACGCCAAAGCCTCGGTACGCACCGGCGGGCGGGTTGTTGGTGTAGTAGCCAAAGCCGCGAATGTCGGTATTCTGGTACTTGTAGGGGCCGACGGCATGCGTGCAGGCGCGCTCGAGCACCGGACCGCACAGCGACGCGTAGGCGCCGGTGTCAAAGTTGATCTCGCAGTCCAGACCGGTAAAGTTGCCCTCGGCGTCGCAACCCAGCGTAAAGGTGCCGTCCATGGCATGGCGCTTGGGATGGAACGCGAGCGACTCGGCACGCGTGAGCTTGCACTTCACAGGACGCTGGAACTTGTATGCGGCGAGCGCGGCCAGGTGCTGGATGGACACGTCCTCCTTGCCGCCAAAGCCGCCACCCACGAGCATGGTCTCGACGACCACACGCTCGGGTTCGTTGTCCCAGCCAAACATGTGGGCGCACTCTTTGCGCGTGTCGTAGGCACCCTGGTCGGTCGACTGCACCTTGACGCCGTTCTTGTACGGGAAGGCGACGGCGCACTCGGGCTCCAAGAAGGCATGCTCGGTAAAGGGCGTGGTAAAGCGCTGCGTCACGGTAAACGCGCTCTCTGCCAGCGCCTTGGCGGCGTCGCCGCGCGTCACGTGACGGCTCTGGCACACGTTGTCCTTGAGCTCCACCGTGTTGCCAAAGGCAAAGAAGCTGTCGTGCAGGCGCGGGGCGTCGGCAGCCCTGGCCTCGGCAATGTTACGCACGGGCTCCAGCGGCTCGTAATCGATCTTTACGAGCTTCTTGGCCTTCTCGAGCGTCGCCTCGTCCTCGGCAACCACCAGCACGATGGCATCGCCCACGCAGCGAGTGATATCGCCCTGGGCGATCATGACGTCCCAGTCCTGGATAAGGTGGCCGACCTGGTTGACCGGCACGTCCTCGGCGCGCAGGATGCCAACCACACCGGGTAGGGCCTCGGCCTTGGAGGTATCGATGGAGAGCACGCGGGCACGCGGATACTTGGAGCGCACGGCGCTGGCGTAGGTCAGGCCCGGCTGGTCGATCTCGTCGATGTCGTCGGGGTACTTGCCCTCGCCGAGCACCTTCTTGCGCACGTCGATGCGGAAGGCGCGCTTGCCCACGCCGTAGTCGGCGCCGCGCTCCAGATCCTCGTCGATCTGCTTTTCGCCGCGGAGCACCGCAGCGGCCAGCGCAATGCCCTCGATAATCTTTTTGTAGCCGGTGCAGCGGCAAACATTGCCGCGGATGGCGTACTTGATCTGCTCCTCGGTGGGTTCGGGGTCCTCGGCGATGAGCGCCGCACCCGCCATGACCATGCCGGGGATGCAAAAGCCGCACTGCACGGCGCCCACGGCGCCAAAGGCGTACACGAAGGCCTCGCGCACGTCCTCGGGCAGGCCCTCGACGGTCACGATGTTGCGGCCGGCGGCAAGCGCGGTGGTCAGCACGCAGGCCTTGACGGCCGCACCGTCCACGTGGATGGTGCAAGTACCGCATGCGCCCTCGGAGCAGCCGTCCTTGGCGGAATGGATATGCAGGTCGTCGCGCAGGTAGCGCAGCAGCGGTTTGTTTTGGGTCGTCGTGCGCTCAACGCCGTTAACGGTAAAAGTGAATTCCTGTGCCATGGTGATTCCCTTCTACACGCCGGCGGCGATGCCGGTGCGGTCGTGGATAGCGCCATGCGGGCAGACGACGGCGCACATGCCGCACGACAGGCAGTCCGCGCCGTCGATATGGGCGCAGTTGTCCTCGATGCGGATAGCGCCGGCGGGGCACTTTTTAGCGCACATGCCGCAACCGATGCAGCTGGTGTCGCAGATCTTGCACGCAATGGCGCCCTTATCGGTGTTGTTGCAGCGCACCAGGATGTTCTGGTAGCCGGGAACGAAGGCAATCACGCGCTGCGGGCACGCCATGCCGCACAGGCCACAGCCCGTGCACTTGGAGCGGTCCACACGGGCGACGCCGTCGACCAGCGCGATGGCACCGTGGGGGCAGGCCGTAACGCAGGCGCCACAGCCAATGCAGCCTTCGCTGCAGCGGGCGTCGCCGCCTGCGGAAGCACAGCCGCTTCCGCAGGCAACGTAGGCCACGTGATGTTGAATGGATTTGGCCATAAGAGACTCGCCTATTTCTTAAGAAGGTACGAATAGTTGTCGCGCACGGCCCTGATGGTCAGGCGGACGGCCTCGGGCAGACCGGTGTTGACGGCATCGACCGAGACGGTGCGGACCGTGCCGGCGACGCGGACCTTAAAGTGGTCCTCGTCCACGGCCAGGAAGCCCTCGTTCTCGGAGTTCTCCATGTCCTGCTCGCTCCAGAACAGGGTGAGCTTGTCCTTGTAGGGACGGCCCTCCTGGTAGGGGCAGAACACGGCGCAGTTGCCGCACTCGTTGCACATACCGTCGACGTGGACGACCTGATGCTTGGCCAGGCCCGGCACCTTAATGGCCACGTTGGCGCGGTTGGGGCACACGTCGCAGCAGACCTCGCACACCGAGCCGCAGCCCAGGCAGCGGGTCTTGGTGCAGTTGCGCTTGTCGCGGCACAGCGACCCCTTGCGCTCGTAGCAGGTGTCCTCGCGGCCAGCCTGCTCGTTGCAATCGGCGTACTTGTTAAAGTCAACGCCGGCGATGGCACGGGCGACCTCGGCGGCGTCGGCGATAGCCTCGACCACGGTGGCAGGACCGCGACGGCAGTCACCTGCAGCCCAGACGCCCTCGACGCCGGTGGAGGTGGCGGCAAGGCGGCCGCGACGGTCGTGCTCGACGCCCGCGGCATCGTACAGGCTGGCATCGATGCCCTCGCCCACGGCGCAGATCACCGTGGTGGCGGGAAGCTCAACGGTCTCGCCCGTGGCGACAGGGCTGCGACGGCCGCTTGCATCCGGCTCGCCAAGCTCCATAACATCGCAGGTCAGCACGGCGCCGTTAAGTGCCTTGGGCGCCAGCAGCTCGCAGAACTCAACGCCATCGGCAAGAGCAAGATCGAGCTCTTCCTCGTCGGCGGGCATCTGCTTCTTGGTGCGGCGATACACCAGGCGCACGTTCTTCACACCAGCCAGGCGCTTGGCCACGCGGGCCGCATCCATGGCGGTGTTGCCGGCGCCAATGACTACGACGTCCTCGCCCAGCTCGAGCTTCTCGCCCTTCTTGGCGGCCTCGAGGAACTCCAGCACATCGAGCTCGGCACCCTCTCCCAGGCCCGCAGAGCCGGGCATCCAGGCACCGGTGGCCACGACCACGTCGGTAAAGCCCTGGGCCTTGAGCTCGTCGATGGACTCCACGCGAGCATTGAGCTGCACCTTGGCGCCAAAGGCCAGGCAGAGCTCGGCGTCGTGGGAGATATCGTCGCTGGCGATACGGAACTCGGGGATCACGTGACGGACCACGCCGCCGAGCGAGTCGCGGGCCTCAAAGATGGTGACGGGCACGCCGGCGCGCGTCAGGAAGAACGCCGTCGCCAGTCCGGCCGGGCCGCCGCCGATAACGGCAACGTTGTGCTCGCCGTCGTTGGCGATGGCCTGGGCGCGCAGCTTGGGCAGCACGGCGGTCATGGCCTCGCGGGCGGCCTTGAGCTTGCTGGCGCGAATCTGGGCGCCCTCGGGCTCGTAGAACGCACGCTCGCAGGCACGGCCGCAGGGATGCGGGCAGATGGTGCCGGTAATGAACGGCAGGGCGTTGCGCTCGATGATGATGTTGAGTGCGTCCTCGTAGCGGCCCTCGTCAACAGCCGCCAGATAGGCGGGAATATCCTGCTGGATGGGGCAGCTCGTGCGGCACGGCGTGGTAAAGCAGTCGGAAAGCGGGCTCTTGCCGGCGACTTTGCGGTCGGGCAGCGGGCGCAGCGGCTTCTTGTAGAGCGGGTTGGTGAGCGAGTCGGTCTGGATCGCGGTCACGGCGTCGAGAGAGACGCCCGCGAACGACTTGCCGGCCAGATCGGCAAACTCGCCGGCCATCTGGCTAAAGCGCTCGTAGCCACCGGGCTTGAGCACGTCGGTCGCCAGGGTGACGGGCCAAATGCCGGCATCATACAGGGCGCGAATGTTGTAGACCGTGGCGCCACCGGAGTAACTGATGCGCAGCTTACCGTCAAACTGCTCGGTAATGCGGCGGGCAGCCTCGATGGTCAGCGAGAACAGCGAACGGCCAGACATGTACATCTCGGTGGAAGGCAGCTCGTTTCTCGTCACGTCGACGGGGAAGGTGTTGGTGAGCTTGACGCCAAACTCTAGACCGCGCTCGGCGCACAGGGCAATCAGGCGCTCGAACATAGGCACGGCATCGGCCCACTGCAGGTCCTCGCGGAAGTGCGTGTCATCGAAGACGATGTAGTCAAAGCCCAGCTCGTTCAGACGCTGGCGGGCAAACTCATAGCCCAGCAGCGTGGGGTTGCACTTGATGTAGGTGTTGAGGCCCTTCTCGGTGATCAGATAGGTCGCGATGCGCTCGATCTCCGCCGGCGGGCAGCCGTGCAGGGTGGACTCGGTGATGGAGTTGGAAACGCGTGCCGGGATGGACTCGACAAACGCGGCGTCGACATGCTCAAACTTGTCCAGGTTAGCGAGCGCCCAGGTGCGGCACTCGTTCCAAACCTCGGAGCCGCTGGCGTCCTTCATGCCCTCGATGTAGGCGTCGACCTTGGGGCTCTTGATGCCCTCGAGGTCATAGCCCACGGACATGTTGAAGACAAAGCCGTCCGGGCTTCCCAGGCCGTACTCGCGAGCGATGAGGTGGCAGGCGAACCATGCCTTCACGTACTCGGCAAAGGCCTGCGGAACCTCGAGCTCGGTCGACCACTCGCAGTTGTAGCACTCGTCCTGTGCCACGATGCAGGGCTTGTTCACACACTTGGAGAGCTCCTCGCCGTCCATAACCTGAACGGTCTTGAGCTCAAAGAAGCGGGAGCCGGCCACGTAGGATGCCACGATGTTCTGGGCAAGCTGCGTATTGGGACCGGCGGCCGGGCCAAACGGGGTCTCGATGCGCTCGTCAAAAATGGGAAGCGCGCCCTCCTGGTTGGTCGTGACCATCTTGCGCACGCCAAAGATGGCGCCCTGAGTCTTGTGCTCCTCGATGATCCAGTTCATCAGCTGCGAAAACGGGATCGGCCTCATGATGTCGCTCATAGTGAGCTCCTCTCTGTAACGCCCGGCGAGACCGCGCGGCGGGCGCAAATACGGTGTAGCGCTAGCACAGCGCCGGCGACCCCGCGGAGGTCGCCTATACGCGCGTCGGATGCGGCGAAACATCCGGCGCGCGTGAATCTACTTGTAATTAGTAGGCGCGATCGTTGAGCGTGCTCCAGAGCTTCTTGGACTCAGCCATGGTCCACGCGTTGATCTTTTCCTCATCAATGCCAACGAACTCGCGATCCTTGTACAGGACGCGGCCGTTGATGATGGTGGTGCGGCAGTTTTTGCCCATCATGCCAAAGAGCATGTGGCCGTCGATGTTCTCCTCGCTCAACGGCGTAAAGGGCTTGTAGTCCATGACGATGACATCGGCGGCAGCGCCGGGCTCGAGCACACCGAGCTTGCGATCGAAGTACCTGCTGGCCATCTTGGCGTTGTTCTCGAACAGCATGGTCATGGCCTCACACCAGCCCACGTTGGGCATGGCGGCGTTGTGGCGCTGAATGATCAAGAAGACCTTAAGGCTCTCGAGCATATCGTGAGTGTAGGCGTCGGTGCCCATGCACACGGGGATGCCGCGGCGGAAGAATTCGAGCACGGGGGCGCAGCCCACGGCGTTGCCCATATTGGATTCGGGGTTGTTGACGAGCCAAGTGCCGGACTCCTTGACGATATCCATCTCGGCAGGCGTCACGTGGATGCAGTGGCCCAGCATGGTGTCGGGACCCAGCAGGTTGTGCTGCAGCAGGCGCTCGACGGGGTTGATGCCACCGCGGTTGAGGCGGGAGTCCCACACGTCGTTCATGCCCTCGCACACATGGATGTGGAAGCCGGTCAGGCCGTTGTTGGCCTCGGCCATCTTATCCATGGTCTCGTCCGAAAGCGTAAAGGTAGCATGTCCGCCAAACATGGCGGCGATCATGTGGTTGTCGTTATCGCGACGCTCCTTGGCGGCCCACTGGGCAAATTCGGCGTTCTCGGCAATGGCCTGGTCGCACTTTTCCTGGCCGCGGCGATCGGAGACCTCGTAGCACAGGCACGAACGCATGCCCAGCTCCTGAGCTGCATCCTTAATGGTAAAGAGGCTTCCCGGAATCTCGCAGAAGCTCGCATGGTGATCGAAGATCGTGGTGACGCCATCACGGATGGAGTCCAAAATCGTAGCATAGGCGCTGGCCTTGGTGCCGTCGAGCGTCAGGTTGTCGTCGATCTTCCACCACTGCTGCTCGAGATTCTCCAAGAAGTTGGTGGGGTTGCAGCCCTTAATGGCAAGGCCGCGGGCCAGACCCGAGTAGATGTGGGTGTGGCAGTTGATGAGTCCGGGCATGATGAGGTTGCCCTGGGCATCGACGTACTCGGCATCCGGGTACTTGGCCTTGAGCTCGCGCTCGGGGCCCACTTCGACGATCGTATCTCCGTCAATGGCGACCGCACCGTTTGGAATAAACGGGGTCTGAGCGTTGCGGGTAAAGACGGAACCGTTAGCGACCAGAAGCATGGATGCTCCCTTCAACATCAGAGGCGGGGTTTGACACCTCTGACATGGCGGAGTGCGAAGCGCCGGCCTACACCGGAAACGGGCCCTCTCCCGTCAACGCTTCACCAAAGGGACAAACCCTTTGAAGTGCGGCTTGGTGCCGCATGGCGTCGGCGGACGAGGCGATGCGTCCGCCGACGAATAGCACCGAATTGGTTACTTCTTGCTCTCGGGCAAGACCAGATCCACGGCAGCGTCCTTGGCAGCATCGATGTGCTGAGCCACGACCGGCGTCTGCGGAAGGATCAGGTTAAGGACAATGGCCATGATGGCGGTGGGGGTTACGGCATTGGAGCCGATGACGGTGGACACCCAGGCGGGCATACCCTCGCCGGCAAGGCAACCGCTGGCCATCCAGATACCCAGGCCAAAGACGACGGAGGTGCCGACGATGGTGGTAGTGCGCTGCGTGAGGCCCTCGCGGGTGAACATGCGCACGCCGTTCATGGTGATGGTGCCAAAGACGCCGACGGTCGCGCCGCCGATGACGGGCTGCGGGATAGCGGAAAGGACGGCAGAAAGCTGCGGGAACAGACCGGCGATGGCAAAGACGGCCGCAATGATCACAAAGACCCACTTGTTGACGACCTTGTTGGAGCAGATGATGCCCACGTTCTGGCCAAGGGCGCTGGTGGGAAGACCGCCCAGCAGACCGCCGACCATAGAGGTGAGGCCCTGGGACACGATAGCGCCGGAGAGCTCGCGCTCGGTGGGCATACGGTCGATGGAGCCCAGGCAGGCAGCGGAGACGTCACCGATAACCTGGATGGCAACCATGGGGAACACGACGGCGAGGGTAATGCAGACCTCGGGATCAAACTCGAGCGCGTAGGGCATGAGCTTGGGAAGAGCGAAGACCTGAGCGGTGGCGACGCTGGAGAAGTCGATCATGCCAAAGGGGATGGAGACGATCATGCCAACGATCATGCCAAAGAACACGGATCCCAGCTTGAGCGTGCCCTTGCCAAAGTTGGCGAGCGCAAAGACCACGGCGAAGGTGATAAGAGCGACGCACCAGGCCTGCGGGGTGCCCCACAGCGGCGTACCCATACCGCCGGCCATATACTTGACGGCCGTGGGATACAGCGAAACGCCGATGGAGAAGATGACCGTACCGGTCACGACGGGCGGGAACAGCCACTTGATCTTGCTGTAGGCCAGACCAAAGAGGACCGCGACGGCGCCGCCGACGATCTCGCCACCCAGCAGCGCACCAAAGCTAAAGCCCGAGGCACCCATGGCCTGCAGGGCCGGCAGGAACGCGAACGAAACGCCCATGACGATGGGCAGGCCGCCGCCGATGCGACGGAAGGGAGCGAAGGCCTGAAGGGCCGTGTCGATCGCCGAAAGAATGAGCGCGACCTGGATGATGTCGGTACTCTGCTGGCTATTAAAGCCGTAGACGCCGGCCATGATGACCGCCGGGGTAATGATGCCGGCAAACGATGCCAGTACGTGCTGAAGGGCACACGGGATCATTTCCTTAACGGGAGGCATGCCTTCGCGAGTGAACAGGGCTTCAGTGCCGTTCGTAACCGTCTCCTGGGTCATTTGACCACCAATCCTCGAAGTAGTTGTTTTCGCATCTGACGCTCTATTGTGACGCAGTGCGGGGTTGAGGTTGTGCCTTCATTGCATATCGTATTAAAGATGATTCTCATTCTCAATAATAATTTTTTGTTATCAGACTATTCTTCAGCTGAAATTACGCATTTCCGCAGGTCAGGAAAGTGTCTTGTCAAAATAACATCTAACATTTCTTTTGGTCAACCGTTTACCGCTAAATTCCTACCGTTCGTCTGCATTACGCAATGTACCTGCGGATATACGAGATGATGGGCAGCGTGTTACCATGAGAAAAAATTGTTATGAACGCCCTCAGGGCATTGGATTTCACCCAAAGGAGTTACCCGTGAACGAGACCGTACGTCGCTTTTTGCCGATGGTCGATTTCCTGGAGCAGGTACTCGGTAAGAACAGCGAGATCGTCCTGCACGATTTCTCGGATCCCGACCACGCCATCGTCGATATCCGCAACGGTATCGTGAGCGGCCGCAAGGTCGGCGGTCCCGCTACCGATCTGGCACTCAAGATCATGCACGACGCCAAGTATCGCGACCTGCCGTTTATTACGGGCTACGAGGGCCGCGGCGCCGGCGGCAAGACGCTGGAGTCGGCGACGTACTTTATCCGTGAGAATGACGAGATTGTCGGTATGCTCTGCGTCAACACCGATCTTTCCACGGTCCGTTCCATCAACGCCATGGCGCAGCAGCTCATGACGTGCTTCGACGCGGCGCCGACGCGCACGGAGCCCGCGTCTATCGAGGTCGAAAGCCTTTCGGAGTCCACACAGGAGCTCATCGACCGCAGCATTGCCGAGCTGCTGAGCGCGCGCGGGCTGGATGTAGCGTCGCTTGGTCAGAGCGACCGCGTGGATGTCATTCGCCACCTCAACGGCAACGGGGTGTTCATGCTCAAGGGCGCCGTGGCCTGCGCCGCCACCGCGCTGGGCATCTCGGAGCCCAGCGTCTACCGCTACCTGCAAAAAGTCCGCAAGGAAGGCTAACCCGCTGACTCCTTGGGGACGGAGGAAAACGGATTATTTTTGTCGCATCGCTTGACAAAAGACCCTGCAGCTCGCACTGCAGGGTCTTTTTGCATGTCATGTTTAGTTGTTGCCAACGCCTTAGAGAGCAGCGACGACCTCAATCTCGACCAGACCGCCGGCCGGAAGGGCGGCAACCTGGAAAGCGCTGCGCGCGGGGAACGGGGCCTCGAACTTGGAAGCGTAGATCTCGTTCACGGCAGCGAAGTCGGCAATGTCGGCCAGGTAGACCGTGGTCTTGACGACATCGGCAAAGGTGGCACCGGCAGCGGTCAGCAGAGCCTCGACGTTAGCAAGGGACTGCTTAGCCTGGGCCTCAATGCCCTCGGGCATCTTTCCGGTTGCGGGGTCGATGCCCAGCTGGCCGGACAGGAACACCATGTTGCCGGTCTGGATGCCGGGGGAATACGGGCCGATGGCTGCGGGTGCGTTATCGGAAGACACGACGGTCTTGCTCATGTTTTTCTCCTTACGATCAATTGAGAGAGCGTGAGCGCGGTGTTCACACCGGGAGGCACAGTTCGGTCTGAACACCGCGCTTGATTGGGATAGTACTCAAGGTTTCTGTTTGATGCAAGAATATTATCAGCTTGCGAGAATATTTTATCGCCCAACGGTTTCCCCGAACCGCTGAACGGTTCTCATGTGGAGCAGCCAGTCCAAGCTGCTGAAGACTTTGTCCTGCTTAGGCTGCGGGCGTCGCCCACCGCAGCGACGCCACTATACTTTTGAGTATCTGAGCATTTTGAAAGGCAGGATATGACCGCAACCGCCAGTCGAACCACCAACCGCAGACCCGAGCTCTTGGCGCCCGCCGGAGGGCCCGAGCCCTTTGCCGCCGCACTCGCCGCCGGGGCAGACGCCATCTACTGCGGCATGGGCAGCTTCAACGCCCGCCGCAAGGCCACCAACTTTACCGACGAGGCCTTTGAGCAAGCCTGCCGCGCCGCGCATCTAGCCGGGTCGCGCGTCTACGTCACGGTCAACATCATCATCAAGCAGTCCGAGATGGGCGATGCACTGCAGCTCATTCATCGCTGCTCCACGCTGGGCGCCGATGCCTTCATTATCCAGGACTGGGGCCTGTTCTTTGAGGTCAAACGCACCATGCCCGGCATCGAGACGCATATCTCGACCCAGGCGAACATCCACGACGACCGCGGAACCCTTTGGTGCCGCGAGCAGGGCGCCGACCGCGTGACCCTCTCGCGCGAGCTTTCCATCGACGAGATTGCCGCCATTCACGATGCCGCGCCCGATGTGGACCTTGAAGTCTTTAGCCACGGTGCCATCTGCTTTTGCTACTCGGGCCTGTGCCTGCTCTCGAGCTTTGCCATGGCGGGCCGCTCGGCCAACCGCGGCATGTGCGCTCAGCCCTGTCGCCTGCCTTACGAGCTGATCGACGAGAACGGCCGCACGCTCTCCCCCGCCGGCCGCGAGCGTGCGCTATGCCCGCGCGACACCAACACTTCGCAGCTTGTTCGCCGTCTGTATGACGCCGGTGCCGCATCGCTCAAGCTCGAGGGCCGCATGAAGGCGCCCGATTACGTGTACTCCATCGTTGATGTGTATCGTCGCGAAATTGACGACATGCTATCCGGAGCCACCGTTGCCAAGGACGAGGAAGCCGCCCGCCAGCGCCAGCTCAAGCGCTGCTTCAACCGCGACTTTACGCACGCCTATCAGGACGGCACCTCGGGCGACGAGATGATGAGCTACGAGCGCTCCAACAACCGCGGCCAGATCGTGGGCACGGTGCTGGGCAGCCGCCCGGCCAACCGCGATGTGCGTGGCCTCAAGCCCGACGACCGCCGTCGCCGCGCCGCCATCGCCCGCATTGAGCTGTTTGAACCCGTGGGCAAGGGCGACTTGTTGGAACTTCGCCACGATAACGAGTTTGACCAGTTCCTGACCACCATTGCCGCAGATGATGCCGCCGCGGGCGACATCATCGAGTGCCGCGTGCCCCGCAGCATGCCCGAGGGCTGCCGCGTGCGCGTCATCCGCAGCCAGCGCGCTATTGACGCCGCCGGCGCCGCGCTCAAGCGCGATGTGCTGCGCCGCCGAGCTGTTGATGTGTCCGTCGTGGCGCGCCTGGGCGAGCCGTTTACTGTCACGCTTACTTGCTGCGACGACCCATCGCTCACCGCCACGGCCACGGGCTTTACCGTCGAGGCTGCCAAGACCCGCGCCGTCGAGGCGGCAGACCTGGTTGAGCATGTGGGCCGCATGGGCTCCTCGCCCTTTGAGGCTGCGAGCTTTGACGTTTCGCTCGACGCCAGCTGTGGCATGGGCTTCTCCGCCGTGCACAAGGTGCGCGCTGCCGCCTGTAAAGCCTTGGAGGAGGCCATTCTGGCGCCGTACGAGGAGCGCGCGAAAACGCTCGAGTTGCCGGTGCTCGACAAATGTACGCGCGCCATGCCCGCGCATTACCGCGACGAGCCGCAGATCTGCGCCAGCGTCACCTCGCTCGAAGCTGCCGAGGCAGCCCGCGCGGAGGGTGCGACGCGCATCTACATGACCACCGATGCGCTCGATGCGGCCGGGCTCTCCCCCGCCGATGCGCTTGAGCAGGGCATCGTACCCGTACTCGACGAGGTCTGCCGCGCCGTCGACCACGAGCGCGTCGATCCCTGGATCAATGCCGGAGCCACGGTCGCCGTCGGCAATATCTCCGAGCTCGCCGTAGCCGCGCAGGCCGGCGCCACGGCCGAGATTCGCTCTTGCCTGCCGGTGCACAACACGCCCTGCATGGAGGCGCTTGCTGAGCGCGGCGCCGGTGCGTTTTGGCTCTCGCCCGAAATCACGCTCGACGAGATTGTCTCGCTCGGCGCCGCCGCGCCCGCGGCTCTGGGCATCACCGTTTTTGGCCGCCCGCGCGTCATGACGAGCGAGCACTGCATTCTGCAGGTCGCCAACGGCTGCATCCACGATTGCGCCAACTGCCGCCTGCGTGCCCGCAAGCTCTCGCTCAAGAATATCGACGGAAAGGTCATGCCCGTTCGCACCGACATCCACGGCCGCTCTCGCCTGTACGATGCTTATCCCATCGACCTTACGCCGCAGGTTCCTCAGCTGCTCGACGCCGGCGTGCGTCGTCTCATGGTGGGCGGAACGCTGCTCGAGACGGATGAGGTGGGCCGTGCCGTCGCCCGCGTCCGTCGTGCCGTCGAGGCCGCGCAGGCCGGCCGCAAGCCCGCCGCCCGTCTGCGCGGGGCGACCTCGGGCTGCATGTTTGTGGGAATCAGCTAACCGAAAGGCTTACACGTGAACGAAGAACCTCAAGTCCTCTACTGCGACGCCTGGCTCATGGCCATCGACAAGCCCGCCGGCATGATCGTCCACGGCGACGGCACCGGCGAGCGCACACTTACCGACTACGCCAGCGACCTGCTGCTGGCGATGGGCGACGGCTTTGCCGCGACCGACATGCAGCCGCTCAACCGCCTGGACCGCGACACCACCGGCGTGGTGTTGTTCTCTCTCGACAAGCAGACGCAGCCCGCCTTTGACCAGATGGTCATCGACCACGCTTTCGAAAAGCACTACCTGGCGCTCGCCGAGGGCAAGATCGACTGGAACGAAAAGCTCATCGACAAGCCCATCGCCCGCGACCGCCACGACAGCCGAAAGATGCGCGTCGGCGCCAGCGGCAAGCCGTCTCAAACGCGCGTGAAGGTGCTCAAGCGTCTTAAGAGCCGTCGTGGCCTGCCCACGCGCTCGTATATCGATGTCGAGCTGCTCACCGGCCGCAAGCACCAAATCCGTGTGCATCTGGCCAGCGAGCGTCATCCCCTGGTGGGCGACGAGCTCTACGGCACGCCACGTCCCTGCGGCCTGATGCTCCACGCCCACAGCGTGTCCTTTACGCATCCCGTAACCGGCGAGCACATCCACATCGAAGCCCCCTGCCCCTGGGAGCCCTAAACCACCACAATGGGGACAGGCACCTTTGTGGTGGTTTTGGCCTTGTCCCGTCGCTAGACCGTGATGACGTTGTCCATCGACTGGTACTTGGCGGGTACTTCGCCCGCAGTAATAATCGTTGCGTCGCGGAAGTCCGCAAACTTGACGGGCGCCACCATGCCAAATTTGCTGGCGTCCGAGATTACGAAGCGTTTGGCGGTATGGCGCATCGAGATACGCTTGACCTGCGCTTCCTCGATATCCGGTGTGGTGAGACCTTGCTCGGCGGCGATGCCATTGGAACCCCAAAAACCGCAGTTGAAGTTATAGCGGTCCAGGGTTGCCAAGGCATCGGGACCGACGAGTGCCTCGGTCTCGGGCTTGAGCTCGCCGCCCAGCACCACGGTGCGCATGCCGCGCAGAGCGAGATGCTGGGCATGGAGCACGGAATCGGTCACATAGGTGACGCCCTCAAGGCGCGGAAGATGCTCGATGAGCTTGAGGGTCGTGGATCCCGAATCGATATACACAAAGCTATCGGGCTCCACAAGCGCCGCGGCGCGGGCGCAGATACGCTCCTTGTCGTCGTTATGGAGATCGCTGCGCTCACTGATCGTTAGGTCGCGCGTCACGTGCGCGCGCTCAAGACTTGTCGCGCCACCGTGCACCTTGGCGATACGGTGTGCGCGGTCGAGCGCCTGCAGGTCGCGCCGAATGGTAGACGCCGTCACGCCCAGGGCTTCAGCAAGCTCCGGCACGGTAACCGAGCCGGCCTGCTGCACCATCGTCACGATCGCGTTGAGCCTATCTTCCGCAAGCATCGCTTACTCCTCCTCGGGGTACACGACTCCCCAATCGGCGCGAAGCTTGGTCATCAGCTCCATAACATCAGAAGCATAGCCCAGAAGCTCGCACTTCGAATCATCGCCGGCAACGGCCTTCTCCAGGTCGGCCATCTCGTAGCACAGAGCGTATGCCTCGGTGCCAGCGTGGACCTCCTCACGGCGACCGTCCGCAGTCCATACGATGGTCGCGTGATCGGCGCGCGGATAATCGTTGACCTCGATATAGCACTTGTCGAAGCTAATGACCGAACGCTTGGGCTGCTTGGAGTGGAGCGTAAGGCTCACCACGCCCAGCTGCTGCTCGGCGTTTCGGCAGACAATGCCGCCCGCAACGTCGACACCGGTCTCACAGGTGTTGCCCAGCGAGACAACCTCAGCGGGCTGGCTCGCCATAAAGAGGCGCATAACGGAGAGCGCATACACGCCAATATCGAGCATGGCGCCGCCGGCGAGACTACGGTTGTAGAACCGGTTGGTCAGGTCCCCGTACTCCTTATAGCTGCCAAAGTTGAGCTGGGCGAGGTTCATGCGACCAAAGTCGCCCGCATCCATGCGGCGGCGCAGCTCCTGATACAGCGGCATGTGAAGCACCGTGGTGGCGTCCATAAGGACGACGTTGTGCTCGTCGGCGATGGCACGCGCCTCGTCGAGCTCGGCGGAGTTGAGGGTAATGGCCTTCTCGCAAAGCACGTGCTTGCCAGCTGACAGAGCGGCGCGCAGGTAGGTGATATGCGTGTTGTGCGGCGTGGTGACATAGACCGCGTCAATGTTCGGATCGGCGTAGAGGTCCTCGACCGTTTCATAGACCTTCTCAACGCCATACTGCTCTGCAAAAGCTTGAGCCTTGGACAGAGTGCGATTGGCAACGCCCGCAAGCTTGCGGCCGGCAAGAGCGAGAGACTGGGCCATCTGGTTGGCGATAACGCCGCACCCGATCACAGCCCAACGAAGCTCGGGAGCCGTAAAAATATCGTCGGGGAACGGCTGATCCTGGACCGAGGCGAATGCCGCCTTAGCGGCTGCTTCGGCGTCGAGCGGAGCCTGTTTGGAATCTGCCATGATGTGCCTCCTAAGTCATCGGAAGTCCTTCATTTCTAACAACCCTATATTCGCACAAACACGCGCGTCTGTGCGCGTTTTTGCGTATCTCACCGCTAAACGGTCATTATTGCCCCGTAAACGGCGCATATATACGCATAGGTGCGTAATTAAACGCAATCTAACGCGCATAAACGCGCACACAAGCAATTTATACAGCACGACCCGCTCATTTATGCTTACCCAGTTAGGGTACTCATTTAAGTCTGTCCCCAATGAGTAGGGATAGAAAAAGGCCCGGGTGCCTTGGCATCCGGGCCTTTGCTAGCAACTTGATGTTGCGGGCAGCTTAGAACTTGTGGCCGCACTTCTTGCAGACGCGCAGCTTGTTCTTGCCGTCCTTCTCGTGACCGACGCGGGTAACCTTACCGCACTCGGGGCAAACGAGATTGACGTTGGAGGCGTCGATGGGAGCCTCCTGCGAAACGATGCCGCCCTGCTGGTTGGCAGCGTTGGGCTTGACGGCCTTCTTGACGACCGAAACGCCCTCGACAACGACCTTGTTCTCGGCGGGGAGAGCACGCAGGATAACGCCCTGCTTGCCGCGATCCTTACCAGAGAGAACCTGGACCTTATCGCCCTTCTTGATATACATATATCTCCCCTAACTACAGGGTCTCGGGAGCGAGCGAGACGATCTTCATGTACTTCTTGTCACGAAGCTCGCGAGCGACGGGCCCGAAGATACGGGTGCCGACGGGCGAACCATCGTTGTTGATGACAACGCAAGCGTTCTCATCAAAGCGAATGTAGGAGCCATCCTTGCGGCGGATCTCCTTAACGGTGCGAACGACGACGCAACGGACAACGTCCTTCTTTTTGACGTTGGCGCCAGGGGTAGCCTCCTGGACAGCACCGATGAACACATCGCCGATGCCTGCATAACGACGCTTGGAACCGCCAAGCACCTTGATGCAGCGAATCTTGCGAGCGCCGGAGTTGTCGGCGACGTTCAGCATGGTTTGCATCTGAATCATGGTAGATGTTCCTCCGAACTAAGAACCGAAGAGAGGTGCGCAGCCTTTATACGGCCCGTGGTATGCAAGCCAGGCATACGCACATCTTCGGAAACGTACAAGTCGTAAGAGCGACTGCTTATTTAGCGCGCTCGACGACCTCGATGAGGCGCCAACGCTTCATCTTGGACATAGGACGGGTCTCCATAACGCGGACGGTATCGCCCACGCCAGCCGTGCACTCCTCGTCGTGAGCGTGCAGCTTCTTGGAGCTGGTCATCATCTTGCCGTACTTGGGGTGACGCTTGCGCTCGGTGATGGTGACAACAATGGTCTTGGCACCGGAGACGGAGGTAACGACACCCGTACGGACCTTACGCGAGTTACGCGAATCAGTCATGTTCTCTCCTTAGGTCCTACTCGGCGACAGCGGACTTCTCCGCTGCGATCTCGCGGGCGCGCTGCTCCGTGAGGACGCGAGCGATGTCCTTCTTCACGGTGTTGACGCGAGCGGTGTTGTCCAGCTGGCTGGTGGCCATCTGGAAACGAAGGTTAAAGAGCTCGGCGCGCATTTCCTTCAGCTTCTCAACGAGCTGAGCGTCCGAGAGCTCACGAATCTCTGCGGGCTTCATTAGTTCTCCTCCTTGGCGGCGGCGGCGTCCTCAGCAGCCCACTTGGCCTCGAGAGCGGCCTCCTCAGCCATCTCCTTCTCGATGCGCTGCTCAGCGTTCTTGGCAGCAACAATCTTGGTCTTGATGGGAAGCTTGTGCTGTGCAAGACGCAGAGCCTCGCGAGCGACCTCCTCGGGCACGCCCTTGACCTCGAACATGATGCGGCCGGGCTTGACGACGGCTACCCACTCCTCGGGGTTACCCTTACCAGAGCCCATGCGAGTCTCGGCAGGCTTCTTGGTGATGGGCTTATCGGGGAAGATCGTGATGTAGACACGACCGCCACGCTTCATGTAGCGGGTCATGGCAATACGAGCGGCCTCGATCTGACGGTTGGTGATCCAATGGGCCTCGAGAGCCTGGATACCAAACTCGCCGAAATGCAGCTCGGTATTACCCTTGGCCTGGCCCTTCATGGAGCCACGCTGCACCTTGCGGTGAAGAATACGCTTAGGGGCAAGCACTACTGACCCCTCCTCTCGGAGTTACGACGACGAGGACGGGAAGAGCCCTCGAGTGCAGGGTTGGGAACAGGCTGGCCCGGGAGCTTCTCGCCCAGGTAGATCCAGACCTTCACGCCGCAAGCGCCCATGGTGGTGCTGGCGACAGCCGTGCCGTAGTCGATCTTGGCACGGAGGGTGTGCAGAGGCACGCGACCCTCGCGGTACCACTCACGACGGCCCATCTCGGCGCCGCCGAGACGACCGGAGCACTGGATACGGATGCCCTTAGCGCCGGCCTTGCGGGCGGACTGGACAGCCTTGCGCATAGCGCGACGGAAGGCAACGCGGCCCTCGAGCTGCTCGGCGATAGACTGAGCAACGAGGTTGGCGTCGAGCTCGGGGCGCTTGATCTCGACAACGTCGACGGAGAGCTGGCCCTTGGAGACGCCAGCGACCTTCTCGAGCTCGGTGCGGAGGGTATCGATCTCGGCACCCTTCTTACCGATGACAACGCCGGGGCGAGCGGTGAGGATGATGACCTTCACCTTGTCGCCAGCGCGCTCGATCTCGACGCGGGAGACAGCTGCGCGGGAAAGACGCTTCTCGAGGTACTTGCGGATCTCGAGATCGTTACCGAGGGTCTTAGCGTAATCCTTCTCTGCGAACCAGCGGGAGCGCCAGTTCTCGGTGATGCCAAGACGGAAGCCGGTGGGGTAGACTTTCTGACCCATACAGCTTTACGCCTCCTTTCGAGGAGCAACGACGACGGTGATGTGGGAAGTACGCTTCAGAATGCGAGAAGCGGAACCCTTGGCGCGGGGACGGATGCGCTTAAGCGTCGGACCCTCGTCAACATAGGCAGCGGCGACAACCAGGTTGTCGGCACGCAGACCGTTGTTGTTCTCGGCGTTCGCAACGGCGGAACGGAGAACCTTCTCGACATCCACGGCGACGGCGCGGTCGCAGAAGTGGAGGATGTCGAAGGCCTGAGCGACAGGCTTGCGGCGGATCAGATCGACCACCAGGCGGGCCTTGCTGGGGGAAACACGCACGTACTTAGCGACGGCGCGAACCTCGGTGGCCTCAGTTTCAATAGACTTAGTTGCCATTTACGGTTAACCCCCTATTTGGCCTTGTGGCCACGGAACGTACGAGTCGGCGCGAACTCGCCGAGCTTGTGACCAACCATGGACTCGGTAACATACACGGGCACATGCTTGCGGCCGTCGTGGACGGCGATGGTGTGACCAACCATCTCGGGGAAGATGGTGGACGCGCGGGACCAGGTCTTCACGACGTCCTTCTTGCCAGCCTCGTTCATCGCGGTGATACGCGAGAGAAGGCGAGTCTCCACGAACGGGCCCTTTTTGAGACTTCTGCTCATAAGTGCTTTCTCCTAAAACTCGGTATCCGAAATTACTTCTTACGGCGACGAATGATGTGCTGGTTCGAGACCTTCTTCTTCTTGCGCGTACGAAGGCCCTTCGTCGGCTTACCCCAGGGGGTAACGGAGGGACGACCAGAGGTGTGGTTCTTGCCCTCGCCACCGCCGTGCGGGTGGTCGACAGGGTTCATGACGGTACCGCGGACGGTCGGGCGCACGTTCATGTGACGCTTACGGCCGGCCTTGCCGATGACGATGTTGGAGTGATCGGCGTTGCCGACCTCACCGACGGTGGCGCGGCAGGTAACGAGGATGCGGCGCATCTCGGAGGAAGGCATACGGACGATGGCGTACTTGCCCTCCTTACCCATCAGCTGGCAGGAGTTACCGGCGGAACGGGCGATAGCAGCGCCCTTGCCCGGCTGGAACTCGACGGCGTGGATGAGCGTACCGACGGGGATGTCGGCGAGGGGCAGAGCGTTGCCCGGCTTGATGTCGGCGTCAGAACCGGACATGATGGTCTGACCGACCTCGAGGCCCTTGGGGGCCAGGATGTAGCGCTTCTCACCGTCAGCGTAGTGCAGCAGAGCGATGCGAGCGGAACGGTTCGGATCGTACTCGATCGTGGCAACCTTGGCGGGCACGCCGTCCTTGTTGCGCTTGAAGTCGATCACGCGGTAACGACGCTTCACGCCGCCGCCCTGGTGGCGGGTGGTGATACGGCCGTTGTTGTTACGACCGGCCTTCTTGGGCAGGGGCTCGAGAAGAGACTTCTCGGGCTTGGTGCAGGTGATCTCGGAGAAATCGGAGATCGTCTGCCAACGCCTACCAGCGGAGGTCGGCTTAAGGTGCTTTACAGCCATTACAATCCCTTTCAATAGGAATCCGTTAGCCATCGCAGACAGGGATTCGAGGTTCTGCCTCGGGTGCGATGACACCGGACGTATACACGGTTCCGGGCGTGTCCATTTTATACGCCCAAAACCTTGAGCTCTCGCCTCCCCTATTTGGGAGGCATGAGCTCACTCAACAGCAGCGAGTCTTAGGCCTGGTTGCCAAAGACCTCGATGGTGTCGCCCTCGGCCAGCGTGACGATGGCCTTCTTCCAAGAACGGGTCTTGCCGGCGACATAGCGCACGCGCTTGGTCTTGGGCTTGACCGTCAGGGTGTTCACGCGAACGACCTTGACGCCGAAGATCTCCTCGACAGCGTCCTTGATCTGATACTTGTTAGCATCCTTGGCGACCTCGAACGTGTACTTGTTCAGCTCCATGCCGGAGAAGGAACGCTCGGACACGATCGGACGGATGATGATCTCGTGGGCGGTCATTTATGCAAGCACCTCCCCGAAGTGAGCGGCGATGTCGGCGGGCATCAGCACAGCGTTGTTGTTGACGAGATCGTAGGTGTTGGCCTCGTCGGCAGTGATGATGAACGTCTTGGGAATGTTGCGGAACGACAGGTAGGCGTTGACGTCCTCATCGCGAACGATGATGGTCAGACGCTTGCCCTCAAGGCCGAGAGCCTTGAGCATGGCGACGGCAGCCTTGGTGGAAGGCTTCTCGAAGCCGTAGTCGTCGACGAGCACGAGCTCGCCATCGGCCAGCTTGGCGGACAGCGCGGAGCGCATAGCCAGCTTGACCTCCTTGTTGTTCATACGCTTAGCGTAAGAACGGGGCTTGGGGGCGAAGACAACGCCACCGTGACGCCACTGGGCAGCACGGATGGAACCCTGGCGGGCACGGCCGGTGCCCTTCTGACGCCAAGGCTTCTTGCCGCCACCGGAAACCTCAGAGCGGCCCTTAGCGGACTGGGTGCCCTGACGCCAAGAGGCCATCTGGCACTTGACGATGTGGTGCATAACGTGGATGTTCGGCTCGATGCCGTACACCTCAGCGGCGAGCTCGGCCTCGGCGACCTTCTTGCCCTCGCTGTTCTTTACTTCAAACTTTGCCATTTAAGTGTTCTCCTTGGTATGACGCTGGGCTAAATGGGCTGGGCCCTTAGGCCATACGGATGGCGACGAGACCATTCTTGGCACCCGGGACAGCGCCCTTGACCAAGATGAGGTTCTGCTCGGCATCGATGCGGACAACGGAAAGGTTCTTGACGGTAACGCGCTCGTTACCCATGTGACCGGCCATCTTGACGCCCTTGAGGACGCGCGCAGGATAGGCGCACTGACCGATAGAACCGGGGTGACGCTGGAAGTGAGAACCATGCGTCATAGGACCGCGGCGCTGACCCCAGCGCTTGATGCGACCCTGGAAGCCCTTACCCTTGGAGGTACCGATGACGTCGACCTTCTCGACATCAGCGAAATCAGCGACGGTGACGACCTCGCCGACCTTGTGCTCCTCGCCGTTCTCGACGCGGACCTCACGAAGGAAACGGACAGGCTCGACGCCAGCCTTGGCGAAGTGACCAGCCATGGGCTTGTTCACGTTCTTGGCCTTGATGTCGCCGAAACCGATCTGGACGGCGTCATAGCCGTCGGTTGCCTGAGTTTTAACCTGCGAGACAGCGCAGGGGCCAGCCTGGATGACCGTGACGGGAACGACGTTGTCGTCCTCGTCCCAAACCTGGGTCATGCCAATCTTGCGGCCGAGAATCATGCTGATCAAGATATGATCCCAACTCTCGCGTGGTCTTGGGACAATGCGTACACCACCGAGCGTACGCCCCTAGAGGACCACTACTTACACGACGTGCTCCCCAGCCTTGTATTGCGTCCGGACTACCTGACAACCCTATTAAGCAGGCATTTTGTCCAGCCAGAATACTCCCCTGGTTACACACAGTTGTTTAGTATACACGGCTGCGGGCGTATCCATCGAGATTCATATTTCACTCACATTGTTTACGCAGGTAAAGTGCGTGGAGTCGCCTGGGCTTGGCAGAGGGGCGGCGAAATATATTAAGTTTGCTGCTCTACAGTCCTGCGCAAGACGGAAAGCACATTAAGTGCTTTCCTTTGCGTGCGGAACTCGCGACAAACTTAATATATTTCGCCGCCCCTCTGCCAAGCTCGGGAGACGACACGTTGATGTCTGCTTAACTCTGCTCGCTCAGCTAATTTCTTTGTTGGGGGTCCACTATTTGCTGGAGAGTGAACTTGCATTGCATTGGCTCGCCCTCTGCTTGTAGTTTTTCCTCGTCAAAATCGAAGATCATGATGGCGCAGTTGGGGAGTTTTGTTGGGAGCTCGAAGCCCTCTGGGGCTGCAGCCTTGATGAATTGGCGGCTGGCGCTGCCGTGGCTTACTGCTAGGAGGGTTTCGATGCCCTCGGCTCCCATGAGATTGGTGAGGGTGTCTACCATGCGTTCTTGCAGCGCGCGGCTTCCTTCTCCTCCAAAGGGGACCAGGTCCTCGCCCGGATCCCAGACGTCGGTGGGCAGCGCGTCGTGCGGGCCTTCTTCGAAGGAGCCGTAGCAGCGCTCGATGATGCCTTCGCAGGGCTCGACTGCTGCGTCCGGGCCGAGGAGCTCGCATGCGACGAGCTGAGCTGTGTCCATGGCTCGGCCTAAGGGTGATGAGGCCACTTTGTCGGGAACGACGTTGTGGGCTTTGAGCCATGCGGCTGCCATCCCGGCTTGCTGACGGCCCAAATCGGTGAGCGGTGAATCGCAACGACCTTGGACGAGCTTTTTGACGTTGAATTCCGTCTGGCCGTGGCGGAGCAGATACAGCTTCTTCATAGTCTCCCCTTCTGTATAACTTGCTTTACCGGCGCAGCCCTACTCGTGGGTATGGCCTACGTAGTCTTCATCGATCGTAATCTTGGCAATCGACTTGGGGTATTCCGACTCGACCCGTTTCGCCAACGCGTGCTTTAAGTCTTCGGCGTTCATCGCCAAATCCGAGGGTCGCACGCAGTCAAAGATCACGTTGGTGTGCGTAGGGCCCGGCACACAGCGCAGGTCGTGAATCGAAAGGCGACTATCGATCTCCTGAGCCATTGCGTTAATGCGTAAACGCATGCTCGCCACCTTGGGATCGTCGGTCACGATGGGATCGTAATGGAGCGTGACGATCATGCCGTCTTCGTTCCTAAACGCCTGCTCAATATTGTCGAGCGTGTCGTGACTTTCCATCGGGCTGGCTTCGGCCGCCATCTCGGCGTGAGCGCTTGCGAACTTCCTGCCCGGGCCGTAGTCGTGAACCATCAAATCGTGAACGCCCAAAACGCCGGGATAGCTCATGATCTTGTCTCGAATGTGCTTGACCAGCTTAGGATCGGGCGTCTGGCCCAAAAGCGGGCTCACCGTATCCTGGATGAGTTCAAAACCGCTCCAGCCAATATAGGCACCAACGGCAAGGCCGACCCAAGCGTCAAGATTGATGCCCGTCACCTGCGAAACAACTGCGCACGCCAGCACGGCACCCGTGGCAAGGACATCGTTCTTGGAATCCTGAGCCGTCGCATGCAGTGTCTCGGACTCGATACGGTCGCCGAGCTTTTGGTTGAGGGCCGCCATCCAGAGCTTTACGACCATCGAAAGCACTAGAACTGCCACCAGGGCAAGCGAGAACTCGACAGGTTCGGGGTGGATGACGCGCTCGACCGAGGACTTCACCAGCTCAACGCCAATCAGCAGCACGAGTGCCGCCACGACCAGACCCGAGAGATACTCGTAGCGACCGTGGCCGTAAGGATGCTCGGGGTCGGCCGGCTTGCTCGCCAGCTTAAAGCCCAGCACGCTCACGATATTCGAGCTGGCATCGGACAGGTTGTTCATGGCATCCGCAACAATCGAAACCGATCCCGAAACCACACCAATTGCACCCTTCGCAGCACAAAGCGCAACATTGGCGACAATACACACCATGCCCGCTAACGTGCCCACACGCGCACGATCGCCCTGTGCGCGCCCAACAATCCACTCGACCATCTACATCCGCCCCCACGGTACTACCTATATATCTATTGCTCAAACGGATTGTAGTGTAGCCACTTTGTCCTCAAGATACAAAAGGCCGCAGCCCACACGAGCCACGGCCTTGGAACACGACAAAGGGATCGTCCTTTTGTCGCACAGGTTTATGCGCTTACTTCAGCAGCGCTCGCCACTGTTTCGGGCGAATCGCCTCCGTCCCCCGTCGCCTGTCCCTTCGCCGGCACCACGCCAAAGCAGTAGCTCAGCGCCGCAGACACCGCAAATGCCGTGCCGCCGGCAGCGCAGCACCACAGCAGGTTCGGGATGCCGCCCGTGGCAAAGCCAATGACCATGAGGACATTCGTCATGCCGATGGTATAGGCCGTAACGTGGCCCACGGCCGCAACAAGGCCTCCGACGGCGCCGCCAATGGCCATGCACGTCAGGCACCTGCCATATTTAAAGCCGCAACCGTACAGCGCCGGCTCGCTTACGCCGCCAAGAACACCCGAGATCGAATAGCCCAGCATGAGCGTCTTCTCGTCCTTATCCGCAACGCGGAGCGACGCGCCAAAGGGCATGCCCCAAACGGCAAACGTTGCCATCGTCGCGGCGATCAGGATGCACGAATCCGTTCCCACACTCATAAACTGCGCATAGGCGAGCGATAGGACAACGTTGCTGACGCCGGCGATCTTTAGGAACTCCCAGCCCGCGGCAAGCCCCATGAGCGTGAGCAGCGACACGATGCCACCGGAATTGCCAAGCATAAACATAAGCTGGCCCAACAGCATGCCCAAATAGCTACCAGCCGGCGCCGTGATACACAGCGAAACCGGAACCATGAAAAGCATGGTCGCAAACGGAACAAACGAAAACGCCACGGCCTTAGGGATAACGCGTTTAAAGAAACACTCCACTCGCCATAGCACGGGCACCGAGATGAGAACCGGAATAACGGTCGTCGTGTAATCGTTGACCGGCGCGGGAAGCAGACCATACACGGAAGTCATCGATGTCCCCGTCGTCGATGCGGCATCGACGAGCTTAAGCAGATCGGGCGCAATCAATACGCCGCCCAGCATCATGCCCAGCTGCTCCGAGCAACCGAGCTGGCGAGCGGCGGCCCAGCCAAGATAGATGGGCAAAAAGTAGTAGCCGGCGTTATAGAGCCAACTGTAGAACAGACGATAGATATCAGAATCGGCAGACCACAGGCCCAGCATGCCTTCGCCCATAATGACAGCGACGGTGCGGAACAACGCCGCGCAGACAATAAACGGCAGCGCCGACATCATGCTTTTGGACAGATAGTCCACCACGGCCATGGCGTTTGATGAAACCGACGTTGTAAACGAGGTGTTAGAAACTTGTAGCATGGAACGCCTTTCCCAATATGACATGCGGGCTGTCCCTTTGTCACATCGTGCGGTACTGACCGATTGCGCGGTACTTTTCGTAGCGGAGGTTTGTGAGGGTCGCGTCGTCGAGCTGCCCAAGCGTATCGAAGGCATCAAATGCCGAGGACATGACGGCACCGGCAATCTCCTCATGCGACAGGCCCCTATCGTCAACAATGCCGTCGATGATGCCGAGCGCCAACAGATCGGGGGCCGTGAGCTTCAGCGCCTCGGCGGCCTCATTCGCGCGCTCGGTATCCTTCCACAGGATCGACGCACAGGCCTCGGGGCTCACGACCGAATAGGCCGAGCTCGAGAGCATCAGGATGCGGTCGGCCACGGACAGCGCCAGCGCGCCACCAGAGCCGCCCTCGCCTGTCACCACCGAGACAATCGGCGTCTTGAGGCCGCTCATCTCCATGAGATTCTGGGCAATCGCCTCGCCCTGGCCGCGCTCCTCGGCACCGATGCCGCAAAACGCGCCCGAAGTATCGACCAGACACAGAACCGGTCGACCAAACTTTTCGGCCTGGCGCATAAGGCGACGCGCTTTGCGGTAGCCCTCGGGATGTGCCATACCAAAGTTGCGACGCATGCGCTCTTTGGTCGTGGTACCGCGCTCGACGGCGATAACCGTCACGGGTCGCCCGTCTTTCCAGCCAATGCCAGCCACCACGGCGGCGTCGTCGCCAAAGTAACGGTCGCCATGCAGCTCCACAAATCCATCCAGGCCCAGCGAGATCATCTCGCCCGCCGTGGCGCGATCTGCCGAGCGGGTCTGCTTGACAATCTCGAGCGCGGTTTTTGGTGCGGCCGAGCGCTTGAACAAGTGTCCCAACTTTTTGCCGCGGCGACCCGTATGCACGATCTCATGCGGTGCCCCCAGGCCGGGCGCGTGCCCTTCGTGCAGCGCCAGCAGCTCGCCTACCGTGAGCGCAATCTCGCCACGCGGAACGACGGCATCGCAAAAGCCGTGCTCCAGCAAAAACTCGGAGCGCTGGAATCCCTTGGGCAGGCGCTTGTGCATGTTCTGCTCGATCACGCGCGGGCCGGCAAATGCCGTCAGGGCATCGGGCTCGGCCAGGATAATATCGCCCTCCATGGCAAAGCTCGCGGTTACGCCTCCGGTCGTGGGGTCAGTGAGCACCGTGATATACAGGCCGCCCGCCTCGCTATGGCACCTAACCGCCGCAGAAATCTTGGCCATCTGCATAAGCGAGGTCACGCCCTCTTGCATGCGCGCACCGCCCGAAACGGTAAAGCCGACAACTGGCAATCCCAGCTCGGTCGCACGCTCAAATGCGCGACAGATCTTCTCGCCCACCACGGAGCCCATCGAGCCCATCATAAAGTTAGCGTCCATAAAGAAGAGCGCGGTATCGCAACCGCAGATTTTGCCCCTGCCGCACACAACGGCATCGCGCTCGCCCGAACGCTCGCTCACGCTCTTGAGCTTATCGGCATAGCCGGGAAACGAGAGGAAGTCCTCCGACGCCAGATTGGCATCCCATTCCTCAAACGTGCCCTCGTCGACCGTCATGCGCATGCGCGTGCGACCGCTCACGCGAAAGTGTTTGCCGCAACGAGGGCAGACCTCGAGGTTGTCGTGCAGGCGTGCCTCATCGATCACGCGGCGGCACTCCGGGCACTTGATAAACACGTGGCGCGCGGGAAACTCGGCGCACGACTCGGTCATCGGCCCCTCGAGGACGTTGACCGTCTTCGCTTTTCTATTCATCAGCATAGAGATGCCCCATCAGATCAGTGTGATACATGCCCGACAAGAACTCGTCGTTTGCCAGCACGTCGAGCTGAAGCTCGCTGTTTTCGCTCACGCCCTCAATCACGAGCTCGCCCAGGGCCGAGCGCATCTTGCGAATGGCACCGTCACGCGTGGGCGCGCACACGATGAGCTTGCCGAGCATGGAGTCGTAGTACGGCGGAACGGCGGCCCCGGTAAACATGGCGGAATCCCAGCGCACGCGCGGACCACCCGGCACACGCAACGCAGTGACCGTTCCGCATGACGGCAGAAAGTCCGGCGTTTCGGCATTGATGCGGCACTCCATGGCGTGGTTGCGAACCGGCATGTCCTCCTGCTCAAAGGGCAAAGGCTGGCCGGCTGCCACGCGCAACTGCCACTTGACCAGGTCGGTATCGGTCACAAACTCCGTAACCGGATGCTCCACCTGCAAGCGCGTGTTCATTTCCATAAAGTAGAAATTGCCATCGTCCGAATACAGGAACTCGATGGTACCGGCTCCTTCGTAGCCAACGGCACGAGCCAGGTCACGCGCCGCCTTGTGCATACGGGCACGAATATCGTCGTGTCCGTCGAGGCACGGCGCGGGGCTCTCCTCGATCAGCTTTTGGTTGCGACGTTGCACCGAGCACTCGCGCTCGCCGAGCGAAAACACATGGCCCTGCTTATCGGCCATAATCTGCACCTCAACGTGGTGCGCCGGCGCGACAAACTTCTCCATGTAGCACTCGCCGTCGCCAAAAACGGCCTCGCCCTCGGCACGCGCCTCGATGAACGCCTTTGCCGCATCTTCCACGCGCTCGACCTTGCGAATGCCGCGACCGCCGCCACCTGCACGCGCCTTGATGAGCACGGGACAGCCAATGCGCTCGGCCTCGACCGTTGCCTCCTCGGGACTTTTGAGCAAATCGCAACCCGGAACGATGGGCACGCCCGCCGCGGCAGCCGTTCGGCGTGCGGCGTCCTTGTCGCCCATGCTGTCGATGACCTCGGCCGAGGGACCAACAAACGCCAGGCCATACTTGTCGCAGTCGCGCACGAAGCTCGCCTTCTCGGAAAAGAAACCGTAGCCAGGATGGATCGCCTTTGCCCCCGACTTTACGGCACAGGTGAGCACAGCGTTGTCGTTGAGGTAGCTCTCGGCAAGACGCGGGCCGCCGATGCAATATGCCTCGTCGGCAAGCTGCACGTGCAGCGCGTCCGCATCGGCCGTGGAGTAGACGGCGACGGTCTTGATGCCCATATCGCGGCACGCGCGGATAACACGGACCGCGACTTCGCCGCGGTTGGCGATGAGCACTTTGTCGAACATGAAGCCTTCCTTAACTTTCGTGCATGAGTGCAAAAGACATATCGGCGCGGCAGCAAACCTCACCGTTGACGCTCGCAGTACCCGTCGCAAAGCGGAACGGCCCGCGCGCACGCGTGATGGAGCACACCAGATCAACCGTGTCGCCCGGGCGCACCGGACGCTTAAAGCGCACCTTGTCCAGACTGGTGTAGAACGGCGTCGCGCCGCGCGCCTCCTCATCGCCCATCAGCAGCACGCAGCAGTTCTGGGCGAGCATCTCGCACTGAATCACGCCGGGGACAACCGGGTTTCCCGGAAAATGCCCCTGCAAAAAGTACTCGTCGCCCGTAATCGTGATCTTGCCGTGGGCCTCGTCGCCCACCAGCTCGGCTTCGTCGAGCAAAAGCATCGGCTCGCGATGCGGCAACAGCTTCTTGAGCTCTTCTTTGTTCATGGATATCACCTATCCGATCCTCATGAGGCAGCTGCCGAACTCCACGAGGTCGCCGTCGGCCACGCAGATCTCGAGCACCTCGCCATCCGCGTCGGCCGTCACCTCGTTGAGAACCTTCATGGCCTCGATGATGCAGAGGGTCTCGCCGGCCTTGACCTTGGAGCCCACGTGCACAAACGGCTCGTCGCCCGGCGCCGGGGCAGCATAGAACACGCCGACCATGGGAGCGGTCACCTCGGTGCCCTTGGGCTCCGGTGCGGCGGCAGGCGCCTGCGCGGCGGGCTCCGGTGCGGCGGCAGGCATGGCGACAGGAGCCACCGCCGGAGCAGTCACGGCACCCGGCATAGGCATGGGCACGGCAACCGGCTGTGCGGCGCTCGCGCGCTCGAGTTCGACCGCGGTGCCATCGGGCTCCTCAACGCGTACGCGCGTGAGGCCGCGGTCCTCCATAACATCGGCTATCTCGGCAAGTCTTTTGGAATCCATGCTCTAGCTCCTCGTATATCTACGCAGCGCGATGGCGGCGTTGTGTCCGCCAAAGCCCAGGTTGGTCGAAAGCGCCCAGGTAAGGTCGGCGCGAACCGCGCGATTGGGCGTGTAGTCAAGATCGCAGGCGGGATCGGGCGTGTGGTAGTTAATGGTCGGCGGCACCACGCCTTGTTCGAGCGCCATGGCGCAGGCCATGACCTCGATGGCGCCCGTGGCACCGATCATGTGGCCGGTCATCGACTTTGTCGACGAGACGTGCGCGGCGCGCGCCGCGTCCTCGCCGAGTGCACGCTTAATGCCCGCCGTCTCGGACGAATCGTTAAGCTTGGTCGAGGTGCCGTGGGCATTGATGTAGAGACCCTCGGAAGGCTTGACGTCGCCCTCGGTCACCGCCAGCGATATCGCGCGGGCAATGCCGGCAGCCTCGGGATCAGGACTCGTGATGTGATAGGCATCATCGGTGTTGCCGTAGCCCACGACCTCGGCATAAATGTGCGCACCGCGCGCCTGCGCATGTTCCATGCTCTCGAGTACCAGCACGCAGGCGCCCTCGCCCATCACAAAGCCGTCGCGGTCTGCATCGAACGGACGGCAGGCCGTCGCGGGATCGGGGTTGGTGGTCAATGCGCGGCAGGACGTAAAGCCCGCAACGGCATCGGGGATAATTGCAGCCTCGGCGCCGCCCGCGAGGATCGCGTCGGCATAGCCGTGCTTGATGGCGCGGAACGCCTCGCCCACCGCATGGGCCGAGGTTGCGCACGCGGTCACCACGGGCAGGGTCGGGCCCTTTGCCTTGTGGCGGATTGCGATATTACCCGATGCCATGTTGGGGATCATCATCGCGATCATATAGGGCGATGCGCGGCGGGGCCCACGTTCGGCAATCGTATGGACGTTGTCGACGAGCGTCGTCATGCCGCCCACGCCCGAGCCCACGTAGACGCCCAGGCGCTCGCGATCGATGGCGCCTTCGACATCAAAGCCCGCATCGTGCATGGCTTCGTCCGAAGCCGCCATCGCAAACTGAACGCAGGGGTCGAGATGCTTGGCGTCACGCTTGCCAAAGTACTCGTTGCCGTCAAAGCCCTTGACCTCGGCTGCCACCTTGACGGCAAACGCATCGGTATCGAAGTGCGTAATCGGGCCGATGCCGCACGTGCCGGCGCACATGGCCGCCCAGGTGGCAAGCGCGGTGTTGCCGAGCGGCGACACGGCACCGATACCGGTGATTGCAACTCTCTGTTCCATCATGGTCTCCTCATCCAAGCCGTTCTTCGGCCCTGGTTTCTACATCGCCATTCCGCCGTCGACGCGTACGACTTCGCCCGTAATGTAGGCAGCCGCATCGCTCACTAAAAATCGCACCACACCGGCCACCTCTTCGGGCTGCGCCATACGCTTAAGGGGAATCTGCTCCTCGGTTACCGTACGCACCTTCTCCGAGAGCTTTGCCGTCATATCCGTCTCGACAAACCCGGGGGCGACCGCGTTCACTCGTACACCGCGGGGCGCAAGCTCGCGCGCCACCGCCTTGGTCAGGCCGATCACGCCCGCCTTGGAGGCAGCGTAGTTGACCTGCCCGGCATTGCCCATCAGGCCCACAACCGAGCTCATGTTGACGACGCAGCCGCCGCGCTGGCGCATAAAGGACTTGGTGAGCGCGCGCGTCGTGTTAAACGTTCCTTTAAGATTGACATCGAGCACGCGATCGAAGGCGTCATCACCCATACGCATGAGCAGGCCATCGCGGGTGATGCCAGCGTTGTTGACGAGCGCCCAAATGGAGCCAAAGTCGTTGAGGACCGCTTCCACGCACGCGTTGACGGCAGCGGGATCGGCCACGTCGCATTGATATGCGCGAGCTGTGGCACCAGCGGCCTCGCAGGCTTCGCACGTCTCGCGCGCCGCTTCGACGCTGCCGGCATAGACGACGGCGATATCAAAGCCGTCCTCCGCCAGACCGATAGCGCAGGCGCGGCCGATACCCCGCGAGCCGCCCGTGACCAGTGCCACGCGACGTGAGTCGTTGCGCTCGAGCGCGCCATTGTTCAAGTTGCCCATGTCATTCCTTTCGGGTTACAGCCCTGTGGACTATGCGAGCTCGTCGGCAATAGCTGCGACTTGCTCGGCCGTCTCGCACGAATACACACGAACGTCGCTCAACGTACGCTTGACCAGGCCGGACAGCGTTTTGCCGGGGCCGACCTCAATAAATGTGTCGATGCCTTGATCCTGCAGAGCATGCAGCGTATCGACCCAGCGCACGGCATGGCTCACCTGATTGGCCAAGACATCCGATGCCGCTCGCGGGTCCGCCGGATAGGGCGCCGCCGTCATGTTTGCCATGACCGGAATCAGCAGCGGAGACGGCGCGTGGCCGGCTTGGATATACGTCGCCAGCCCCTCGGTCGCCTCTGCCATATATGGGCTATGGAATGCACCCGACACCGCGACTTTCATAGCGCGGCCGCCGGCCTCTTTTACTAGGACGTCGAGCTCCTGCAGCGCCTCGGACGCTCCGGCCACAACCGTCTGCTGCGGACTGTTGTAGTTGACCGGCCAGCAGTCCTCGCCGGCCTGCGCAGCCAGGTTCTCGACTTGCGCAGCATCAAGTTTGATGACGGCGCGCATGCCGCCGGGGTGACGCTCGGCCGCCGTGGCCATCAATGCCGCGCGCTCACACACAAGCTCAAAACCCGCTTGCGTATCGAATGCCCCCGCAAAGGTGAGTGCAGCGACCTCGCCCAGCGAGAATCCCGCACAGGCGGCAGGCACTACGCCGCGCTCGCGCAGGGCGACGGCGACAGCCAGGTCGTGCACGAACACGCAAGGCTGCGTGTTCTCGGTCTGCGAGAGCTCCTCCTTGGAGGCGCTCCGGCACTGCTCGCTCGTCCCCGGGCGCACCTCATCGGCAATGGCGAACACCTCGGCGGCCGCCGGCGATGTCTCGATCAAGTCGACGCCCATCGCGGGGTGCTGGGCACCCTGGCCGGCAAACAAAAACGCTACGCCACCCATGTGCACGCACCCTTCAGGACGTGCTCGGCGCCCTCGACCAGGTCGTCAACGATTTCGCGTGCGCTCTGGCGCTCGTTGACCATGCCGGCAATCTGTCCACACAAAAACGAACCCTCTTCGTAGTTGCCGTCCTTGGCGGCCTTACGCAGCGCACCGGTTCCCATAGCACCGAGCTCCTCGGCACTCGCGCCGGAACCCTCGCTCTTGGCATAGGCGTTGGTGAAGGGGCTCTTGAGGGCGCGCACTGGATGTCCCGTCGAGCGACCGGTCGCACGCGTTGAAGTGTCGTTGGCCTTCAGGACCATCTCTTTGTACTGCTCCGAGACGGTGCACTCGTCTGCGACCAGAAAGCGCGTACCCACTTGCACGCCTTCGGCGCCCAGCATAAAGGCGGCCGCCACGCCGCGGCCGTCGGCAATACCGCCGGCGGCCACGACGGGAATGTCAACCGCATCGACGACCTGCGGCACCAGTGCCATCGTCGAGGTCTCGCCAATATGGCCGCCCGATTCGGTACCCTCGGCAACAACCGCCGTGGCTCCACGACGTGCCACGAGGCGCGCCAGCGCCACCGAGGCAACGACCGGGATGACCTTGATGCCCGCCTCGTTCCACGCCTTCATGTACTTGGCGGGATTGCCGGCGCCCGTCACGACGACCGGCACTCGCTCGTCAATCACGACCTGTGCAACCTCGTCGGCAAACGGGCTCATGAGCATGACGTTCACGCCAAAGGGCTTATCCGTCTTGGCGCGCAGCTCATGAATCTGGTCGCGAAGCCAGTTGGCGTCGGCGTTCATGGCCGCGATGATGCCTAAGCCACCCGCCTCGGACACTGCGGACGCCAGCGAGGCATCGGCAATCCAGGCCATACCGCCCTGGAACACGGGCTTTTCGATGCCGAGCAGATCGCAGAGAGGAGTCTTGAGCATCTCTACTTCTCCAATGCCGCCTCGACCGTATCGGCGAACTCGCCGACCGTCTTGGGGTTCTCCTCGGTATCGAGCTGGATGCCAAACTCGTCCTCGACGGCAACGAGGATCTCGACGGTGCCCAGGCTGTCGAGACCAATCTCCTCGAGCGTGGACTCGGGCTTCATCTCGACATCGTCAAGACCGGCGGTCTCGCGGATAACGTCGCAAACGCGCTCGAAGGTCTTCTGATCTGCCATGGTAGTTCTCCTTTGGTTGTGCCCTAGGGCGTTTTTATTTCCTATGTGCGACTACTTCCAACGAAGCAGATAGCCACCTATATCCAGACCGGCGCCAAATCCAACCAAGGCGATGGTGTCGCCTGTGTGAAGTGCACCGGCGTTTGCCAGCCGGTCGAGGGCAAGCGGAATGCATGCGCTCGAAATGTTGCCGGTCTCGCGCAACGTGCGAGCCACGCGCTCGTCCGGCACGCCCAGGCGCTTGACCGCCTGGCTCAGGATTCGTTCGTTAGCCTGATGGAATACAAAATGATCGATGTCTTCGACCAAAATGCCCGCATCGATCGCAAGCTTATGGACCGTGTCGCAGATGGCGTTGACGCCGAACTTGAACACGCGGCGGCCATTCATGGACAGCACGCTCGCGCTATCTGCGGAAGCCTTAAACGGCGAGGTACCGACCAGACCGGGAACGCGCAACGTCTCGACGTCGGGCGCCGTCGAAAGCTCAACGGCAAGGGGACTGTCTCCCCCAGCCTCAATCACTGCGGCGCCTGCCCCATCGCCAAAGAGCACGCAGGTGGCACGGTCGGTCCAGTCGAGCGCGCGCGTCATCTGCTCGGCAGCAACGACAAGCACGCGCTCGGCGCGACCGCGGGCGATATAGCCCTCGGCGACATCGAGCGCAAATACGAAGCCGGCACAAGCCGCCGAGACATCGAAGGCAGGGCACGTCGCGCCTAGTCGCTCAGCAACGGCACACGCCTCAGCGGGAACAAGGTGGTCACCCGTCGTCGTCGAACAGACGATCAGATCCAGCTGGCTCGCGTCGATTCCGGACACCTGGAGTGCCCGCTCACTCGCCGCTACGGCAAGGTCGTCAAGTGACTCGGTGGTGCAGACGTGGCGGCTCTTGATACCGGTGCGAGTAAAAATCCACTCATCCGAGGTATCGAGGAACTCAGACAGCTCGTCATTGGAAACGCTGCGCTCAGGAAGCGCCGAGCCTGTTCCAAGAATCGTGAAACCCATCACTAACCTCCTTTGAGTTGTTGACGTGTTTACATCGACCAAGAGAGGATAACGCATTTCAGTCTTTGTTGACGTGTTAACATTAAATTGTCCAAATGCGACAAAGGCTTCACATTGTGTCTATCTCTCGACACCATTGCGTCATTCACTTATTCAATAAGGAGGTAGCAGCCGCTATGGATGCCCAATTAACGATTGTCGACGTAACCGGATCGACCAACGATGACCTGCTCGAGGCAGGAAAACAGGGTGCGCCGCACGGCACAGGACTTGCCGCCCGCGCGCAAACGGCAGGACGCGGCCGGCGCGGCCACAAGTGGGATTCAACCGCCGGCAACCTATTGCTTTCGATTGTCCTGCGTCCATGCGTTAATCCCGCAAAGTACTCTGGTCTTGCCGCCGTCAGCGGCCTAGCGGTGCTCGAAGCACTCGAAAAGCAGGGTCTTGCAAACGAGATTGGCCTCAAATGGCCCAACGACCTGGTCGCGCGAGGACGCAAACTCGGCGGCATTCTGGTCGAGGCCGCACGCGATAACGAAGGCAAACCTTTCGCCGTCTGCGGCATTGGTGTCAACGTAAACTACACGCCCCAAGAGGTGCCCGATGGCGGCCTGGCGGCAATTGGCCTCTCGGACCTCAACGAGAGCGTTCCCGCCGTCGACATGCTCCTCGATGAGGTCTATCACGCAGTTATAGACGCTGTAGATACCTGGGCAGAGCGCCTCAACGCCAAGGAAGAAGACGCCGGTCCGCTCGCGCCCGTCCACGACGAATATATCGCTCACCTCAATTGGATCGGGAAGCACGTTATCGCCCGCTCCCCCGCTGGAGACGAGCTGGCACGAGGCATATTTAGAACGGTCGACGATTGCGGCCGCGCATGCATTGAGACCGAGAGCGGCTTGTGCGTCTTCCACTTCGAAGAAGCATCCTTGCGCCCCCTGAGCGAATAGGGCGCCGCAGCCGCCGGCTCGGCAGACGAATTCGCTATCCCAAAATCTAAACTCAAAACAAAAGGGCCCCGCTACCGTAACGGCAGCGGGGCCCTTTAAGCTATGAGCGATATCGCTTAGAGCTTGATGTCGATGTCGACGCCAGCGGGGAGGTCGAGACGCATGAGCGAATCAACGGTGCCCGAGGTGGGGTCGAGGATGTCGATGAGGCGCTTGTGGGTGCGCATCTCGAACTGCTCACGGGAGTCCTTGTTCACGTGCGGCGAGCGGATAACCGTGTACAGGTTGCGCTCGGTGGGCAGGGGGACAGGACCGGAAACGCGAGCGCCGGTCTTCTGAGCGGTCTCGACGATGAGCTTCGCGGACTGATCGACGACCTCGTGATCATAGCCCTTGAGGCGAATGCGGATCTTCTGGGTAGCCAACTTAAACCTCCAAAGAGTGCGAGAGATGTTCTCGCAGGATTACGTAACAGAGAGCTCGAACTTAGGCGTTCTTGCTCATGACCTCGTCCACGATGGACTTGGGCGCGGGCTCATAAGAGTCGAACTGCATCGTGTAGGATGCACGGCCCTGGGTCTGGGAGCGAAGGTCGGTAGCGTAACCGAACATCTCGCCCAGCGGCACCTTGGCACGGATGAGCTTGCTGTTCTTGCGATCCTCCATGCCCTCGATCTTGCCGCGGCGACCGGAGAGGTTGCCCATAACGTCGCCCATGTACTGCTCGGGGGTCTCGACCTCGACAGCCATGATCGGCTCGAGCAGCTGCGGATCGGACTTCTTGAGGGCGTCCTTGATAGCCATGGAACCGGCGATCTTGAAGGCGGCCTCGGAGGAGTCGACCTCGTGGTAAGAACCGTCGAACAGGGTGACCTTAACGTCGAGGACCGGGAAGCCGGCGATAACACCGGTGTTCAGGGCCTCCTGGATGCCCTTGTCGATGGACGGGATGTACTCCTTGGGCACGACGCCGCCGACGATAGCGTTGACGAACTCGTAGCCGAAGCCCTCCTCCATCTTCTCGAGCTTGATGACGGCGTGGCCGTACTGACCGCGACCGCCGGACTGACGGACGAACTTGCCCTCAGCCTTCTCGACGTCGTGACCAGCGGTCTCGCGGTAGGCAACCTGGGGCTTACCGACGTTAGCGTCAACCTTGAACTCGCGGAGCAGGCGGTCGACGATGATCTCGAGGTGCAGCTCGCCCATGCCGGCGATGATGGTCTGACCGGTCTCGTGGTTGGTGGACACCTGGAAGGTCGGGTCCTCCTCGGCGAGCTTGGTCAGAGCAAGGGACATCTTGTCCTGCTCGGCCTTGGTCTTGGGCTCGATGGCAACGTCGATAACGGGCTTAGCGAACTCGATCTTCTCGAGGACGATCTCCTTGCCCTCGGCGCACAGGGTGTCGCCGGTGGTGGAGTTCTTGAAGCCGACGCAAGCGACGATGTCACCGGCGGCAGCGTCGTCACGGTCGATACGCTCGGCGGCGTTCATCTCGAGGATGCGGCCGAGGCGCTCGCGCTGACCGTTGGAAGCGTTGACAACGTAGGAGCCGGACTCGGCGCGGCCGGAGTAAACGCGGACGTAGGTGAGCTTACCGACGAACGGGTCGGTCATGATCTTGAAGACCAGGCCGGAGAAGGGCTCGTCGAAGGAAGGATGACGCTGGATCTCCTCGCCGGTGTCCGGATCGGTACCGGTGACGGCCTCGACGTCGAGCGGGCTGGGCAGATAGTCGACGACAGCGTCGAGCAGCTCCTGAACGCCCTTGTTCTTGTAGGCGGAGCCCACGAAGACGAGGTTGAGCTCGTTGGCCAGAACGCCCTTGCGCAGAGCGGCCTTAAGCTCCTCGACGGTGAAGTCCTCCTCCATGAGGATCTTCTCCATGAGCTCGTCGTCAAAGCTGGCAGCAGCGTCAAGGAGCTCCTCGCGCTTGGTGGCAGCGATGTCGGCGAACTCAGCCGGGATCTCGTCCATCGGCTCGGGGTAGGTCATACCCTTCTCGTCGGCCTTGAAGTCCCATGCAGTCATGGTGACCAGGTCGATGACGCCCCAGAAGTTGTCCTCGGCGCCCATCGGGACCTGAGCGGCCACGGCGTTAGCGTCGAGACGATCCTTCATGGTCTCGATAGCGTTGAAGAAGTCAGCGCCCACGCGGTCATACTTGTTGATGAAGGCGATGCGGGGGACGTTGAAGGTGGAAGCCTGACGCCAAACGGTCTCAGACTGGGGCTGAACGCCGGCAACGGCGTCGAAGACGGCGACAGCGCCATCGAGGACGCGCAGGCAGCGCTCGACCTCGGCGGTGAAGTCAACGTGGCCCGGGGTGTCGATGATCTGGATGCGGTAGTCCTTACCGTCCTTGTTCCAGAAGCAGGTGGTGGCAGCGGAGGTAATGGTTACGCCGCGCTCCTGCTCCTGAACCATCCAGTCCATGGTGGCAGCGCCCTCATGGACCTCACCGATCTTGTGGGTCTTACCGGTGTAGTAAAGAATACGCTCGGTCGTGGTGGTCTTACCGGCATCGATGTGAGCCATGATGCCGATGTTACGGGTATCGGAAAGCTTGTACTTAGGCTTAGCCATGTTAGTTCCTTACCTTAACTTACCAACGATAGTGAGAGAACGCGCGGTTGGCCTCGGCCATCTTGAAGACGTCCTCACGCTTCTTGACGGAAGCGCCCAGGCCGTTGGAGGCGTCGAGGATCTCGTTGGCGAGACGCTCGGCCATGGTCTTCTCCTTGCGAGCGCGGGAGAAGTTGACGATCCAGCGGATGCCCAGAGCGGTGGAACGACGGGAGTTGACCTCCATCGGGACCTGATAGGTAGCGCCACCGACACGCTTGGGCTTAACCTCGAGCGTGGGCTTGACGTTGTCCATAGCCTTCTTGAAGGTAGCGAGAGCGTCGCCACCCTCGGACTTCTCGGCAACGATCTCGAAAGCGGTGTAAACGATGCGCTCAGCGGTGGCCTTCTTGCCGTCAAGAAGGACCTTGTTGATGAGCTGAGTCACCAGGCGGTTGTTGTAAACGGCGTCAGGCTGAACCTCACGACGATTAGCTGCTGCACGACGCGGCATGTGAAATCTCCTTAAGTGTCTACCGTGCGGCCCTTAGGCGGCACACGGCGAAAGTATCAAAACGTTATCTGGCTTATTTAGCCTTGGGGCGCTTAGCACCGTACTTGGAACGGGCCTGCATACGGTTCTGGACCGGAGCAGCGTCGTAGGCGCCACGGATGACGTGATAACGGACACCAGGGAGGTCACGGACACGACCGCCGCGGACGAGCACGATGGAGTGCTCCTGCAGGTTGTGGCCCTCACCCGGGATGTAAGCAGTAACTTCGATGCCGTTGACAAGGCGAACACGGGCAACCTTACGAAGAGCCGAGTTCGGCTTCTTAGGGCTCGTGGTGAAGACGCGGGTGCACACGCCGCGCTTCTGGGAGTTGTGCTGCAGAGCAGCGTTCTTGGACTTCTTGGGCACGGAACGACGGCCCTGGCGAACCAGCTGGTTAATAGTAGGCAAAGCGTACTCCTTCTCGAATGATTCCAGCTTTCTGTAAAGTGCAACGGCTTGAATCGAGGGGTCAGCATCCCCCTACGAAACACGCAGTTCGATAGGATACGTGGCGTTAGCTGTGCCGTCAACAGACCACGCCGCCGGGCGTATCCCAAAATGAGCATATTTCCGCAAAGCCTACACAAAAGGAATCCCCTTCTGTGCGCGGGGGCAGATTCCCGGAACGGGCCGCCCGCTGTTTAAGTTTGCTGCTCTACAGTCCTGCGCAAGACGGAAAGCACATTAAGTGCTTTCCTTTGCGTGCGGAACTCGCGACAAACTTAAGCAGCGGGCGGCCCGTTCCGGGAATCCGACGTGCTCGTCGGGGCAACGTTCCTCATCAAAAAAGACCCGCTCCCCTGTTGGGAAACGGGTCTTTGGAAGGACGGTTAACGTACTTGGAAATTACTCCTCGTCGTTGTCCTTGGCCTCTTCGGCATCGTCGGTGTCCACGAGCTGGTTGAGCAGCTCGTCGAGAGAAGCCATGTCCTCGTTGATCGCGCCGTTGGCGGGAGCCTTCTTGTCGTCGATCGGGGCGCCCAGGAGCTCCTCGTCGGCGTCGGCGTGATGCGTCGGAGCGGAAGTACCCAGCAGGATATCGTCCGGACCGTCGGGGCTAAAGACCATCTGCAGCAGCTGCGAGAGGTCTTCCTCGTCGGCAACATCGTCGTTGTTCTCGAGGATGTAGAGCAGGTCGTGGGCCTCCAGGCCGTCACGGAGCTCCTCGATCGCCTTGGCACCGATACCATCGATGCGCAGCAGATCCTCCTCGGACTTGCCGACCAGGTCGCCGACCGTCTCGATGCCGACCTCGCTGAACTTGTTGGTCCAGCGCTGCGACACGCCCAGGTCGTCGAACAGGTACAGGCGAGCCTTCTCGGCGGAGATGGTGTGGCCGTTGCGGGTGAACGAACCGTCAGCACCACCGAACTCGTCGTAGCCGGCCCAGTCGAGCTGCTGCGGAAGCTGCTCGTCCAGGTCCTTGAGCTCCACAGGAGCCCACTCGGGCAGCGACTTGGCGTTGGGCGAAGCCGGACCGTCGATGTCCACGTAGCCGTCGGCCGTGCGATACGTCAGCTTGGCGTTGGCGTACGGCTTGAGGCCGGTACCAGCCGGGATCTTCTTACCGACGATGACGTTGGACTTAAGGTCGAGCAGGTGGTCGACCTTGCCCTCGATGGCAGCCTCGGTAAGGACGCCGGCGGTACGGATGAACGAAGCGCTCGACAGCCAGGAGTCGATGTTGGACGCGACCTTGAGCGTACCCAGGATGACGGGCTCGGCCACGGGAGCCTGACCGCCCAGACGGGCAACGCGCTCGACCTCGTCAGCGAACTCGTAGCGGTCGACGTACTGACCAAGCAGGTACTTGGAGTCGCCGGGGTTGGTGATCTGAACGCGACGCAGCATCTGACGTGCGAGCACCTCGATGTGCTTGTCGTTCAGGTCGACGCCCTGGCTGGTGTAGACGTCCTTGACGCTCTCGACGAAGGTGTGCATCGTCGACTCGATGTCGGTCAGCTTGCGCAGGTTGCGGAAGTTGACGAAGCCCTTGGTGATCTGATCGCCGGCGCGAACCTCGCAGCCGTCCTCGATCTCGGGCATAAAGCGCACCGAAGCAGGGACGCGACGCTCGTCGAGGACACGGGTGTGATCCTCGGAGTCGGTGAGCGTCAGCACGTACTCGGACTTCTCGGGCTTAATCGATAGGTGGCCGGAGTACGGAGCCAGCTCGGCCTCGCGACCCAGAATCTTCTCGTTGACGTTGCCGACGATATCGAACATACGGCTGACCGTAGGCAGACCCTGCGTAATATCGTCGACGCCAGCGACGCCGCCGGAGTGAATGGTACGCATCGTAAGCTGCGTACCGGGCTCGCCGATGGACTGGGCGGCAATAATGCCGACCGCGGTACCGATGGCGACCGGACGACGGGTGGAAAGATCCCAGCCGTAGCACTTCTGGCACACGCCGTACTTGGAGCGGCAGGTAAGCAGCGCGCGAAGCTTGACCTTCTTGAGGCCGGCATCGACCATCTTCTGGATGTCAGCGACCTTCTCGATGTAGCCGTCCTGCTCAAAGAGCACGGTGCCATCGGGAGCCACGACGTCCTCGATGAAGCAACGGCCGACAAGGTCGGTGTTGAGGTCGGTGGTGCCGGGGATGATGAGGTTGTAGGTAACGCCCTCGTGCGTACCGCAGTCCTCCTCGCGGACGATGACGTCCTGGGCCACGTCGACCAGACGACGGGTCAGATAACCAGAGTCCGAGGTGTGGGATGCGGTATCGACCAGGCCCTTACGGGCGCCGTAGGTCGAAATGAAGTACTCGAGCGGCAGCAGGCCCTCGCGGAAGTTCGCCTTAATGGGAAGGTCGATCGTCTCGCCGGACATGTCTGCCATCAGACCACGCATGCCGCCGAGCTGACGCAGCTGGGTCTTAGAACCACGGGCGCCGGAGTCGGCCATCATGTACAGCGGGTTCTCCTCGTCGAACATGTCGAGCATGAGCGCTGCGACCTTGTCGGTACAAGCGGTCCACTCGTTAACGACTTCGATGTGGCGCTCCGTCTCGTTGATGAAGCCCTCCTCGAAGTACTCGTTGATCTGGTCGGCGTTGGCCTGGGCGCGATCGAGCAGCTCCTGCTTCTCGGCAGGGATGAGAGCGTCCCACACCGAGATGGTAAGGCCGGCGCGGGTAGCGTAGTGGAAGCCGGAGTACTTGATGGCGTCGAGGATCGGGCCGACCTTGGCCTCGGGGTAACGATCGCAGCAGTCCGCAACCAGCTTGGCCACGTCGCCCTTGACCATCTTGTAGTTCATGAACTCATAGTCTTCGGGCAGGCACTGGCGGTTGAAGATGATGCGGCCGATAGAGGTCTCGAAGCGCGCGGTCTTGTTGCCGGTGACGTCGTAGTCGACAAACTCGTTCTTGCCGTTCTTGACGCGGAAGATACGGGTGCCGTCCTCGTTGATGACGTTGGCGTCGGCAGCGGACACGCGGACCTGGATCTTGGCCTGCATGTCGACCTCGGAGCGGCAGTCATAGGCGTGCAGCGCGTCGTCGAAGCTCGAGAACACGTGGTTCTCGCCCGGCAGGCCCTCGCGAACCTGGGTGAGGTAGTACACACCGATGATCATGTCCTGCGAGGGGATGTTGACCGGCTTGCCGGATGCCGGCGAGCGCAGGTTGTTCGCAGAGAGCATGAGCACGCGAGCCTCGGCCTGAGCCTGGCTGGACAGCGGCACGTGGACAGACATCTGGTCGCCGTCGAAGTCGGCGTTGAAGGGCGAGCAGACCAGCGGATGCAGGTGGATAGCCTTGCCCTCGACCAGCACCGGCTCAAAGGCCTGGATGGACAGACGGTGCAGGGTCGGTGCACGGTTGAGCAGCACGACGCGGCCGTCGATGACCTCTTCGAGGATGTCCCACACAAAGGTGGCACCGCGGTCGATAGCGCGCTTGGCGCCCTTGATGTTCTCGACCTTGCCAAGCTCGACCAGGCGCTTCATGACGAAGGGCTTGAAGAGCTCCAGCGCCATGGTCTTGGGCAGACCGCACTGGTGCAGCAGCAGCTTGGGGTCGGTAACGATAACCGAACGGCCGGAGTAGTCGACACGCTTACCCAGCAGGTTCTGACGGAAACGGCCCTGCTTGCCCTTGAGGGCCTCGGCGAGCGACTTGAGCGGGCGACCGCCACGGCCAGAGACCGGGCGACCACGACGGCCGTTGTCGAACAGGGCGTCCACGGACTCCTGGAGCATGCGCTTCTCGTTGTTCACGATGATCGCAGGGGCGTCCAGGTCGAGCAGGCGCTTGAGTCGGTTGTTACGGTTGATCACGCGACGATACAGGTCGTTGAGGTCGGACGCGGCGAAGCGGCCGCCGTCGAGCTGGACCATCGGGCGCAGATCGGGCGGAATGACCGGGATGACGTCCAGGATCATGTTCGCGGGGCTGTTGCCGCCCTTCAGGAAGGCGTCAACGACCTCGAGGCGCTTGACGGCCTTCTCGCGCTTCTGCTTCTGGGAATCCTCGTCGGCGATGATGGCCTTGAGCTTCTCGGCCTCGGAGGGGAGGTCGATGGCAGCGAGCAGGTCGCGGACGGCTTCGGCACCCATACCACCCTTGAAGTACATGGAGTAGTAACGGGTCATCTCGCGGAACAGCGGCTCATCGGAGATGAGGTCGCGCTCGGTGAGCTTCATGAAGGCGTTGAAGGCGTCCGTGCGGAGCTGCTTCTCGTCCTTGCACTCTTCCTCGATGTCGACGATGCCAGAGGCGATCTCCTCGGGGGTCAGCGGCTCCTCGTCGGAGAACTCGTCAAAGTTCTCGGGGTCGCCCTGCTCCTTGAGGGACTCGATCTGGCGGGCGCACTCGGCATCGATCTCTTCCAGATCGGCGGCGAGCTCCTCGCGCAGGTCGTCGGCGTCGGCCTCGCGAGCCTCGTAGTCAACCTCGGTGATGATGTAGCTGGCAAAGTACAGAACCTTCTCGAGGTCCTTGGACTTGATGTCGAGCATACGGCTCATCGGGAAGCTCGTGGGACTCTTGAAGTACCAGATGTGGGACACGGGAGCGGCGAGCTCGATGTGGCCCATGCGGTCGCGACGCACCTTGGCCGAGGTGACCTCGACGCCGCAGCGCTCGCAGACGATGCCCTTAAAGCGGATGCCCTTGTACTTGCCGCAGGAGCACTCCCAGTCCTTGGCGGGACCGAAGATCTTCTCGCAGAACAGGCCGTCCTTCTCGGGCTTGAGGGTACGGTAATTGATGGTCTCCGGCTTCTTGACCTCACCGTGCGACCAGGAACGGATCTGGTCGGCGGAGGCAAGGGAGATCTTTACCGAGTCAAAATCAGTAGCTTCGAAATCTGCCACAGTCAACTACTCCTTATCAGTGGTCGTGGCGGCGACAGCCTCGGGCGCCTCGGCGGTCTCGGCATCCTCGGCCTCGACGTCGGCGTCAACGCCGGCGAGCGCAGCCAGGTCGTCGAGAGCGGAGGTCTCCTCGGCGGTCACAGGGGCGGAGGCGTCCTCGTCGGCATCGTGCATGGGCTCGATGTCCAGTGCGAGGGAGCGAATCTCCTTGACGAGAACCTTGAAGGACTCGGGGATACCCGGGACAGGAACGTTCTCGCCCTTGACGATGGACTCGTAGGTCTTGACGCGGCCCACGGTATCGTCGGACTTGACGGTCAGAATCTCCTGCAGGACGTTGGAAGCACCGTAAGCGTACAGTGCCCAAACTTCCATCTCGCCGAAGCGCTGGCCGCCGAACTGAGCCTTGCCGCCCAGAGGCTGCTGGGTAACCAGGCTGTAAGGGCCGGTCGAACGGGCGTGGATCTTGTCGTCGACCATGTGGCCGAGCTTGAGGATGTAGGACGTACCCACGGTAATGGGCTCGCGGAACTCCTCGCCGGTGCGGCCGTCGAACAGACGGGTCTTGCCGCGCTCGTCAAGCTGGGTGACGAACTCGGGGCGCATGTGATCGCCAAAGGCAGCGGTGGCCTTGTTGAGCATGTTCTTGTTGGCACGACGGATGACCTCGGCGATCTCGTCCTCCTTGGCGCCGTCGAAGACGGGCGTGGCGGTGAAGAACGGACCGGGGACGTACTTGTCGGAGTCGGCCTGCTCGGTATCCCAACCGCAGGCAGCAGCCCAGCCAAGGTGGCACTCGAGCAGCTGGCCGACGTTCATACGCGAAGGAACGCCCAGCGGGTTGAGGATAACGTCGATCGGGGTACCGTCAGCCATGTAGGGCATGTCCTCGACCGGCAGAACGTTACAAATAACACCTTTGTTGCCGTGGCGGCCGGCGATCTTATCGCCCTGCTGGATCTTACGACGCTGGGCGACGTAGACGCGCACCTGCTCGTTGACGCCGGGGGCCAGGTCGTCGCCGTTCTCGCGGCTAAAGCGGACGACGTCGATGACGCGGCCGTAAGCGCCGTGAGGCATCTTGAGGGAGGTGTCGCGAACGTCGTGGGCCTTGGCACCGAAGATGGCGCGCAGCAGGCGCTCCTCGGCGGTCAGAGCGCTCTCGCCCTTAGGCGTGACCTTGCCGACCAGGATGTCGCCAGGGCCGACCTCGGCGCCGATGCGGATGATGCCGTCCTCGTCGAGGTTGGCAAGCATGTCCTCGGAGAGGTTCGGGATCTCGCGGGTGATCTCCTCGGGGCCGAGCTTGGTGTCGCGGGCGTCGATCTCGTGACGGGTGATGTTGATGGTCGTCAGCAGGTCCTCGGCCACCAGGCGCTCGGACACGACGATACCGTCCTCGTAGTTAAAGCCTTCCCACGGCATGTAGGCCACGGTGAGGTTCTGGCCCAGTGCGAGCTCGCCGTGATCGGTCGAAGGACCGTCGGCCAGAGGCTCGCCCTGCTCAACGGTGTCACCGACGCGCACGAGCGGACGGTGGTTGATGCAGGTGGACTGGTTGGAGCGCTGGTACTTGGCCAGATGATACTCATCCATGCCGCCGGCATGCTTGACGATGATCTTGGCGGCGTCGGCAAAGATGACCTCGCCGGCGTTCTTGGCCAGGGTGACCTCGCCGGAGTCCAGAGCGGCGCGACGCTCCATGCCGGTACCGACATAGGGAGCGGCGGGGTGAACCAGCGGCACGGCCTGGCGCTGCATGTTAGCGCCCATCAGCGTACGCTTGGCGTCGTCGTGCTCAAGGAACGGGATCAGCGTGGCTGCGACGGAGAGCATCTGACGCGGCGAGACGTCCATGTAGTCGACGTCCTCGACAGGCACGTCGGCGGGGGCGCCGAAGGAGCCGTCGAAGTCGCGGGTACGAGCGATCACGGTGTGCGGACGGACGATCTTGCCCTCGGCATCGGTCGTGATGAACTCGTTGGTCTTGGGATCGAGCGGCGTGTTGGCCGGCGCGATGACGTGCTTCTCTTCCTCGTCAGCGGTCATCCAGTCGATCTGGTCGGTGGCAACGCCGTTCTCGACGCGACGGAACGGGGCCTCGATGAAGCCATACTCGTTGACGCGGGCGTAGAGGGCGAGCGAGCCGATCAGGCCGATGTTGGGGCCTTCGGGGGTCTCGATCGGGCACATGCGGCTGTAGTGCGAATTGTGAACGTCGCGGACGGCCGTCGGCACGTTGGTGCGGCGGCTGGAGCCGGACTTGTGGCCGGCAAGACCACCAGGGCCGAGTGCGGACAGACGGCGCTTGTGGGTCAGACCGGTCAGGGGGTTCGCCTGGTCCATGAACTGCGAGAGCTGCGAGGAACCGAAGAACTCCTTGATAGAGGCCACGATCGGGCGGATGTTGATGAGCGACTGCGGGGTGATCTCGTCGATGTCCTGGGAGCTCATGCGCTCACGGACGACGCGTTCCATACGGCTCATGCCGATACGGAACTGGTTGGCGACGAGCTCGCCGACGGTACGGATGCGGCGGTTGCCGAAATGGTCGATGTCGTCGACCTTGAAGCCCTGCTCGCCGGCAGCAAGGGACAGGAGGTAGCGCAGCGTCGCGACGATATCCTCGTCGGTGAGCACCGTGACCTCTTCCTCGGTGGTGAGGTTGAGCTTCTTGTTGACCTTGTAACGACCGACGCGGGCCAGATCGTAGCGCTGCGGGTTAAAGAGCAGGCCCTCGAGCAGGCTGCGGGAAGCGTCCACGGTGGGAGGCTCGCCCGGGCGCAGGCGACGGTAGATCTCGATGAGGGCGTCCTCGCGAGTGAGGGCGGTGTCGCGCTCCAGGGTGCGCTTGATCACATCGGAGTTGCCGAGCAGCTCGATGATGTCGTCGTTGGTGACGGCGATGCCAAGGGCGCGCAGGAACATCGTGGCGCTCTGCTTGCGCTTACGGTCGATGGAGACCATGAGCTGGTCGCGCTTGTCGACCTCAAACTCAAGCCAGGCACCGCGGGACGGGATGATCTGGGCCTTGTAGATCTGCTTGCCCGAATCCATCTCGGAGCTGTAGTACACGCCCGGGGAGCGGACGAGCTGCGAGACGACGATACGCTCGGTACCGTTGATGATGAAGGTGCCCTGATCGGTCATCATGGGGAAGTCACCCATGAAGACGAGCTGCTCCTTGATCTCGCCGGTCTCCTTGTTGGTGAGACGGACGTCGGTCAGAAGCGGAGCCTGATAGGTCATATCCTTCTCGCGGCACTCCTCGACGGTGTGCGCGGGGTCGCCGAACTGATGCTCGCCGAAGGTAACCTCGAGAACATGGTTCTGGCTCTGGATGGGGCTGGATTCCTTGAACGCCTCACGAAGACCCTCGTCCTTAAAACGCTCAAAGGATTCCCTTTGAACAGAGATAAGGTTGGGGAGCTCCATGGCCTCCGGGATTTTCCCGAAGCTGACGCGCTTGCGCTCAGTGGCAGTGTATGCGTAGGTCACCAGGTTTTTCCTCCTTCACGGAAATGCTCGGTGGGTTGGCGAGGCATAGCTTCGCCAGTTATCGCAACCTAATAGTTTATCAGGTACCGACCGTTGGGCAAGAAAAGCCTTGACGCGATTGAGTTTTTGGAGTAGCAAAGTTTTTCGACAGAAAACACGCAGGTAGATGTATGTGTATCGAACACCTGTTCATATATTTTCTGTGAACAGAGAGTCGACAATCGCAGCTCTTATAAAAAACGGGCGCGAACCGAGGTCCGCGCCCGGAAATGTCGATGCCCGAAAGGCTTACTTGCGCATCAAGCCGCCGCGCTCGTCAATGGCATCCCAGAAGGCGCTTGCAAAGCGAGGGTCGCTTGCAGCCATGAGGGCGTTGGTGGCCATCCAGCCAGAAGGCGTGCCGGTGTCGTAGCCCGACAGCGGGTCGATGACGACAGCGTACATGGCCTCGCGATCGAGCGAACGGGCCATGGCGTCGGTCAGCTGAATCTCGCCGCCCTTACCGGCCTGCTGGTCGGCCAGTAGATCCATAACCAGCGGGCTCAGCAGGTAGCGACCGACAATGTACAGGTTGGACGGAGCCGCCTCGGGGGCAGGCTTCTCCACCAGACCGCCGATGCGCCAAACGGCACCGGGCTCAGCGTCGGCAGCATTCTCGAAGCCCTCGAGAGAGCCCACGCGATCGCCGGCGATAACGCCGTAGCGGCTGACCTCCTCGGGAGCGCACGCGGCAACGGCGATAACAGATGCGCCACCATGCTCCTTGGAGACGGCAAGCATCTTGTCGCAGATGTCACGGTTGGGCACAACGTAATCGCCCAGAAGAACCAGGAAGTTCTCCCCTGCCACGGCGTCGGCGGCAGAGCGAATGGCGTGACCGAGGCCCTTGGGCTCGTACTGATAACGGAAGTCGACCGGCATACCACCCGCATGGGCGACGGCATCGGCGTAGGCGTCCTTGCCGCGCTCGCGAAGCAGGTTCTCGAGCGAGCGATCGGGCTGGAAGTAGCTCAGCAGCTCAGGCTTGCCGGGCGAGGTAACGATGATGGCGTCGTCGACCTCCTCGGGGTCGAGTGCCTCCTCAACGACGTACTGGATGACCGGCTTGTCGAGCACCGGCAGCATCTCTTTGGGCGTGCACTTGGTGCCAGGCAGAAAACGCGTGCCAAGACCGGCGGCGGGGATGATTGCCTTCATGTTATTCAAGGATCCTTTCGCAGGCGCAGGATGCGCCCTGTGCGTGCGGCACGGCGGCCGCAGACCAAATTGCGATACCAAAGTATCTTACCGCCGTGACCAGGCGCTACCGCTAGGCAAACGCCATTCTTCAGCAGGTCAACGCAAATTATTGCTCGAATGGTGCAATTTTATCGCCCAACGGTAGCGACCCCAAAGCACCGCAAGCGGCAGCAATTTGCATGCCGAGCCAGCAAAATAGAGTGGTCATAACAAAAAAGACGGGGCTCGCAATGCGAACCCCGTCTGCAAAGAAATCTGGCGAGAAAGCCTGATTACTTGAGGGTGACAGCAGCGCCAGCAGCCTCGAGCTTCTCCTTGGCAGCCTCGGCGTCCTCCTTCTTGGCACCCTCGAGAACAGCCTTGGGAGCGCCCTCGACGACCTCCTTGGCCTCCTTCAGGCCAAGGTTGGTGAGCTCACGGACGGCCTTGATGACCTGGATCTTGTTGTCGCCGAAGCCCTCGAGCACGACGTCAAACTCGGTCTTCTCCTCGGCCTCAGCAGCGCCAGCAGCGGGAGCGGCGACAACAGCGGCAGGAGCAGCGGCGGAAACGCCGAAGGTGTCCTCGATAGCCTTAACGAGCTCGGAAGCCTCGAGAAGGGTCATTTCCTTAAGAGCATCGATGATCTCATCGGTGGTAAGCTTAGCCATTTCTAAGTCCTTTCGGTTTCCGTGCGGATGCACGGAGATCAGTTAAAACACGGCGCGAATGCGCCAGGGGTGCGGCGTTGCCGCCGCGGGTGAAAACAGCGACTAAGCTGCCTTCTGCTCGGAGACCTGCTGGATCGAACGAGCGAGACCAGAGGAAACGCCGTTGACGCAGACAGCGATGTCGCGAGCGAAACCAGAGATGAGACCGGCAATCTGGCCGAGAAGCTGATCCTTGGTGGGCAGCTCGGCGATAGCCTTAACATCATCAGCGGAAACGGCCTTGCCGTCGGAGATACCGCCCTTGATCTCAAGGACGCCCTTGGACTTAGCGGAGAAGTCCTTAAGGGTCTTAGCGGCCTCAACCGGCTCGGTCTCGTAGAACACATAAGCGACGGGGCCGGCGAGGATCTCGTCGAGCTCGGGCTGCTCCTGGTTCTTGAGAGCGATCTTGACCAGGTTGTTCTTGTAGACCTTCATCTCGGCGCCGCACTCGCGAAGCTGATGACGCAGCTCCTGAGCCTGCTTAACCGTCAGACCGTTGTAGTTGACGACGAACAGACCGGCGTTCTCGGCGATACGGGACTCGATCTCTGCAACCTTGTCGATTTTGTACTGCTGGGGCATGAATTACACCTCCTCGAATTCTTTCCGGGCACGGTCCGCCACAAGGACGTGACGGGGGCATGTCCAAAAAGAAAGCCCCCGCGCTGCATGAGCGACGGGGGCGAGAAGACATATCTACTCGACCACCTCGGCTGGCGGGATATCCCATTAAGCTCGCGGGCGATGCCCGTTTGCACCGGCTGTCTCTGGCAGCGGATTCGTGCGTGAACCGAAAGTATTATGGCGGGGACCCCGGCGGCGGTCAACGGGCGCGAGGATTCGTACACAAACCCTGCATACGCTCCGGCCGGGAGGGGCAGGGCGAGTTTTCCGCTCGGTCAAGTCCTGGGCTCGCACGAAGGCCACATTAAGTGGCCTTCGGCTCGTGCGGAATCTACGGAAAACTCGCCCTGCCCCTCCCGGCCGGAGCTACGTTGCCTTTGTTGCGAATCCTCGTGTCCGTTGAGCGACGCACCCCACGCATAACCCTTATGTCGGTGGGCTGATGTGTTGCATCCCTAAGGACTACAAGGTCGAAACGAAGGTTGACAGGCGGTGGAGGCCTTCGTCTAGATCTTTGTCGGAGACGCAGTAGCTTAGGCGGATGTGGCCTTCGGTGCCGAAGCAGTCTCCCGGGACTAGGGCTACGTTTGCCTCTTTGATGGCTTTGATGCAGAAGGCTTCGCTGGTTAGGCCGAATTGTTTGATGCTGGGGAAGGCGTAGAAGGCGCCGGCTGGTTCCACTACGTCTAGGCTCATGTTATTAAGGGATGCGAGTACGCGTTCGCGGCGGGCTTGGTAGACTTTGAGCATGGGGGTTGGGTCGACGGTCAGGGCTCGGGCTGCGGCGTCCATCTCGAAGGAAACGGCGCTCGATACTAGGTATTGGTGCGCCTTTGCGATCTCGGCGATGACGGGGGCTGCCGCTGCGAGCCAGCCCAAGCGCCAGCCGGTCATGGCCCAGGGCTTGGAGAAGCTCTCGATAACTACCGTCTGATCGCGAAGCTCCGGGTGGCGCTGGGCAAAGCGCTCATAGCCATCCACATAGACCAGACGGTTGTACACGTCGTCGCAGACCACGTAGATGCCCGCCCGCTTCGCCACGCGCGCCACGGCGTCGAGCGATGCCGCGTTGAGGATGCAGCCCGTGGGATTGTTGGGCGAGCAGATGACGATGGCCTTGGTCGCCGGTGTCACGCAAGCACGAAGTGCGTCTTCATCAATCTGGAATTGCGCAGGCTCCGTATCCAAAAAGACCGCTTTGGCGTGGTTGGCCACGACGATGCTCTCGTACAGGCCAAAGGCTGGCGTGGGGATAATGACCTCGTCGCCGGGGTTGAGCATAGCCATGAATGTTGCCGACAGGGCCTCGGTCGCGCCGTCGGTCAGGATTACCTCGTCGGCCGAAAACGTAAGACCCGCGTCCCCCATGTAGGCAGACAGCGCCTCGCGCAGGGCAGGACGGCCGTTGTTGGGCGGATAGTGCGTGTCGCCGCGGCCCAGCGCGGCGGTCACCTCGGCGCAAATCACATCGGGTGTAGGAAAATCGGGCTCGCCGAGCGCGAGCGCAATGCATCCTGGGTGCTGGGCAGCGAGCGCGTTAATCCGACGGATGCCGGAGGGCTTGAGCGTGGCAAGCGAGGTATTCATGGGCAGGCGCATGGCGTTCCTTTCGTAAGGGTTGCACTAGGATAGCGCGGCGAGGCGCTGCCAGACGGTGTAACCTAAACGGAAACCAACCGGAAAGGAGGCGGCATGGAGACGACCGCGCGCGGGGATGTACCAAAAACGCTGCAAACCATTGCATATATCAACATTCCCGATAGCGCCGATCTTGAGTTTTTGCTCTGGGACCTCCAGGATGCCATCGCCGCCTATGCACAGCTTTCCGGCACCGCGCTCCCCCGCCCGGTCGATTTGGAGGCGGATGATGCCGGTGCAGTCGATGGCATGGTGCTCGCTGTTGATGATGCATTTGACGATGAGGCGATGATCGCTGTCGAGCAGATACTCGATCCCCTTAGGAATACAGAGACACGCATCTATGTCGTCGTCCAGGCCCTGTCAAAAAACAACAAGCAAGCGGACGAAGTCCTCGACCGCCTGTACCGGGCATGTCTTCTACGTGACCTGCCATGGTGCGACGGCGTTGTCATCTGTGCCGGCAGCGGCATTGCAGCGCTTCGCCATTCCCCACGCATGGGCCTCTTGCGCCGACCATTTTCGGAAGCGACGGATAAGCTCGTGGGCGCCGTGCGCATGGGCTGCTCCGTTGAGCATGCGCAGCTGCTTGGCGGTGGCAATGCCGGTAGCGTCGATGCCGACGGCATGGTGCGCGCCAAGCCCGCGCTGCCCGCACCGATCTGGCATGCCATCATGAAACGCCTCAGCACCCATGCTCAATCAAGGATCTAGACTACCGTGCGGTCCAGTCAACTGCCTCGCACCAGCGCTCGACAAGACGCTCCAGACGCCAAGCCGCGTTAGCGGGACTAGTTGACGGCAATACGACTGCGGACAGACCCGTCCGCTCCTGTAGATAGCGCTTGTAGAGCCGGCCAGCTGTACCACCGTTGCATATCACCTGCTCAATGGGAGCTGCGCCGGTAATGCGCTCGATATGTGCCGGCACAACGTTGCGAATGCTCGCGTCGCTCGAGCCCTTAATGTCGCAGCTCTCAATCACATCCCACAGGGCCACGCCGCCGTTAAGCAGCATGGATCGCTTGGCAGCAATCGAGGCGTCGAGCGTCGCGGGCTCACCGCTTGCCAAAGAATCGCCCTCGTTAGGCGGCACAGGCACACTGAGGCACGCGGCCATCACGCGCCAAAAGCGATTCTGAGGGTTGCCGTAATAAAAGGCATTAGCGCGCGAAAGCACCGAAGGAAACGACCCGAGCACCAAAACGCGCGAGTGCTGGTCGAACACGGGCTCAAACCCATGCTCAATATGTTGATAGCCCTCGTCGGACACAGCCATGGCCTAGGCCCTCAACAGATAGCGCACCTCGTAGGGCGCAAGCTCAAGGGAGCCAGTCAGCTCGACCGTGGGCACGCCGTCGGCAAGCAGATCGACAAAGGAGCCGTTGAGCTCGCCGGCGCCAAAGGTGTAAGGCTCGTCTACGGCATTCACCGCCACGAGTACCGTCGCGTCGTCGCAGGCGCGCTCGAACAGCAGCTGCTTGTTCTGGATCACCACGTTGCGATAGGCACCGTAGTTGAGAGCACGGGCCGCCGCGTCGTCGGCCGAGCGCAGGTGCGTGAGCTGCTTGATGAAGGCCGTCAGCTCGTTGGGCGCAGGCTCATCGAGCGCAGGTCGCAGCGCCCAGTCGCCATCGGGGCCGCCCTTTTCGCCGGCAATTCCCCACTCGCTGCCATAGTAGATGCATGGGATGCCCGGCATGCCAAAGAGCATGCCATAAGCGGGGCGCAGGCACGACTTGTCGGTGAGGATGCTTGCCAGGCGCGGCACGTCGTGGTTGTCGACAAACGACAGCAGGTGCTTGCCGCGGTAGATGCACCAGGGGTCGCCGCCAAACTGACGGTGCAGCGAATGCGCGATCTCGAACATATTGACCGAGTTAAAGCTGGAGTACAGGCCCTTGTAGCACTCGTAGTTGGTGCAGGAGTCGAGCATCTCGTCGTTGACGATCTGGTTGTAGTCGCCGTGGAGCGTCTCGCCGATCAGCACGAAGTCAGGCTTGAGCTCACGGGTAAAGGAGTGTAGGCGGCGCATAAAGTCGCGGTCGAGCATATAGGCAACGTCCAGGCGCAGACCGTCGACGCCAAAGACGTCGGCCCAACGGCGCACGGACTCAAGCAGGTAATCGACCACAGCGGGATTTTGCAGGTTGAGTTTCACGAGCTCAAAATGGCCTTCCCAGCCCTCGTACCAAAAGCCGTCGCCATAGCAGGAGTCGCCGTCAAAGCTAATGTGGAACCAGTCCTTGTAGGGCGAATCCCACTTGCGCTCCTGCACATCGCGGAAGGCCCAAAAGCCACGGCCCACATGGTTGAAGACCGCATCGAACACCACGCGGATGCCATGGGCGTGCAGTGTCTCGCATACGGCGGCAAAATCGGCATCCCCACCCAGGCGGCGGTCGATATGGCGCAGGCTGCGCGTATCATAGCCGTGGCTATCAGACTCGAGCGGTGGGTTGATCAGCACAGCGCCAATACCGAGTTCTTGCAGGTAGTCGGCCCATTGGGCGATTTTCATGATAGGAGCATCAGGGTTGGGCGCGGCGTTGGCAGCCTGGGCGAGCTCATCCTCGGCAACGGGCGCGGCGTTTTCACGCGGAGCTCCGCAAAAGCCCAGCGGATAGATCTGATAGAACGTCGTCTCGTATGCCCACATAACAACCTCCCGGTAAGTGCAACACAACGACATCCATTGTATGCCCGTCGCGCACCCCCTCCCCCAAAATAAGTTGCGGTGAAATACGGACTGTTTGCCAGGTTTATTGGGCTAAACAATCCGTATTTCACCGCAACTGATGAGGGGACGTGATTAGGCGACGGGCTTGGCGCGGCGGATGGCCGGGAACATTACCGTGATAGCGAGGATGACGCCCACGACGGCGATCGCACCGCCCGCGTAGCCGATCCAGGCGATACCGGGGCCCGACACCACGGCGCCGCCGATCGCCGTACCGGTGCCGATCCCCAGGTTGAACAGGCCCGAGAAGATCGACATGGCGACGGCCGACGAATCTGCCGGCGTGTGCTTGATGAGCTCGGCCTGAAACGCCACGTTAAAGGCCGTGGCGCAGCAACCCCACAGTGCGCAGACGGCAAGCACTGTCACGAGCGACGATGCGGCCGGCCCCATGAGCAGCAGGGCCACCGGCACGCCGGAGAGCGTGATAGCCAAGAACGGGAAGCGATGCCCATCGAACAGGCGGCCAAACAGCCAGCTTCCGAGCAAACCAGAGCAGCCAAACGCCGTCAGCGTCATGGTAATGGCGCCCGCATCGACGTGCGCGACCTGCGCCAGGAAGGGCTCGATATAGCTGTAGCTTGCGTAATAGCCGGTCGCCATGAAGACCGTGACTGCGTAGAGCGCGATGAGGAGCGGGTTCTTGAGCAGCTCGGGCAGCTGTTTGAACGTAAAACGCTCGCCCGCTGGCATGGCAGGAAACACCGTGGCCTGGTAGACGACCGCGACAGCAGACAGCGCTCCGACCACGGCAAACGTCATGCGCCAGCCCACGGCCAAGCCAATGGCGCGACCGAGAGGCAGGCCAAAGATCTGCGCGATGGACGAGCCCGTAGCGATCATGCTGATGGCGAGCGCCCCGTGACGTGTGTCAACCAGGCGCGACGCCATAATCGAGGCGACTGACCAGAACACGGCATGTGCGCAAGCGACCACCAGGCGCGCGCAGACCAGGATGGGATAGGTGGGCGCCACGGCGGACAGGAACTGACCCAACGAAAACACGGCCAGCACGCCCAGCAGCATCCGCTTGAACTCAAAGCGCGAAGCGAACACCATAAGCGGCAGCGACAGCAGCATGACGCCCCAGGCGTAGACCGAGATCATGATGCCAGCTTGGGCCTCGGTGAGCGAAAACGATGCGGCGATGTCGGTCAGCAGGCCGATGGGCATAAACTCCGACGTGTTGAACACGAACGCACAGCAGGTGAGCCCGACGAGTGGGAGCCACTGCTTGAGCGTGATGCCGTCTTGCCTTGTCTGAGTCAAATATAACGTCCCCAATCGTTTTGAGCGGAGGCGATTATATAGCAACAGCCCCGCATCCGTCAGCAACAGATGCAGGGCCGAAAACAATTCGATACACAAAGGTTGCGCCGTCAATAAATAACTAAGCCAGCCCCAGCAATATGCCCGCCGAATGCACGACAAACGCCACGATCCAGGCGACCGTCACTTGAAACGCGAATACGGCCACGGCATAGCGCGCGCCCAACTCGCTCTTGACAGCGCCGATAGCGGCCACGCAAGGCGGGTACAGCAGCGTAAAGACCAAGAACACGTAGGCGGTAAACGGCGAAAACATGGTTGACAGCGCCGCGGGCGACGTTGCGCCCAAAAGCACCGTGAGGGTCGAGATGACGCTCTCCTTGGCGATGAGCCCCGTGACGAGCGCCGTCGAGGCGCGCCAGTCGCCAAAACCGAGCGGGGCCAGCACCGGCGCGATAATGCTACCCAGACCGGCAAGTAGACTCTGCGACTGATCGGCGACCACGTTAAAGCGAATATCGAACGTCTGCAGGAACCAGATGACCACGGTAGCGGCAAAGATAATGGTAAAGGCCTTGGTAATAAAGTCCTTGGCCTTATCCCATGCCAGCATCACCGTCGTCTTGACGCTCGGCAGGCGGTAATTGGGCAGCTCCATGATAAACGGCACTGGGTCGCCCTTAAATGCCGTGCGGTTGAGCACCAGGGCGGCAATGCAGCCGACCACGATACCGATCAGATAGAGCGAGACCATGGCGGGAACTGTCGCCTGCGGGAAGAATGCTCCGCACAGCAAGCCGTAGACCGGCAACTTGGCCGAGCAGCTCATAAACGGCGTGAGCATGACCGTCATCTTGCGGTCGTGCTCGGATGGGAGCGTACGGGTCGACATGATAGCCGGCACGGTGCAGCCAAAACCGACGAGCATGGGCACAAAGCTGCGGCCCGACAAGCCAAAGCGACGCAGCACCTTATCCATGACAAAGGCCACGCGCGCCATGTATCCGGAGTCTTCCAGAATGGAGAGGAACAAGAAGAGCACGACGATAATCGGTAGGAAGGTCAGCACGCTGCCCACGCCCGTAAGCACGCCGTCGACAGCCAGCGAGCGCACCACGTCGTTGGTTCCGAACGCCTTGAGGCCCGCATCGGCCGAGGCGATGATGGCAGCGATACCGTCCTCCATAAATCCCTGCAACGCCGCGCCGATCACGCCAAACGTCAGCCAAAAGACGAGGCCCATGATCACCAGGAACGCCGGAATGGCCGTGTAGCGACCCGTCAGGATGCGGTCGATCTTGACGGAGCGCACGTGCTCGCGGCTCTCGTGCGGCTTGACGACGCAGCGCCCACACACGTCGCCGATAAAGCTAAAGCGCATATCGGCCAGCGCGGACAGGCGATCGGTGCCGGCCTCGCCCTCCATCTGGGTAATGATGTGCTCGATAGCGTCGAGCTCGTTGCGATCCAGGTGAAGCGCCTCGGTCACCAGCTCGTCGCCCTCAACCAGCTTGGTCGCCGCAAAACGCACGGGAATGTGCGCCGTCGCGGCATGGTCCTCGATAAGGTTGGCGATGCCGTGGATGCAGCGATGCAGCGCACCGCCGTCTGGACCATCGGGTGCGCAAAAGTCCAGGCGACCGGGGCGCTCGCGGAACCGCGCCACGTGCAAGGCATGATCAACCAGCTCGCCGATACCCTCGTTGCGGGCAGCGCTAATGGGGACAACAGGCACGCCCAACAGGCTCTCGAGCAGGTTGACGTCCACGGCGCCGCCGTTGGCCGTCACCTCGTCCATCATGTTGAGCGCGATGACCATGGGGCGGTCGAGCTCCATAAGCTGCAGCGTCAGGTACAGATTGCGCTCAATGTTGGTGGCGTCAATGATGTCGATGATGGCATCCGGGCGCTCGTCGAGGATGAACTGACGACTCACGACCTCTTCGCCTGTGTACGGCGACAGGGAGTAAATGCCAGGCAGGTCGGTAACGCTCGCCTCGGGATGGTTGCGGATGGTGCCATCTTTGCGGTCGACCGTCACGCCGGGAAAGTTACCGACGTGCTGATTGGAGCCCGTCAGCTGGTTGAATAACGTGGTCTTGCCGCAGTTTTGGTTGCCGGCGAGGGCAAAGTGCAGCGGCGCGCCCTCTGGCACGGCCGTCTTTGCCGCACGGGGCGAATACGTCCCCTCGCCCAGGGCCGGATGCTCCGTCGTGCCGATTGCGGCGTTAGCGCGCGGACCCGTATCGGTGTCGTGAATACCCACGAGCTCGATGCGAGCGGCATCGTCCTTACGCAGTGTCAACTCGTAGCCACGCAGGCGGATCTCGAGCGGGTCACCCATGGGGGCGTACTTCATCATGGTGACTTCGGTGCCCGGCGTTAGACCCATGTCCAAAATATGCTGTCGGAGTGCCTGATCGTCCGATGCCACCGATGCGACAACGGCGTCCTTTCCAATCTCGAGTGTATCGAGCTTCACGTCCGTGCTCCTCCCCCGGCGCCCGCAGGGCGTTGTATTTATGTTCACCATGGCTAACCGTTTGCCATGGCTAACCAATTTTAAGCTTACATGATAGCGTGAACACACAACGACGTTCAATCGACAGATCGGTGCAAGGGGAATTCTGGGCCATTGCTTCCCAGACGGGCCTGTTGCGGAAACCGAATCCCACTCCGGAACACCTAAACGGGACGGGCTTTCCGGTTGAGGCATCTAGCGGAAACTGCAGCCCGGAATCGGCGCTCAGACTGGGATGCGATTTCCCGATCGAGCCCCTCGGGGAAACTGCGACCCGGAATCTGCGCCCAAAACGGGTCACGATTTCCCAAACGGGACGTGGTTTCCCGCGGGAGCAGAAACAGCCGCCCGCTCCCTCGACAAAATGATCCATTTTCCTCCGTCTCCAACAGATCAAAACGAAGTTGCGGTGGAATAGTTCCTGTTTAAAGCCCCGTGACTTTAATTGGAACTATTTCACCGCAAGTTATGAGGGACGGGATGGGGCTGGCCCTCTTACTCTTACAGATGGCGCTCCAGGAAGCGGAAGGCTAGGCGGATCCAGGGACGGACTGCCACCTGCTTGTCCTCGTTGTCGACCGCGGTGTTGGCGTTGCCGAGCGAAAGGCCGTGACCACCCTGGTCGAAGACGTGCATCTCGCATGCAACGCCCTCCTCGGCCATGCGCTGCGCAAACGGGTAGACCTGCGCGATCGGCGCCGTCTTGTCGTCGGACACGCCCCACACAAAGGTCGGTGGCATCTGACGCGAAACATGCGTGGTGGGGCAGATGTCGGCCAGATGCTCGTCAGTTGCCTCGCCGCCCGTCACCATCGACAGGTAGTCGTTGAGCAAATCGCGCCCCGTCTTGCCGCCCGTCTTGGGCACACGCAAGTCAATGCGCGGATCGCGCGCCTGCATGTCACGCACATAGGCAAAGTCGAGCAATGGATAGCCCAGCACCACGGCATCGGGACGAATGTCGTCCGGACGCGCCCCGGCAAGTGCCGCGAAGGGGCCGGTCTTCCACTGTGTTGCCAGCGAGGCGCAAATCATGCCGCCAGCAGAAAAGCCCACGACGCACACGCGCTTAGGATCGACATGCCACTCGTCGGCGTTGGCGCGCACCGTGGCGACCATCTTGGCAAGATCTGCCTGGGGGTGCGGAAAGCTCACGTCACCCGTAGAACTCGTGACATAGTTAAGCACAAAGGCCTGGTAGCCGCGATCCAAAAATGCAAACGCCACCGGGTCCTGCTCGTGCGGAGCGATATGCGTAAACCCGCCTCCGCCGCAGATGATCACCGCGGGGCGGCGGCCATTCGGTTTATCGGGCAGCGGCTCGGCACCCAAATACGTAAACGTCGCCGGATAATCCTCGGTCGGCTCCTCGCCCCACAGCGCATGGTTCTCGACAATCATATGTGCTCCCTTCGCGCAAATTATGCGCCCTTGTTTTTCGCCTTCAAGCGTACCCCACTTGAACCCGTGGCGCAGAAACACTCCGGCAATAAGTTTCCCTTCAACTGATATATCACATAATCCCAGTTCAGAGGTATCGTTGAGCAGCGTAGAATAGGGGCGTTGACCAAGCCGCGAAACACATGTGAAACGTTTCCGGCAAACCAAACGCGCGATATGCGCCAATTTAAGTTGGAGGCAACTATGGGTCTGCTCGATTCGCTTAAGTCCACCTTCACCTCGACCGGCGAGGCGTCCGTTCCGCCCGCAGCAAGCTTCGCTACCCGCGAAGGCGTCATCTACGCCCCCGTCAACGGCGTGCTCGTCAACCTGAACGAGGTTCCCGACGAGACGATCGCCTCGGGCATGCTTGGCCAGGGCTATGGCATCGAGCCCATTACCGGCACCATCTATGCGCCCGCCAACGGCCGCATCGGTGCCACCACTGTCACCAACCACTCCATCGGCATGATCACCGAGGACGGCCTGCGCGTGTTCATCCATGTTGGCCTGGGCACCGTGGAAATGAACGGCAAGGGTTTTGCCCGCTTTGTCGAGATGGGCGATGTGGTCAAGGCAGGCCAGCCGCTTATCAGCTTCGACCGCGAGGCCATTAAGGCCGCTGGTCACGAGGACATCGTGACCGTCATCGTCTCCGAGCTCGATCGTCTTAAGAGCATCGACCATGTCGGCGAGTCTGGAACGCTTATCGGCGGCAACCCGCTCGTCAAGCTTGGCGACCCGCTGCTGGTTGCCAAGACCAAGTAGCCAGGCCCCACGCCACACAGCCAAAAGGCACCTCGTCAAGCGCCCGCGACCATTTGGCCGCGGGCGCTTTTCGTTTGAAAAACCATCCCGCCAATGCCTTATCTGTATAGCCCAAATGAGACGAGCTGCTAGAATAACGAACTGTATGGATAACTATCATTCAACCGTTATGGGAGGATACGTGAACCGCACCAAAATCGCGCAGCTCTATGCCGATGCCGAGTCGCTCGGCGGCCAAACCGTCACCGTCGCCGGCTGGGTCAAGTCCGTCCGCGACATGAAGAACTTTGGCTTTGTTACGCTCAACGACGGCAGCTGCTTCCGCGACCTGCAGGTCGTCATGAACCGCGAGGCACTCGACAACTACGACGAGATCGCCCATCAAAACGTCTCGGCCGCACTCATTTGCACCGGCACCGTCAAGCTGACCCCCGATGCGCCCCAGCCTTTCGAGCTTTCTGCCACCTCCATCGAGGTCGAGGGCACGAGCGCCCCGGATTACCCGCTGCAGAAGAAGCGCGCAACCGTCGAGTTCCTGCGCACCCAGCAGCACCTGCGCCCGCGCACCAACCTGTTCCGCGCCGTGTTCCGCATCCGCTCTGTCGCGGCTGCCGCCATCCACCGCTTCTTCCAGGAGCAGGGCTTTGTCTACGTCAACACCCCCATCATCACCACGAGTGACTGCGAGGGCGCCGGCGAGATGTTCCGCGTGACCACGCTCGACCCCAAAAATCCGCCCCTCACTGAGTCCGGCGAGGTCGACTGGAGCCAGGACTTCTTTGGCAAGCATGCGAGCCTCACCGTGTCCGGCCAGCTCAATGCCGAGAACTTTGCCATGGCCTTTGGCGACGTGTACACCTTTGGCCCCACCTTCCGCGCCGAAAACTCCAACACCACGCGCCACGCCGCCGAGTTTTGGATGATCGAACCCGAGATGGCCTTTGCCGACCTTAACGACTACATGGATAACGCTGAGGCCATGCTCAAGTATGTCCTCAAGGACGTCATGGCCACCTGCCCCGACGAGCTCAATATGCTCAACAAGTTTGTGGACAAGGGTCTGCTCGAACGCCTAGACCATGTCGCCAACTCCGACTTCGCCCGCGTTACCTACACCGAGGCCGTCGAGATCCTGGAGCAGGCCGTCGCCGCCGGTCACAAGTTTGACTACCCCGTGAGCTGGGGCATCGACCTGCAGACCGAGCACGAGCGCTTCCTGACCGAGGAGCACTTTAAGCGCCCGACCTTCGTAACCGACTACCCGGCCGAGATCAAGGCCTTCTACATGCGCATGAACGAGGACGGCAAGACCGTCGCCGCCGCCGACTGCCTGGTTCCCGGTATCGGCGAGATCATCGGTGGCTCCCAGCGCGAGGAGCGCCTGGATCTGCTCGAGGCCCGCATCAAGGACCTGGGCATGAATCCCGAGCAGTACAAGTACTACCTTGACCTGCGCCGCTACGGTTCCTGCAAGCACGCCGGCTACGGTCTGGGCTTCGAGCGCTTGGTCATGTATCTGACCGGCGTGGGCAACATCCGCGACGTCCTGCCGCACCCGCGCACCGTGGGCAACGCCGACTTCTAATCGTCGGACGCTAGCTCGCGTCGCCACACGCCAACGCTCATCGCACAAGCGCCTCTCGACATCGGTCGAGAGACGCTTTTTTTCAACAGCATCCGTCAAGCTTTTGGCAAGTTTTTGGTCAGTTGAGCAGGGCTGTTGAAAACTCGACCCGCCGTTTGCCGACGACTACCGACCGCCCAGAGCGCCCTGCGCCCCTGGGAAAGCCCCACGTCCTAGGCTCCATACCGTCGCCACCCAAAACGGAAAGGACGTGGGCACCATGACCGAAGCCGCTGTTGAAACCTACGACACCACGACTAGAGGCGCCGCCTCGATGGCAGCCTATCGCGCCGTTCGCATCCTGCAACTATTAAGCGAAAACACCGGCGAGGACAAGGCCATGCTTTCCGATGAGTTGATCCGGCGCCTCGCCCATCCCGACGACCCCGCCCGCATGCCCATCTCGGCGGCGCGGCGCAGCATCTACACCGCCATCTCCGCGCTTCGCCATGCCGGATACGAAATTGAGTACAAACGCGGCGTGGGCTACAAACTTCTTACCCGCCCGCTCACCGATGAAGAGATCATCCGGCTCCACGGTATGGTCATGCGCAACCGCTCCACGCCTATCGCTATCCGCAAGAGCATGGCGCAGCACTTAGTTGCCATGGCGAGCGCCGACGTTCGCGGCTACCTCGATACACCCGAACCCGCTCCAAGCGCAGGCAGCAAGGCTACCAAGGCAACACGCACGCCCATCAAGCGCATCGACACGTGCGAGCTCGTCGAGCAGGCCATCGACCACGGAACCACGGTGAGTTTTGATATTTCGAGCGTCACGACGCGTGGCGAAACCGAAGCAGCACGGATGACACTCCGTCCCTTTGCCATCAGGCAGCGCGATGGCATCTCGTATTTGCTGGGAACGGTCTACGACGCCCGAGGCACCGACGATACGCTGCGCACCGTCGAGATCGCCCGTATGAGAAACGTCACCACACGTCTCCTCGACGGCAAGAAGCTCTTCGCCGCCCTAGACGAGGACGACGCCTCCTCCGCCGCATAAGACCCTCCGCCGCCCATTCGACTACCCGTACCGCCCATCCGATTCTGTATTAAAAAACCCGCCAGGCTGTTGTAAAAATGGACATCAGCGCTACTATAGTTCCACTTGCACTTTGTCCCAGTGCAGTGTTTCCAGCCATTTTTATACTGGGGGTAATGATATGAAGGACATCACCATCAGCCGCAGGAGCCTTCTGGTCTCCGCTGGCCTGCTCGCGCTCGCCCCGCTCGCCGGATGCGGCGGCAACTCTGGTTCCGGCTCTGCTGCCGCCGGTTCCGACTACACCATCGGCGTTCTGCAGCTCACCGAGCACTCCGCGCTCGATGCCGCCAACGACGGCTTTGTCAAGGCCATCAAGGAGAGCGGCCTTAAGGTCAAGATCGACCAGAAGAACGCCCAGAACGACCAGTCCACGTGTAAGTCCATTGCTGACAAGTTTGTGGGCGACAACGTCAACCTGATTTATGCCATCGCCACGCCCGCCGCGCAGGCTGCCGCCGGCGCCACGGCCGATATCCCCATCGTGGGCTGCGCCATCACCGACTACGCCGCCTCCGGCCTGGTCCAGGACAACGACAAGCCCGGCACCAACGTCACGGGCGCTTCCGACCTCACCCCGGTCGCCGAGCAGCTCGAGATGATGCAGAAGGTCCTGCCCGACGTTAAAAAGGTCGGCCTGCTCTACTGCACCGCCGAGTCCAACTCCGACGTCCAGATCAAGGCCGCCAAGAAGGAGCTCGACAAGCTGGGCCTCGAGTACACCGATTTCACCGTCTCGAGCTCCAACGAGATTCAGTCCGTCGTCGAGTCTGCCGTGGGCAAGGTCGACGCGCTGTACTCCCCCACCGACAACACCATCGCCGCGGGTGCCTCGCAGGTGGGCCAGATCTGCAAGGAGAACAAGCTTCCCTTCGTGACTGGCGAGGAGGGCATGTGCATGGCCGGCGGCCTGTTCACCCTCTCCATCAATTACGAGGATCTGGGCTACGCCGCGGGCGAGATGGCCGTCAAGATTCTGAAGGGCGAGGCCAAGCCCGAAGACATGCCTATCAAGCACCTCTCGAGCAAGGACCTGGTCGTCGTCAAGAACGACGAGATGGCCGAGGCCCTGGGCATCGACCTTTCCGCTCTGGACGCGTAATGCCATACGCGGCATGCGCCTAGAGCCCGTGCTCGCGCTTTAGCCGCGTTATTCAATATCTGAGCCACAGGGGCGGGCGCTGTAGACCGGCGTCCGCCCTGCTTGTTTCAGGTAAAACAAAACGTCTGTCCGCAGCTCTTCTATGCATTGTTACCGCTATTATGGTGAATCACGTGTCCACCCTATCCTAGGAGGTATGAAGCATGCTCATTGCATTGCAGGGCGCCGTTTCGCAGGGCGTCCTCTGGGGCATTATGGTGCTTGGCGTGTTTATCACGTTCCGCCTACTCGATATTCCCGATATGACCTGCGACGGCAGCTTTGCCCTCGGCGGCTGCGTCTGCGCTGTGCTCATCGTCAATAACAACGTCGACCCGCTGCTCGCCGTGCTGGCCGGCATGTGCGCCGGCGCCATCGCGGGCGCCGTCACGGGCATTTTGACCACCGTCTTTGAGATTCCCGCGATCCTCGCCGGAATCCTCACCCAGATCAGCCTGTGGTCCATCAACCTGCGCATCATGGGCAAGTCCAATACGCCCATTCTTGCCAAGGGCACCGTGTTTTCGGCCGTCAGCAATATGACCGGTCTGCCGCAGTCCACCGTTGCCATCATCTTGGGCATCCTGCTCGCCGTGGCTATCGTTGCCATCCTGTATTGGTTCTTTGGCACCGAGATCGGCTCGGCGCTGCGCGCCACCGGCAACAACGAGTACATGATCCGCGCCCTGGGCGTTAACACCAACTCCACCAAGATGATCGCCCTCGTGCTCTCCAACGCCCTCATCGGGCTTTCGGGCGCGCTCATCTGCCAGAGCCAAAAGTACGCCGACATTGGTATGGGCACCGGTGCCATCGTTATCGGTCTTGCCGCCATTGTTATCGGTGAGGTGCTCGGCCGCCTGCTGCCCGGCGGTCTCACGCAGTTTAGCGTCCGTCTTGCCTCCGCCGTCTTTGGCTCCGTGGTGTACTTCCTTATCCGCGCCATCGTGCTGCAGTTGGGCATGGACGCCAACGACATGAAGCTGCTTTCCGCCGTAATTGTCGCTGTGGCCCTGTGCGTACCCGTGGTTTGGGAGCGCTATAAGCTCCGCAGCTCCTACACGAAGGGGGATGAGGCAGATGCTTAAGCTCTCGCACGTCAAGAAGACCTTTAACAAGGGCACCGTCACCGAGAAGCGCGCGCTCACCGGCGTCGACCTCACCCTGAATGACGGCGACTTTGTAACCGTGATCGGCGGCAACGGCGCCGGCAAGTCCACGCTGCTCAACATGATCGCCGGCGTGTACCCGCTCGATTCGGGCGTTATTGAGCTCGACGGCACCGACATCTCGCGCCTGAGCGAGTCGCAGCGCGCCAAGTACCTGGGCCGCGTGTTTCAGGATCCCATGCGCGGTACCGCTGCCGACATGCAGATCGCCGAAAACCTGGCCCTCGCCAAGCGCCGTGGCCAGCGTCGCGGCCTTTCGTGGGGCGTCACCAAGGCCGAGAAAGATGAGTACGTTGAGCTGCTCAAGCGCCTGGACCTTGGTCTTGACACGCGTCTTAACGCCAAGGTCGGCCTGCTCTCGGGCGGCCAGCGCCAGGCACTCACCCTGTTGATGGCCACGCTCACCAGGCCGCGCCTGCTGCTGCTCGACGAGCACACGGCGGCCCTCGACCCCAAGACGGCCTCTAAGGTGCTCAACCTGACCGAGGAGATCGTCGACGAGAACCACCTGACCACGCTCATGGTCACGCACAACATGAACGACGCCATCCGTCTGGGCAACCGTCTGATCATGATGCACGAAGGCCACGTGATCTACGACGTGGCCGGCGACGAGAAGAAGTCGCTCACCGTGGCCGACCTGCTGCAGAAGTTCGAGGAGGTCTCGGGCGGCGAGCTCGCCAACGACCGCATGCTGCTGAGCTAAAACCTGCCAAAAGGGACAGGTTTATTTTGGCAGGTTTTATCTGCGCAAACGTCAAAACCGCCGCTAAGGGACAGACGCCCTTGCGGCGGTTTTCGCATATTATGTCGATAATCCGATATTCAACCAGACATTCTGGCTAAGGACTAAGGAAACTGCCATGAATAGACTCCCCCGCCTTGCGTTAGCCGCCGCGTTGTTTGCCGGCGCGCTCGCAGGCATCCCAAGCCTCGCTTTCGCGGGGAACCTGCCCGCCGCTATTGACGGCTCCGTGGCCGTCATGCACACCAACGACATCCACGGCAGCTACAAGTACAGCTACAACGCAAGCAAGGGCACCGGCACTGTGGGCTTTGACGGACTGGCGGTTCTCTATAGCGCCCAAAGCAGCGTCCCCGATCTTTTGCTCGATGCGGGCGACACCTTCCACGGACAGTCCTTCGCCACCATGAGCGAGGGCAAGAGCATCGCCGAGCTCATGGACACCTTCTACGCCGACGGCTACGACGCGACCACGCCAGGCAACCACGACTGGAGCTACGGTGCGGACAAACTCCGCACCATGACCGGCTACAGCACCACCGGCACGCCCTTCGCCATGCTCTGCGCGAACGCGAAGTCTACGAGCGGCGTATGGAGCTCGAGCATCACGAAGACGCTCGATCGCACCTGGGAGGATAGCGAAGATCACTCCACATTCGACTACAAAATCAAGGTCGGCGTCGTGGGTGCCATGGATGAGTCGCTAGGTTCCTCGCTGCGCGCGGACCTGGTCGCGGGCACCAGCTTCTCGAGTGCCGCGAACGCCATCAATACCGAGGCAGAGCAGCTGCGCAGGGAGGGCTGCGATGTTGTTGTGTGTATCGCGCACACGCTCGACGCCAAGACCTTTGCCACGCGACTCCGTGGCGTCGATGCCCTTATCGCAGGCCACGAGCACATCAACCTTAACGAGAAGGTGACGGGAGCCGACGGCAAGACAATCCACGTTGTCGAGGCGGGCAGTGCCTTTGCCGAGGTGGGACTGCTTTCCATTCCGTACAAATACGACACGAATGGCACCGAGACGACCGACGATGACACGGTCACGGTCCCTGCAGACGGCAGCGACGAGAAGCTCTACACCGCCAAGAACGTCAACGACCTTTTGACAGACCCCGACAAGGGCTCCGACTACCAAAGCCGCCTTGAAGCCGTCCGCAACAAGATCAAGCCGCTCGACGAGGACTTTGAAAACGAATCGAACAAGGTGCTCGGCACATCCACCACCAACTATTTCTACGGCGAGGACGCCGCAGGCACGCATGGTTGGGAAATGGTGCGCACCACCGATTTCCGCCCCGGCAAGGAGGGCGACACCACCAAGGCCCAGACCATCGGCCACGTGATTTGCGGCTCTTATCTTGCCCTGACGGGCGCGGACCTCGCTATCGAAAACGCTGGCGGCATCCGCGGCGGCATCGCGGCGGGCAACGTGACCGCTGGCAACGTCATCGCCATCTCGCCCTACGGCAACACCGTGGAGACCTGGACCATGACCGGCGCGGACTTCCTCGCAGCGCTCGAGCACTCGCTACAAATCAGCGACGATTGCAACGACAGCTACGAGCTTCAGCAGGCTTATGTGGCGGCCGGTCACACCGAGCAGGAGGCGCAAGACAAGTACAAGTGGCGCGATGACTCTGGCAGCGTTCTCTCCTTTGGCGGCATCAACGTGACGATTGATTGGACGCAGCCCGAAGGCAAGCGCATTGTGAGTGCCACACTCACCAAAGACGGCAGCACGCTCGACCCCGCCAAGACCTATACCGTCGCCACCAACAACTACATCATTACCAACACGACCGACTTTCCCACCTTTGCACACGCCACCAAGTACACCGAGTGGGGCACGTGCGAGGCGGCGCTGAGGGCGCTGATTGGGCAGAACGGCTGGGAGAGCAAGATGGCCGGGCTCGCCGGCACCATCAGCTTCGGCTCCGTAGCCGTGGACCCCACGCCCACACCGGCCCTGACGCCTAAGCCCTCGCCTAAGACGGACACGACGACCACGAAGGTCAGCACCAAGAAGACGAGCGGTAAGCTCGCCGCAACGGGAGACCGCACGCTGGCAGTAGTTGGCGCGTGCCTTATCGGCGGCATCATCGTCATCATCCTCGGCATTATCTGGAAGCGTCGACGCTAAGCTACACCGCCGGGCCTTGCAGCCCCGCCGCGTAAACCTTATATCGAGCACAGAAGCCCGTCTGAATTTGATCGGACGGGCTTCTTGGTGGGTATCATGGTTGGACGATCATTAGGAGGTTTTCCCTACATGGAATTGTTTGAGCCGATTCTTCATTTCTTTGAGCAACGGTGGGTCCACAACATCATCTGGGCCGTCATCTTGGCGATAGGCACCGCCGTCGCCGCCGAGGTCGTATCCAAGACCCTGAACCATCTGCTTAACCGTGACGATAACCCGCTTCCGGCATCAAGTATCTTCATCAACATCGCGCGCGCCGTCATCTGGATGATTGGCGGCAGCTTTATCCTCGACAACTGCTTTGGCATTAACGCAAACGCGCTCGTCGCCGCTCTTGGCGTCGGCGGCATCGCCATCTCGCTCGGCTTTCAGGACACGCTGTCAAACCTTATCGGCGGCATGCAAGTGACCTTTATGGGCATCATCAAACCCGGCGACAATATCGAGGTCGGCGGCGTATCCGGCGTGGTCCAAGACATCACTTGGCGTCATACAACGATTGAGGATGCCTGTGGACAGACCATCATTGTGCCCAACTCCAACATCTCCAAGAACACGCTCGTGCATTTGATGCCCTTTGGACGCGTGGCCGTGCCCGTTGCCGTAAAGGACACGTCTAAGTGGGCTTCCCTTGACGTGCTGGCAGACGAGCTCACGAGCGCAACCAAAACGGCCGTCTCGCCCATCTCGGGCTTTGACAAAGAGCCCTACGTGCTCTTTAGCGAAATCGGCGACTTTGGCATCAAAGGAAAGATCATCTTTATCGTCAGCGACGACAGCACCACTTTCACCGCTGCCGACGCCTGCATCCGCGCCATCGCCCCCATCATCGCCTAAACCACCGCAAAGGGGTCAGGCATCTTTGTAGTGGTTTTCATTCGTGGTACCATGGTTCATATAGTTGTTTAAACGACTAAGGGAGCAACATTATGGAAGAGGCCTATCGTCAAGCACGCAAGCGCGGCGAGCAAGGACGTCGACGCGCCATTAGCCAAAGCGAGCATCCATACCTTACGGACCTCGATAGCTTGGTTGCTCAGCTCCCCTTAGGTCAGCGAGAGAATGTCGGCCTGCGGGATATTCCGCTCGAAATGGTCGTCGGCACGGTCACCAAGGGCCGTCAGTCCGCCTTTTCGTGTAACTTTATGCCCCTGCTTCCGTTTAGCACCGAGTTCGCCCGCAAGTGGTCCAACCTCTACGACATCCAGGTGACCGAGGGCTATCGCGACCCCGTCATCGTCACCGAGTTCATGCATCGGTTCTATGTCCAAGAAGGCAACAAACGCGTCAGTGTCCTCAAATTCCTAGACGCCCCGACGGTTTCGGCCAAGGTCACCCGTCTCTACCCCGGCACATGGGATTCCGTCGAAAGCCGCCTGTACGGCGAGTTCTGCGCGTTTTGGCGCGTCTGCCCCCTATACGAGATCGAGTTCTCGCGTGAGGGAAGCTACGAAACGCTCGCGAAGATGCTCGGTCAGAACCTTATCGAAAAATGGCCGCAGAAAAAGGTCGACTACCTGCGCCACACTTTCCTGCTCTTTAAGCGTGCCTACCTTCGCGCAGGCGGCGATCACCTGGACATTACGCCCGCCGACGCCATGCTCGTCTACCTCAATGTGTACAACCAGGACCGCCTGCTGGATACGCCAACGGATATCGTCGTAAACCGCCTGTGCAAGATCTGGCGCGAGCTGGTCATTGCCGGCAAAAATGACGAGGACAAGGTCGATCTTGTCGAAGCACCGAGCGTCGACGAGGAGGAGACGCCCGCCAAGTCCACCTCTAGCGTGCTCAACTTCTTTATGGGCAAGACCGTCTACTCGACGGCCAACCCCCTGCGCATCGCCTTTATCCATGAGTTCCCCTGTGCGACGTCGAGCTGGGACAGCCTGCACGACCAAGGGCGTCAGTATCTCGATGAGCACTTTGGCGGTATCGTGCGCACCGAGGCGTTCGAGGACTGTCACGATCCGGATGTGTTCTACGCCGCCGTGGAAACGGCTGTCAAACATGGAGCAAACGTCATCTTCTCGACCTCGCACCGCCTGATGGAATACACGCTCAGGGCTGCCGTTGAGTATCCCCGGGTTCGGTTCCTCAACTGCTCTATCGGCCTTCCCCATCAAAGCGTCCGTTCGTACTTTGGCAAGATGTACGAGGCCAAGTTTCTGCTGGGCGCCCTTGCGGCCAGCATGGCGGACAACCACCGCATCGGTTACCACGCGTCGGTCTTCGCCTCGGGCGCACTCAGCGAGATCAACGCCTTTGCGATTGGCGCCTCGCTGCTCGACCCGCGCGCGCAGGTCATCCTCACCTGGGGCGATGTTCCCGCCGGTGGTCTTGCCGAAGCCATGTGCCGCGAAGGCGTAAGCGTCATGACCGGCGCTGACATGTCAAAGTCGCTCGAAGACCCAACGGCCTACGGGCTTCACCGCTTGGTCGACGGCAAAGTCACCGGCATCGCCATGCCCGTATGGAACTGGGGCCGTTACTACGAGCTCATCGTTCGCAGCCTTCTTCACGGCACGTGGGACGAGACCAGCGACGACAACCAAGTGCGCGCTGTCAACTACTGGTATGGCATGAGCTCCGGCGTTATCGACATCCGTTACGCTCCGGGCCTACCCTACCAAACGCGCAAACTCGTGCAGTTGCTCCGCAACGGCATTGTTGTGGGATCCATCAACCCCTTTGGCGGCGAGCTCCACAGCCAGAACGGCGTGGTACAGATCGAAGGCTTCCCTCCGCTGCCGAGCAGGCAGATTGTCGAGATGAATTGGCTGGCGGACAACGTGGTAGGCACCATTCCGCAGCTCGACGATGAGCCGAAAGTCCCTGCCCTATGAAAATCCTTGCCATAGCCGATACCGAAGAACGATGCCTTTGGGAGTGCTTTCGCAAGGAACGCTTTGAGGGAGTCGACCTGATTTTGTCCGCCGGCGATCTGGACCCGGACTATCTTGAGTTTTTGGTTACGGTCATCAACAAACCGCTCATCTACGTGCGCGGCAATCACGATGACCGCTACGCACGTCATGCACCGGGTGGATGTATCTGCGTAGAGGACAGCGTGTACACGTACCGAGGGATTCGCATTGCGGGCCTTGGCGGGTCCATGCGTTATCGCGACGGCGCCAACATGTACACCGAACGCGAGATGTCCAAGCGCATGCGTAAGCTGTCGCGTAAGGTTAGGATGGTCGGCGGGTGCGACATTCTGCTTACCCATGCACCCGCCGCCGGCATGGGTGATCTGGACGATCTGCCGCATCGAGGATTCGAGTGTTTTAACACAGCACTCGAATCCTGGAATCCCGACTACATGGTGCACGGGCATGTGCACCAAAGCTACGGTTGCGATTTTCAGCGCGAGCGTCAGCATGTGTGTGGAACGACGATCATCAACGCCTGCGGCTATACGCAGTTTGAGCTCGACCAGACGCACTACCCCATCCGCGGCTGGCAAGCAGCTTGGCTCAACTCACAAACCATGCGCCGCGAGCTCAAACGCCACGAAGCCATCGAGTCTTCAACAGCCAGAACACCCTGGTAACCACCATAAAGGGGACACTGTCCCCTTTATGGTGCTTTTGACGCGATAGCAAGAAACCCGGTCCTGCACAAGGCAGAACCGGGTTTCTTTAGCAATGCTTGCTGTACTCAGGCAGTAACTAGCAGTTACTCAGCCAGGAAGTCACGCTGGACAGCGGGATCGACCTTGACGCCAGGGCCCATGGTGGAAGACACGGAGATGGACTTGACGTACTTGCCCTTAGCAGAAGAGGGCTTGACGCGCAGAATCTCGGTGTACAGGGCAGCGTAGTTCTCGACGAGCTGCTGCTCAGAGAAGGACTTCTTGCCCAGGGGCACGTGGCAGATGCCGTAGCGGTCGGCGCGGTACTCAACGCGGCCAGCCTTGAGCTCGGAGACCATCTTGGCGACGTCCATGGTCACGGTGCCGAGCTTGGGGTTCGGCATGAGGCCACGGGGACCAAGGATCTTACCGATGCGGCCAACCTTGGCCATCATGTTCGGCGTAGCGATAGCGGCGTCGAAGTTGATCTCGCCCTTCTGAATCTGGGCGACGAGCTCGTCGGAACCGATGATGTCGGCGCCGGCAGCCTCAGCCTCACGGGCCTTCTCGCCCTCGGCGAAGACGGCAACACGAACGGTCTTGCCGGTGCCGTGGGGCAGGGAGATGGAACCACGGATGTTCTGGTCAGCCTTACGAGTATCGATGCCCAGACGGAAGTGAGCCTCGACGGTCTCGTCGAACTTGGCGGTGTCGAGCTCCTTGATGAGCTTGGCAGCCTGAAGGGGGGTGTAGAGCGTTGCGCGGTCGATCTTCTCGGCAGCGGCGTTATAGCTCTTACCATGCTTAGCCATGTGCATTACCTCCTGTGGTTAAACGGGCGTGAGCCCTCCCACATCGTATCGTGTGCCCTATTGCACACATTTAACGGGCGCCCCGGTCGGAGCACCCGCCGTTACCATAAGAAATCGCTACTCAGCGATGGTGACGCCCATGGAACGGGCGGTACCGGCGATGATCTTCTTGGCGGCGTCAATGTCGTTGGCATTGAGGTCCGGCATCTTGATCTCGGCGATCTTGGTGAGCTGCTCCTGGGAGAGCTGACCAACCTTGTCAGCCTGGGGCTTAGCGGAACCAGACTTGAGGTTCAGCTCCTTCTTGATAAGGTGAGCCGCCGGCGGGGTCTTGGTGATGAAGGAGAAGGACTTGTCCTCGTAGACAGAGATCTCAACGGGGATGATGTCACCCTTCTTGTCCTGCGTCTCGGCGTTAAAGGCCTGGCAGAACTGCATGATGTTCACGCCAGCAGCGCCCAGGGCGGGGCCGACGGGAGGAGCGGGGTTTGCTGCACCAGCAGGAATCTGGAGCTTAATGACGTTGGCAACCTTCTTCTCAGCCATGGTCATTCCTTTCGAATCACGAGTGTGAAGTACTTGCTATATCGTAAGCACGCACGTGTTAGAAGCACTCCTGAGATGAGCAGTCACAGAAGAAGCACGCTCGCGCGAACGGACGAAAACTTAAGCGATGACAGCGACCTGGTTAAAGTCGAGCTCGACCGGCGTCTCGCGGCCAAAGATCATCAGCGTGACCTTGAGCTTGCCAGCCTCGGTGTTAACCTCGGAGACCTTGCCATCAAAGTCGGTAAGCGGGCCATCGGTGACGCGGACGGACGTACCGACCTCAATATCAACCGAGGTGCGCTTGGGCGAATCGCCCTTACCGGGACGACGAGTCATCTTGTTGTACTCGTCGCGGGAAAGCGGAGCGGGCTTGCCGTTGCCGCCTAGGAAACCGGTGACGCCAGGCGTGTTACGAACACACGTCCAAGCATCGTCATCCATCTCCATGCGGACCAGGACATAACCCGGGAAGATCTTGGAATCCTTGGTCTCACGCTTGCCACCCTCTTTAATCTCGGTGACGCGCTCCATAGGAATCTCGATATCAAAGATACGGTCCTGCATGCCCATAGTCTCGATGCGATGCTCGAGATCGGACTTAACGCGGTTCTCGTATCCAGAGTAAGTGTGAACGACGTACCAACGCTTAGACATGGTTTAGCCCCTCAATCCAGAGAACAGAGCAAGAGCCTCGCCAAAGCCAGCATCGAGCAGAGCGATGACGACGCCGACGACGATCAGAGAAGCGCAAACAACAACCGAGTAGTTCACGAGCTCCTTCTTATCGGGCCACGTGACACGCTTCATCTCGGACTTGACCGAAGCGAAATACTTCTTGGTGCGGGCGAAGAAACCAGGCTTCTCGTTCTTCTTGGACTTCGCAGCCTTCTCGTTCTTCTTGGCAACGGCCTTCTTGGCCTCAACCTTGGAGTTGGCGGCAGCTTTGTTGGCAGGTGCCGGCTGCTGAGCCTTCTTCTTGTTCTTCTTGTTGGCCATTTGGGTTACCTCCGCGCAATGCGCTTATACATGAGTAAACCGTAAGCCCCCAAGTGGGAGCTTACGGAATAATGACTGGCACGCCAGGAAGGACTCGAACCCTCAACACTCGGTTTTGGAGACCGATGCTCTACCAATTGAACTACTGGCGTATGTGACTAGAGACTAGCGAGTCTCTTTGTGCAGCGTGTGGTGACGGCACCAGGGGCAATACTTCTTGATCTCCATACGATCAGGCATGGTCGACTTGTTCTTGGTGGTCGTATAGTTGCGGCGCTTGCACTCAGTGCACGCAAGAGTAACTAGAGTACGCATGTATCCTGAACCTTTCATTTCCGCCCCGTACGGGCACGAGTTGTTACTTTATCAGCTCCACGTAAGTGCTGTCAATGAAAACCTCGAGTCAATTGGTTCTCGGTGGATCCATTCATATTTGGAACACATCAATGAAGCCATCGAGAGCTAATCGACGGTGCATCCAGGACCATTATCGATCCTCTCGACACCAGCAACGGCTCAATATCCATTGCAGAAAAGAACCCGGCACCCATATAAGTGCCGGGTTCTCTAAGTCAGCTATATCAAAGAGCTAATTTACTCAATGATCGTGGAGACGATGCCCGAACCGACGGTGTGGCCACCCTCGCGGATAGCGAAGCGCAGGCCCTCCTCCATGGCGATCGGGTGGATGAGGTCGCCCTCGATGGTGATGTGGTCACCAGGCATAGCCATCTCGGTGCCCTCGGGGAGCTTGACCGTACCGGTAACGTCGGTGGTACGGAAGTAGAACTGAGGACGATAACCATCGAAGAACGGGGTGTGACGGCCGCCCTCCTCCTTGGTCAGAACGTAGATCTCGCCGGTGAACTTGGTGTGCGGGGTAACCGAACCGGGCTTGCAGAGAACCTGGCCGCGCTCGATGTCCTCACGCTTGATGCCGCGGAGCAGCAGACCGACGTTGTCGCCAGCCTCGCAGAAGTCCATGGACTTACGGAACATCTCGATACCGGTAACGACGGTGTTCTGGGTATCCTTGATGCCGACGATCTCGACGGGCTCGTTGAGCTTGAGCTCACCGCGCTCGACACGGCCAGTAGCAACGGTACCACGGCCGGAGATGGTCATAACGTCCTCAACGGCCATCAGGAACGGGAGGTCGTTGTTACGAGCAGGCGTCGGGATGTACTCGTCGACGGCCTTCATGAGCTCGCGAATGGCGTCCATCCACTTGGCGTCGCCCTCGAGAGCGCCCAGAGCGGAGCCACGGATGACGGGGATGTCGTCGCCGGGGAAATCGTACTCGGAGAGGAGCTCACGGGTCTCCATCTCGACGAGGTCGATGAGCTCGTCATCGTCGACCATGTCGCACTTGTTCAGGAAGACGACGATGTAGGGAACGCCGACCTGACGGGCGAGCAGGATGTGCTCGCGGGTCTGAGCCATGGGGCCGTCGGTAGCAGCGATGACCAGGATAGCGCCGTCCATCTGAGCAGCGCCGGAGATCATGTTCTTGACGTAGTCAGCGTGGCCCGGGCAGTCAACGTGAGCGTAGTGACGGGCAGCGGTCTCGTACTCAACGTGGGAGACGGAAATCGTAATGCCGCGCTCGCGCTCCTCGGGAGCCTTGTCGATGTTCTCGAACGCAGTGAAGTCAGCCTTGCAGCCCTCGGTCTCGGAGAGAACCTTGGTGATGGCAGCGGTCAGCGTGGTCTTGCCGTGGTCGACGTGACCAATGGTGCCGATGTTAACATGCGGCTTAGTGCGCTCAAACTTCTCTTTGGCCATAAAGCCCTCCTCTTAACAGGTCGTCCCCGGACGGGACTTTGCCTTTATACCATAGTGGCCTCTCAACATACTATTGAGAAGCCACCGTGTTACCTATGGTAGCGGTGACTGGATTCGAACCAGTGACGCCACGGGTATGAACCGTGTGCTCTAACCAACTGAGCTACACCGCCGGATGGAGCCTGCAACCAGACTTGAACTGGTGACCTCTTCGTTACCAACGAAGTGCTCTACCGACTGAGCTATACAGGCACTTGACGGGTGGGAGCTATAGGATTCGAACCTATGTAGGCAGAGCCAACGGGTTTACAGCCCGTCCCCATTAACCACTCGGGCAAACTCCCAATCGTTCAAGTATCCGCAGGTCCTTTGGTCTTTTGGACCGCCGCCCCCGCGAACGAAGAAGATAATACGATGCCACCTTGGGGGCTGTCAACGAAAACCTCTAGATACACGGTGCCGGGCGTATCTATATAGCCGTGACCTGCGGTTTTATTGAGTTTGGATATGAAGGACAGTGGTTTTGGATACTGAGGTGACGTTTCCCAAGGTAACACTTTGCTGTAGTGGAGTACACCTTCAGTATCGAACTTCGATACCAGCTTATTTGCACCTATATATAGGTCGAGATCGGGGCTGCCCAGACAGAAGATTGCTCTTCCCAGGCAAAATCGAGCGTGGATTTTCTTCCGTTTGAAATCGAGCGTGGATAATCTCCCACTTTGCCGTGCCATCGAATCCAAAGTGGCAGATTATCCACGCTCATTCACTAGGCGGAAGATTTTCCACGCTCGTGTGTCCGATAATCCACGCTCGATGACGATGACCAACCTCGCCCCGGCCTATGTCTCGACCTATAACAGTAAGAGGGTTATTCCTCCCCTATCTGTTACAGATCGAGATGTTTCGCAGAAACCCCCGCTTACGTCTCATTCTGTAACAGTAAGAACGGTTTTCAGCCTCTTCGTGTTACGGATCGAGATGTTACCGGCCTTCCCTTGGCAATGTTTCGATCTGTAACTATAAGGAGGGTCTTCAGCCCACTCGTGTTACGGATCGAGACAAACCTGAAGCTTGGTTGGCGCCAAACACGCTGACTTATCGACATAAATTGAAACGGGCCCTGTCCCACAAGGAAACAGAGCCCGAAACTCTCATGGAGCCAGTGACAGGAATCGAACCTGCAACCCACTGATTACAAATCAGTTGCGCTACCGTTGCGCCACACTGGCACACTTGGCGCTTTCACGCGAAGCGAGTTAAGAATAAAGGAATTGCGGACGGGGCGCAACAGGCCGCACGGCGTTATACAAATATGCAAAATCCAGCAACAACGCGTACCAGGCCCGTTCATTTCTGTCAGTGCGCCCTCAATCTTAAAACCATTCGCCAGAACGAATAGTTTTAATTACAATTGCTATATATAAAACTATTCGTTCTGGCGAAGGGTTTCGCGATGCTTACTACCAAAGAAGCCGCCGAGCTGCTCGGCATCACTCCGCGCAGGGTGCAGGAGCTCATAAAAAACGGAGCACTTGAGGCCCGCAAGGCTTCTGGTGTATGGCTCATCGACAAAGACAGCGTCGACACGCGACTCCGCTCTGTGACCAAAACGGGGGGACGTCCCCGCCGCGGCCACGGTAAGAGCGAGATCGCGTTCACCCTCATGAACCGCACGTACGAAGTCGCTCAGCTGGTCTACAGTACATCGCGAAAAGACTTTACCCACATCGGTGCCGACATCGATTACGCCCACGCCCCTATTGGAGTATTTGGCCCTAATAGCCCCATATCGCTAGACTCCTTCCGCATCTGGTGGCGCGGCCGCGGTATCCCGCTCGCACGCATTGGGCTAGCCTCCCTGCTTGCAGAAGCCGCAGTCGATGTTCCCGATGAACTCGTCCAGCGAAATCTCGGCCTCTCCTTATCCGACCAGTATTGGATTAGGCCCCAAGGTTCCGGTCTCACCTGGGAGGATATCAACTTCTTCAATAACGCCTTTGATGACGTCTCGCTGTCCATTGCACCCTTTGCCCCAGAGGGAAAAGCGGCTGCCGCAAAGCCCGATAACACCTCGGACGGCAATCTTCAAAAGTACTGGACGTGCGAGGGCGAACGTCGAATTCTGCATAAGGCAGGAGCGCACCTGGACCAGGAACCTTATAACGAGCTGGTGGCGACCGCGCTCCACCGTCGCATCCTAAACGCCTGCGATTATGTGCCTTACTCGCTCGAGGGCACGGGCACTTCCGCCCTGAGCACATGCGATGTCTTCTTAACTGATGAAGAAGAGTATGTCCCTGCGTTCTATGTAAACCAGCACGCAAACGCAGATGAACGGCTAACCGACTACGAGCGATATGTAGCAAACTGCGAGGAGCTCGGGGTGACAGGCGTCAAGGATGCCCTTGACCGCATGATCGTATGTGACGACATCATTGCCAACTACGATCGTCATTGGCGCAACTTCGGCCTCGTGCGAAACGTAAACACGCAAGCTTGCAGACCTGCCCCCATCTTCGATTCGGGCTCATCGCTCTGGTGCAACATATCACTAGAGGAGCTTAGGGCGGGAGAGCACAGTTTTACCAGCGCACAATTTCATTCAAGCCCCGCCAAACAAATGTTGCTCGTCGAGGACATGAGCTGGTTTGACGGCGACAAACTCGAAGGCTTCGTTGACGAGGCAATCGAGATTCTGTCCAGAAACGACGCGCTCGCGGCAAGGCTGCCATATCTAAAAGAGGCGCTTACATGGCGCCTCCGTAGAATGATCGACATCGCTGAATGGAGTTAGCGAGACAGCGTCGCGCCGTCAGCTCACCTACCTCCCGCGAAGGGCCTTGAGCTTGGCCAGGGCATCGGGGCTCAGGCGACTGCCCAGAGTCATCTTGATTTGCGGGGCTTCCTCGGCCTCGTGAACGTCGTTGTCGATCTGTTTGATCTCGTCCACCAGCATGCGGCTCGAGATGCGCGTGACGCCCTTGCCCATGACGACGGCCTGGATTGTGCCGTCACTCGAAACCACGGAGCACGCGCGGCCTTCTTCGCGCGCCTCGATGCAGAGCTTCTGCACCACGGTATCGGCCGAAACACCCGTCGGCGAAAACTCAATGCGCACGCCGCGGGCCGGTAGGTTGGGGCGCTCGCTGGAAATATTGCCCGCGCCGTCAAATACGATCACGGCCTCGTAGCGGCCCTGGGCAAACGCAGCTACGTCATTAATGAGCGCCGTGCGCGCCATATCGTGAACGTCGCTGGAATACGGATCGTCGGAATGGTCGTAGACGAGCTTTTCGTAGCGCGGCGTGCAGTGAATCACGTTGTAACCGTCGACCACCAGCAGCTCGGGCTTATTGGAGTGCACCGTCGAGACCGGATCGGCGATGGCCTGCGCAAACGCATTGCCGCCCACGCCATAGGTCGCGGCCGAAACAATCGGCTTGGCCGAGCCCTCGCCAAAGCGCTTGGCCTTGGACTTGGCACGGTTCTTCTTGGACATGCGCTACTCCTCCCCCATGAGCTCGCCGGCATTGCGGCGCAGCCACTCAAAGCACAGCGCGGTGGTCGCCTGGGCAACGTTGAGACTCTCGGTCATGCCACGCTGGGGAAGCTTGGTCAAGAAGTCGCATTTCTCGAGCACCAGACGCGAGATGCCGTCGCCCTCGGAACCCATGACGAGCGCCACGCGGCCCTCGAAGGGAGCATCCCAGCAGCTGCCCTCGGCGTGCTCGGAAGCACCGCCCACCCAAAAGCCAGCGGCCTTGAGGTCATCGAGTGCACGGGCGATATTGGGCACCTGCGCGATGGGCAGATGCATGACGGCGCCGGCAGAAGTCTTGTAGCTGCCGACGGTTACACCGGCGGCGCGCTTGTTGGCAATGATGACGCCCGCCGCGCCCACGACCTCGGCGGAGCGCACGATGGCGCCAAAGTTGCCGTCGTCGGTCACATGGTCGAGCACGACGACGAGCGCCGGACCGTCGCCCGCACGGTCGAGGATATCGGCAACATCGGCATAGGGGAAGTTGCCAACCTCGAGCGCAATGCCCTGGTGAGCGCCATGGCTCGACAGCGCGTCGAGCTGCGCGCGCGGCACATACTTAATGCGGACACCTGCGGCGTTGAGGTCGTCGACCAGGTGCGACAAGGCGGCATCGCGCTCCCCGCCCTCAGCGATGAGCGCGCACTTGACGGGAAAGCCGGTACGCAGCGCCTCGGCGGCAGCACGGCGACCTTCGATAAACTCGCCCTTGGGAACCTGGACGTTATCGCGGCTACGCTCGCGCTGCGGGCGAGCAGCCTGTGAGCGCTCGCGCTGGCCCTTGGGAGCGGCAGCGCGGTCGTTGCGGCGAATCGGACGCGAGCCAGAAGCAGCCTGCTTGCCTCCACGCGGTGCACGCTTGCGATTGTCGGCCATAAAGCGACCTCCTAAATACAACTATCAAACGAAACAAATAGACCGACCGCCCGAGGTGCGGCAGATTGCCTTGAAAGAGGAGGGCATAGACCTTGAGGTCATGCCCGACGATTGAAAGGCAAGGTGCCGTGGCTCGGGCGGTCGGGTGCTTGGGAAACCCGCGGGGATTAGAGAGATTTGATACGGGTGCCGGCGGCGGTATCCTCAATGGTGAGGCCCAGGTCCTTGAGCTGGTCGCGGATGGCGTCAGCCAGATCCCAGTTCTTGGCGGCACGGGCCTCGGCGCGGGCCTCGAGAATCTTGGCAGCGGCCTCGTCCACGTCGTCGCCCGTGTAGGCGACCAGACCGGCGGCAACGCCCAGCAGACCCAGCGGCAGCTCGACCTTGGGCTCGGGAAGCTCGACGCCAAACGTATCGAGCAGCTCGGCCAGCGTGTCGGCGGCGGCAAGCGCGGCGGTCTTGTCGGCAGCGTCGCCCGCCTGCTCCAGGTACTGGTTGCACTCGGTCACAAAGCCAAAGACGGCACCCATGGCACCAGCGGTGTTAAAGTCGTCGTCCATGCACTCCTTAAAGGTGGCACGGGTCTCGGCGGCCTTGGCGGCAAACGCCTCGGCGGCAGCCGCATCGGCATCGGCCGTCGCATGGTTCGCGGCCCAGCGCAGGTTCTCGACCGTACCGGCGATACGCGTGAGCGAGTTCTCGGCACCCTCCAGGCGCTCCCAAGAAAAGTCGAGCGGCGAGCGATAGCTCGTCTGCAGCATCAGCAGGCGCAGGGCGGCAGCGGAGTGCTGCTCGAGAACCTCGGCCAGCGTAAAGAAGTTGCCGAGCGACTTGGACATCTTCTCGCCATCTACCAGCAGCATGCCCGTGTGCATCCAAGTGTTGGAGAAGCCCTGGTGCCAGGCGCAGGTGGCCTGGGCGCACTCGTTCTCGTGATGCGGGAAGGCAAGGTCGGAGCCGCCGCCGTGGATGTCGATCGGAGTGCCCAGGTAGCGATGCACCATGGCGGCGCACTCGGTGTGCCAACCGGGACGGCCCTCGCCCCAGGGGCTCGGCCAGCTGGGCTCGCCGGGCTTAGCGGCCTTCCACAGGGCAAAGTCGAGTGGGTCGTTCTTGTCCTCGTTCTCCTCGATGCGCGCGCCAACCATAAGGTCGTCGATGTTGCGGCCCGAGACCTGACCATAGTTGGGATCGCTGCGCACGGCAAAGTACACATCGCCGTTATCGGCTGCGTAAGCGTGGCCCTGCTCGATAAGCGTCTTGATCATGGCGATCATGGGGCCGATCTCCTTGGTGGCGCGGGGGCGCACATCGGGATCGAGTACGTTGGCGGCGCGCATGACGCCGATGAACTTATCGGAGAACTCCGTCGCGACCTCGGCAGCCGTACGGCCCTGCTCGTTGGCGCGCTTGATGATCTTGTCATCGACATCGGTGAGGTTCTGGGCGAACGTGACCTCGTAGCCGCTCGCGATGAGCCAGCGACGAATCACATCGAAGCTGATGAACGTGCGGGCATTGCCGATGTGGATGTTGTCGTAGACCGTGGGGCCGCACACGTACATGCGGACCTTGCCGAACTCGATCGGCTGGAACTCTTCCTTTTTATGGGTAGCGCTGTTGTAGATACGCATTCGTTACTCCTTAACGGTTTTCTGTAGCAGGCAGACGGCCCAGGCGCCGATTCCCTCGCCCTGGCCTTCCCAACCGAGCTTTTCGGTCGTAGTGGCGGCGACGCCCACGTTTTCGACGTCAACGCCCAGGGCATGGGCAAGGTTGGCGCGCATGGCATCGCGGTGCGGGGTGATCTTGGGTTGCTGACAGGCAATGGTGCAGTCGGCATCGACAAACTCAAAGCCCAGCTCACGCGCATAGTCCATCACGCGAGCAAGCAGCACCATCGAATCGGCACCCTCGTAGGCGGGATCGGTGTCGGGAAATAGCTTGCCGATGTCTCCCCCGCGGCAGGCGCCCAGAATGGCGTCGGCTAAGGCGTGCGCGAGCACATCGGCATCCGAGTGACCCAGCAGGCCGCGCTCGTAGGGAATGTCGACCCCGCCGATGATACATCGACGCCCCTCCACCAAACGGTGGACGTCGTAGCCGTGGCCAATGCGCAGGTTACTGAACATGGGGAAGGTCCTCTCCCTCGGCCATGCGACCGAGCAGAATCGCGGTTACGGGACGCAGGTCCTCGGGCACCGTCACCTTAAGGTTATCGCGCGGGCTCTGGACGCAGCGGACGCGCCCACCCATGCGCTCGACCAGCGACGAATCATCGGTACCGATAAAGCCCTCGGCAATCGCCGCGGCATGGGCGCGCTTCATAGCATCGACGCTAAAGATCTGCGGCGTCTGCGCGGCCCAATAGAGCTCACGCGGCGGCGTCTCGACGATATTATCGCCGTCAACGATCTTGAGCGTGTCAATCGCGGGCTGGCCGCACACGACACCGTCGAGAGCACGGTCGCTCACGAGCACGTCGATAGCGTGGTCGATGGCCTCGGTCGTAATGAGCGGACGAGCGCCATCGTGAATGGCGACGTATTCAAAGCCCGCCGGAACCGCATGCACGCCGGCACGGGTGGAATCCTGACGGGTATCGCCGGCATCGGCAAAGCTGATGGGCGTGTCATAGTCAAACGGGTCGATGGCCAGGCGGCGCATCTCGGCACGACGCTCGGCAGGGCAAACCACCACGATGTGGCCGACCTTGTCGCTACGATCGAACGCGCGGATGGACCAGCTCATAAGCGGACGGCCCGCTACATTGACGAGCTGCTTGCCACCGGGATTACCAAAGCGCTGGCCGCTGCCACCGGCAACGACCACGGCGCATACGGGCGCCATTATGCGTTCCCCTGTTTGGTGCCCTTCATGCGGTACAGGGAGTCCGCAAGAATGGCAGGGTTGTTAACGCCAAAGTCGCCCAGGCGCTCCGGATCCTCGCTGATGTCGTCCATGAGCTCCTGCAGCGAGCCGTACTCGTCGACGATCTTCTCGGCCACGCCGTCGCGCACGACGGACACGCGCGAAAGCGTGCGCAGGCCCAGCGGTGTCATGACGGAGTCCTCGTCCAGGTCGTCATAGCCCAGAACTGCCGCCACGTGCTGCGGGTCGGACAGGTCCTTAGGCGTCATGCGGCTCAGCTCGGCGCGGATCTTCTCGGCGTTTGCCTCGGAGGAATCGCTTGCGTAGTCGCGGATCATCAAGTCGTATTCGGTATCCATGCTGGAGCCCGCGAGCTGCTCGAGCTGCATCTGCACGAGCTTGCCCTGGTTACCCAGCTTGACGATGCAATCCTTAAGCTCGGTCTTTGCCTGTTGCATGATCTCGAAGCTCGAGAAAATACCGGTGATGTCGGCGAGCGTAACGTAGTCGTCGAGCTCGAGGGCCGTCAGGCGCAGCAAGGAGCGATCGAGCGACTGACGGGTGGTCTGAAGCGTGGCGACGAGCTGGTTGACCGAGCTCATGATGGTGGTGACGGGCTGGATCTCGTAGCTCTTGCCGTGAACGTACACGTTAACGACGGCACGGCGAGCCGAAACCGAGATCACGATGGCATCGGTGAGCACCGACATGCGAGCGGCAGTACGGTGACGCATGCCCGTCTCACTCGTGGCGAGCGAGGGATCGGGATTGAGGTGGAAGTTGGCGCGCAGGATCTGGGTGAGGTCGCCATCGATGACGATGGCGCCGTCCATCTTGGAAAGCTCGAACAGGCGGTTCGAGGTAAACGAAATGTTGAGCGGGAAGCCGTCGTTACCGGCAGCGAGCACGTTTTCGGTGTCGCCGACGCAGATAAGGGCGCCCAGGTGACCGGCGATGATCATGTCGAGGGCGGTGCGGATCGGCTGACCAGGTGCCGTCAGGCGGATGGCCTGTTCCATACGCTTTTGCAGCTCGTTCTTATCCAAGGCATCGCTCCCATCGTGTACGCTCCATAAACGCTAAATAGTTTCTCACGGTTTGTCCCTGCGGCGCTTGCGAAATCCGATGCTTACAGAATGAGCGAACACAGCTGAGAGCCCAACCCAAATCAGCTGTTCATGTGGTAGCATCGGGATTCGCATAAATGAGGGAGTAGTCGCGTGATCGGGTTCGCCTCCGGTGGCGCGGCAAGTCAACACACTGGCCGATGCGGCCTGGCTTGCCTTAATGAACGAGACTCGTGGCTGTGCGCGCAACGCGTACGCCACGGGTCTTTTTTGTTACTCCCCCAAGAGGTACACGCGGGCCCGCCCGCAGAGAGGGAGCCAGACTATGGGACTCGCAGAGCTTGTGTTGCTCGCTATCGGCCTTTCTATGGACGCTTTTGCCGTATCCATCTGCAAGGGCCTTGGCATGAAGAAGATCAACCTTAAGGCCGCCGTAGTGCTCGGCCTGTTCTTTGGCGGCTTTCAGGCCGGCATGCCCGTAATCGGATGGGCGCTCGGCAGTCAATTCATGGGCATCATCGGACCCATCGACCACTGGATCGCCTTTATCCTTTTGGCCTTCATCGGCGGCAAAATGCTGTGGGAGGCCTTTACCGAGGACGAGGATGAAGGCGACGGCAAGGATGCCGAAAAGATTGACCTGGGCGAGTACCTGATCCTCGCCATCGCCACCTCAATCGACGCCCTGGCCGTGGGCATCTCATTTGCGGCGCTCTCGGTTGACATCGTTCCCGCTGTATCGCTTATCGGCATCACAACGTTTATCTTCTCCGTCGCCGGCGTAGCGATCGGCCACACCTTTGGCGCGCGCTACGAAAAACCCGCCACCATCGTGGGCGGCGTCGTGCTCACCCTCATCGGGCTTAAGATCTTGCTTGAGCACCTCGGGATCCTCGCGATATAAAAAACGCCTCTCATAAGCCAACGTCAATGTAGGAGTCTCATGCAGAGTTTTGCATAATGCCTATTCGTGCAGACTTTTGCATGTCATACTGATATGCAAAAGTCTGCACGTTAGGAGATCGCCGTGGATACCCTTCCCATCACCACACCGCGCCAAGCTGGCATCTACGTGCGCCAGGCACGCGAGACTCAGGGTCTCACCCGTGCCGCCCTCGCCAAAAAGGCCGGTGTTTCGGAGCGTCTGCTCGCATCGCTCGAGCTAGGAGACGCCATCGGCATTCGACTCGACAAGTTGCTGGTGATTTTCGACGCTCTTGGACTGGCGCTCGCAACACAAGGAGATATAAGCAAAACGAAAAATGAGCACCCAGTCGACGCCCCGCATGCTGATCAACCTTGCAGCACCTCCAGACGCCATCACGCCCAACGTCTTCATCATCGCAACCGTCGCAGCACAACCATTCCAGCTCTTGCAGATACCCCCCTTACGTCCGAGCTCTACGACAGGGCCTTCGCCGATTTCGCCATGTCCAATCTCGGAGTCTCGATTGCCGCAAACGCATCTAACCAAACCAAGCCCGAAGGGAAATAGCCAATGGCCAGAACATCACTTCGGACCATTATTTGCGGCGTACCTGCGGGAACGCTCACGCAAGATGAGAACGGTCTTATCAGCTTTACCTACGATCATGACTATGACGGGCCAGCCCTATCGACCAACATACCCGTATCAAATCGCACATACGGCCAACAGGTCATGAATCCGTACTTGTTTGGCCTTCTACCCGACAGCGAGGACCAACGAAAAGCGATTGCCGCCGAATTCAACGTTAGGCCCAACAATCCCGTTGCGTTGCTCAGCCATATCGGACTCGACTGTCCGGGCGGAGTGCAGTTTTGTGCCGAAGAAGATGCCGACGCCGTCCTGCATCGCGCTGGCGACTACCGCCCTATAGACGACCACGAAATTGCTCTCCGTCTCAAGTCGATCAGAGATGACCGCGATGCATCGTGGATGGGTCTAGATGAAAGTTGGTCACTTGGAGGCAACCAGGGCAAGTTCGCGCTCGCGTTCATAAACGGCCGCTGGTGCGAATGCATGGGCTCATCGCCCACGACGCATATTTTCAAAAATGGCGTTATCGGATTTAAACTTGAGGCTCTTAATGAGTTTGTCTGCATGAAAAGCGCCCAGCGCGCGGGTATCGCAACGGCGAACGTTGAGTATCGCTTATTTGAGGACGAACCCGCCCTCATTGTTGAGCGCTATGACCGCGTGAAAGTCAAAGGCGGAACAATCATGCGTCTACATCAAGAAGACCTCTGTCAGGCCCTTGGAGTGATGCCCGCACAAAAGTACACGGCAGACGGCGGCCCGACCGCACGCGATATTCAGGAACTCCTCGTCAATACGAGCCACCATCAACTTAACCTGTATCTGTTTACGCAGATACTTTTCTTTAACGCCATCATCGGCGCACCGGATGCGCATGCGAAAAACTATTCCCTGCTCCTTGGAAACGACGGCGCAGCCATGATGGCTCGTATGTACGATGTCGCATCGGGCTTGGCGTATGAGCGCATGCGCCGCCGGGCTCGCCTTGCCATGAGCGTTGGCGGCGAAAATCGTGTGGGGTGCATCGGTCCAGGCGCTATCCGCCGATACCACGGTATGGGCGACCCCACGCTGGAGGCGACGCTCACCGATGCCGGGCTATCCGAGAAGTTTTGCTTTGCGACCATGATGGACCTCGCCTACGAGGTACCCATTTGCATGGAAGAGGTCATGGACGAATACGCCGACCTGCCCGGCATGGCGGACCTGCGCGAGCATATGCTCGGCCCCGTCCGCGAAAACTGCCAGCGCGCCCTCGACCTCATCAGGGCAGAAATGGACTAGGTGGCCGTAATTTCGCAATTATCAAACAAAAGAGAGGGGGCACCCGTCGCAAAAGACCGGGTGCCCCCTCTCATAATGTCATTTGCAATCCGCTAGCACGTGACTCGGACTGCTGCTAGCGCAACCTTTACGCAGCGAGGCGCTTGAGGACGTCGATGAGCAGCTCGTAGAAGCGCTCGGCAGAAGCGAGCTCCATGCTCTCGTCCGGGGTATGGACATCGGAGAGCGTCGGGCCCACGGCGATGGCGTCCAGGCCGTGCAGAGCCTCGGCAAACAGGCCGCACTCAAGGCCGGCGTGAATGGACTCGATGCGCAGCTCGGAGCCAAAGAGCTCTCGATAGCTCTCGACAAAGACTTCGCGGACCGGCGAATGCTCGGCATAGCTCCAGCCGGGATACTCAAACTCAAACTTGGCGTCGAAGCCCAGGACATCGGCCAGCGTCTGCAGACGGTCCTTGAACTCGTTCTGCAGCGAGGTGATCGAAGAGCGCGGGGACAGCATAATCTTGACCTCGTCATCGGAGGTGGCGACCACGCCGATGTTGGAGGAAACCTCGACGGAGCCGTCGGTGGCGACGTTACGGCGAATCACGCCGTTAGGGGCAAGGCGCAGGGCGCGGATGAGGGCAAGCGCGGACTTCTGGTCCATGGCCTCAACCTCGGCGTCGTCGGCAATCTCGACGGTGCAAGTAAAGCCGGGGTCGAAGACCTCGAGCTCGGCAGTGACGTCGGCGATGATGCCCTTTGCGATCTGGGCCGCGGCCTCGGCGGCAGCGTGGTCGGCGTAGACCAGAACGGCCTTGCACTCACGGTTGATGGCGTTGTCCTTGGTGCCGCCGTTAAAGCTAACGATGGCGGGCTCGCCGGCAACCATCAGGCGGTCGATGATGCGGGCCATGATGAGGTTGCCGTTGCCGCGCTCCAGGTTGATATCGCTGCCGGAGTGGCCGCCCAGCAGGCCGGAGATGTCGAGCGTGAGGGTACTACCGGTCTTATGCTCGCGCGCGATCGGGCAGGTGTAGGTAACGACGACGCCGCCGGCGCAGCTGACGGTGGCAACGCCCTCTTCCTCGGAGTCAAGGTTAATCATGGTGCGGGCGCTAATCTGGGACTTGTCGAGCGTCTCGGCGCCGACCAGGCCAGTCTCCTCGTCGGTGGTGAACACGCACTCGAGGGCGGGGTGAACGATCGAATCGTCATTGAGAACAGTGAGCATCAGAGCGACGGCAATGCCGTTGTCGGCGCCCAGGGTGGTGCCGTTAGCGGTGAGGACGCCGTCCTTGACGACCAAGTCGATACCATCGGTCGTAAAGTCGTGCTCAACGGAGCCCAACTTGTCGCACACCATATCGATGTGGCCCTGCAGCATCACGGTCGGGGCATTCTCGGCACCGGCAGATGCGGGCTTGCGAATGATGACGTTGTAGACCTCGTCCTGGTACACATCGAGGCCGCGCTCCTTGGCAAACGCGACCAGGAAATCGCTGATGCCCTTCTCGTTGCCAGACCCACGGGGAATCGCGCTGACCTCCTCAAAGAAATGGAACAGCTGGGCGGGCTCGTAGCCGGTAATCTTGTAGTCCATAGTGCCTCCTTGGCGCAACTGGTTAGACAGTAAGACATGCGCCTTGTATATTCCCAGACTTTGCGTGCATAAACCAGTCGAAAACGCCGAGCGCCCTCGCATCATCGGCTAACGGTGGACCGTATAGCGTAACGGTCACAGCTTCCGCAGCTCTACAAATCGAGGCGCCCTTTCCGGAGCGCCTCGATTGCGCGTATCAAATTGTCGCCACGCCCTACAGCGCGCCGGAACCGGCTTGCATCATGCCGCCGGGACCCGAGGTCACGCCGCCGCTCACGGGCGCGGCGTTGCCGGTGTGCGGTGCCGCCGGGGCGGTATCGCCGCCGAGCGTGCCCGCCGGACGCGGTGCCGGGATCTCGCCCGTGCCGTGGCTAAAGACAAACTTGCCATCGGCCACGTCGCACAGGACGGTATCGCCCTCGCCCCACTCGCCGGCCAGAAGCTCCTCGGACAGCGGGTCCTCGATGAGCTTTTGGATGGCACGACGCAGCGGACGCGCACCGTTGGTGAGGTCGGTACCCTCGGCCACGATCTTGTCGTACGCCGCATCGGTGAGCTTGATGTTCATGCCGTTGGCAATCAAACGCTGACGCAGGTCGTCCACCAGCAGGTGCGCGATCTTGGTGAGATTCTCGCCCGAGAGCTTCTGGAACACCACAATGTCGTCGATACGGTTGAGCAGCTCGGGGCGGAACAGGCGCTTGAGCTCGCCCATCGCGCGGCCGCGGATCTCACTCGACGTGAGGCCCTGCTCGCCGGTGGTGCCAAAGCCTACGCTCGCATCCTGCGCGATCTCGCGAGCGCCCACGTTGGACGTCATGATGATCACGGTGTTGCGGAAGTCGACCGTCTTGCCCTGGCTATCGGTCAGGCGGCCCTCCTCCAGCACCTGCAACAAAATGTTGAAGATGTCGGGGTGCGCCTTCTCGATCTCGTCGAACAGCACGACCGAGTACGGATGACGGCGAACGGCCTTGGTGAGCTGACCGCCCTCGTCGTGGCCCACGTAACCCGGAGGGCTACCGATGAGCTTGGAGACCTCGAACTCGCTGCCGAATTCCGACATGTCGAAGCTGATGAGCGCGTCCTTGCTGCCAAAGAGGTACTCGGCGAGCGTCTTGGCGAGCTCGGTCTTGCCTGTGCCGGTGGGACCCAGGAAGATAAAGCTGCCGCCGGGACGACGCGGGTCCTTGAGCGGCGAGCGGCTGCGGCGCACAGCCTTGGCGACGGCCTCGACTGCCTCATCCTGGCCGATGATGCGCGTCTTGAGCACGCTTTCGGTCTGCAGCAGACGCCGGCTCTCGCTCTCGGTGAGCGAGGAAACCGGCACGCCAGAGGTCACGGACACGATGTCGGCAATCTGACTCACGTCGATGGTGAGCGGGCTGGCGTCGAGCTCGGCGGTCCAGGCGGCCTTGGCTTCGGCGAGTTCAATCTCGGCGGCCTTCTGCTGCTCGGTGATCTCGGCGGCCTTGTTCATGTCGTCGCTCTCGGTGGCCTCCTGCGCGGCGGCCTTAAGCTCCTCCACGCGATGCTCGGCCTCGCGCACCGGCTCGGGCGCGCGGTTGGCGGCGATGCGGGCGCGGGCGCCGGCCTCGTCAATGAGGTCGATGGCCTTATCGGGCAGGAAGCGATCCTGGATGTAGCGGTCGGAGAGGTTCGCGGCGGCCTCGATAGCACCCTGCGTATAGCGCACATGGTGGTGCTCCTCGTAGCGCGGCTTGAGCGCGGTCAGGATCTTGACCGTGTCCTCGACGCTCGGCTCCTCGACATCGATGGTCTGGAAGCGACGCTCGAAGGCCGGGTCCTTGGTGAGGTACTTGCGGAATTCCTCGGCCGTGGTGGCGCCGATAATCTGGAAGGCACCGCGCGCGAGCACGGGCTTGAGCATGGAGCTCGCGTCGATGGAGCCCTCGGCAGAGCCGGCACCGATGATGGTGTGCATCTCGTCAATAAACAGGATGACGTCGTCAGCTTCGGTGGCCTCCTGGATCACGTTCTTGAGGCGCTCCTCAAACTCACCGCGATACTTGGCGCCCGCAACGAGGCCCGGCAGGTCGAGCGTCCAGATGTTCTGGTTCATAAGGTTCTCGGGCACGTTGCCAGCTGCAATCTGCTGAGCCAGACCCTCGACGATGGCCGTCTTGCCCACGCCGGGGTCGCCCAAGATAAGCGGATTGTTCTTGGTGCGACGCGAAAGGATCTCCATCATACGCTGGACTTCCTTTTCGCGACCAATTACAGGGTCGAGCTCGCCGTCGCGCGCCTTCTGCGTAAGGTTGGTGGCGAACTGCTTAAGCGTATCGGTGCCGCTCCCCTTTTGCTGCGACGCGTCCGAGCCGCTAAAGAACGGCAGGCCCGCACCGGGACGCCCGGCACCGGCGCCGGCGAGCGGACGCTTCTTGTCCTGGTCCTTGGCGGTAAGTTTCTCGATAGCCTTTTTGATGGAGGCGGACGACACACCCAGGCGCATGAGGATGTCCATGGCCATGCCGTTACCCTCTTCGACGATGCCAATCAGCAAGTGCTCGGTCGACACGTAGGTCTGGTTGTTCTCACGTGCCACGCGGAAGGAGCGCTCCATCACGCTAATGACGAGCGGCGTAAAGGCAAGCTTGGCAGCCTCGGTCTCCTCGCTGGGCTCGGGAACCGTGGTCTGGACCTCCTTGAGGGTGTCCATGATGTCGTCGTAGGAGATATCAAGCGAGCGCAGCGCCTCGGCAGCGATGCCCTCGTCCTCCTTGGCGAGTGCGAGCAGCAGGTGCTCGGTGCCCACCTTATTTGAGTGCAGATCGAGCGCCTCCTGTTTGGCCATCGACATGACCTTGCGCGCTCGATCGGTAAATCTATCTAACATGCTCGTTTCCTTACATGAGTTCATCGAAATCAAAACGCCCGCCCGTCGGCGGCGCTTTTGTCTCTTTACCAACAGGTTGTCTATGTTAACAGCTGGAGGAATATCTATAAACCCGGCTCACATGAATGCAGGTTATGACCGCATCGCGGGACTCACCGCGCGATGCGCGACAGGCGCCCCGCAAGAGAAACCCTAGGCGTCTTTCACCACGTCGGGACTCGTCGCACGCGATGCGCGATAGGCATCGGCCTCCTTGGAGACGCGTTCGAGCAGCTCGGATGTATCGACGCCCTCGACTTGCGCGACCGTTTCCACCGTCTGCATGGCGACCGCCCTCAGGTACGCGCACGCGCTGTCCCCCGGCTGCTCGAGGTCTATCTCCTCGCCGCCCTCCCGGGCAAAGCCGACCGCCATCACAAAGCCCATGATGCCCGAGACCAGAAAGCCCACCGCAAAGCTCGAATCTGCCTTGAGCTCTTCTCCGTCGGGGTGGACGATCTCTCTCACGCGGTCGATGATGATCGTATGGATGCCCTGCACGACCTGCTCGGCGGCACCCGCCCTCATGGTGATGACGATGCGCCGCAGCAGGCAGCGGACGTCGCGCCGGTCGAACGCCGAAAGGTCGCCCTCGCTCGAAAAATGCCAGAGGGCATCGGTGATGAGCTCGTTATCCTGTAGCAGTTGGGCTATGGCGATGGCGACGAGTTCATCGAAATCGTGAAAATAGTAGTAAAACGTTCCGCGATTGCACCGGGCGGCGCGGGTCACCTCGCCAACCGACAGCTCGAAGATGCTGTTGTTCTCGATGAGCTCCCAAAACGCCTCGATGATACGGGTGCGTGCATCGGGCGCATCGGCGTCCTTACGCGGTCTCGCCATGCGCCTCACCGCACCCCTGCGCCTTGGCGTTCATGATGAGCATCTGAAGACGGTTCTCCACGTTGGCGAAGCTCACGTCGGGATCGTAGTCGAGCGGCAGGAACTGCGCCGTGGGATACTGCTCCTTGAGCGCATGGATGAGCCCGCGCCCCACGACATGGTTGGGCAGACACCCGAACGGCTGCAGGATCACGAAGTTGCGGCAGCCGCGCTTGGCGTGCTCGAGGATCTCCGCCGGAATCAGCACGCCCTCGCCCGCATCGAACGTATGGTGCAGGATCTTATCGCTCGCGCGCACGAGCTCGGGCATGCGCGTCGGCGGCTCGTAGAGCGGGCTCGCCGCGCCCAGGCGGTCGCAACGGTCGTGCGCGAGCTCGAACAGGTTGTCCGCCGTGGCGTACCAGGCCTTTTCGGGCAGCGACAGGTCGACGTGGAACTCGCGCGACTGCGCATGCTTGTAGAAATAGGTCTTGCGGATCACGTCGGTCATGCGCGCCTCGATGACCTCGAGCCCGTTGTCCTCGAGGTAGCGCTCGATCTCGTGGTTGGCGCCGAGATGGAAATTGAGCAGGTACTCGCCCACGATGAGAACGGTCGGATGCGGGTTCGAGCGGTCGTACGGAACGGCGTCCATGATCGCAAGCGCGCGTTTGAAGCCCGTCGCCTGGCCTCTCAGCCCGGAGCGCTCCATGCCCTCGATAACCTCATCGAGCGCGCGGTCGAACGCAGCGTCCGCCGCGCCCTTCTCGAGCTCGTAGGGACGGATGCGCCTAAGCATGGCCTCGAGGGCATCGATCATGGGAAGACCGTAGGCGATCTGGATGCTCGGGCCAAGGCCGAGCTTGAAGCCCGGATGCGCATTGTGGGCATCGACGTCGTCGTTGGTGAGCACCGGGACATAGTCGTATCCCGCGTCGTCGAGCGCGCGGCGCAGCAGGGGCATGTAGTGCGTCAGGCGGCAGTCGCCGATATACTTGCCAGTCACCACGGCGACGTCGTGCGGGTCGTACTTACCGCTCTCGAGTGCCGCGAGCGCCTCGCCGATCACGATTTGCGCGGGGAAGCAGATGTCGTTGTGCACATAGCGTTTGCCCAGGCGGATGGCATCCTCGCGCCCGATATCAAGGGCCTCGGCGCGCACGCCCTGATTGCGCATCGCCGCGGTCATGAGCCTGCAGAACGCATGGGAGGTGTTGGGGACCAGCGCGATCTTGTCGTGCCGGTCGCGCTTGGTGTACTTGACCTTATACGGGTCGTCGAGCGGATGGACCGCGTGCACCCGGGCGCCCTCGGCACGCTCCTCCGCGCGACGACGGTTGACCGACTCGATAAACGAACGCACGCGAATGCCCATGGGACCGGCGACGTCGCTCTCATCGAGCTTGATCATCATCGGAACCTTGGAGCCCATCTCGCCCATCATGCGCGCGATCTCGTCGGTGAGATACGCATCGTGGCCGCAGCCGAAGCTGCCCATCTGCACGAGCTCGAGCTCGGGCGTCGATGCGACGATGACCGCGCACGACAGCATGCGCGCATGGTAGTTGTTCACGATGTCGATGCGGCTGTTGGAAAGATCGACGTTGTAGACCCCCGGCACCGCATCGGGCGTCAGCACGGGGATGCCGCGCTCAGAGAAGAGCTTGGGCAGCCCGTGGTTGACCAGCGGGTCGTTGTGGTACGGGCGCGAAGCGATCACCACCGCGTAGCCGCCGTCCTCGCGCACGTTCTCGAGCACCTGCCTGCCGCGCAGCTGCAGCTGGTTCTCAAACGTCTGCTGCGCGCGGTCCGCCTGCTCGGTCGCCTTGGCAACCAGGTCGGCATCGATATCGAAGGTCTCCTTGCACCACGCCTTGAGCTGGCGGTTTCGGTCGCCCTCGTCGTACCAGTGGAACAGCGGCGTATCGAACGGAACGCCGAAACGCTCCTCCGGGTTATCGGAATTGCGCATCACGTAGGGGTATCCCTTTACGACGGCGCACATCCACTCGCTGGTAGAGGCGGTGTTTTCGGTGGGCACCGTCGTGATGATGGGCATGAAGATGCGGTCGACGCCGGCGTCGACGAGATTGCGGATGTGCCCGTGGACGAGCTTGGCCGGGAAGCACACGGTGTCGGATGTGACGTGCGCCAGACCGCGCTCGTACATCGCCTTGGTGCTGCGTCCCGAGACGCGCACCTTAAAGCCGAGCGTGCTGAAGAACGTCGACCAGAACGGCATGGTGTCCCAGAACTCGAGCACACGGGGAATGCCGATCGTGACATCGCGCCCCCCGCTGACGGGAACCGTGGGGTACGACTCGAACAGCAGCTTCTCGCGGTCGACAAAGAGATTGGGGGCAGCCGCGGTCCGGTCGCGCCCCGTGCCGGGTGCCTGTGCCTCGCAAGCACCCTGCGGACGCAGCTCCTCCGCCGCGGGAACCTCGCGCACGAGCTCATCCCATGAGATGGCGCCGCCGCGCGGGCAGCGATTGCCCGTGACGTAAAGCGAGCCGTCGCCAAATGCCACGACCGCGCGCTGGCAGCGGTTGTTGCACCGACGGCAGGTAACGCCGCCGAACTCGCGATGCTCGAAGCGCTCCACGGCATCGAGCCCGATAAACGACGTGCCGGCGTCGCCCTTGCGGCATTCCTCGCGCGCGAGCAGGGCGATACCGATAGCGCCCATCAGCCCCGGGTGGGGCGCACGCGTGACGGGTTTGCCCAGATACTGCTCGAATGCGCGCAGCACCGCGTCGTTTCGGAACGTGCCGCCCTGGACGACGACTTTGTCGCCCAGACGGTTGAGATTTGAAACGCGAATGACCTTGGTGAACACGTTCTCGATAATCGAACGGCAGAGACCGGCCATGATGTCGCCCGGACCCTTACCGCGCCGCTGCTCGGAAACGACGCTGCTGTTCATGAACACCGTGCAGCGGCTGCCGAGAACGGCGGGGGCTTTGGACGAAAATGCCTCGGTCGCGATATCCTCAACGGCTATTCCGAGGTTTTTGGCAAAACCCTCGAGGAACGAGCCGCAGCCCGCAGAGCACGCCTCGTTGACGACGATATCGGTCAGCACGCCGTGGTTGAGCCAGATGGCCTTCATATCCTGTCCGCCGATGTCGAGCACGAAGGTCGCATCGGGAACGCATGCGCACGCGGCGCGGGCGTGCGCGACCGTCTCGACCGTATGGTAGTCGGCGTGGAACGCGCGCGCGAAAAGCTCCTCGCCGTATCCCGTGGTGCCCACGGCATCGATCGCAAGCGTGACTCCCGCTGTCTCCCAGCGGTTCTTCAAGCTGACAAGACCCTGTTGGGCGACGTCGAGCGGTCTGCCGTTATTAGACGCGTAGAACGAATCGACAAGCTCACCCGCCTCATCGACCAGGGCGAACTTGGTCGTCGTGCTCCCCGAATCGATACCGAGCGCCACACGCACCGTCTCTCCGGGCGCATACGCATCCGGACCCTTTGCCGGCGTCTCTTTGCCATGGCGTGCCGTAAAATCCGCCTGCTCGGCAGGTGTGGCAAAAAAGGGCTGGGCAAGACGTCCCTCCCCGCTTGCGGGCGCGACCGTCTCGAGCTTATCCAGCCGGACAAAAGCGTCGGGAAGGTCGATCGGTTGGGACGATGCGAACATGTCGGTCAGCGACAGGGCGGCACCGCGCGCGACCATGATCTGCGGATCGCGCGGGACGATAACCTGATCGTCCGATAGATTCAGTTGCTCCCGGAACACGCGGACCAGTGTGGGGTTGTAGGCGAGCGTACCGCCCTCGAAGATTACCGGCGGCTCGATGTCGATACCCTGGGCCAGACCGCCGATCGTTTGGCGGGCGACCGCGTGAAGCGCCGAAAGCGCCAGGTCGGTGGTAGGAATGCCCTCGTTGAGCAGCGGCTGGATATCGGTCTTTGCGTACACGCCGCAGCGGCCCGAGACCTCGTGGACGGTCGTTCCCCGGCTTGCGAGCTGCTCGAACTCGCCCGATTCGGTGCCGACCCCCATGAGCTTTGCCATCTCGTCGATAAATGCACCGGTACCGCCTGCGCACGAGCCGTTCATGCGCATGTCGGCAACCTCGATGTCTCCCTTATCGTTGGTGTGGAAGAAGATCATCTTGGCGTCTTGGCCGCCCAGCTCGATGGCGCAGCGCGTCTGCGGATAGAACCTGCTGATCGCGAGCGCGTTGGCGACCACCTCCTGAACGTACGAGGCGCCCAGCGCGGTCGCGATATCGCGCGCACCCGAGCCGGTCACCGCAACGCGCAGTGACTCATGGGGAAAGCGCTCGGCGAGCTCGCCGAGCATGGCGCGCACGCTCGCTGTCTGACACGCCCCGTGGCGGCGATATCCCCACCACGCCTCGGTCATATCCTCGTGCATCGCGTAAACTTTGGTCGTCGTCGACCCTACGTCCAGTCCTACTAGCAACGCCATAATGCTCCGTCTCTCGCATTTTTCCCGCTAGAGATATACCACTCTACGTAATACAACAGACTGTTGTATTTAAACTCCGTATAAAAAGCGGCTGCCGAAACGCTTCAGCAGCCGCCGAATGCACCAACAGATTGTTCTGCGCGCTAGCACGTCGGGCAACGGAGCAGCACGGGCCCTCCGGTCATGTGCACCGCTCACGCCCGCGATGTCGCCGAGAGAGCTATCCACGCTTAGGGCTCCAACCAAGCAAGTCGCCCGCGCTCAGCAGATCCCTAAGCGAGCTACTCGCACTCAGGAGCCATAGCCTGCTCCAAGAGCTCGGCATGCTCCTCCTCGAAAACCGTCCCCACAGGGAAGGCGCGACGGAAGACGAAGCGGGAAATCGGACCGGCTACCAAAAGGTTCCACGGCAGCGCCATCACAAAATTATGCGGGATGTTGATCATCCAGATCGCGGGCACGGAATACAGGTTCGCAAGGATGCCGCCGGGCATGTGCGTCAGACCCTCACAGGCACCGTACAGCGACATGATGATGACCATGGGAACGACCATGCAGGAGCTGACGGCGAGCGTCATGGCAAGTGGCGAGCTCTTGCCCGGCGTGACCAAGTACTTAAAGGCGAAACCCTTGGCGAGCGGGCTGGCGACGAACCAGTCGCAGCACATGGCAAAAATGTAGGCAACGGGGAAGCCGAGCCACGCAGTGGCAACGACCTCGCCGTTGATGGCCCCGTGCTGCAGGGCAACGTTGTAGATGCTCATCCAGAGCACCATGCAAAAGCACATGATAAAGGTGAACAGCAGGCTCTCTCGTTTGTTGATAGGCATAAAGGGCAGATTCCTCTCTGTGTTGTACCGCGGCGCCACGCAACAAAAACGGGCGGGCAAGATGGAGCTGTTGGAACTTCATCTCGCCCGCCCGTGGTACGCGCGTCTGCGACTACTTATGTGGTGGAACCAGCCTAGCACGAAACGCATGCGCTTCGTAAGCGTTGAGTTTATGAAGATGCAGGGCACCGATAATCCCCCGACCCCATAAGTTGCGGTGGAATACGGACTGTTTTGACCCTTTAAGCAGCAATTCAGTCCCTATTTCACCGCAACTCATTTGGTGCAAAGTAACCTGTCCCCCTTGTACCAATTAGCTGGTGTGGCGCCAGCGAGGGTCGGTGAGCGTACGCGCCACACCCAGTCCAACGGGCAGAAACGCTACGATGAGCACTGCGCGCACAAACCAGCCGAGCATATTGACCGTGTCGAAGGTGCACATGTAATACATCGAGCGATACAGATACAAGCCCGGCACCATAATGACAATCGAAGGCACCGTGAGGGCGATGCGCGGGTAGGTGAGCTTGACTTCGGCCAAGCTTGCCAGCAGACCCGATACCAGCGCGCCGATAAACGCTGCTGCCTCGGGAGGCATTCCCGTGCTGAGGCCCAGGAAGGGAATCATCGTCGGCGCATCGACAAGGGTCAGACGCAGGGTATTGGACACGGCGCCGATCAACCCAGCTGCCGCGGCCATCTTTACCGGGCTGTTGAACATCACCGAGAAGCCGAATACGCCAACGAAGCTCATCACCACGCGCAGGAGCGTAAGGGCAAGCGGCGAAAGGCCCAGTGGGGCAAAGTCGTCCGGCGCCAGGCCAACACACTCGGCAACCATCCAACCTACGAGCGTCGCCATCACAATAATCGATACGGCATATGAAAGGCGCTCGATACCGCTTCGCATGTCGAGCTTGGCGATGTCGAGGCCCGCCGTAATGAGCGGAAAGCCGGGAATCACAAAGAGCATGGCGCCGATATAGCCTTCTTGGTGCGACATTGCCCCCGGTATGACCTGGCCAAGGCCGAGCAATGCCAGCAGATACGAAACGCAAGCGAGCGCAACGCCGGTCGTCAGCGCGCTGAACTGACCAAGGCCTTGCTTGAGAATATGGGAGCGGGCAAAGTTGCCGACACCCGCGCCCACGAACGCGCAGGCCATCTCGATAGGGCCGCCGCCGAGCAAAAAAACGAAGGCGCCACAGGCGCAGGCCGCCGCAAGGCCCTGTTGCCAAGGCGCGTAATCAGGTTTTGAACTCTCAACGGTCTTGAGCATCTCGTGATACTCGTGCACCGTGAAGCGACGACCATAGGTCTCGATTTCCTTGAGGAAACTCTCCATCATCCAAATGCGATGGGTATTGACGCCCGTTGTGGGCAAGCTGACGACCTCATTAAAGCAGTGACCATCTTCGATGCAGGTGCACTCAAACGACAGAAGACTTAAGTCAACGTGGATGGTGACACCGAGTACGGCGGCAACACGATTCATGGTATCGCGCACGCGCCAGGCACCCGTTCCGCTTGCCAGCATAAGCATGCCGGTGCGGCAGATGATGGATGATTTATCGGTGAGCGGCGCATCGACGGCAAGCTCATCGCCTGCCGTCACGATCTGGTGCCAGTCAGTTTTCATATGGAGCGCGCCGGCACGAACGCCGTGGTGCATGGGGGCTCTCGAAAGCAGCGAGTTAAGGCGCGAAGGCTGTGAGGGCTCCGCCGATTCGCCCTCGTCCTCGTCGGGCTCTTCATCGACCAGATCAAAGGAATCAAGCGGCGCTGGCTCGCGACGGTCGATCAGCTCCTCGTCCTCATCATCAAAGTAGTTGAACTGATCGAGCATGTCCTCTTCGATTGCGCACTCGCTCGCGTCGTCCATCCCGGTGCTCCCTTCCTATCGACTAACCCCCATCCTAGACAGCGACGGCTAAAGGAAACATAAAAGAGACGGCTGTCATGCATGGAAGGCGCAAACCCCCAATGCGTCGGTAGATCCCCAACGACTAGGACTGTCCCCAAGTGCCGGCACAAAAGGAACGTCCCTAAGTGCCGGCACAAGAGGAACGTCCCTAAGTGCCAGCCAGAGCAACGCCGCAGGTAGAGGACGGACAGCGAGCGACGTCCAGGGCGAACAAGTTGGCATGAAAAAGGCAAGGCATAGACCTTCTGGTCATGCCTTGCCTTTTGAATGACAAATTGTCGCCCTGGACGTCGCGCAGCGTCGAGCCGTTACGCGGTTCGTAGAACCGCGTAACTAGTTAGTACATCTTTGCGCCGGCGGGGATGGAAGCATCGAGCTGGATCAGGTTGAGGCGCTCCTCGCCCTCCTCCTCGTGGACAGCGCTGATCAGCATGCCGCAGCTGGGGATGCCCATCATCTTGCGCGGAGGCAGATTGGTGATGGCGAGCAGGGTCTTACCGACCAGGTCCTCGGGCTCGTAGTACTCGTGAATACCGGAGAGGATGGTGCGGTCGGTGCCGGTGCCGTCGTCGAGCGTAAAGTTCAGCAGCTTCTTGGACTTCTTGACGGCCTCGCATGCCTTGACCTTCACAGCGCGGAAGTCGCTCTTGGAGAAGGTATCAAAGTCGACGAACTCCTCAAACAGCGGCTCAACGGCGATCTTGGAGTAATCGAGCGTGGGCTTAAGCGACTTAACGAACGGGCTCGCGGCGTTGCCGGCCTCGGCAGCCTTGGCGGCAGCGGCACCGGACTGGAAACCCTTCTCGGGCTTCATGTGCGGGAACAGCAGCACGTCGCGGATAGAAGCCTGGTTGGTGAGCAGCATGACCACGCGGTCGATACCGATGCCGATGCCGCCCGCGGGAGGCATACCGTACTCGAGGGCGCGCACGTAATCCTCGTCATACTCCATGGCCTCGTCGTCACCGCCGGCCTTCTCGGCCATCTGGGCGGCAAAGCGCTCGGCCTGGTCGACCGGGTCGTTGAGCTCGGAGAACGCGTTGGCGTACTCGTGACCGGCAATAACCAGCTCAAAGCGGTGCGTCAGGCGCGGGTCGTCCTCAAAACGCTTGGCAAGCGGGCTGACCTCGATGGGGTAATCGCACACGAAGGTCGGGTTGACGATGGTGTCCTCGCCCAGCTCATCGTAAATCTCGGCGATGATCTTGCCGGCAGTCCACTCGGGCTTGATCTCCAGGCCCTTCTCGCGCGCGGCGGCAGCAAGCTCCTCGACCGGCGTGTCGATGGTGACCTGCTTGCCGAGCACGTCGGAGACGATGTCGGTCATGGGACGGCTGGCCCACTCACCAGAAAGGTCGATGGTCTGGCCCTGGTACTCGATGACCTCGGGGTTGCCGATGGCCTTGTTAGCCGCCTTAATGACACCCTGGGCGAGCGCCTTCATGCCCTCGAGGTCTGAGAAGGCACGGTAGGCCTCCATCGTGGTGAACTCGGGGTTGTGGGTAAGGTCCATGCCCTCGTTACGGAAGATGCGGCCGATCTCGAACACGCGCTCAAAACCACCGACGATGCAGCGCTTGAGGTGCAGCTCGGTGGCAATACGCAGGTAGCACTCCTGATCGAGCGCGTTGAAGTGGGTAATGAACGGCTTGGCGGTAGCGCCGCCCTGGATGGTCTGCAGGATGGGGGTCTCGACCTCCATGTAACCGTCGGACTCCATAAAGCGACGGAAGGTAGAGAGAATCTGCGAACGCTTACGGAAGGTCTCGCGAACGTCGTCGTTGGCGATCAGATCGACATAGCGCTGGCGATAGCGGGTCTCCTTGTCGGAAAGACCGTGGAACTTCTCGGGCAGCGGACGAACGGCCTTGGAAAGCAGGGTCGCGCTCTTAGGGGCAACGGAAAGCTGGCCGCGCTGGGTGCGCACGACCACGCCGGTCACGCCCAGGATGTCGCCCAGGTCGAGGGCCTTGAGCGTATTCCAGGCGGCCTCGTCCATGTCGTTGATGCGGCAGAACAGCTGAATCTCGGCAGTCGCATCGCGCACGACGATGAACATGATCTTGCCCTGACCGCGCTTGGCGACCACGCGGCCGGCGATCTTCACGACGTCCTCGGTGTCCTCGCCATCGGCAAGCTCGGCGTACTTAGCCTCGATATCGGCGACGTAGTCCTCAAGCTCAGAGTGCTCGGGATAGGGGTTCTGGCCCGCCTCGAACAGGGCGGCGCGCTTGGCCAGGCGGGTGGCGCGCTCGTCGTTGAGCGTCGATGCCTGATCGGCGGCGTTCTGGTTCTCTGCCATAAGTTAGCTCCTCAAACTAAAACGCTCCCCAGGATTCGGTCCCAGGGAGCGAAAACATACCTTTACGCGGGACCGTGGTCTAGCGTGCGATCTTGGCGATGGTGTAGACGCGAGTCTTGCCGGAAGGCGTAACGACCTCGACGGAATCACCCTCGCCGTGACCGATGATGGCGTGACCGACCGGAGACTCGTTGGAGATCTTGTGCTCGAGCGAGTTGGTCTCGGTGGTACCAACGAGCGTGACTTCCATGACCTCGCCGTTGGGATCAATCAGCGAAACGGTGGAACCGATGGAGACGGTCAGATCGCCCGTGGTGGCAGCAACCTGAGCGTTGGCAAGAATGGCCTGGATCTCGGCGATACGAGCAGCATTCTGGGCCTGCTTGTCCTTGGCGGCATCGTACTCGGAGTTCTCCGAAAGGTCGCCGAACGCGCGGGCTTCCTTGATGTCCTCGACGATCTCCTTGGCGTAATCGCCCTCACGCCAGGCGAGCTCCTCGACGAGCTTCTGGCGGCCCTCAGCGGTCAGTACGATCTGGCTTGCGTCCATACGGATATCTCCCCAACTCTGATCAAACAATCAACTGTCAACAAAACGAAAAAGACCGGCTAGCCTGCGGGCAAGCCGGTCAGGTGCTCACCCCAAAGGGATGGGACTACTCTGCGTCCGCGTCGCTGTCCTCTGCCTGCTTCTTCTTGGCAGCAGCGAGCTTGGCCTCGAGCTCAGCGATCTCCTTGTCCTCCTCGGACTGCTCGACCACGACCTCCTCGGCCTGCTTGGTCTCGGCCTTATCGTCGCCCTCCATACCCTCGCGGATATTCTTGACGGTAGAGCCGAGGGACTTGCCGAGCTTCGGCAGGTTCTTGGGCCCGAAGATAATCAGGACAACGACGAGAATAATGATGAGCTCAGGAGCCCTCAGTCCAAACATGTAGACCTCCACAATACAGCGAGACAAGCTCGAATGAGTATACCGCGGGTATCGCGGTATCACAACACTAGCTAAAAAAAGGGACCGCAAGAAGCGGTCCCTCCTCATGCTCTGGTCGGGTTGACTGGATTTGAACCAGCGACCCCTGCGTCCCGAACGCAGTGCTCTACCAAACTGAGCCACAACCCGTTAGCCCGACTATAGTAACAAAGATTTTCGCCGCGTGCTAGAGAAATTTTTATTTCTTTGGCGCGTCGATTTGAACCCTTGATTATCGACTTTATCCGAACACCTCCCACATTCATCCGCACATGTGCGGA
>UQLD01000002.1 GCA_900541855.1 uncultured Collinsella sp.
GTCGCGCCCTTGAAGTTGAACGTCAGATTGTCCAAATGCGGCCCGCGCAGCGTCGGCCGGTTACGGCGTTTGGAAAACGCCGTAACCTACTGAATGAGCATCGCGTCGCCAAAGCTGAAGAAGCGGTAGCGCTCCTCGATGGCGGCGGCGTAGGCATCCATGATCTGGTCGCGGGTGGCAAGCGCGCTCACGAGCATCATGAGCGTGGAGCGCGGCACGTGGAAGTTCGTGATCAACGCGTCGACCACGTGATAGGTCGAGCCGGGCATGAGGTAGAGCTGCGTTGTCGCGTTCTCGCGCACCACGATGTCGCCGCGGCCGAGCGTGTCGGCCCCGTCCTCGCGGCCTTCAAAATAGCGCGCCGTCACGGCCGGATCGGACACCGGCGCGTCCGTGTCAAACGCGCTCTCGAGCGAGCGCACCGCGGTAGTGCCGACGGCGATCACACGATGACCCTCGGCCTTGGCCTTATGCACGGCGTCGACAACCTCCTGCGACACGTGGTAGCGCTCGGTGTGCATGACGTGCTGCGTGGGGTCGTCCTCCTCCACCAAGCGGAAGGTATCGATGCCCACCTCGAGCTCGACGGCGGCAAACTTGGCACCCTTGGCCTCGATAGCGGCCATGAGCTCAGGAGTAAAATGCAGGCCCGCCGTGGGAGCGGCAGCCGAGTGCTCCTCCTTCATGGCGTACACGGTCTGATATTTCTCGGGATCGCCCTCGTAATCGGTAATGTAGGGCGGCAGCGGCACGTGACCGGCAGCATGGATGGCCTCGTCAAGCGTGCGCGGCTCGCCGGCGGCATTGCAACCGGCCGGCTCAAAACGCACCAGGCGGCCGCCGCGACTATCGGTGACAAAGTCGACGACCTCGGCCGTCAGCACCACGGGAGCCCCCTCGGGCGCATGAGCGCCACCGGCGCGATACTCAATCTGAGCACCGGGCTTCAGGCGCTTACCCGGCTTGACCAAGCACTCCCAAACATGGCCCAGCGGGTCAACATCCTCGCGGCGCTTGAGCAGCAACGTCTCGACCACGCCGCCCGAGCCCGTCTTGCGACCGATAAGACGGGCCGGCATCACGCGCGTCTGGTTGATGACGAGCACGTCGCCCGGCTCGATATAGTCGATGATGTCACGGAAGATGCGGTGCTCGACGGTGCCGCCATGCCCTAACGGCGTTCCTGTCTCGGAGCCTTTGCGATCAACCACCAGCAGGCGGCAGGAGTCGCGCGGCTCGGCAGGCGCCTGGGCGATGAGCTCTTCGGGCAGGTTATAGTCAAAATCATCGGTACGCATAGACACGTCGGATTCTCCTTATATAGCTAAAGTCCGCTCTACATCCTAGCAGGCTGACGTCCCAAGTGAACTACTTTTTGGCGGCTTTGCGCTCGTCGCGGATGCGGGCGCGGTCCATGGCCGCCTCGACGGCCGAGAAACGGCAGCCGCAGTAGTTCTGCCGATACATGCCCAGCTCGCGCGAACGACGTGTCGCCTCGGGGTAATACGTGCGAAAATCGCGAATCACCGGAGTGAGACCGCGGGCAGCAGCCAGACGCTCCAACACATCATTGCAGGTTTCGAACAACTGGTACGGCGAGACGGCGAGCGTCGTGCCCACAAACTCAAACCCGCGCTCCTGGGCCACACGGCACGCCTCGGCCAGACGCAGGGCATAGCATGAGCGACAGCGACGGGCTCGATCGGCGCCCAGCGGGGCCACGCCGGCCTCCCAGCGCTCCCGGTCCTCCCCCGCCTCGATAAGCTCGATGTCGCCATCGGCACACCACCGGCGCAGCTCGTCCAAACGCCGCTGCCATTCATCGTGCGGCTGAATATTGGGGTTTGTCCAGCAGATTGTGGGCTCAAACCCTTCCTCGCGCAGCAGGCGGACCGGCTCAAGAGAGCACGGCGCACAGCACGCATGCAGCAACAACGGCTTCATCGACATCTCCTCACCCGAAAAAGCGCACGCCAAAGGACGTATCCTCGCAGGCGACAATGCGGCGGTCGCGCAAAATGGTCCGCACGTAATACCAGTCGCCCACACAGCCCGACAAATGCAAGCCGGCCGCCAGGTAGCACAGCAGCGGATAGCCCGAAAACGCAAACCCCAGGGCAAGCGCCGCCGTCACAACAACCGTCGGCGCCAGGCAAACCGCCATGTACCGCCGGCGCGAATACACAACGCCCTCGGCGCAGGCATAGATCATCGCCGTCTCGCGATTCGCCCCAAAGGTCACCTTCGCGCCCGCAGGCGCCAGCAGCTTAAAAAACACACCGTGCACCAGCTCGTGCACGGCGAACGACGCCATTGAGATCGCAGCCAAGCCGACTATCCAGCCCACGACAGCCATCCAGCCGCCCGCGTCAGCCGCATCCAAGTCTGCAGGCCCACCCAGCAACATAAACACCGGCACCAAGCACACGGCAAACACGCCGACTACGACCATCCCCCACACAAAGCAAGCGTGCAGAAAATCCTCGTCTTCAAACGCATGTATGTTGGAAATCTCATTCATAGCATCTTAGGATAGCGCCCCTGCCACGTACCCGTCCGCATGTGCGATAATGTCGAACGATATGCACGAATTGACCACCGCGTCGCCAGGCCTTGCGCCCGGCCGCGCTCTCACCATATGCGAAGGAGTCCCATGGCATCCAAATACTCCATGAACGACCGTCCCAGCTGGCCTCGCCGCGCCATCGTTACCGCCGGCGAGCCCTACGGCAACAAGGGCCTTCACTTTGGCCACGTCGGCGGCGTCTTTGTCCCTGCCGACTTCTTCGCCCGCTTCCTGCGCGACCGTCTGGGCCGCGAGAACGTCATCTTCACCTCGGGCACCGACTGCTACGGCTCGCCCATCATGGAGAGCTACCGCAAGCTCAAGGAGAACGAGGGCTACGACAAGTCCATTAACGAGTACGTCGAGTCCAATCACTCCCGCCAGGCCGCGACCCTCAACAACTACAACATCAGCTGCGATATCTACGGCGGCTCGGGCCTTGAGCCGGCTGCGCAGATTCACAACGAAGTGACCGCCGAGATTATCGAGCGCCTGCATGAGCAGGGCACCATCTCCAAGCGCTCCACGCTGCAGTTCTACGACGCCAAGGCCGGCACGTTCCTCAACGGCCGCCAAGTGATCGGCCGCTGCCCCATCCAGGGCTGCAAGTCCGAGAAGGCTTATGCCGACGAGTGCGACCTGGGTCACCAGTTTGAGCCCGAGGAGCTCATCGCACCCAAGAGCCAGCTCACCGGCGAGGTGCCCGAGCTGCGCCCGGTCGACAACCTCTACTTCGACCTGCCGGCCTACCTCGACTTTATGAAGACCTACACCGCCAAGCTCGCCCAGAACCCGCAGGTTCGTTCCGTGGTCTCCAAGACCATGGAGGAGTGGCTGCTGCCGGCCCAGCTCTATATCCAAAACAAGTTCCGCGAGGCCTTCGATGCCGTCGAGGACCAGCTGCCCGAGCACACCGTGCTGGAGCCCGAGGGAAACAAGAGCAGCTTTACCGTCACCTTCCCCAGCTGGAAGGAGCGCGACGACGCCCATGCGGTGCTCGCCAACGGCGGCGTGCGCTTCCGCAGCGGCAAAGCGCTCGTGCCTTTCCGCATCACCGGCAACATCGACTGGGGCGTTCCGGTGCCCCAGGTCGACGGCGTTTCCGACGTCACCTGCTGGTGCTGGCCAGAGAGCCTGTGGGCGCCCATCAGCTATACGCGTACCGTGCTCGCGCGCGATGCCAAGGCCGCCGGCGTGACCGAGGGCGTCGCCGCCCAGGATGCCGCCCTCATGGGCGAGCCCGCTGCCGACTCCACACAGGTGCCCGCGCCCACCTACCAGCACAGCTCGCTCGACTGGCGCGACTGGTGGTGCTCGGACGACGCACAGATCTACCAGTTTATCGGTCAGGACAACATCTACTTCTACTGCATCGCGCAGACCGCCATGTGGGAGGCCCTGGGCTGGGACCTCACGCAGAGCACCGTCAGCGCCTGCTACCACCTGCTCTACATGGGCAAAAAGGCCAGCTCGTCCTCGCAGACGCCTCCCCCGCCGGCAGACGACCTACTCAACCACTACACCTGCGAGCAGATGCGCGCGCACTGGCTGTCGCTCGGCCTGTCCGAAAAGCCGGTGAGCTTTAGCCCCAAGGCATACGACACGCGTGTGACCGGCAAGGACAAGGACGGCAACGAGGTGCGCGCCTGCGACGACAAGCGCGTTATCGATCCGGCCCTTAAGGAGAGCGCCCTTTTGACCGGCGTATTCAACCGTCTGGCCCGCAGCTGCTTCTACGGCGTCGCCGTCAAGGAAGGCGACGAGAGCCCCTATCGCAACGGCTGCATCCCCGCCGGTGCCGCCTCTGCCGCCGTGGTCGAGGCTGCCGAGCAGGCAGCTCTTGCCTTTGAGCAGGCCATGTACAAGTTCGAGACGCACCGCGCGCTTGCCGTGTGCGACGACTACCTGCGCGCCGCCAACAAGCGCTGGAGCGACGCCTCCAAGGCCGCCAACAAGCTCGAGGGCGACGAAGCAAACGCAGCGATGACGCAGGCCCTGGTTGATGCCTTTACCGAGCTGCGCGTGGCGACCGTCCTGATGCACGGTATCGTCCCGGCCGGCTGCGAACTCATCTGCGAGTACTTCGACGTCGATCCGGTCGCCTTCTTTAGCTGGGATAACATCTTTGCCTCCACGGACGAGTTCGTAGAGAGCCTGGGCGAGAAGCCCGGCGACCACCGCGTGAAGCCGCTGCCCCCGCGCTTCGACTTCTTCAGCAAGCACGAGAGCCAGTACTAAAGCACGCTAGTAGCAACGCGCCCGGGAATGATTATTCTGGGACGGGGATTAAAAAATCATTCCCGGGCGCCACAGTACAGTCTTTTTGTGACGGGAGTCATGGAATGATTATTTAATCCCCGTCCCAGAATAATCATTTAGGTGGAAGGAAAGACGGATGTCCAAGCAGCGTCGTCGTAAGCAGAAAAAGCAGGTTAAGCCCGAGCTCAAGCTCAGGCAGTTTGCCGCTACCGAGCTTTCCGACCAGCTTGCCGCCCTTCCCTGCGCCGCCGACCTGCCGCGCTTTATGGTCGACACGGTCGCCGGCGCCTATGCGCCCGCCGATGCCGAGCTCATGATCGAGGGCTTCGGCGCCGCGGCCACACGCCCGGTCACGCTGCGCGCCAACACGCTCAAGGCGACCGCCGAGGACATCGCTGCGGCGCTCGGTGCCGCCGGCATCGCCCACAACCCCGTCGCTTGGTATCCGGACGCCTTTATCCTGCCCGAGGCCCAGGTTTCCGACCTATGGGACCTCGACATCTACCGCGACGGCAAGATCTACCTACAGAGCCTGTCGTCCATGATGCCGCCTTTGGTGTTGGGCGCCCAGGCAGGCGAGGACATCCTGGACATGTGCGCAGCCCCTGGCGGCAAGACGACGCAGATCGCCGCCCTCACCCAGGGCCAGGCACACCTCACGGCCTGCGAGATGAGCATTCCCCGCGCCGAAAAGCTTGAGTCCAACCTCCACCGCCAAGGTGCCAAAAACGTGCCCGTCATGCGCATCGACGCACGCGAGCTCGACGAGTTCTTCCGCTTTGACCGCATCCTGCTCGACGCTCCCTGCACCGGCACGGGCACCGTCATCAGTGGCAACGAGAAAAGCCTGCGCGGCCTCACCGAGCAGCTGCTCGTCAAGTGCGCCCGCTCGCAGCGCGCGCTTCTGGACCGCGCCATGGGAGCCCTCAAACCGGGCGGCACGCTCGTCTATTCCACCTGTTCGATCATGCCGCAGGAAAACGAGGACGCCCTGCAAGAGGCCCTCGACAAGCACATGGATTGCGAGCTTATCCCCCTCGACGGCACACCGAGCGAAAGTGAAGCGCGTCGCGCCCAGGATGCCGGCGAGGAGCCGCATATCGAGTGCAACGCCCTCACCGAGGCCATCGCCGCCGGCCATGTCTCGGCCATCGCCAACGGTATGCCCGGCACGCTGACCATTCCGCCTAGCCGCGATTTTGAGGGCTTCTACATTGCCCTGATCCGAAAACGCAGCTAGCGCACGGATCAAAAACTCAACAAGCTATCTCTGTGCGCGTTTGCCCTGCTGGTCGCGATGCTGTTTAAGCATCGCGCGCTCCTTGCGTTCGGCCCTTTTGCCCTTAATGGCCGTGACCACAAAGTAGATGACCGCGGCGGCAACGATTGCGCCCACGCACAGGCCAATCGAGCCAAACATTGCTGTCAATTCCATACCGCGTCACCTCTCTTTTAAACGGGACTTTCAAGATAGCACCTCGATCCTCGCCACCACAGCTCCTTCACGTTCTCCCGCCCTTCGGTCTAACGGATGGTGCGGCGGGGAAAAATCAACTCGTCAAACGATTTAGCATTCGCAATTCCGGCTGCATCGCGCCGGCCACCATCGCATAGAATCGAGCCTCCATGGATACCCTCAACGACCTAAACGAACGCGTCGACGCCTTTGTCGGCACCAGCTCCTTCGACACGCCTGCCGCGGCAAACGACCAAGCTCCCATCGATGTACCCGCCGAGGTTCACGAGGACATCGTCGCCTCGGTCGATTTCTCCGAGGTCGAGCTCGCAGACGAGTTCACCGAGCCCCAGGTAGCCGTGACCCCCAACGGACTGCTCCCCATGGAGCCCCTGCCCATCGACGGACGTCTGCGCAAGGCTGCTCTTCGCATGCCCGACGAGATCGAGGAGGCCAGCGGCTTCACGCTCTTCGGCCGCCGCATCAAGTCGCTCATTTACACTACCGATGTCGCGGTTATCCGCAACTCCAACGCCGATGCCGTTTTTGCGGTCTACCCTTTCACGCCGCAGCCCGCCATTACGCAAGCGCTGCTGACCGTCGCCGAGTGCCCGGTCTTTGTAGGCGTGGGCGGCGGAACTACGACCGGTAAGCGCTCCGTGCAGATGGCAGCCGTCTCCGAGATGCAGGGCGCGGCGGGCTGCGTGGTCAACTCCCCCGCTACTGCCGAGATGGTCGAGCACATCACCAACATCGCCGACATCCCCGTCATCGCCACGGTCGTACGTTGCGACGACGATGCGCATGCCAAAGTGCGCGCCGGAGCCAAGATTCTCAACATCGCCGCCGGCAAAAACACGCCCCAGGTCTTGCGTGAACTGCGCGAGCACTATCCCAACCTGCCGCTCATCGCGCCGGGCGGCAAGACGCCCGAGAGCATCCGTGAGACCATCGCCGCCGGCGCCAACGCCATCATCTGGACGCCGCCTTCGGCACAGCAGCTACAGACCGACATGATGCAGCGTTATCGCAAGATGAAGGAAGAAGCCACACCTGTCATCTCGCGCGACGATGTGCCCATTATCGACCAGGTCGCCGCCGCCGAGGTCAGCCAGGTCGAGAACATGAATCCCGATGTGCCGATTCCCGACGAAGTCATCGAGCGCGTCGCTTCGATCCACGAGCGCGTCGAGGAGCATCGCGCCAACCGCGGCCTCAAGCCGTCACTGCACGGCTTCTTCTTCCGCGGAAAGAAACGCTAATCGTAACAGCAAGGCCCGCCCCACAAACGTGAGGCGGGCCGTTATCGTTTGAGCAATCATGCAGCGACGTGATGGGGCAAATTAATCCACGCGCTTGTCGCCCATAAAGAAGAGCGCCACCGTACCAGGTCCGGTATGCGAGCCAATCAGAGTACCGATGTCATTGATCTCAATCTTGCCTTTAAGCTGCGGAACCTGTTCCTCAATCAGCGCCGCAACTGCCTCGGCATCCTCGCGGCACGCCGAGTGCGACATGATGCACTTACCCGAATAATCCGCACCGTCCTGCACGTGTGCCATCATGGTCTTGGCCATCTCGGAAATCGCGCGCTTCTTAGTGCGAATCTTCTCACGTGGCGACAGCTTGCCGTCGCAATCGACCGTCATAAGCGGGCAAATCTTAAGCGCCGTGCCGATGATCGCACTCGCAGCCGAAATGCGACCGCCTCGTAGATAGCTCGACAGATCGGTCGAGAAGAACCAGTGGTGCAGGTTGAGTTTGTGCTCCTCGATCCAGGCAGCCGTCTCGTCGAGTGAAGCCCCGCTATCGCGCACGTTGGCGGCATATTCCAGCAACAGGCCAAAGCCCGAAGACGCCGCCAGCGAATCGATGACGCGCACCTTGCCGCCCTGGGGATAGCGATCCGCGAGCATCTGCGCCGCAACGCAGGCCGATCCATACGTGCCCGAAATACCCGACGACAACGCCAGGTGCAGCACGTCTTTACCCTCGGCAACAAACGGCTCCCAAAACTCCTTGTACTCACCCACGCTCACCTGAGACGTCTTGGGCATGGCGCCCGCGGCAATCTGGGCAAAAAACTTGTCCGGCGTAATCGACTGATACAGATCGTCCGTATGGACAACATCGTCGATCTCGTAATGAAAACACACGACAGGGATATTGCGCGACGCAAAGAACTCACGGGTTCGGTCGGCGGCGGATTCACAGGTCAGGACAAAATCACTCATATGAGGCTCCTTACTCATTGCTGCGCAAATTATCGCACAGTGAGCCTACATACGGTACATATGTCCACTATTTACCAAATCGAACCAAAAATAGCGAACATCTTTACCACCATCGTCTCCACCGGCCCCACGCATAAATATCTGAGAAAACACCTTCTGTCGTCTCCACTCAACCGCCATATCCACCTCAACTAAATCGATTTACCAAACCGTTCAGCCGACAATTCAGCCGCCGGCGCAAAATCGAAACAAAAGCGGCGCATACTGATAAACGTTTGACGCTGTTTATCAGTTTTACCAGCCCCATCGGAAGGTGTTTCATGGTCGCATTCGATCGCAACCCGCAAGACTTCAAGTATCTGCGCCTGCTGTCGAGACAGTTCCCCACCGAACAATCCGCGTTTACCGAAATTATCAACCTCTCGGCCATCCTCAACCTACCCAAGGGCACCGAGCATTTTATGAGCGACGTGCATGGCGAGTACGAAGCCTTTATGCACATCCTCAACAACTGCTCGGGCGTCGTGCGCGAGCATGTCGACGAAATTTTTGGCGACACGCTCTCCTTTGACGAAAAGGGCGAGCTGTGCACGCTCATCTACTACCCGCGCGAGAAGATCGACCTGGTCCGCAGCCAGCGCGAGGACTCGCCAACTTGGTACAAGACGATGCTTGACCAGCTCATCATGGTCGCTCGCTCGCTTTCAAGCCGCTACACGCGCTCCAAGGTGCGTAAGGCCATCCCGCGCGACTACGCCTATATCATCGACGAGTTGTTGCACACGCACCCGGACGAGAACAACTATCGCGTGCGCTATCACGAGCGCATCGTGGAGTCCATCCTGGAGACCGCCAGCGCCGACGACTTTATCGAGTCGCTCGCCTCGCTCATCAAGCGCCTGGCCGTCGACCACCTGCACCTGGTGGGCGACATCTTCGACCGCGGCGGCGGCGCGGCCAAGATTATGGACCGTCTGCTCACCTACCATTCACTCGACATCCAGTGGGGCAACCACGACCTACTGTGGATGGGCGCTGCGGCCGGTGAGCCCGCCTGCATCGCCACGGTGTTGCGCAACAACCTACGCTACGACAACTACGAGATCCTGGAGAACAACTACGGCATCTCGCTGCGTGAGCTTGTCGCCTTTGCCGATGCCACCTACACCGCCGGTGAGTCCATCACCCCGCTGATCAAGGCCATCAACGTGCTGCTCTTTAAGCTCGAGGGCCAGATTATCCAGCGCCACCCCGAGTTCGATATGACCGACCGCCTGTTACTCGACAAGATCGACCACGACACCGGCACGGTCACGCTCGCCGACGGCAGCGTGTGGCCGCTCACGACCAACGACTTCCCCACCGTCGACCCGGCGGACCCCTACACGCTCACGTCTCAGGAGCAGCACATCATCGACAAGCTCGTGTCCGAGTTTGTCACCGCCGATCACCTGCATCGCCATATCGATTTCCTCTACACCCACGGCTCGATGTACAAGGTCGCCAACGGCAACCTGCTCTTCCACGGCTGCGTTCCACTCAACGAAGACGGCACCTTCAGCAGCATGAACTGCCTGGGCACCTGGCACGCTGGCCGCGATTATCTCGATTTTTGCGACCACATCGCCCGCCGCGCGTGGCGCGTGGGCGACCGCGATGCCCTCGACTGGATGTGGTACCTGTGGATTGGCTTCAATTCACCCGCCAGCGGACGCCTGGTGCGTACCTTTGAGCGCGCCTATATCGCCGATAAGAGCACCTGGGTCGAGCCGATGGACCCGTACTTTACGCTTACCAAGTCGCCCTCGGTCTGCGATGATATCATGCGCGAGTTTGGCGTCGCGGCCATGGCATGCTCGCCGACCGGCCACATCATCAACGGCCACACGCCCGTTAAAACCACCAAGGGTGAGCAGCCCATCCGCGCCGAGGGCAAGCTACTGGTCATCGATGGCGGCTTCTGCCGCGCTTACCATCCCAAGACGGGCATCGCCGGCTATACGCTCATCTCGAGCTCGCGCGGCTGCCGCCTCAAGTCGCACCGGGCCTTTACGACGGTTGCCGAGGCACTCACGCGCAACGTGGACATCGAGAGCGAGACCAACCGTTTTGACCAAGCAGACCGTCGCCGCATGGTGAGCGACACCGATACTGGCGCCAAGATTCGCAGCCAGATCCAGGACCTGCGCCAGCTGCTCGATGCATATAGAAACGGTGCTATCGAGGAGCGCGCCTAGCACCACCCGCGGGGATTGGCTAAACTTGCTAAGTTTGTCATCCCCGCGGCGCTTCGGCGCCAGCTTAAGGCAGGTACCATGCAAAAGCTCCTTGCGCAGATTATGAAATTTGGCGTCGTCGGTGTCATTGCCACGGTTATCGACTTTGGCATTATGAATCTGCTCCACTACGGTCTGGGCCTCAACATCCTAATCGCCAACACCAGCGGCTTTATCATCTCACTCATCTTTAACTACCTCGCAAGCATGAAATACGTGTTTGCGCACAAGGAAGGCATGAGCCGCCGCCGCGAGTTCATCATCTTTGTCGTGCTGTCCGTGATCGGTTTGGTGCTCAACGATGGCATCGTGCTGGCGCTCAACGCCGGCCTGGGACTCGAGGCCAATATCGCCAAGATCTGTGCCACCGCGCTTGTCATGGTCTACAACTTTGTGACCCGAAAAATCTTCCTGGAGGGCGACGAGACAAAATAGCTCGAAACCCCTGCAGCATTACGGCGCCCACGGACGACGCGCACTCAGCGCAGCATCGTCCGTGGGTGTCGCTCGTTTACGGGCAAATTTTCAACGTTTGCGGATTAGCTCTTGAAAATTTGGCGAGTTCGTATAGTTCTTGCCAAAGACCTTACGTTTCCCATGCAAAAGCTCTAAAGTATCTCGTTGCTCGATTCATCAACGCATTGGATGTGATTACGTGCGCAAGGCGCTGGCACAACCTCATACCAAGCAGTTCCTCAAGTTTGCCGTCGTGGGTCTTATCTCCTTTGGCATCGACTGGGGCATGCTCATTGCGCTCGTCGAGCTGTTCCACCTCGACTTTTTGATGAGCACCACGGTTTCGTTTATCACGTCCGTCGTGGTCAACTACTGGCTCAGCATGAAGTACGTGTTCGACCACCGCGAAGGCATGAGCCGCAAGCGCGAGTTCACAATCTTCACCATCCTGTCGGTGATCGGCCTGGGCCTCAACGACCTGTACATGTTTGTGGGCGTCACGTTTTTGAGCATCGGCTACCAGGCCATGAAGGCCATCGCCACGTTCCTCGTCACCTGGTATAACTACTTCAGCCGCCGCTTCTTCCTCGAGGGCGCACGGTCGTAGTCGATTCACTATTTGCTTGAATGTATAACCGGTTGGAATTCCCGTTCCAACCGGTTTTTTGTTTGCCGAGAGACCCGGCGACCCAGTCCCATTCGCATGAAAAACGGACGGTCCGGATGTTGGTCCGAACCGCCCGTCTGGCGCGCTATGTCGAGGCCTCTAGCCCGTTACGTAATACCAAACGACGTTGTCGCCATTGGAGAGAACGTAGTTACTGCAGGCCGTCATGGGCGTTGTGCCGTTGACGGAGTACATCCAGCCGCTCGTGCCGCCGTACTGTTTCTCGGCCAAACCACCAATCGCAGAAACATACGTGCCGTACGATGAGCCGTGTGCGTTGACAGAAAGGCCCAGCGCGCACAGGGCATCGTAAACGGTGGCGCCTTCGTTAAAGGTAAAGGTGCCGCCAGAGGACACGGGATTGCCCACAGCGCTCGATGTGACCGAAACCGTCACCGTAACGTAGTTGGACTCCTGTGAGCCGCTTTGGCTGCCCGAGGAGGCGTTTCCACCATTAGAGGATGAGGCTCCATCAGACGACTGGCCACCGCCCGAAGAAGCACCGCCAGACGCATTGGAAGTATCACCGGCTCCCGTATTTTGGGCAGCGGATTTATCGCCAGACTTCTTGCCGCCCCGGTCCTCGGACTTCTTGCTATCCGAGTTTTTGTCCGATTCCTTGTTTGAAGACTCGGAATCGTCCTTGGCGTCGTTCGAACCCTTGGGCTCGTCTTTTGCATCATTCGAAGATTTGGAATCCTTGGAACTGGCCTCGCCCGAAGTCGTAGTCGAGCCAAACCCCTTGGTGTCCTTGGCGACGACGCTCTCCCCCGTCACGGTCTGAACGATCCAGTCGATGGACCAGGCGCCGCTCTCGGAAGGATGGACGAAGCCCAGCGAGACGACGATCAGAATGGTGCACGCGGCAGCAAGAACGCCAAGGAGCGCCTTGCGACGAGAGGCGGACGCCGCCGAAGCGGCGCCCTGTTGCTTTGCATCGTCGAACTGAATGAACGAGGAATCTGGTTGCTTGGGGTCAGCGTCCTTGGATTTATTGGACACAGCCCTCACCTACCGACGTTTGGTGAACACGAACACGCCGACGATGGCGAGACCGATGACGCCGGCGGCAACGCCAACAATGGCGAGCGGGTTGGTGCCAGTCTCCTGCTCGGAAGCACTAGAGGACTTCTTAGCAGTGGTCGTGGAAGCAGCACCCGTATCGGACTTGGAATCGGACTTCTTGTCGGACTTGCTGTCCTTCTTGTCAGACTTCTTGTCAGACTTCTTGTCGGACTTCTTGTCGGACTTGTTGTCCTTGGTCTCGGTCTTGGTCGACACCGTCGTCTTGGTCGTCGGCTTATGACCCGGGGCGACAGCGCCGCCCTTCGAGCCGGAGCCGGAACCCGTGCCAGTGCCAGCGCCAGTGCCGGAACCAGTACCGGTACCAGAACCGCCGCCGCCATTCGAACCAGCGCCGCCATTACCGCCAGGGTTAACGGCATTCTTGGTCCACTTGGCATACAGCGTCAGATCGGCCGTCACCGGCGTGCTAAAGTCATACGCCTGCGTGCAAGCCTCATCGGTATACCAACCGCCGAAAGTGTAGCCATCGCGCGTCGGATCGGCCGGCTTGACCAGCTTGCCATCGGCCGTAGCAACAAACTTAGTGTCGCAAGCAGACCCGCCGTTGGAGTTAAAGGCAACCGTCCAAGACTCGACAGCTCCAAGTTTAAACAGCGTGCCCGAATCATTAATGTAGTAGAGATTGCCAGAAGCATCGGCAATGACCGGAGAGTCACAGTACTGGTAATGGCCAGCCGCATCATAAATCTGCGTCGCCTCTGCATCGCCGAGCGTATAGCGATACACGCCACCACCAGCAGAGTAGTTGACGTAATCCTTGCTATCCGCGCTGTTAACGGTGAAGTACACATAGGTCTTGCCGCCCTGAACACTCACCAGCGGAGTAGCAGCAATACCGTTGAGGCCAGCCGGCAGCGCCTTGCCGTCGGCAGCAGCGACCATCGTGGTCTTACCGGTCTTCAGATTATAGAGAGCCAGAGCAGAGCCAGTAGCCGTCTGTCCGCCGACAATCAAGTTTTCGCCAGCCACCGCCGGTGCGCTCATGTTATTAGTAAGACCCAGGTCGACCGTCTTCTGCTCGCTCAGTACGCCCTTCGCCGAAAGCGAAATCACATGGAGCTTTCCATCGTGCGTCATCTGATAGAAGGTCGAACCATTGGACGGATCGGCGACACAGTCGGCGTTCGCGAGAGCGCCGAGCTTCATGGTCGAAACGACGTCGCCCGTCGTCTTATCAATGCACTTAAGCGTACCCGCGCTCGTAGGAACGATGGCATACTTATCCGTCAAAGCCGCACCAGTCCAGTAATAGCCCTCGGCAGGGTCGATGTTCTGCCAAGAAACTTCGCCCGTGGCAATCTTAATGCGCGCAAAGGAGCCGTTGCCGTAGGTCGCGTTGTAATTCTCGTCATACGAAATATCGACCGAGCCTACATAGACGTACTCGCCGTCCGAAACGACGGTGCAGGAGCTCTGCGTCAAGTCCGTCAAACCAGGCGTCAGCCACTTGCAGATCAGCTTGTCTGCAGTAATCGCCTGGACCGCACCGCCGTTGAGCGGAACGATGATAAGGCCATTGGTATAGATCGGACGAGAGGTATAGCTCACCTTAGAGGCAAGCGGCGCAGAGGCAACCTTTTTGCCCGTGGACGAATCGATCTTAATGAGCTCGTTCTCGGTCGCGATGTACACAAAGCCGTTAGCGATGACAGGCTCGCTGCAGTTGGCATACTGCTGGCCAGACTCGGCCTTCCAATCGAAGGCCCACTTAAGACCGGCGGCCTGCGCAGGCGTCTTGGCATCCGTTACGGTCGAACCGTTGCCACTGTTGCCGTAGCCGGCCCACTCGGCATCCCAATTAGGAGTCGTCGCACTCGGGTCCACGACAATCTTGTCGGGATCGGGCATGGGCGATTTTTCGGTGGTGTAGGCAAATGTAACCTTGTCGCCGCTCTTGAGCGTGACCTGGTTGGCACAGAGAGATGAGGACTCTCCGTTGATATACAGATGCCAGTATTTACCGGTCGCACCATCATAGCCGTAAGACTTGTCTTCGAACGGCGAAGTAATGGACCAGTATGCACCACTCTGGGAGGCCTTGTAATCAATGCCCTTCGCCTTCAGAACCGTCTCAATAAGGTCCTGAGCCGTAGAGCCTTCGGGCAGGGAAACATTGCTTGCCGAGCCCCAGCGAGTATTGTTGCCGTTGACATCGGGGCCGATGATATCGGCGGATCCAAGCACCTGACCAGGGAGGGCATCGCTGTCGCCAGCATACATAAAGGTGACGGCGTCACCCTCATGGAGCTCGTAGGCACCAGCGCCAACGTCGGCGAACTTGTACTTTGCGTCGGACTTGCCCTTTACGTAGAAGCGCCAATAGCTATTGGTCGCAGCATCAGAGCCACAATAGGTCTTACCGTCAAGCGGCGAGGTAATGCCCCTAAGGTACCAACCCCAAGACTCTTCTGTAGCTTTGAGTTTAAGACCAGTCTGCTCCAACAGGTCCTTAGCAGTAGAGCCCGCCTTGAGACTCGTCTGGCCCGTCGAAGCCCAAACCTGCTGCTTGCCGTCCTTGTCCTTGCCAAGCACCTGAACGGAAGCATGGACAGAATCGGACGGCAACTGGTCTCCCCAGCCACCGTAGAACCACGTGACGGTATCGCCAGCATGGATGGTGACATTGTCCGCCGTATAGTCACTCGACTTGCCGTTGATAAACAGCTGCCAATAGGTCGAATAATCTTGGGGCGTACCCAGCTCAACACCGTTGTACTTAAGGCTCAGAATGAAGGAGCCCGCAGCAACGGCGTCAATATCATTCGCCTCAAGCGCGACCTTCGTAAGATCAAGCGCGCTCGAACCGGACGTCACCACATACTGCGCGTTGTCGACCCAGGTCTGAGTCTTGCCCTGGGCATCGCGACCAATGACGGTCACATTCGCAGCAAGCTGGTCCTTAACGACAGGGGACGCGCTACCAGCCGTATAGGCAAACTCAATCTTCTGCCCCTGGGTGAGTTTGACGCTGCTCGCGCCAACCGAGGAAGACGCGCCGTCGACGAACAGCTGCCAGTAGGCATGAGTCGTCGGATCGTAGGCAAGCGTGCGGCCATCGCTCGGGGAGGTGATGCTTTCGAGGTAGAAACCGTATGCCGTGTTCGGATCGTACTTCGCCTTGAAGCCCGTCTTCTCCTGCAGCTTAATGAAGGCATCCGCAGCCGTCGCGCCCTCGTCGAGCTTGAGCTGCGTAGGCGCCACCCAGGTCTGAGCCTTGCCGTCGGCATCGGTGCCGATAATCGAGAACGAGACCTCGATTTGCTTCTTGACGACATCGCCAGTTTCTGTCGGGTTCTCTGTCTGGACGGCAGCCGCGGCGGCAGATCCTGCTTGGCCAGCGGATGCCGTCGAAGACTGCTCGCTCGTGGCAGGGCTCTCCCCCGTCGCCGAGCCTTCGTCGCCAGTTGCTGCCTCTGTAGTGGCGGCACTAGCTGCAGGCGCGCTCCCGGAATCCGAAACCTCGGCGCCGCTCTGCTCAGCGGTACCGCCCGCAAGCGCTGCGTCCTCGCCTGGCGTCGTAGCCTGAGCCACAGCGTCGGTAATGCCCTCGGCACCCTCGGCCCACAGCTGAGCCGGCGTGGTGCCAAAGGCCATCGCGAAGGCCAGGAATGCCACCAGGCAGCGCTTTGCCACGCCGCGCGCGATTACGCCACGGCGACGAAGCGAGGCACGCTGGCACTCGTCCTCAAACATATCCATTTGTCTCCTACTGTCTGTACTTGGAGCGTTGCCTTGAGGCTGCCCCACGTCATCGCGTATGTTGCGCTCGAGTTCCCCCATCGGGGTCCTCCTTCCCTCCAGAGCCCTATGCACACCGGCGGCAAAAGCCGCAGCCGCATGCAAGATGGGAGGCGATCCGACTTAACCTTAACGGCTCAGGCACGCCGTCCGATCTGCGACGCGAATATCCCGAGTCAAGAGGAATTACGGTTACTGGTACAGCCGGGGACTTGCACCCCGATTCTCCCAAACGCGCAGGAAAACCGCGCATTCGTGCGTCTCCGCACCACCATCTAGGCCATCGATTATTACCGTCAAAATGGTATCACGCAAAAGGGCCTCGCACGCAGGCGAAGCCCAAGGTAAAAGCTATTGTTTGCGATAGGAAAATGCGGTGAAGGTCGCAGCCTCTAGTGCTTGCCGCCGTGGCTGTTGAGCCAGATATTGCGGCCCAGCATAAGCGCCAGCACCAGCGCGCTCACGTAGCCCATAAAGCCAATGACTGGGATACCAAACACAACCGGCTCGATGCGTGCGTAGTACACCACCGACGAACCGATAAACAGACCGGCGATCACAATTGCCATCGACATGCGGTCGATAATTCCGCCCAGCTGTCGCAGCGCCTTATCGCTGCTCATGATCTGCGTGTTCACCTTAAGCTGCCCGCGTGTGAGCATACGCGAAGCCAGCCCCAGGTACTCAGCCGCCTCGAGTGAGCCCTTCGCTGCGCGATAGCTGCTCGCGGCAAAGTCGCGGCTCATCTCGCGCATGCGGGCATAGATGCTCTTCTCGTTTTTGATATGAGCCTGAATGATCTGGATCATGTTGACGTTGGGCATGTACTCGGTCAGCAGACCCTCGAGCGTCACCATGCCGCGCGCGAACATTGTCACCACGCTCGGCAGCTCAACGTCGTTTTTGCGCGCCAAGTTTAGCAGCGAGGTCAAAAACTCGCCGATATCCAGATCCTTCAGGTCAAGGCCCGCAAAGTCAGCCACGATAAAGTCAAGATCGGACAAAAAGGCCGAATGATCGAGCTCAGCCGAGTCGCCACGCGTCACGGCGAAGCGCATGAGCGAATCCTTGAGCTTTGGCACGTCGCCCTCGGCCACGGCAAAGATCATATCCTTGACGATACCGCGGTCGTGGCTCGACATGCGCCCGACCATACCCAAGTCGATAAAGTAAACGATGCCGTCCTTGAGAATGATGTTTCCCGCATGCGGGTCGGCATGGAAAAAGCCGTCGTCGAGCACCTGCGTCGAGTAGTCCTCGACGATTGCGGCACCGATCTTTTCCAAGTCATAGCCCTCGGCCACCAAGCGTTCAGGATCGGCGATGGAGATGCCGTCGACGTAGTCCATGACCACCACGTGCTCGGTGCACAGGTCCAGATAGGATTTAGGGCACGTCACGCCATGAACGCTCTTATGGAACTCGTAGAAGTCGTTGAGGTTTTTGGCCTCGGCCAAAAAGTTGGTCTCCTCGCGAAACGAGGTCCACAACTCCTCGACTACGCCGTGCAGGTCAACGAATTGATCGGTGTTGACGAACTTGGAAACGATACGCACCACCGAGCGGATGATATCGATGTCCTGTGCCATAACCTGCTGCGCACCGGGGCGCTGCACCTTGACGGCCACGTCCTCGCCCGTCACCAGACGAGCGCGGTGCACCTGCGCGAGCGATGCGCTACCAAGCGGGTTGGGGTCGATCGCATCGAACATCTCCCCCAGGCGCAGGCCGTATTCTTCTTCCAGACAACTGAGTACGACCTCGTACGGCACCGGCTCCACGTCGGAGCGCAGACGACGCAGCTCGTCGCAAAAGCGTTGCGGCAGAATCTCGGACCGGTTGGCCAGAATCTGTCCCATCTTGACGAACATGGGGCCGAGTTCCTCGAGCAGGCGGCGCAAACGAACCGGCGTGAGGTTATCCCACACGCGGTACTTTTTGACCAGGCGAACGATCTGCCCAATGCGTTCGCGACGACCCGCCGGCGTGAGCTGGTATTCCTCGTCCGGCGCCATCGCGTCGGGCTCCTCGGGCACCATATCGACAGCGCGCGGCTTCTTGCGAGCGCCCGAGACGGCGGCGTCGACCTCATCGACAACCGCCGCCTCGTCACCCAAGGGATCTAGATTGTTGTAATCGGTGGTGGAATCTGCCATCTGCGCTGCTACTCGGCCTCTTCGGTATCCTTCGCATCGTCGGGCTCAACGGACTCGACGGGCACCGAGGTCACGTTGTCCTCGACCGAATCGACGATGTCGCGCACATGGGCCAGGAAGGCAGTGCGCTCGGGAGCGGTCATGACGCGGACCCGGGCAAGGATGAGCTCGTCAAGCACGCGCTGGGCCGCGGTCTCGCCCTGCATGCCCAAGCGCTCGGTCAGATCGGAGATGGTACCGCCGGCCTGCTCGAACATGTCGGACACACTGCGGGCGATATCGGGGGTGGCGGTGTCCTTGCGGACCTGCTCGCCCTTGGTGTTAAGGTCGTCGAGGACCTTCTTGCCGCCTTCGACAGCAACGGCGGCAGCGCCAAAGCCCACGTTAATGGCGCCGTTAACAAGCTGATCGAGTTTCATAACCATGGTTGTCTCCAATCACAAACAACTGCATTGGCGTTCTTGTACCCAAGATTGAGCGAAAGCGACAAAGCGTTTTAGCGCTATTCGATCGACGGGAAATCCCTACCTCACGTTGTCATTCATCGCGAAAGAGTTCTTCATGGCGCAGCTCGTGGTGTAAAGCACCTTGCCCAGCAGGGCATCGGTCTCCACGCGAACACGCTCGGCAAAGGCCTCGTTGGCGCGTGCAAGCTCGGCAGGCACCTCGACCTCGGGCAGAGCGGCTACGGCAGCGTCGACGTCATGGATCTGCTTGTGGCCCATGCCACCGATCTTCTCCTGATAATCCTCGACCGCGCGGCCGCACTCATGGAAGCGGACGTCAGCCAGCGCGCCGATCAGGCGGTTGGCCCAGTAGAAGTTTTCGGACGTCACGCGAGCCTGCGTGTCGGCATAGTACTCGGGCATAGTCTCGACGTTGGCGTACAGCGGAACCAGCGCGTTAAACGAGTTGGAGCCAAAGGCCATCCACTGCACGGCGCGGTAGGCCGGCTGCGCATAGGGGCGCAGCTGCAACACGGCAAGCTGGCTGTTGCGGTTGATGCCGATGGGGCGATAGGCACCACGCGTAGCGGGCGTGCCCTTGCTGCCGTAGCAGTCGTACTCCGTGCCCTGGTAGTGGCTCGAGAGCACGTACTTGATGTCCTCGATGGTCACCTTGCGCTCGGGCACGCGGCTCCAGGGGATATCGTCGCTCTCGGGCGTGTAGTCGGCGTCGGGGCCATCCCACACGTCGCTGGGGTTGAGGCAGCGCTGCATGTACCAGGCGCGCGGCGTGTTGTAGACATGGTCGCTGTCGCTGTGCGAGCCAAAGGCCTCGCGCGGGTTAAAGACGGCAGCCGGGCCGTCGCTCTCGACGCCCAGCGTCAGGTCCAGATGCCACTCGGCCATCCAGGCGCGCAGGTCGGCCGAGCACATGTGGTCGGTCTGGGCGCCCTCGGCGTCATCCAGGTCAAAGCTGTCGATACCCAGCTGGTTGGGCATGGTCACATAGGCGTCGTCAGGCACGCGCTTGGCAATCCAGTGGTGGCCGCCGATGGTCTCGAGCCACCAGATCTCGTCCACGTCGCTAAAGGCGATACCGTTGTTCTCGTAGGTGCCGTAGCGCTCGAGCAGGTCGCCCAAGATACGCACGCCGTCGCGGGCGGACTTGGCATACGGCAGCACCAGGGTCACCATGTCCTCCTCGCCCAGGCCACCGGGCTGCGCCGGCACATAGCCGTCCTCACCCTCGTTGCCCTTGGCGGGCGCGTAGTCCACGAGCGGATCGGCGCCGCGGACGCGCTCGTTGGTGGTAAGCGTCTCGGTTGCGGACATGCCAACATTGAGCTCGTTGAAACCGGCCTCGGCCCAGATACCGTGGCCCGGGACAACATCGGGGACGCTCGTATAGCGCATGGGGTTATCGGGCAGCTCAACGGTCAGGTGGCTCAGGACGCTCGTGTAGACACGCGGCTGCTCGTCGGGATGCACTACGCGCATGCGCTTGGGCTCAAATACCCCGTTGGACGAGTCCTCGTTACGCGCGACCAGGGTCGACCCGTCGTAGCTTGCGTTTTTACCGACCAGAATCGTTGTGCACGGCATGCGCATCCTCCTTGAGCGAAGAAATCAAACGGCAACAGTGTATCGCTTCGGCGCAGAAAGGGCGAAACCACGGCCTCGGCAGCCCCCGTGGTCAAAAAATGCCAAATATGAGTACTGTCACAAATTTAGTGGCAGCAAATTGCACTGTTCCGGGCGCCGGGAATCCTCACCTGTCCAAAAACTGAGTCTAGTAATTCCCCATACGTCCAATAAAATTGGCTCTTTAACGATATTACTTATCGCTAAAGAACCAAAATGATCTCAAACATATGCGACTAGCTTGGCAACAGTACTCATATTTGGCATTATTTGACCACGGGGTATCTAACCAACCCCCTAAACAGCCTCCAAACGCCTATTTTACCGCGCGCTCAGCCGCCTCGATCACGTGCTTGGCGAGAATTGCTGTCGTCACGGCGCCCACGCCACCCGGCACGGGGGTGATTGCGCCAACAACCGGCTCCGCGGCATCAAAATCGACGTCGCCGACCAGCTTGCCAGCGGCTTCGTCCCAATTAATGCCAACATCGATAATCGCCTGGTCCTCGCGGACCGCATCTGCGCCAATCGTGCGCGCGCGTCCAACGGCGGCAACCACAATGTCGGCAGCACAGCACTCGGCGGCAAGATCGCGCGTATGCGTATGGCACGTCGTCACGGTTGCGTTGCGCGCCGTAAGCATGGCGGCAACAGGACGCCCGATCACCAGCGAGCGCCCGACCACAGCAACCTTAGCTCCATCCAGCTCAACGCCGTAATGATCCAGCAAAGCAAGCACGGCTTCGGCCGTGCAGGGGGCAAAACCCTCGCCGCGCCCCGAAAGCGTGGTGAGCAGCGAAGCCGGCGTCATGGAGTCAACGTCCTTGGCGGGATCGAGCGCTGCGGCGACGGCGTTCTCGTCAAGGCCGGCGGGCAGCGGGCGGAACATCAGACAGCCATGAACAGCCGAATCGGTATTGATGTCCTCGATGGCCGTCAACAACTCTTCTTGCGAAACACCGGCAGAAAGCAAAACGCGACGAGCCTCAATCCCCACTTTTTCGCAGCGCTTGAGCGCACCGCGCTCGTAGGATAGGTCGTCCTCGCGTTCACCTACACGCACGATAGCCAACGTCGGAACAACGCCCCGCTCGCGCAGGGCCGCGCAGCGAGCAGCAAGTTCCTCGGTCAAAGCGCGAGCAACGGGAGCACCCTTCAGCAGTTCAGCCATGGCTATCCCCTCTTCCTTGCAGCGTCGGCGGCGCGGCGCGCCAGCGCATCGGCGCGCGGCAGCCACGTATCCAGCATCTCATCGCACGCCGCCTCGAGCTCCTCGGCACGCACCCGGTCTTTCATAGATGTGGTGTTGGCAAAGAGCGTCAGGCTCGCGCCCTGCATGGCGGCGCGGCAGAATACGGCACCGCATGCCACGTCGGACAGCAGCTGTCGGGAGCCCTTGTCCGCCATGTCCTCGAGCAGCGCCAGTGCGCGCCCGCAGGCATCCATAATGCGATACGGCGGCATAGCGGCCACATGCAGCGCATCCTGAATCGCAGCCGGTCGGGCCGGGTCCTCACGCGGAATACCGTACGCAGCGGACACCTGGCCGTACGCACGAACGTCCTCGGCGACCAGACCCACAAGCTCCTGCGCCAACTCGTCCGCCTGGGCAAACGCACGCGTCAGGTCATCCGCACGATCAGCAAGCGCGGGATTGGTCGCACCGTAGCGGGCAACCATTCCGCACAGCGAGGCGCCCAGCGCGCCCACAAAAGCGCTCGCGCTGCCACCACCGGGAACTGGCTCGCGCGCGGCCAGCGCCTCGGCAAAACCGCGACAGGTTTTATCCATCATCTCTTGGCTCATACGCATGCACCTTCAAGTCATATACATCGGTCGGGCGGAATCGCCGACCAACCGCATCGATCACGTAATGGTGCTAAGTCTAGCCCATAAGTACATGAGCGTCAGCGCACCTGGCCATCGCGGATTTCTATGACGAACGATAGGCGTCGGCACCGCAAACATGGGACACATGGCCCACCTTTCGAGACTTCCGGACGTCAAAAACTGAGGCATATCTATAAACAAGGAACCTGTTGGGGCAACGCCCACGCACGCGCGCCCCATTAAATCAACGGGCACCTCACCCCGGGGAGGGCCGACAGCATCGGCCCTCCCCTCTTTTGCGACCGCACATATTGCCACTTGTCGGCGCAATTCCAGCCCCCAGAATGGGACACATGGCCCACCCTAGCGAGCCGTCCACGCGTACAGTAAAGGCAGGTAATCCGTGGGCGGTTACAGATCGAGGAGGACACGACCATGAAAAAGAAGGCCTTTGCGATTCTCACCCTCTGCATAAGCCTCTTTGCCGCAGTTGCCCTGGTGGGCTGCGGTGGCAGCGGCGGCGCTACCGGAAGTGGCGGTGGCGGTGGAGCAGAAAAGCCAGCCGTGGATATGAGGACCGACTTCATTTGGTTTAAGGTCGAGGTCCCCGAGGGCGTCGAGATCACCGACGTCGCAGGCGACACCGCCGACAGGGCCCAGTTTAAGTTCACCGAGAGCGAGCACGCCAGCGATCGCTTCATCCCCGTCTTCGACTCTGACAAGAACGCCGATGAACTGTTCGACTACGAGGCCAAATGGAAGGCCAACTCTGGATGGACCGAGAGCGATCCCGTTAAGTACAACGGCAAGACCTGGCGCAACGCCTACTTTACACACTCGGGCGGCGTGACGACCGAGTACTTCACCGACGTTGACGGTGGCAGCGTGTATGTGCGCATCGACAACGTCGAGGAGCACAAGGACGCCGTCGAGACCATGATGAAGTCTCTGGAATTTGCCGACGACATCGCCGAGGCCAAGACCGAGGCCATGGACGTCAAGCTCGACGATATCGAGATCAAGCGCTAAGTAACTGGCGAGCGCAGCGGGAAACACGGGCGCAGTGCTAACAAGCGGCGGTACCCCAGCGCTTCGTACCCAGGGAGGGCCGGTAAACCGACCCTCCCTTTCTTATGCCGGTAGCCAACGAACGCGAGGATGCCGGACGCCGGAACCGCTCCAAATGTAGCAACAGTACGAAAACGACAAACACCCCAACACGTCCGCCCGCCGATTTATTGCGCCGCGCAGACAATTAAACCAGCATCTTTAAACATCTGAGCAGTATAGTGACCAAAACTATCGCATAACCGCACTCTACGAATGGAGAAGTTATGACCGAACACCACGCCATCAGCCGCCGAGCATTTACGTTGGGCCTTGGACTCGCGGCGTTGTCGCCACTTGCAAGCCTGCCCGAAACCGCGGCATTGGGCATTGGCCCACGAGCGGCATTTGCAGACGACGCTGCCACAGCGTCGGTCAGCCTCAACAATTTCGTCATTCGCCTTCGCCCCGCGGGCTATTTTCGTACCGCAAGCGTTAACGAAGACGGCAACGTCATCGGCAACGTCTGCCATCTGTTTAATGACGGCACGTCCAGCAAGCTCATCCTTGAGAACGTAACAACCAAGAATGACGATACAAACTGGTATGCTATCCGCACCTTGCTCAATTTCGAAGAGCATAAAAAGACGGGCTACAGCATTTGGTCGGTCGATGGCGACTCGGACAAAGACGGAAAGGTCATCCACGTATGGAGTGGCGAGCATGACGGCAAGCCCAGCCGCTCTTTTGCGTTCGAGCGGCAATCAAACGGAACCTATATCATCCGAGACCGCACGGTCGAGAAAGAAACCGAGAAAAAAGACATTAAGTACCTGGCAATAGAATCGAACGGCGAAGACCAGGACAACAATAAGATCTGCCATAAGAATAAGAGTAAGAGCATTCCGTGGGAGCTCGAGCTTGTCGGTTACAGCATGGACAAGACCAATGCCACAGTTAGCAGCATCGACTGGAAAACGTATAGCAGCTACGTCGATGGACCATGTTGGATGAAATACGTCGAAGACAACAAGTACCTCGACGAGCTGAGCATCCCAGGCACGCATGATTCGAGCACCTGCAGTGTGGACAACGACACTGAGCCCCAATCCTCGCAAGTAAAATGCCAGCAGGATTACATTCCCACGCAGTTGCTCGAAGGCATTCGCTATTTTGATATCCGGCTCGGAAAGGGCGACAACCCTGGCATCGACCACGGGAATTACTACCTGCTCAAAAAAGACGCGTACTTTATGCATCTTTCCGATGTCATAGGCTACTTCAAAACGTTTTTGAACGAAAACCCGACAGAAGCGCTCATCATGCTTGTATCACGAGGCAACGACGAAGCCACCGACGAAAGTGTTACGACGGCTTTCGCCAAGGTTTTGGACGACAACCCCAAACTGTTCTATACGTCGAGCCGCGTTCCCACACTGGGCGAGGTGCGCGGAAAAATCGTCCTGCTACGTCGATTTGGACTCGTCGGCGACAGCGTAAGCGGCCACACGTGGGGCCTCGACCTTACCGAATGGGATGACAAGATCAAGGCTCACTCCGACAGCGCCACTATGTGTCTCGTCCAAGACGCGCAGGGCTTTGAAGCCGCGGGGGAAACAGGCGACAAAGAGCCCTATTGCACCAAGGTATACGCCCAGGACAAGTACAAACTCACGGGAACCGACAAGCTCAGCTGGGTCGATAATGCGCTGAAGGAAACGACCGGGCGCACGCGCAACAAGGTGGACGTCGTGGACGATGACGGGGCCAAGGTGCAAGTCCAGGAGCGTTGCTGGTCTATCAACTACACCAGCTGCACGGGCTTGTCGCACGGAGGCAATCCTTTTACCTCGGCACGAGTAGTCAACGAGCATCTGTATAAGAGCCCGTACATCAATCCCAGCGGCATCGAGGATACAAAGTCAGATTACCTCAAGCACATTGGCATCATCGCATCCGACTTTGTTGATGCGGCGCTGGCCCGGAGCATCTATCAGCGCAATTACGATACGGAGCACAAGCAGACGGCTTCGTGCTACCTCCCAGCCCGCATGCACATGACATATGGCGACTCGCTGAGCGACGCCTCGCTCCAGAACGGCAAGACCGTTGGCGAGGGTCATTTCCGCCTCGTCGACAGCAGCAACGTACTCAACGTGGCGGCTTCGGGCCATGCGTTTGCCATCGAATATGTGGATGTCGACGCCTTGGGCAACGAGACCGTTACGGAGCTGCGGGGCTCCGTGCCCATCGATATCGATCCACGCGCGCTGACGCCCCATTTTGAGGGACTCGAAGGCCTTAAGGCCGGCGAAGACGTGCGCGCCAAGATTGCGGCATCACTCGAGGGCAAGCTCGAAACCGATGCCTGCACGGCCCAGCTCGAGTTTATGCACGGCGCGAACGGCGCTCCGGGCACAGCAATGGCCGAGGGCGAGGCATTTGCCGCGGGGACGTATTGGGTGCGTGCGAAAGGTCTGTTGGGCGACGCGGCGCAGAACTACACGCTCGCCAGCGACGGAGCCGCAAGCTTTACCGTAGCGGCCTCGGGCAGTGCAGGCGGCACCGGCAGCGGCACGGGTTCCAACGCAGACGGCGCCGACAAGAACGGCGGCGGCAACAAGAGCAAGGGCTCGACCGGAAAACTCGCCGGCACGGGCGACGGATCTGGCGTTGCCGCCGGGCTCGCTGCCGCCGCCGTGGCGACAACGGTCGCCGGCGCGGCAATGCTTGCCAATGACCGCGAAGACAGTGAAGGCGCTAGCGAATAGGCAAGCCGGCCTTTTAGACACATCGACTCAATCGGGGGCGCAGAACACCGTTCTGCGCCCCCGATTTTTACCTTGGCCCGAACGCCGCTATCGGCTACATCACCATGTTCAGCGCATTCACGAACTCCTGAGCTTGGGAGCGGCTGCTCAGACTAAAGACACAGGCAGTCAACAGCCTGTTACGTAGGAAAACGTCGCGGCCCTTGATCCTGCTGACCCCCGTAATGTCCTTAAGATAAACAATCTCGGTGTGCTTGCCACCAAAAGTGCCCTTCTTGAGCACCTCGATGCGGTTAGGGTAGATCTTGACGTCTTTAAACCTACCCGAACCTTTGTCCTGGAACAGCAGCGTGTTGTTGTCCATACGCGTCACTCCCGTGGGGTTCGCTAAAACTGTCTCTATGGCCACATTTTAGTCACCGCAAGGCCCCATGCGAAGGTGCCAAACAGCACAGTAATGCGAGTCCGCGCGAGGCTTTAAACTAAATGCGATAAAGATGCATTCCACAAGAGGAAAGTGGGGCGACAGTGATGGGTGAACTGGTAAACCGTGGAGAATCGGCAATCGTGCCCGAAGGTTTTTACAAGCAGGTCTCCTCGATTCTCAACGCCGCTCGCGACAAGGCCTATACCGCCGTTAACTTTGCGATGGTTGAGGCATATTGGGAGATCGGCAAGAGTATTGTTGATGAGCAGGGCGGAGAGGAGCGCGCAGCATATGGAGAGGCATTGATTGCAGGCCTCTCCAGAAGGCTTACCGCGGATTTCGGAAGAGGCTTTGGCATCGCAAACCTTCGCAATATGCGTCAGTTCTTTCTTGCGTTTCCAATTCGCGACGCACTGCGTAGCGAATTGAGCTGGACTCATTACCGCAGGTTGATGCGCATTTCCGACCCTGATGCTCGAACATGGTACATGAACGAATGCGCCGATTCTCGTTGGAGCACGCGTCAGCTCGAACGCCAGATCAACACCATGTTCCGCGAGCGCCTACTTGCCAGCAAGGACAAGGAGGCCGTCACCCAGGAAATCCAAAAGAGCGCCCCGGCTCGTCGCCCCGAGGATATCATCCGCGACCCATATGTACTGGAGTTTTTAGGTTTCTCGGACGATACTGCGTTTCGCGAGAGCGATCTAGAGCAGGCGCTCATCACGCATCTTCAGAAGTTCCTGCTGGAGCTTGGCCGTGGTTTCGCTTTCGAGGCGCGCCAAAAGCGCATCACCTTTGATGGGCGCCATTTCTATATTGACCTTGTTTTTTACAACTATCTGATGCGCTGCTTCGTGCTCATCGACCTTAAGACGGACGACCTTACGCATCAGGACCTGGGCCAGATGCAAATGTATGTGAACTACTACACGCGCGAGCTCATGAACGAAGGCGACAATCCGCCCATAGGCATCGTGCTCTGCGCGGACAAAAGCGATTCGATTGTCGAGTACACGCTGCCCGAAGACAACGACCAAGTGTTTGCCGCCAAATACCTGCCGTATCTTCCAAGCAAGGAAGAGCTGGCGCGCGAACTGAGCGCCGAGTACCGCGCCATCAACGAAGCGACTAATGGCGAAGTGCAAGGGTAGCAGCACGTTGCGACCGAAGCCACCGCAGCCGTCGCAGGCGCACTCGCGGTTGCGACGCGCGCTACGAAACAATACCGGTCATGGACGCCGGCAACGACATTCTAGCCGTGGCTGGCGAGCGTGACCTGACAGGCAAAGACGCGGCCTTCGTCTGATGTGGGTCCATTGGCTGCCACAGAAAAGGGCCGGTTGCAGCCGGCCCTAGACGATAATACCTGCGTTGCCCGCGCTTCCGAAGTGTGACTAGCTGAAGAGCGGGTTCCGCCGCACACCCTGATTTTACCCAGTGAGGCAGCTCTTTTGCAGCCGCTCCACTGTTTATTTACATCTGGCACCCTCAAACAATCAGACGGCAGCCCGCACTCCTGAGAGCCGCCCCATACCCCCGGCCATCACGTTACGGTGCCAACCGGCACCGCTCCCCTACTTCCCAAATAGCGCACCCAGCAGACCGCGGCGTTTGGGCTTTTCTTCTCGGTAGGAACCCTCGGCAACCGCTGCAACCTGGCGCGGTTGCTCGCCGCCTCCACGGCGCACGATCTGGTACAGGAAGGGCGATTTAACGTATTTGACCTCGACGGGCGTGGCGTGCACGGTGCTCTCACCGGACAGATGCAGGCTCGGGCTGAGCGACGCCACGATATGCGTTTCGCGCTTGTCGCTAAACACCACCGCGGCCGCGCGGCCCGTCTGGCCGTTTACGGCAATGCGCACCTGCTCGCCATCGCGGCCGTCTGTCGCCGGACGATCGACAAAGTAGACCGGCACCATCACCAGGCCGTCCTTATGTTTGCGGGCCTTGCGCGCCCACATGCGAATGCTCTTTTTATTGAGCCCCAGTACAGCCTCGGCGTCGTTGCCCGCAACGTCGAGCGCCAACTTATCAATGACCACCTGGTCCTTGGTAGACGCATCGACTGAGACAACGCGAAAGTCACCTTCCTGCATGGCGGGATCGAACGGACCGACCTTGGCAAAGTCCCACGGCTCCAAAATGCCCATGAGGCGAACGTCCAGGTAGTTTGCCCTGGGGTATGCCCAGTCGAGCACCTCGTAGTACACCAAGGCCTCCTTGCTCAGGCCCTTGCCCGGGAAGCTCGCCATCATGCGCAAGTCCGCCAGCGCCATGGGGAAATAGAAGAGCATCATGTCGTTTTGGATCGCGTCTTCCACGTCGTGCCCGGCAAAGGCATCCGGATACTGGCGCACCAGCTGCAGCGCGTTGGCACGTGCCTGCTGCGGCGAGATTTCGCAGGGAATACCCTGCTCGGGCACATACTCCGCACCAACGCCCATGGTCAGGCGCTTGCTAAACGTCCCCGGCTTGAGCAGGTCCGCAATGCCGATCTTATTGCCGCAGGACGGGCACTCAAACACACGCTGCGTTGACTCGCCCTCAAAGGACGCTCCGCAGAAGGGGCAAGGAATGCTCACATGCGTGGCCTCTTGGAACTCCTGCGCCGTGCCGCGATCCTCCCACAGCAGATGTTCCAGGACCGACTGATTGCGCCAGTGCGCATTGAAGAAATACCAGTCCGGGTCCTGCGGGCGCTCGAGTTGCGACACATGCGTGAGTTTGAGCAGTCCATCCACCACCGTCAACGGCGTATGGCGAATACCCAAAGCGCTCTTGGGCTCTCCGGCGTCCGCCTGCCACGGAACCACCGTGCCGCAATAGGCGCACTCAAAGCTGCGCTTAGCCTGGTGCGAGTACATAGGGCCGCCGCAGTTTTGACATTTAATGGCAAACATCTCGTCCATGGAAACGTCCTCCTTTGCACAGGGGCTGTCGACATTAAGTATGTCGAGCAAGCAGGCACATGCCCATACCCATGTGGCCCAAAATGGACCACCCAGGCAGACGAGAAGGCTCGCTCGTTAGCACCGGCAGACTATTGCTGCATTTTCTGAGCATCGGCGCACGGCGCCCCCGTGCGAGCTACACTATCCCCTTAAACATGATTGTGAGGACGACCGCTATGCTATTTGTAAATCGGCTGGTACATACGCTTGTTCCCGGCAGCGAGAGCGAGCCGGTCGATGCATCTTGCCGCACCAACGCGGGCTTTTCCGCAAGCCTCGTCTGCATTGGCCTCAACATCACCCTGTGCCTGGCCAAGGGCATCGCGGGTCTGCTCGCCGGCTCCGTCTCCCTCATCGCCGACGCTTTCAACAACCTCTCCGATGCCTCGAGCAACATCGTGAGCCTGCTCGGTTTCCGCCTTGCCAGCCGCCCGGCAGACGAAGGCCACCCCTATGGTCACGGCCGCTACGAGTACCTAGCCGGCCTGTTCGTCGCCGTCCTGGTTTGCGCCGTCGGCATCAACCTGATTCTCGAGTCGGTCACCAAGATCATCAAGCCCTCGCCCACCGCTTACACGTTTATTTCCCTTGCGGCACTGGCTACGTCCATGCTCGTTAAGCTCTGGATGGCAGCGTTCAACCGCACGCTGGGCGATCGCATCGACTCGGAGACGCTCATCGCCACGGCGCAGGACTCCAAAAACGACGTCATCACCTCGGGCTCGGTCTTGGTGGCGGCGCTTATTTCGCAGACGACCGGCTTTGATCTCGATGGCTGGGCAGGCCTGGGTGTGGGCATCTTCATCTGCATCAGCGGTCTGGGCCTGGTGCGCGACGCCATCAGCCCGTTGCTGGGGCAAGCGCCCGACCCCAAGCTCGTCCAGGCAATCCGCGACAAGATCATGTCCTATCCGCAGGTCTTGGGCACACACGACCTCATGGTGCACGACTACGGCCCCGGTCGTCAGTTTGCCAGCGCCCACGTGGAGATGCCCGGCGAGGGCGACGCGTTTGAGCACCACGAGATTCTGGACACCATCGAGCACGACATCAAGCGCCAGATGGGCATCGGTATCACGCTGCACTGCGACCCCATCGCGACAACCGGCGATGACTTGCGCGGCTGGGTCAAGCGCGGCGTCATGCAGATCGATCCCGCGCTCTCCATCCACGATCTGCACGAGCACAACGGGTTCGTTTCGTTTGACCTGGTGCGTCCCGACGGCTTTGACATATCCGACGAAGAGCTGCTGGAGCTCGTCACGCGCATCGTGCACGAGCGCCGGCCCGATGCCTCATGCGTCGTTACGTTTGACTCGGGCTTTAGCTCGCCCGACCGTCCGGCCGAGCAGCTGTAGTCTGCTTAACAGCTAGTTTCCCTGCGCGCCCGAGATGCCGTTTTGCAGCGCGTCCCAGGCATTGGTAGCCATATCGCCCAGATTCTGAGCAGTATCACCCAGGTTTTGTGCCGTATCGCCCAGCTCTAGCGCCTTATCTCCCAACTCCTGCGCCTTGTTGCTCAAGTCCTCCAGCGTATTGGAGCTCGAGCTGTCGGTACCGCTTTGGCCGCCGGACGAGTTGCCATAGCTGTTCTTGTGCGTGAGCTGAATCTCCAGGTTGCCGTTGTCGTTATAGTAGGCATTCGTAACAACCCAGTTGGAATCGATGACGGGCGTTGAGCCATCGTCGGTCAGGATCACGGCGTTCGAAAGGTCGGCTCCGCGCGACTTGAGGAGCTTCTTGGCGTTGGACCAGTACTGTCCCGGGATATCGCTCAGGTCGACGGCAGCAGACTGGGTGGTCTCGGCCTGCTCGGTCGTGGCATCGGTCGTGGCGCCCCGCTTGTTGAGCATGCCCGACACGATGGCAAACACAACCGACAGCGCAAAGAAGATCGCCAGCACGATGATGATCTTCTTGATCACGCTCGACGAACGCGATGGCTTCTTCTCCTCGTCCTCGCCATATTGCGGAATCGACTTGGGGTACTCGCGATACGGCTCGCGCGACTCGTAGCGAGGCTGCGCCGTGCGAGGCATATACGTCGTCTGCTGAGGCTGCGGAATGGGATTTTGCGGCAGGTCATCATAGGAATTCGGCGTCGAGGCAGCATAAGAATCCTGCGGCGCGTAATCAAACGGGTCCGGAGCTGCGTTGCCATAGGGGCCTTGCGAAGATGCAGCGTAAGAATCCTGCGCCGAGTCGCCATAGCCCATAACTCGCGTGGGCTCGGCAGAAGGCTGCGTCGCGGCGGGGTCGGCATAACCGGGGTTGGGAACAACGTGGGTCGCATCGGCGCTACCGCCAGCCTGTGCGGAACCGTAGCCGCCCATCGCGGTTGTCTTGTCCTGATCCATGCAACGATTCCTTTCCGTCGCGCGTGAGCCTCAAGTTATCCATGCATTCTACCCGCGCAAAAGCCTATGATGGGCAGAGTCCGTCGGTATCTACAAGACATGCGCGGGCCTAAGGATCAAAAGGCCCCGCCGGGCCTTGGTAGGCGCGACGGGGCGTGCAAGCGGCTATGAGCAGCGAGCTTAGAACAGGCCGGTGATGTTGCCGTCGTTGTCGACGTCGATGTTTTCGGCCGCGGGGATCTTGGGCAGGCCCGGCATGGTCAGAACGCTGCCAGTCAGTGCGACCACAAAGTGGGCGCCGGCAGAAACCTTGAGCTCACGCACCGTGATGCGGAAGTTCTCGGGAGCGCCCAGGGCCTTGGCGTTGTCGCTAAAGCTGTACTGCGTCTTGGCGACGCACACCGGCAGGTTGCCAAAGCCGTTCTCGCGCAGCTCGGCGAGCTGGCGCTTGGCGGCCGGCGTAAAGTCGACGCCGTCGGCGCGGTAGACCTTGGTGGCAATGGCCTCGAGAGCGTCGGCCACATCGGCACCGTCCTCATAGGCAAACTTAAACTCACTCGGCTGCTCAATCAGACGCATGACCTCATCGGCCAGCTCGAGCGCGCCCTCGCCGCCCTTGGCCCAGACCTCGGAAAGCTTAACGTTGACGCCGAGCTTCTGGCACTCGGACTCGATGAGCGCAAGCTCGGCCTCGGTGTCCGTCGGAAAGCGGTTGATGGCGACCACGCAGGGCAGACCATAAACGTTCTGGATGTTGTCGACGTGACGCAGCAGGTTGGGCATGCCAGCCTTGAGTGCCTCGAGGTTCTCCTCGTTGAGGTCGGCTTTGGCGACGCCACCGTTGTACTTCAGCGCACGAGCGGTCGCGACGATCACGACGGCGCTGGGGCGAACGCCCGTCATGCGGCACTTGATATCGAGGAACTTCTCGGCGCCCAGGTCGGCGCCAAAGCCGGCCTCGGTAATGGCAACATCGCCAAAGCGCATCGCCATACGCGTGGCCATGATAGAGTTGCAGCCGTGGGCAATGTTGGCGAAGGGACCGCCGTGGACAAACGCGGGCGTGCCCTCGAGCGTTTGCACCAGATTGGGCTTGAGCGCGTCCTTAAGCAACGCGGCCATGGCACCCTGGGCCTTGAGGTCGCGGGCACGGACGGGCTCGCCGGCATAGCTGTAGCCGACAACGATCTCGCCCAAGCGCTCCTTAAGATCGTTGATGCTCGTGGACAGGCACAGGATTGCCATGACCTCGGAGGCGACGGTGATATCGAAGCCGTCCTCGCGCGGCACGCCCTGGGCCTTACCGCCAATGCCGTCGATGACGTGGCGCAGCTGACGGTCGTTCATATCGACGACGCGCTTCCAAGTGATGCGCTTAACGTCAATACCGAGCTGATTGCCCTGCTGGATGTGGTTATCTAGCATGGCGGCCAGTAGGTTGTTGGCGGCACCGATGGCATGGAAGTCGCCGGTAAAGTGCAGGTTGATATCCTCCATGGGGATGACCTGAGCCCAGCCGCCGCCGGCAGCACCGCCCTTAACGCCAAAGACGGGGCCGAGCGAAGGCTCGCGCAGGGCAACGGCACTCTTGACGCCGCGACGACGCAGGCCGTCGGCCAGACCGATGGTCGTGGTGGTCTTGCCCTCGCCCGCGGGCGTTGGGTTGATAGCGGTCACGAGGACGAGCTTGGCCTGGTGATCAGTCGGCTCGTTGAGCAGTGAATAGTCGACCTTAGCCTTGTCGAAGCCGTACGGAATAAGGTGCTTAACGTCGACGCCGGCGTTCTTGGCCACCTCGGTAATAGGCAGTGGCGTGACAGAACGTGCGATTTCGATGTCAGTAGGCATGGGCGGTCCTTTCGTTACCGAATGAGAAAAAGACCAATTCAGCATAGCACGGGCGCGCAATAGTAAAACGCCCATAACCGATGAACGGCGATATGTTTACCCGATGCCCAGCGATAGCCCAACAGCCCGCCAAAACAAAGCGCCCTAAACGGTAGGTTCAATCCCCAGGTGCTCAAAGGTGCGAAGGGTTGCCTGACGGCCCTGCGGCGTACGAATCATCAACCCGCACTGCAGCAAATAGGGCTCATAGACATCCTCGAGCGTGCCCGGGTCCTCGCCCACCGCACTGGCAAGGGTCGTCAGGCCTACAGCACGGCCGGAGAACGTCTTGGCAAGCGTCTCCAAGATACGAATATCCATCCAGTCCAGACCGAGCTCGTCGATCTCGAAGAACTCGAGCGCCTGGCGGCAGATATCGAGCTCGATAGGGCCGCTGCCACGCACCTGTGCGTAATCGCGCACGCGCTTGAGAAGGCGGTTGGCAAGACGTGGCGTGCCGCGCGAACGCGAGCCGATCTCGAGTGCACTGGGATGGTCGATCGTCACGCCCAGGATAGTCGCCGAGCGCGTCACAATCTGCGCGAGCTCCTCGACCGTGTAGTAATCCAGGCGATACGAAATGCCAAAGCGGTCGCGCAACGGGCCGGTCAACATGCCTGAGCGGGTCGTTGCCGCTACCAGCGTAAACTTGGGAATATCCAGGCGAATCGAGCGCGCCGCCGGACCCTTGCCAATCACGATATCGAGGGCAAAGTCCTCCATCGCGGGGTACAGGACCTCCTCGACCGAACGGTTGAGGCGGTGGATCTCGTCGATAAACAGCACATCACCCGGCTGCAAGTTAGTAAGGATGGCCGCCAGGTCGCCCGTGCGCGCGATGGCAGGGCCACTCGTGGTCTTGATCTGAGCGCCCAGCTCGTTGGCGATAACGGTGGCCAGCGTGGTCTTGCCCAGGCCCGGAGGACCCGAGAAGATCACGTGGTCGAGCGTCTCGCCACGGCTCTGCGCCGCTTCGATCAACACGCGCAGGCTCTGCTTGATGTGCTCCTGACCACAGTAATCGTCCAGGCGCTGGGGGCGCAAAGTGCGGTCGACATCGAGGTCCTCGGCCGTCAGCTCCGAGCCCACCATGCGCTCGCCGTGCGCCATGGATGCCGCCGGCGAGTTGCCGGGCGTCGCCCACAGGTCCTGAGAGTCATCGGCTTCCCACATCACGCGTCCATTCCGAGTCGCTTAAGCGCCGCGCCGAGCAGATCCTCGACACGCATATTCTGCCCATCATACCCGCTCAGGGCAACATCGGTCTCCTGCAGGCTAAAGCCCATGGAAAGGAGCGCCGCACGGGCATCATCGATCGCCGAAGGAGCGGCGGCGGGAACCGGCATCGCAACCTGGCCGGGAATCACGTCGACCGGCACAAAGCCCTTATCCTTGGCAAAGGTGCTCTTGAGTTCCAGGATCAGGCGCTGAGCTGTCTTTTTGCCCACACCGGGTACCTTGGCCATGCCCTTGTCGTCCTCGGCCATCACCAGCGAATACAGCTGCCCCACGGTATAGGTGGAAAGCACGGCGAGCGCCAGGCGCGGGCCAACGCCCGAAACGGACACGAGCCGGTCGAACATCGTGCGCTCATCCTTTGAGGAAAAACCGAAAAGTGTCATGGCGTCCTCGCGCACCTGCATACGCGTGTAGAGGCGGACCTCGCCGCCGGGCGTCGGCAACGTGGCCGCAGTGCTGCCCGAGATGCCGAGCTCAAAGCCAACGCCCGACACATCGACGACAGCAGAGCTCATCGTGGCCTCGACAAGCGTTCCGTGGAGCTGGGAAATCATCAGTATCCGGTTCCTCTCTGTTGATAGAACTCGCCACCGGTGAGGGCGCGGGTGCGGCTGAGGTTTACGTGGCAGATGGCGCAGGCCAGGGCATCGGCGGCATGGTCGGGATGCGGGTCGTGATCGAGCTGTGTGAGTGTGCGTACCATGTAGGCGACCTGCCGCTTGTCCGCGGCGCCAGTGCCCACCACAGCCTGTTTGATCTGCATGGGCGTGTACTCGCCAATCTCGAGCGCGCATTCCGAAAGTGCGACGAGTGCAGCACCGCGGGCATGCGCCGTGGGGATGGCCGAACGAACGTTGGCGCCAAAGTAGATGCTCTCGACAGCAGCCGTGTCGGGTCGATAACGCTCAACGACATCCTTAAGGTCATGGGCGATATGCGACAGGCGCACCGCGAGCGGACTTCCGGCACTGGTCTCGATGCAGCCATAGGCACGGCAGCGAACCTCGCCACGCCGCTCCTCGATAATCCCCCAACCCGTATGAGCCAAACCGGGGTCAATGCCCAAGATAACCAAGCCGACCTCCCCTCGCCACAAGCACAGCGCAAGACAAGGCCCCGCGCATCATTCACGAACGTCTGTTCTAGAATAACACAACGCTAGCCCTATAAGTCAGCCGAGATCGAATTGTAGGTTGAGTATACGCAAGCGAGCGCCCGCCAGAGCGAGCAAGGTGCCTTGAAAGAGGAGGGCATTGACCTGGCGGTCATGTCCGACGATTGAAAGGCAGATTGCCGCTCTGGCGGGCGCGCAGCGACCTAGTTCTGAGAGAAGAACGGAAATTGTCGGGGATCAACCGGCGGATGCGGCATCGGGCCACCCTGGGGCCCACCCTGCGGGCCACCCTGGCCGCCCATCATCTTATCGATGGCGTCCTGAACCTCGCCCTCGAACTTTTTCATTCCCTCGTGTAAACGACGCTGACCGTCCTCAGAGCGCAGCTCCTCCATTTGCTCGGGCGAAATACCCAGTAGCTCGCCCAGCACGCCCATCATCTCGTTTCGCACGCGCTCGCTCGTATCCTCGTCAGCAAAACGGCGCACCTCGGCGCGCGCCAGCGAATCGACCGTCATACGCTCCTTGCCGTTAAGCCCCAGGTCGGACCACGCGAGCATATACGGCCAGGCACGCTCGGCAAACGAACGGGCCGAGACGATCGGCGCCATCGGCAACATGCGGCGGGCAGCCTCACCCTGTCGAACGAGCATCAGCAGCAGCGAGCAGGCCTCAGGCTTGCCAGCGGCCATCGGGATGTCGTCGAAAGATCGATTGCGGTCCACGTGCGCCTCGAGCGCGCCATCGACCTCACCCGGCTCAAGCCCGCCGAGCAGCTGTGCCGCACGATCGAGCATATCGACCGGACCGTCGAGCGTCGAGAGCGCCTGCGCCAGCACGCGCTCCATACAATCTTCCACTGCGTTGAGCGTCACGAGCTCTTGGGGCACCACGGCAGACGTGCGGTTGCGCACACGCGCCACAAACTCAAGCGTCGACAGGTACACATCGCCAAAGGGCGCAAAGTCGCCCTGGTAGCCGCCGCAAAGCGCCGGCGCCGCCAGCGCGTACTCGGTTTTGGACAGCGGGCTCAGCGCCATCGCACCCAGCTCGAGCGCCGTATCCTCCAGCATCAGGCCCAGCGTGCGCGAGCGCAGGCGCTCGGCATCGCCCGCCGACACGTCGCGATCGAGCACGCGCGCCGCATCCGGTGCATCGCGCTCGACGGTGCGAATGTGCAGACGCTCGGCGATGGCGCGGACGGCGGCACAGCGGGCAGCCTCGGCTTCTTCCTGCGCCGGCGTAAAGATACGGTTGCGCCCCAGCACCAGGCCAATCACATTGCGCGGGCCCAGAGCGTCGACGGCCAGCGCCGCCAGCAGGGACGACGGCAAGTCACCCTCGAGTGCCACCACAGCACGCGACGCACCGTGGGCTCGGGCGTTGTCGCGCACGGCGAGCACCAGCGCCTGCCACAGCCACTCCTCGGAACGGAACTCGGGCAGTTCGTGATCCTCCAGGGCATCGAGCATCACGCCGCGCTGAATCTCCTGAACCAGCAGGCTCTCCTCAAAGCACGGCGCCTGGGCCACCACGCGACCGCAGTCGTCGAGCACAAACGAACCGCCGGTATACACCGACTCGTCATAGGCACCGACCGGCGCCATGCAGGCAAACCACACGCTGCGCTTGGAGGCGACCTTGCGGTAGGCGCCGCTGCGAACGGCGGCAATGGCAGCAGTCTCGCGGTCGGTCATGTCAAACGCGTTGAATTGGAAATACGCAATGAGGTCAACACCGGTCGGCAACATCTCGAGTTCGCGGTCCAAGTCAAAAATTACGGCGATGCGCACGCCGTCCACGTCGAACACCGGCGGCGCCCAACGCGTGTCGTTGTTCTCGCCACGCTGCAAGGCAATGCTCGAACGCGCCGGCACCACATGACCGTCCTTGAGCATCATGTAGTCGAGCAGCGGTTGGCCCTCAAACGAAACCGCCGCGGGCACGATGCAGATCATGTCAAGCTCCTGGATACGCTCGGCGACACCAGTCAAGCCGGCAAGCATGTCGTGCTCAAAGTCGGCAGCGCCCACCAGGCCACCGGGCATGGCGCCCATAAAGAGCGGAGCCGGAACGCACAGCACGCGCGCCCCGCGCTCGTGGGCCAGACGAGCCTGGTCCTCAATGCGGCCGCAAATGCCCTCAATATCACCCAGGCGCATATCGATCTGTGCAAGCGCGAGCTTCATGGCCCAGCCCTTTCCGTCGTAAACCATCGAAATCGTAGTAAAAGCGCCGGCCGCATAATGCAGCCGGCGCTTGCATGTGCATATGCTAGCTATGATACCCCGAGCGGGGGCGCGCTCCTAGAATGTCGCGGACCACAGCCCGTGCAGGTTGCAGTAGGCATAGACGGTACCGGTCTTGGAGCCGCCCGCGAAAAACGTCGCGGGTTTCATGCCGGGCTCAAGGTAATGGACCTCTAAGCGGCCCTCGGCCTCAAGGGCGATCCACTCAATGTAGTGCTCGGGCAGGCTGGGGTGCTCGACCGAGCCAACTCGGGCGCGAATCACGTGACCGTCGCGCTCGGTCTCGACAACAGGCACGTGCTTCTCATGCGCCGCGTCCTCAGTGTTTGCGGTCAGCTCCGTGCAACCGGCAGGGGTCGCAACGTCGTCGCCAAGGGCAGCGATGAGCTTGCCGTCGGGGTCCTTAAAGAATTTCGCCATGATGTTCTCCTTTGCTGATGTGCCAATGTTCTTGATGGTTCTTATGCCCAAAGGCAGACAAACCATCCACGGCATTGCAAATGAACACATAACGAGCGGGGACGATGGGACAGCGCGGGCTATCCGCCCTGGCGGCCTCACCCGAGCGGGTTAACGCCCGTCGCCGCCGAGCAGCGCCAGAACATCCTCGCGCGTGAACAGTGCCGACGAGATGCCGTCGCCGCCGAGTACGCTGTTGACCAGGTCGCGCTTAGACTCCTGCATCCGCATAATGCGTTCCTCGATCGTGTCCTTGGCGATGAGCTTGTACACGGTCACGGTATGTTGCTGGCCAATACGGTGTGCACGGTCAGTTGCTTGGTCCTGCGCCGCCACGTTCCACCACGGGTCGTAGTGGATGACCACGTCGGCAGCCGTCAGGTTAAGGCCCACGCCGCCCGCCTTGAGCGAAATCAAAAAGACCGGAACCTCGCCCTCCTGGAACTGCGCGACCATCTTGGCGCGGCTCTCCTTAGACGAAGCGCCCGTGAGCTTAAAGAAGTCGATGTCCTCCTTGGCCAAGCGCTTACCGATGATATCGAGCATACCCGTAAACTGGCTGAACAACAGGATGCGATGCCCGCCGTCGAGTGCGCCGTGCACGAGCTCCATGCACGTATCGAGTTTGGCGCTCCCCGCCTTGTAATCCTCGTAGTGCAGACGCGGGTCGCAGCAGATCTGGCGCAGCTTGGTGAGCTCGGCGAGCACCTTGAGCTTGTCTTTCTTAAACTCGGATGACTCGCGGTGCTGCACCTGTTGGGCGATGCGGTCCTGGTTGGCCAGGTAGAGCTTGCGCTGCTCGCCGGTAAGCTGCGCCATGACCGTATCCTCGATCTTCTCGGGCAGGTCGGCCACCACGTCTTCCTTGACACGGCGCAGCACAAACGGCGACACGAGCGCTTGCAGGCGGGCGGCACTGTCGCCCTCGGCATGCTCGACCGGGCTTTCGAAGCGCTTGGCAAACGACTCGCGCGTGCCAAGTAGGCCCGGCATCAAAAAGTCGAAGATGCTCCAGAGCTCGGATAGGCGGTTTTCGATGGGCGTGCCCGTCAGGGCAAAGCGCACGCCGGCCGGCAGGCGCTTGGTGGCACGCGCCACCTGGGTGAGCGGGTTTTTAATGTACTGGGCCTCATCGAGTACCACGCGGGCAAAGTCCTGCTCGACGTACTCGTCGATATCGCGCCGCATAAGGTCATACGACGTCACGACCACGTTATGCTCGGCCACGCCGGCGATTTGCACGCGACGCTGGGCCTTGGCGCCCACGATGGCGCACACATCGAGCGACGGGGCGAAGCGCTCCAGCTCGGCAGTCCAGTTGTACACGAGCGACGCAGGGCACACCACAAGCGTGGGCTTAATGTCCCCCGCTTCCACGCGCGCCAGGATATGCGCGATCATCTGCAGCGTTTTGCCCAGGCCCATGTCGTCGGCCAAGATGCCGCCAAGGCCCAGGTGTTCGAGCGAGCCGAGCCACTGGTATCCGTCGACCTGGTAGCCGCGCATCGTTGCCTTGAGCGATGCCGGCACCGTAAAGTCCATCTTGCCGAGCGTATCCAAGCGCTCGACGGTGCGGCGGAACGCAGCGTCGCGATCGGCCTCGAGCGCGGGCGTGCGCGCGAGCATGCTATCGACGAACAGGGTGCTCGACGCGGGAAGCGACACGCCGTCGAGCAGGTCAACAGCATCGACCCCCAGATCCTCGGCAAGGCCAAACGCGGCTCGGGCACCCTCGTCCAAACGAATGATGTCGCCGGACGTAAGGCGCGCAAACGTCTGGTGACGCTTGTAGGAGTCGAGGTAGATGGCAAGGTCTGACGCCGAAAGGCCGCTCGCGCCCAGTTCGACGTCGAGCAGATTGCTCTTGACGGTCGCACGAACCGAGAGCTTGGGCGCGGGTCGCACCGAAATCTGGCGCAGACGGTCGCTGAGCATGACCTCACCCAGCTCGGACAGGGCGGACAGGCCCTCGGTCAGCAGGCAGAACAAGCTCTCGTCATCGCGCTCCTCAAACGCCAGACCGCCCTCGTAGAAATCGAAGTACAGGGCCGCCGTGTCCATAACACGAAACTCTGCCACCTCGTCGCGGGGCGGCACGCCGGGGCGTTGCTCTTCGAAGGGGCTGCCCGGAGCGCCCAGGCTAAAGAGATCTGCCGACCAGTCGCCGTAGGCAACCGTAATTTTGCAGGTCACAAGCCCATCGTCGACGCCGATCGCCATAGCAAAGCTCGGCTCGGGCGCCACGGTATCGAGCGCGGCGGGCGCGGTAAGGTCGGTATAGTCGCGCAAAATGGGCAGCGCCATACGACAGAACTCCCCCACCTGGTCGACAGCGATATGGATCGGCGTGCGACAGGGCAGTAAGCGCGATAGGAACGGCGCCGCATGCTGGGCAAACGCTACATCGGCGCGGCGCGCACGGCGGGTGTCGACCAGATAGGCAACGTCGCCCGAAGCAAAGCAGTATGCATCGGCCGGCAGGCGTAGATCGTAGCTGCCACCAGCCGCCGGCGCGATTTTGGCGGCAAGGAGCGGTGGGCGCTCAGACAGCGCCTCGTCCTCCCCTTCCGGAGGCATCTCAACCGCCACGTCATAGGTGCGATGCGTCGTCGTCCCCCGCGACCAGGCGGGCTCAAAAGAGATGGTCTGGCCGCGCAACAGGTCCAGCACATATACGATGCTATGCTCGGACAGCGGCAACTGACGCTCGGCGACAAAACCGCTGCGGGCAAAGTCGTACGACGCCGAACGCGAGCTTGTGATGTCATCGAGATAGGCAACTGTCGTCAAGACAAGGCTGAGCAGCTTTGTCGACACATCTTCGAAGGCTTCGGGCGTATGGACAAACGTGAGCTTCTTGCCGTACGAGAAGGTGCCGCCGCGCACGTAGGCATCGGCCATGCCGTCGATATCCTTGACCACGTAGGACACCGAACCGCAGCGAATGCGGAACTCGAGCGCCCAGCTAAAGCGGTCGGCGAACAGCGGATTGTAGTACGGCACCAACGAGGGCTCCAACGCCGCTTTGGGGGCGTCGGGACCAACGGCACCGGCAAGCTTGCGGCGCATGCTCGCCAGCTCATCCATGCGCGCGTTCGAAAGATCGGAGAGCGCCGCCATGAGGCTGGGACTCGTGGGGACAGGTGCTGGGAAGGGAAAGTTGGGGTTGACCGTGGGCGTTGTAGGCGCGGGACGCGCGGACTGTTTGGGCTGAGCCGCAAACGTGCGGACCGGCGTGCGCAAACCTTCGACGGGCTCGGCACCGCTGGCGTCCAGGTACGCCAGCGCCGTGGCGATGGCGTGCTTGCACATGCCGGGGTAGCGATAGGCAGCGGGGCAATCGCAGTCGTAGTCGATCACCTCGTGCTCGTCCATGTCAAGCGCCACGTGCGTCTTGTACAGGTCGCCGCGCGAGCCGCGCACCGAGCCCTCAACCGTCACGTTTTTGGAGAAGCGCGAGCCGCTGTCCTCGATCGACAGAACGGCGCCGTTGAGCATGAGCGAACGCCCCTTCATAAAGGTTCCGCTCAACGCCGCCTCTTTGCGAAGCGCCTGCACAAACGTCCCCTGCGCCATCACTTCCTCCAATCTCACCCGGGGTAGCTTAGATAACCGTCACGCGGCCTTGGTTGCCGACGATGGCCTTTGCCTCTGCCAGCAGCGGAATCGAGCGTGCATTGACCTTGGCCGGCACCTCAGCGCGCAGCACGCGCCCGTCGACTTGCTCAATAAAGATCTCCACGCGGTCGCCGCCCGGGTTGGTGGTGAGCACCGTGGCCAGGCGCGCCATATTGCCCTGGCTAAAGCGGCTGTTGGGCACCATGACCTCAAAGACCTTGGGCTTGTTTTTCTCCTCGCTAAGCTCCAGCGGCACAATCTCCTGCGCGATGATCTGGTCGCCGCGGTCCGAGCGCTCGAGCTTGCCCTTAATGCGCACAAACGCGTCGGACAGCTGCGCGCCGGTCTCGGGATCGACCTCGCCGTACAGATACCCCTCGGCCTCCTTGTAGGTCTTGGGGAACACCACGACCGTGGCCTCGCCTTCCATGTCCTCGAGCTGCACGATGCCCATGGGGTCGCCGTTTTTGGTCACGCGCTTGGACACGCTCGAGACCATGCCGGCCCACCACAGCGCCTTGCCCTCGGGAATCTCCTGGTTGATGGTACCGCCCGTGGGGTTTTGCACCTCATAGCCGGTGTCGATCTGCGAGAACGAGAAGTCGCGCGCTTTGCTAAGTGCATACTCAAACGGGCGCAACGGGTGGTCCGAGACATAGATGCCCAGAACCTCCTTCTCCTGGCTCAGCTTAAGGTGGCGGTCCCACTCCTGGCCGTCCGGATCGGGCACGCTCACCTCAAAGCCCGAGCCCTCAACGTCGCCGAACATATCGAAGAACGACGTCTGGCCGCTCGCGCGATCCTTTTGGCGCTTCACGGCGGCATCGATGATGTTCTCGGGGTTGTTCTTATCCACAAAGTGCATCATCTGGCGACGCGGATACCCCGTGGAGTCGAAGGCGCCTGCCTTGATGAGCGATTCGATCACGCGACGGTTGGCCTGGCTCGAGTCCACGCGCTCGACAAAGTCGTGCAGCGTCTTAAACGGGCCGCCCGCCTCGCGCTCGGCGATAATCGCCTGCGCCACGCCAGTGCCCACGCCGCGGATGCCGGCCAGACCAAAGCGCACGCCCTCCTTGGTAGCCGTGAACTCGGTACCGGACTCGTTGACATCTGGCGACAGCACGGGGATGCCGTCGTGGCGGCACGCCGAGACGTAATGAACGATCTTGTCGGTCTTGCCCGTGTAGGACGTCAGAACGGCCGCCATGTACTCGTGCGGATAGTGCGCCTTGAGCCACGCCGTCTGCATAACCAGGATGGCGTAGCCGGCGGAGTGCGACTTGTTAAAGGCGTAAGACGCGAACTCGAGAACATCGTCCCAAATCTTCTGGGCGACCTCGCGCGTGTAGTTGTTCTTGATAGCACCGTTCATCCAGTGGTCGTAGGTGGTCTCGTCCGAGCCATCCTCCCAGTGGAGCACCGTCGACGTGAGCAGCTTGATCTTTTTCTTAGCCACGGGCTTACGGATACGCGAGTCCGATTCGCCCTTGGAGAAGCCGCACATCTCGACGGAGATGAGCATAACCTGCTCCTGGTAGACCATGGTGCCGTAGGTTTCGCCCAGGATGTCGTCCAGGCGGTCGTCGTAGGAGACGGCCGGCTCCTTGCCGTTCATACGGTTGATGTAGGACGAAACCATGCCGGCGCCCAGCGGGCCCGGGCGGTACAGAGCGATCAATGCCACGACGTGCTTGTACTCGGTGGGCTTCATATTCTTGATCGTGGCCGTCATGCCGGCGGACTCGACCTGGAAGACGCCGGCGGTGTGACCGGAGCCCATGAGCTTAAAGATCTCGGGGTCGTCAAAGGGAATCTCTTCCTCTTTGATGTCGATGCCGAAATTCTTTTTGATGTTTGCCTTAGCCTTGGAGATAACCGTCAGCGTGCGCAGGCCCAGGAAGTCCATCTTGAGCAGGCCCATGTCGGCAACGGTATGGCCCTCGTACTGGGTAATCTCGACGCCGCCCTTGGTATCGAGCTTGGTGGGCACATGCTCGTTGACGGGATCGCGGCAGATCAGGACGGCGCACGCGTGCACACCCTCGCCACGGGTGAGGCCCTCGATCGAGAGCGCCGTGTCGATGATACGGCGGGCGTCGTCATCCTTTTTATAGGCCTCGGCAAAGTCGGGGTTAAACAGATCCTCTTTGCCGGGTTGCTTTTCGAGCACCTGCTTGAGCTTGACCTTGGGGTCGCTCGAGACCATCTTGGACAGGCGCTGGCCCATGTAGACCGGGTAGTCCAGCACGCGCGCGGCGTCGTTGATGGCCTGCTTGGCCTTAATGGTCGAGTAGGTGATGACGTGGGTGACCTTCTCGGGACCGTAGAGCTGGCGAACGTGCTCCACGACCTCGAGGCGCCGCTCATCGTCGAAGTCCATATCGATATCGGGCATCTCGGTACGCTGCGGGGACAGGAACCTCTCGAACATCAGGCCGTTCTCGAGCGGGTCGAACGCGGTGATGTTCATGGCGTAGGCGACGATAGCGCCGGCGGCCGAGCCACGGCCGGGACCGACGCCGATGCCGTTGTCCTTGGCCCATTGCACGTACTCGGCGACGATCAAAAAGTAGGCGGCAAAGCCCTTGTCGCAGATGACCTTGTATTCGTACTCAAAGCGCTCTTTGATGTTGACGCCGCCGATCTCGCGCGTGGCCCAGTCGTCACCGTAGTGCTGGCGCAGGCCCTTCTCGCACTCGCGGCGGAACTGGCTCTCGTGCGTCTCGCCGGGATCGAGCAACGGGAAGCGCGGCAGGATGATGGAGTCCCAGTCCAGCTCAACGTAGCACTTGTCGGCGATCTCGAGCGTGTTGTCGCAGGCCTCGGGGCAATACGGGAACATCGCCCGCATCTCCTCCTCGGTCTTCATGTAAAACTCCGAGCCGGTCATGCGCATGCGGTTAGGGTCGTCGACCTTGGCGTTCATGCCAATGCACATGATGACGTCCTGCACGGGCGCGTCCTCGCGGCGCAGGTAGTGGAAGTCGTTGGTGGCGATGACCTTGACGCCCACCTGCTTGGCGATGTCGATGAGCGTGCGGTCCATCTGCTCGTCGGTCAGGCCGTTGTCGGTGGTGATGCCGTGTTCCTGGATCTCGATATAAAAGTCGCCGGGATCGAAGGTGTCACGGAAGGTCTCAGCCCACTTGATGGCGCCCTCCATGTCACCGCGGTCGATGTATTTGGGGATGATGCCCGCGATGCAGGCGCTCGTGCAGATCATGCCCTTGGCATGGCGGCGCAGGTTGTCGAGCGTCACACGGGGCTTGTAGTAAAAGCCCTGCACGGCGGCCTCGGAAACCGTCTGCATCAGGTTGACGTAGCCCTCCTGGTCCTTGGCCAGGAGGATCATATGATAGAGCTCGGGCTTGTGGTCGCGGGCAAGGGTCTCGTCCGGCGTAAAGTAGACCTCGCAGCCGAAGATGGGCTTGATGACCAGGGGCGGCTTGAGCTCGTCGATGTTGCCCTTCTCGTCCCACATGGCCATGTCCTTCACATACTGGGCATGCTCGCGCGGGTTTTCCTCGGGATCGGGCTCCACCAGCTCGTCGCGGCGGTCCTTTTCCAAGAAGGCCTTGTCGTGGCTCCAGGTTTTGTACTCGGGCGTGTTGTGATTGACGGCGTCGCAGGCCAGCGCCAGGTCGGGTACGCCGTACATGTAACCGTGATCGGTAATGGCCACGGCGGGCATGCCAAGCTCAACGGCACGGTTGACCATATCCTGGATACGGGTTGCGCCGTCGAGCATGGAGAAAACAGTGTGATTGTGCAGATGGACGAATGCCATATGATGAGCTCCGATGCGGGTTCGTGTTCTGACTGAACGATTTTACCGCACGGCACGGACAGCACCCGAACCTAGCCAAACCCACACGGGTAGTCTTTTTGGGACCCTCAAAAAGGGGAATGAGGGCATCCAGATATATCGAGTATTACTGGAACCCCGGCGATGCGCGGAATGATTTGTGACGGATAGTCATGTCCATCAAGAAGGCTCGACGCTTCGGATAGCTCGTCAATCGATATATCAATTCTTGGAGACCTGCATTCCTACCATTTTTAATGAAACAACGGCGGTAATTGCTATCGCGATTGCACCAATAATACCGAGCGCTATCTGAATGGGATATAACCCCAACACATGTCCAAATATGAAGAAAAACATTGCGGAAAAGAAGGCCCTTACCAGAGATGCGACGGAAAGGATCGTCGCGCGGAGATCGTCCGCTATCGCGTCTTGGATTAAGTTTTCCGAAGTGATGTACACCACTTCTGGGAGGAAACAAAGCACCATGCTAAGGCCAAACAAGCACAGAGGATTTGAAGCGAGCCACGGAAGAATCAAGAAAAGGCCAGCCTCGATTAGCATCGAGACGAGCATGGTATTTCTTTTCCCGAAACGCGATGAGAAGAAATCTGCTGCAATGTAGGCCGTCGCATTTACTGCATAGGATGCACCGAAAAAGATTCCTATTATGGAGACGGGAGCATCAAATGCGTCGAATACCAACTGATTCAAGTTGTAATAACTCCCGTAGAATCCGTCGAGCATGCTTGTGCCGATGAGGAGAAGCAATACCGCAAAAGCGGATTCTCCAACGCGCCAGGTCTCGCGCCTGAACATCTTGGCTGCGTCAAACCTCCCCTTTTCTGATCTTTCAGAACGGGTCGTTTCCGTCCTCTCAATGGGATACAGAAGGAAAAGCTGCAGGAGATAGAAAACGGAGACACATACGTAGAGGGCACTCCAAGATACTTGGGCAATGAAAGATCCGAGCACAATTGCCATTCCCGTAGCGATTGATTGCGCGGCAAGCAGCCGAGCGTTGATGGTGAGGAAGCGCTCTCCTTGACCGGCATTTCGGGCAATTTCATATAAAAGTGCTTGTTCGGATCCCGATTGAAGGGAGTAGGCGAGTGCCTCAACAAGGGAAAGCACGACAAGAAAGGGGCCTGAGAGCAACAGCATGCCGGCGGTATGGAAGAAAAGCAGCAGCACGCCCACTTGAATCGAAAACTTCTTTCCAAAGAAATCGCCTATCAGCCCTGTTGGCAGCTCGAGGACGACCGTTGCTATGTTGAACAGGGCTTGATAAAGCGCGATTTCCGTGACAGACATTCCTTTCTCCGCAAGGAAAAGTAGAAACACTCCCCGATTTAAAACAAATCCCGTGAGAACGAAAAAGGCGGAATAGACGTGCAGTTGCGTAGTGGCATTCTTATTCATTTGGCACTACCAACAACTATTTTTGTCGGGCCGCTCGCTACTGATTCGAAACCTGAAGTGTTCACAGTTGATGTGAAGAGCGGTAAAGCTTTTGCACAGGGTATCAATGGAGTACATCCGAAGCGTTTTCGGCAGTATCATCGGCGAAGGCGGGATTAGCCTTTACGCGGCGCTCACCCTCGATGTATTTGACGATTTGATCAATCGTCTGGTTGGCGTGGCTCTTGAGCTTGCGCTCATAGAAGAAGAGGCCGAGCTTGCCGCGCGTGCCAGACGTGTTGCCACCCACGCCCTGAAAATCCTCGGTATAGGTGAGCTCGCAGGCACCATCGCCAGCAGGTGCAGCCTCATAGCGCATGGTATTGATGCCCGCCGCATACTGAAAACGGACCTCATAGAGGCACGGGTAGTCAAAGTGCTTGATCTTAACCTTGATCGCCGTGCCCTTGGCCTTGCCTTTTGCGGACTGGGCGCGCTTCTCGTACTTATAGCCGTTGAGCTTGTTGCGGCTGGGACGCTTGCCCGTGGCGTTCTCGATATCCTGCATGATGGACCCCGCCAGAGCGTCAAAAAGCTCCTCCGGTGTCACCTTAAGCGTTTTGGTGAGCTGCATGATGGCTCCTTATTCGTTTGAACCGTTCGAGTCATTGTAACGCCCCAGGCTCTCCCATGCGTTGCGGTGCCATTTGGACGATTGAGGGCTTTACAGCCGCAAAACTACCCAAATTGCACCGTAAAGCCTGAGGTGGCTAGAGGTTGTAGGTGACCACTTGAGGTTCGGCGGGTTCGACGAAGATGGCTGGATTCGCCTGCTCCACGCGGACGAACTTGACGGTCACGGCCTCAAAGCCCGCCTTGTGCAACACATCGGCGTAGACGCGCGCCTGCAGGGCGTGCTTCTCGAGCAGCTGGTCCGGCGTCTCATCCGGCGTGCCACCTGTCTTGTAATCGATGACCAGTGCGCGCGACGGATCGGCCGGGTCGGTCGCCAGTGCATCGATGGCGCCCTCGGCATAGACACCGTAGCGGGCAATGTCCTCGTCCTCGCAGCCCAGTGAAAAGAACGGCACCTCGGCGCGAACGCACGGCCACGCGAGCAGGTCGGCACGAACAGCCGACTTGAGCCAGCGGTCCAGGGCAACGTCGAAGCGTTCGCGCTGCTCCGGCGTCAGGCACCACAGACGCGCCAGCGCATCGGCACGCTCAGCGGGCAGTGCATCGGAACCCATCTCGATCAGCCACTGGCAGGCGGCATGGAACGCCGAGCCCAGCGCCATAGGGTTGCCGGCGGGCTCAACGGCGGCCACGTCTGCATCCGTCATCTCGGAACCATCCGACTCCGCATCATCGCCAGCCTCGTCCATGGGCACGCGCGTCTCGGCGGCACGGTCTTCCGTCTCGGCATGCAGTGCCGCGGCGATTGACGAGTAGCTATATGAGTCACGCGCCGGGAATGGACAGGTGCCCATGCGCACGCCCACTGCCTGGGGATACACAAGCTCAAACGAATCGGGCTCGGGGTCGGCAGGACCGGGAACGGTTGAGCGCGCAGCATTATCGGCGGCATCGGCATCGCCACGAACAAGCCTGCCCTCGACATCCAGCGAAGCGTTGGCCTCAAACACCTGCTCGCCAAACGTAAAGTCCGCCAGCGAGATGAGCTCGTAGTCGCCCGGCTTGGAGTTGTCGAACGCTAAACGGTCGCTATCGAGCTGCGGCATGTCCAGGCTGCCGGTCGGCAGGATGCGGCGCAGCACGTCGTAAGTCAGATCCGTCTCGACATCGAAGGTCGGCGCCGTCACCTTGCCGCGGCTCACGCCGGCGTCCATCGCCAAAATGACCAGCTCACGCGCTCGCGTCATGGCGACATAGAGCAGACGAGCCCGCTCCTCAAGCGAAAGTTGCAGGTCGTCGTTGCGCAGGCGGGCAAATGCCTCGGCGGGAGAGCCCGTCGCGCATACGTCCTCCATAAGCTCTGGCGGCAACCACAGCGACGTGCCCTTGCCCTTAAACGCATGTTCAAACTGCTTTTTGACGTCATCGCCCTTCACGAAGGTCCCGTCGGCAAGCTTAACGCCATCGAAGCGCGCCGGCAGTGCCACGACCTGCGCTCCGCCCTCGACGCGACCCATCTGTGCCGCACCCGAGGACTTACGCACGCCAAAGCACTCGGCGACCGCTACGACCGGATACTCCAGACCCTTGGACGCATGCACGGTCATGATGCGCACCGCGCCGTCGCCCTCCTCGTTGAGCGCGCCCGGAGCCTCCTTGCCCGCCAAGAAGCGGTCGAAGGCGAACGCGATGGAGCGCGGAGAATTGCCGAGCTCGGCCTCTGCCTCGGCCACGGCATCGAGCGCCTTGAGCACGTTGGCGGCGATGGCCTTGCCCTCGGGGCCGCGCTGCGCCAGACGCACGAACCAGCCGGAAGCATTGACCACGTCGCGCGCGATGGCGGCGAACGAATCGCGGCCCACGCGACAAAGCGCATACCGCAGCACCTCGCGGGCGCGCGTCACAAGCGGCAGGTTCTGCAAACCCGGCACGTCGAAATCGCTCATGATGCCCATGTCGATATTCCGGCGCGACGTCTCGCCCGTCTGATCGTCGAGTTTGGTCGCCAGCGCCAGGAACTCCTGGGCGCCGAGCGCAAACATCGGCGAGGCCAGCAGTGGCATAAGGCCCTGCGCCGTATCGGCCGGATTGGCGAGCGCACAAACCAGGGCGCGTACCGTCTGTACCTCGGCAGCTTGGGCAAAGACTGAGCCGCCTGCGATCACGCAGTCGAGCCCCTGGTCGCGGAAGGCCTGCGCATAGACATCGGCATTGGTCATGCGGCCCAGCAGCAACACCATATCGCCCTGGGGCTGCCCCGCTTTGACGAGCGCCTGGAACCGCTCCGCAATCGCACGAGCTTTCGCCTGCGTTCGCTCCTGCGTGCTGCCACCGGCAACGAACAGCGCCTGGCGGCGCGAAGCCTTTGCCTTGAGCTTGTCTTTGCGTTTGTCGCTCGGTTCAAGATCCAAGAACCCCTGCATCAAACCACCGGTGTCGCCGTCAAAGACGCGTGCTACGTAGCGCAGCACCTCGTCGTGGCTGCGGAAATTGCGCACGAGCTTGACGAGCTCGCCGGCGGGGGCATCGGTCGCGGCAGCCACATCGGGCGCCGCCGTCAAACCCACCTTGCGCTCCTGGCGACGGAATACCTCGACCTCGGCGCCACGGAAGCGGTAAATCGACTGCTGCGCATCGCCCACGGTGCACAGCGCGCGCTCCCCCGCGCCCGTCAGATAGCGAATCAGATCGACCTGCATCTGGTCGGTATCTTGGAACTCGTCGATCATGACCATCTTAAAGCGACCCTCGTAGGCGGCTCGGATGGCGGGATAATCGCGCAGTGCCTCGTATGCCATGCGCAACAGATCGTTATTGTCGAGCGCGGACTGGCCGGCCTTGAGCGCGCGGTACTCCGCCTCCACAGCACGGGCAAGCCCCACCAGCGCATCGAGCGCCGGGCCGCCGCAGGCAAGCACGATATTGATAAACGCATCGGCCGCCTCGGCCTTGAGTAGCTCCACCTGCTCCTTGGGGAATGCCTTGCTCGCCCGAGGCATGCTGCACGACATCATGAGTCGCGCCGCATCCTCCATGGTTTTGCCGCTCGCCTCAAACGCGTCGATGGCGTCGAGTGCCACCTGCGCCTTTTCGGTCGTGGCCTTGCTTGCGCCCAGCGCCGCACGATAGGCATCGGCAAGCGCCGAGGTGTCGGCCTGGCCGCGTGCCACGCGCACATCGTCCATGCCGCCCGGCAGCTGGCTCGATAGCTCCAACAGGTCGCGCACCAGGCCTTTTATGGTGGTACCGGCGCCAAACGGCCCGCCCTCGCCCGCCATGGGATACCAGGCGTAGAGGGCCTTAAGCGAGGCGGCGAGCTCGGGCGCGGCATCGGGCGCCGTCGCGCGCCCCAGCACATGCTCGACAGCCTGATCCATAAGCTCATCGGTATCGGTAAGCACCGTGAACTCGGGGTCGATGCCCAGCTCCAGCGCGTGCGCGCGCAAGATGCGCGAGCACATGCCGTGAATGGTCGAAATCCAAGCGTCGTCGACCGTCAGGGCCTCTTCGTCCATACCCTCTTCGATAAGCGCACGGCGCACGCGGTCGCGAATCTCGGCCGCGGCGTCTTTGGTAAAGGTAATGGCGAGCACCTGGTCCAGATGCTCGACAAACGGACCGGATTCGGGCGAGAGCGCGTAGACGATGCGGCGCGTGAGGGTAAAGGTCTTGCCCGAACCGGCGCCCGCCGAGACAAACAGCGGGCGGTCGAGCGTTTTGACGACTTGCAGCTGTTGCGGCATCAAAGTCGAAAGATCCATGGTCTACACGTACCTCCTTGCAAACGTTCCTTCGTGGTTATACGAGCAGCGCGCATGCGCGGCCTGCGCCGACGTCGGGTCGACGGCGGCAACGTCGCCCGCCTCGAGCTCGCGCAAGCGCTCGGCGATGCCGGCCTCCACGCGGTCGAGCAGCGCATCGAAGTCCATGTTGCCGCCCTCGCCGGGAAAGCCCTTCTTAAGGCCCGGGATGCGACCGTCGCCGCGCTCTTCCTCAAGCAACTCGGCACTCGCCGCGCCGCGCAGCGCCGGTTTGCCGCCCTTGGTCGAAAAATAGAGCGCCGCACGGGTATCTAGACCCAGCGCCCGACGCATGGCCTGCGCGTAGATGAGTGTCTGGGTATGCGGCGGCAGCCAGCGCGGATCGTCGATGGAGGCCTCGCCCGATTCCTCGTCGCGCACCGTGGGGTCGGCGAGCTTAAACTCCTCGACACCCGAACGATGCTTGTAGTCAATCACCACGGCGCGATTCTCGGCATCCACGTCAACGCGGTCGATACGCCCGCCGAGCGGCCAACCGGCATACTCGACCTGGAGCTCGTTGAACGCAAACTCCAGATAGCGCGGCGCGAAGGGGGTGAGCGCCTCGGACTCGTAGGCAAGCACGCCCTCCAGCTGCGGCAAGATCTCGGCCACCTGACGCTCCTCCACCGGGGAGAGCGGCACCAGCGGGCCCTCGGTGCCACGCTTGCCCGCATGCTCGACCAAGGTCTCGGCAAAAACCTCGCGCAGCAGCTCCTGTGCACGCGGCAGATTCATGGGCGTCACGCGCTCCATGCCCTCCTGCGGAAAACGTGCATGCAAGTGCTCCAGCACGTCGTGGACAAAGTTGCCCTTCTCCGTGTTGCCAAAGCCCGCATCGATGGACTGAGGCTTCACGCGATACGACACGAACCAGCACAGCGGGCACGTCGAGTACGCCTCAATCTGCGAGGCGGACGTCAGGCGCGGCACGAGCGGCGCGTCCTCGCCCTCGCCATCGCGACGGCGCAGGACCAAATACGGCACGGCCTCGGCACTCAGATGCTGAGGGGCTTCACAGGTCACGCGCTCGCGCTTGAGACCTTCGCCTGCCGCGGGATCGAAGTCCCTTACGATATCGCCCTCGCCCACGCACTTCGCCTTGTCGGCGTCAGCGGCCTTAGCGTCACCAGTGGTCTTGTCGGTGTCAGCGGCCTTAGCGTTGTCAGCAGCCTTAGCAGCCTTAGCAGCTTCAGCGGCCTCGGCATGTGCCCGCAGCTCGGTCCATACGGCTGCCGGGTAGCACTCGCGCGCCTGGCGATCGTGCGTCACGCGGGCGAGCGCGACCGGACCGCTCGCCGCCTGCATCGCACGGCCAAAGCGCACGCGCAGCAGGGCGGCGGGCTCCAAAGACACGCCGTCGCGGCGCAGCTCGGCCGTCAATGTGGCAAGCGGGCCCTCTTCGTGCGAAAGCGGATAGCTGTCCAGGTCGACATCGGCAAACAGCACGGCATCGTAGCCGCCAGGACGCAAAACCGACGCATCGGCAAGCGACACGAAGCGCACTTGTGCCCGTGGCGTGCGATCGACCTCGTAGGTCGCGTAATCGTAAGCGGTACTGCGCTTGTCCACCTTGGTTCGAACGCCGTCGAGAACCGGCACGGTCGCGGCCTGCGACACGTCGAGTGCACGAGCATCGTTCATAAGGATGTCGATGGCATGGCGCAGCAAAGCCGTCTCTGCCTGGCGACGGGCCTGGCCGTCAAGGCCGCCTAGAGCGCGATCGGGCAGCGCCTCGGCAACGGCGAGCATGGCCTTGAGCGCCGTCACGGGTTTGTCGCGCCACAGCGCCTGGAACACGTCCGAGACCACACACGGCACGTTCTTAAACCAGTTTTCGTCGCTCGCCGCCTTGCGCGCGCCCCTCACCTGACCCTGGACGCTCTGCAGCAGGCTCTTGACGCCCGCGGTAGTCTTGCTGCGCGAGAGACGCATATTCTTATCGAAGGTACGGGCATTGACGGCATCAGCGCCCGAAAGCGGACTGTAGATCCAGTCGGTAAGCTCCGGCGCGGGCCACCACTCAGTCTTGGAAGCGGTGCCCTCGTCGGCGGCTTTCATACGCTCGATCAGGTTGGCGAGCGCCGTAAACTGCCTGCCCGCGATGGACTGGGAAAACGCCGTGAACTCAGTCGTCTCGGCCGCAATGTGACGCGCCGCCAAACGGGCGGCGAGCTCGCCGAACAGCTGGGGTGCCCGGGCAGAAACGACGAGCACGCGCACGGGGTCGGCGGGCGTTGCAGTAGCTTTATCGGCCTTGGACTCCTTGTGCGCTTTCACCAACTTATCGATGGCGTCCGCATAGACATGAGCACGGGCATGGGGGCCGGCGACCTCAATAAAGGCAGGCTGAGCGGCGGCCCCGCAAGCGACATCAGACGCGACGGCGTCCTCCCCCAGCGGCGCGATCTCAAACAGCACACCGCGGGCATCAAATGCCGTGGCAAGCTCCTCGCGCATCGCCGCCTGCTCGCGGGCAAGCAGCACGACGACCTCTCCCCCATTGTTCGCCACGGCAGACAGCAGCTCGAGTAGACCGTGCGTAAACGACGTGGTACCGCGCACGCATACGGCGCGGGCGCACGCCGGCAGGCTATCGGCCAGGGCACCGGCCATAATGTCGGCTGCCTCGCAGGGCTCGACCATATCTCGACGGTCCAAACCGCCCGCGTAGGCACGCAAAAGCTCAAACACACGAGCCTCGGCATCGCTTTTTGGCTCAGGCTGGCAATTGTTGCCACCGCATCGCTCGGCCGTCGTCCCCGCCACACCCGGCAGCACATCGCGGGCCATGCGCGCGAGCATGCGCACCGTGCCCTGGCTACGCGAAAGCGGCTGCAGGTCGGCATCGTCGCGGCGGGCAATCATATCCGAAAACAGCATCTGACGTTGCAGGTTGTCGACGAAACCGCGCCCGTCGCCCAAAAGCTCCCAAAGCGAGCGAAGCCACGATGCGGGTGTCTTGTAGTCGATACCCAGCGAAATGCCGGCTTCCGCCGCATCATGACGGCACAGATCGAGCTCGGCAAACGTTGGTGCCAGCAACACGGCACGCCCGTGACGGGCAATAAGGTCGGCAAGCAGCGCCGACTCGGCATCGCTCAAATCCGTGCCGGCATTGGTGGTATAGATTCGAACAGGCATGGTCCTCCGCTCAAACCGTTCGCAATAATCAATGCATCCATCCTACCCGCCCAAGCGGACACATTGCCACCGCAGTTCCATCTTTTGGTACAAAGCAACCTGAACCCAACGCACCAGCCGATTGCAGGCATATAAAAACCGCCCCCGGAGGGACGGTTCTTCGTAATTCAATGTTGTCGCTGGCCTACTCGCCATCCTCCAACTTAATGAGGATCTTGCGGTAGCCACCGTACTCGCCGTTCAGCGCCTTTGAAACGCGGCTCACCGTGGTGGACGAAGCGCCGGTACGGGCCTGAACCTCAACATAAGGCTCGCCCTCGTCCAAATAGCGCGCAACCTGCAAACGCTGAGAAAGGTCGCAAATCTCGCGCGGCGTGCAGATATCGGTCAAAAACGCTTGGATATCCTTCTCGTCGTCCAAAAGGCTAAATGCGTGGACCAGCTGCTTGACATCAGGCTTGTCAAACATGTTCTCGATATTCATCGATCACCGCCAAACCCGCCAAAAGGCATCGAAGTTGATACTGACATCGGGCATCGTTCACCCGTTCTATGCAATAGGGCAACGCCTGTGGCTTTTGCCCGTAGCAGTGTAGCACACCACCAAACTAAAGCGACAAGACTCTCTGCCAGCGGCGCGTTTTTCAGGACGAACGCCGTTTAGAAACCGTATGCGCACGTAAGCTCCACGAATATTTGAGACAATGGGCGCCCAAACACCGCGGCGCGCCCGCGCAACCATCCAGGTCGCCGCCGCAAGCCGCTTCACGCGACGCCAGCAACCCCGGCGCAAGAAAGGATTCACGCCATGCGCTTTATGCTTAACTGGCTCTTCACCTCGATCGCCATCGCGATCGCCACGTTCCTCGTCCCCGGTATCCAACCCTTCGGCTTTGCCGAGACCTGGGTCTGCTTTGCCTTTGTGGGACTGTTCCTGAACATTGTCGATTCGCTCGTCAAGCCGTTCCTGACCGTCATCTCACTGCCGCTCACTATTATTACGCTTGGTATTTTTCAGCTCGTAGTCAACAGCTTTATGCTCGAGCTGGCCAGCTACCTGTCGGTCAATCTGCTGGGCGCGGGTATCTCCATTGCCAGCTTTGGATCGGCCTTTATGGGCAGCATCGTGGTATCCATTATGCGCAGCATTCTCGACAGCATCGCCAGGAACTAATGCGACCGGATACGGACCGCCACAACATGCCAAAACGAAGGCCGTCCATCGCAACGATGGGCGGCCTTCTTATTTGCCAAGTCTCAAAGGGCGAGAAAATCTACCATTTCCACCCCGTCCCCAAATGCAGGTGTGGGTTAGATGACGTAGTCGTAGCCATGGTTGGGAGCGACAAGTTGATCGAGCGTCACACCGTCGAGGTAGTCGTTGATGAGCTTGTCCAGGTTCTTCCACACGTCGAGCGTGGGGCACTCGTCCGAACGCGAGCAGCCCTTGCAGTCGCCGTCCAGGCATGCGACCGGTGCCAGACTGCCTTCGGTCAGGCGCAAGATCTCGCCCACCGTGTACTGCTCGGGCGGGCGCGTGAGCACATAGCCGCCGCCTTTGCCGCGCATGCCCGAGAGCATATTGGCGCGGACGAGCGTGGCCAAAATGTTCTCCAGATATTTCTCCGAAATCCCCTGACGCGCGGCGATCTCTTTGAGGGGAATACGGCCCGCCGCCTGGTGCTCGGCCAGGTCGACCATAACGCGCAGGGCATATCTGCCCTTTGTGGAAACCAACATATATATAGCTGCCTTTCGGTCTTTTAATTCGTAGAAATTCTAGCCGAAAAATTGGTTTTGAAAATACCTATTCCCGTCAAGCTGGTTAATCGACTCGTAATAATCTTCTATTTCCTATTGTGTTACTAGGCTTTACTGTCTACTATGCTTGCCAACAGCAAAACGAACAACCCATAAGGTTTGTGGGTTTCGCTGCCACACACACCGTAAAACCACACGGTATCCAGGCATTTGAACACTTTGGAGGTTCACCATGAGCAATGTTTACACGTCCATCGATCAGCTTATCGGCCACACTCCGCTTCTGGAGCTCACTCACTTTGAGGCCGATGAGAACCTCAAGGCCCGCGTGCTTGTCAAACTGGAATACTTCAACCCCGCCGGCTCCGTCAAAGACCGCGTCGCCAAGAACATGATCGACGAGGCCGAGAAAGCCGGCAAGCTCGTGCGCGGCGGCGACTACACCATCATCGAGCCCACGAGCGGCAACACCGGCGTCGGCATCGCCTCGGTGGCGGCGGCTCGCGGCTACAAGGTGATCATCACCATGCCCGAGACTATGTCCGTCGAGCGCCGCAAGCTTATGCAGGCATATGGCGCACAGCTCGTACTCACCGACGGATCCAAGGGCATGAAGGGCGCCATCGCCAAGGCCGAGGAGCTGCAGAAGGAGACACCCAACAGCATCATCGCCGGCCAGTTTGTGAACCCCGCCAACCCTGCCATTCACAAGGCCACGACCGGCCCCGAGATCTGGGACGACACCGACGGCAAGGTCGACATCTTCGTCGCCGGCGTCGGCACCGGTGGTACCGTGACCGGCGTGGGCGAGTTCCTCAAGGAGCAGAACCCCGAGATTCAGGTCGTCGCCGTCGAGCCCGCCACCTCCCCGGTGCTCTCCAAGGGCCAGGCCGGCCCGCACAAGATCCAGGGTATCGGCGCCGGCTTTGTGCCCGACGTCCTCGACACCCAGGTCTACGACGAGATCATCCCCGTCGAGAACGACGACGCCTTTGCCACCGGCCGCGCCGTGGGCCACAAGGAGGGCGTGCTCGTGGGCATTTCGTCCGGCGCCGCCGTGTGGGCCGCACTGCAGCTGGCCAAGCGCCCCGAGAACGAGGGCAAGACCATCGTGGCGCTGCTCGCCGATACCGGTGAGCGCTACCTGTCCACGGCACTGTTCCAGGACTAAGGTCTGTCGCCCATAGGTTGAGCCCAGGGACGAGCCGGTCTCCTCTCTCCCGGCAGCCTGAGCCCATCCAATCAGGGTGTCCCACGAGACGTCCGAACTTGCTACAATGTCTGCGGCGCGGAACCAGCCTCCCGCGCCGCTTTTCTTTTTTGGCCACATGCCACCAAGGAGAACCTCCCCATGCACAACAAGCGCGTGCTCGTCGCCATGAGTGGCGGCGTCGATTCCAGCGTGACCGCGTATCTGCTCAAGCGCCAGGGCTACGAATGCGTCGGTGCCACCATGCGCCTCACCTGCCCCGCGCCCGATCCTGCAACGGGTATGAGCAAAGTCGACCGCGACATCGCCGATGCAAAGGCCGTCGCCGAGCGCCTGGGGATACCCCACCATGTGCTCGACCTGCAGCAGACCTTCGACCGCAATGTTATCGAGCGATTTGTGACTGCCTATCAGGAGGGTTTGACGCCCAACCCGTGCATCATCTGCAACCGCCACATTAAGTTTGGCGCGCTGCTCGATGCGGCGCTGGACATGGGCTGCGACTACGTCGCCACAGGTCACTACGCCAAAACGAGTCAGGCATCCGACGGCACCTGGCGGCTGCACCGCGGCGAGGACCCTAAAAAGGACCAGAGTTACTTTTTGTATTCGCTCACGCAAGAGCGCCTGGCACGCACAATCTTTCCGCTGGCAGGCTTGGACAAAGAGCGCGACGTGCGCCGGATTGCCGCCGAGCAGGGCTTTGCCAACGCCAAGAAGGCCGAAAGCGAGGATATCTGCTTTATTCCAGACGGTGACTACGCGGGCTATATCGAGCGCCGCTGCGGACATCCCGCTGCACCGGGCGACATCGTATGGCGCGATGGCAGCGTGGTCGGGCGCCACAACGGCGCGCTGCGCTATACCATCGGCCAGCGCAAGGGCCTGGGCGTCGCGATGGCGCATCCCGTGTATGTGACGGGCGTCGACGCCGCTAACAACACCGTGCATCTGGGCGAGGCCGAGGACCTGACCGCCGCTGCCCTCACGGCCGATGAGTGGATCTGGAGCGCGCCGGACGCACGCATGGAGGCCGAGCTGGATGCCGGCGGCATTCGCGTAGGTGCCAAGTACCGCTACCGTCAGAAAGACCAGGCAGCGACCCTTACGCGTGACGAAGACGGGCAAATGCTGCTAACTTTTGACGAGCCGCAACGAGCCATCGCCCCCGGCCAGGCCGTCGTCGTCTACCGCGGCGACGTCGTCCTGGGCGGCGGCACGGTGACCGGCGCACTTAAGTAGCCCCATCCCCTTCATAAATTGCGGTGAAATAGGGACTGTTTAAGCGTTTAAAACCGCCAAACAGTCCCTATTTCACCGCAACTTAGAGAGGACGGCCTCGGTCGGTACTGCCGTATCAGCCGAGGCCGCTGCATCGCTAGCGTTGTACGTAGGCGCGGACCAGCTCGTAGGTATTGCGCACGCCGTCGATGTGGCTGCGCTCGTAGTTGTGGCTCGCGTACACGCCGGGGCCGATCAGGCCGTGACGGATGTCGTAGCCGGCCGAGAGCGTGGCCTCAACGTCCGAGCCGTAGTGCGGATACACATCGATGGCGTAATCGAGCTCCAGCTCGCGCGCGATGTTGGACAGCGTGGTTACCAGGTCGTAGTTGTACGGACCGCCCGAATCCTTGGCGCAAATCGACACCATGCGCTCGGTGCAGCCCAGGTCGTCGCCCACGCAGCCCATGTCAACGCTGATCATCTCGCGCGTGTCGGCCGGCACGAAAGCACCGCCGTGGCCGACCTCCTCGTACACGGTAAAGAGCAGCGACACCTTGCGCGAAAGCGACACCTCGCCGTCAGCAACAGCGCGGGCCAGACCCAGCAGAATCGACGCCGACAGCTTGTCATCCAGGAAGCGGCTCTTGATGTAGCCGCTCTCCGTCACCGTGGTACGCGGATCCATAGCGATGATGTCGCCGGTCTGAATGCCCAGCTCAAGCACATCGTCCTTGCTGTCGACATTCTCATCGAGCAGGATTTCCATGTTCTTCTCGATGGTCTTGACCGGCTCGTCGGCCACATGCGCCGAAGGCTCGGTATTGAGGACCACGCCCGTGTAGACATTGCCGTCGCGCGTGTAGACGGTGCAGTTCTCGCCATCGGCCGTAGACCACTGATGCCCGCCGAGCGTCGTGGGGCGCAGGCGACCATTGTCCTTAATGGAACGCACCATGGCGCCCAGGGTATCGACATGGCTCGCCAGTACGAGCGGCTCACCCTCGCCACCAAGCTCAACGAGCACGTTACCCTTATTGGAACGCTCAGGCCCAAACCCCATATCGCGCAGGGTCTCCATCAGATAATCAGTCGCCGCACGGGTATAGCCCGTCGGCGAAGCAATAGAAGTCAGTGTCTTAAGCTGTCCCGCGATATAGGAGAGCGTCTCCTCTAGAGAAGCATCGATTACAGAAGCCATGTGCATCCTTCCAAGCAAAACTAAGACCGAGTCCCGATTTTAACCGTTCTGCACGCGCAAGGCTCTGGGAGCCGAGCCACCTCCAGACGTCCTCGCGCCGATTTTGCGCACGCGCACGGCTTACAATCCCAATCTTGCATAAATCCTATCGGTATCTGCATAGAAATGAGGAGTCTTTTTGCTTCGTCTCAGGGTACCCCACCTTGGGCCGTGCAAAAAACGGAGTATTCAGCACCGTGGGCCCCAACGGCCCCATCACGAACGACAAAACGACGTGGTTACAGCAGTGTTGCAGGTCGTCGCAAAGCAAAAACTCAGTAACAACCCCCTCCACTCATCGATAGCCCGCCCACAATGGCTGTCGATGGGCGCCTGCGGGCCACTACGGGCCATTCAAAACGTTATGCATTTTTAAGAGCTTGCTGAATACTCCCAAAAATGCACGCTGGGAAGTGCACCACCTATCCGCAGCGGGCAGTACGCCTTGGTTTTGTCCGTCTCAGGGCATCGACGCAGCACAAAAAGCCCCGCCGTGCGTAGCACGGCGGGGCCAGCGGCATGTCAAAAGACCATACACCTACGGGCGAAGGACCACCAAACTGGGCTAGGCAGCCGGGCAGATCTTCTTGAAGAGCTCGATGACGTCGTCGAGCGTTGCCTCGCGCGGGTTACCCGGGAAGCAGGCGTCGGCCATGGCGTCCTTGGCCAGAACCTCGATCTCGTCGGCCTTCATAGCCTCGCAGACGTGCGGGATATTCACGTCGGCGGAAAGCTGCTTGACGGCGGCGATAGCGGCGTCGGCAGCCTCGTCGGTGCTCATGCCCGTGGTGTCAACACCCATGGCAAGGGCAACCTTGGCCAGGCGCTCAGCGCAAACCGGCTTGTTGAACTCCATGGCGATCGGCAGCAGCATGGCGCAAGCGACGCCGTGCGGGGTGTCGTAGTGAGCAGACAGGGTGTGAGCCATTGCGTGGTCGATGCCCAGGCCAACGTTGGAGAAGCCCATGCCGGCGACATACTGGCCAAGGGCCATGCCCTCGCGGCCGGAGCCGGGCTGGCCGGACTTGGCCTCGGCAACGGAGTCGCGTAGGTTCTCGCTGATCAGCTTGATGGCCTCAAAGTGGAACATGTCGGAGAGCTCCCAAGCGCCCTTGGTGGTATAGCCCTCGATGGCGTGGGTCAGAGCGTCCATGCCGGTGGAGGCGGTCAGGCCGGCGGGCATGGAAGCCATCATGTCGGGGTCGACGACGGCGACCTCGGGGGCGTCGTTGGTGTCGACGCACACGAACTTGCGGACCTTCTCGGGGTCGGTGATGACGTAGTTGATGGTCACCTCGGCAGCGGTACCGGCGGTCGTCGGCACGGCGATGGTGAACACGGCGTGGTTCTTAGTGGGAGCAACGCCCTCGAGGCTGCGGACATCGGCGAACTCGGGGTTGTTGATGATGATGCCGATGGCCTTGGCGGTGTCCATGGAGGAGCCGCCACCGATGGTCACGATAGCGTCAGCCTCGGCGGCCTTGAAGGCCTCGACGCCGTCCTTGACGTTCTGAATCGTGGGGTTGGGCTTGATCTCGGAGTAGAGGCTCCAAGCGATGCCGGCGGCGTCGAGCTCGTCGGTCACCTTAGCGGTAACGCCAAACTTGACCAGATCGGGGTCGGAGCAGACGAAGATCTTCTTGTAGCCGCGACGCTGGAGCTCGCCGGGGATCTCCTTGATGGCGCCGGAACCATGATAAGAGATGGTATTGAGAACGAAACGATTAGCCATTGATAGCCTCCCATCGTGTGCGGGGCATCCATTACGCCCCACGCTATGAGTCCCATCCTAACGCTTTTGAAACAAAAAACGCGTGAGAACGTCAAACTATTTAAAGCGTTTCAACAGACGATGAAAAATATTGCGGCAAAGGGACAGCCCCTTTGCCGCATTCGGTTACTTTCGGCAGCCCTCTTTCCAAGCCTCGGCCGCAACCTTCCAGCGTAAGCGCAAGTCGCGCTCGCGGTCGATGAACATGATGGCAAACGCGACAAACAGCAGCAAGCTCGCCACGACGATGGCATGCAGGCCCATGCGCTCAATACACCAGTTGCCCAACACGGCGCCAAACACAAAGGTAAAGATCACGCCAAAGTACAGCAGGCCGTTTTCCAAAAAGCCGCGCCTGTGGGTGATGATGTAATCGTCCACATTTTGCAGCGCGTTGCGCAAGTTGCCGATGCACATGGTCGTAGCGATGCCGTGACCGTGGATCTTGCGGAAGCTCTCGACCTGCATGCCGCAGGCAAACGAGGTAAGGCAGTTGGCGAGCAGGTTGAAATTGCCGCCCGGGATAAAGCTCACGCCCAGTAAGATGACGGCTTCAAAGAACACCGTCACCTGACGCCAGTGGATCACGCTGCCAAACCGCTCGTGTACCAGATCGGCAAGCATAATACCCACGGCAAACGACACCACAGGGAAGAAGTAGCGCCCCGCAAGTGCCCAGTTGCCCTCCGAGATGCTCACGCCCACGAGCAGGATGTTGCCTGTCTGCGCGTTGGCGAAAACATGGTCGCGCCCAATGTACGAATACACGTCCATAAAGCCACCGGCGAGCGCCAAGATGATGCCCAGCTCAATAGACTCCGATATCTGTTTGGCACGCTGCATCGTCGTGCATCCTCCTTGTTGACGACCCTCTCGTGCGTTGGCGGAAACATAGCCGCCGTTCATACTGTAACCCATTGACAACATGGCGTGCGCGCGAGACGACCCCTTCGACACAGGGATACACAGTCTGGAAACAAACGACACCCGCATCGACACGCCGATCCGCTAGCTCATGTACTCCACCAGTCTTTTTAGCCCCGTCCCAAAAAGACTGGTTACAATTACGTGCAGCATACAAACACCGGGAGGGATCGTGGCAAAAAAGCCTCAGCACGCTCAGAACAACCAGCGCAGTCAGCAGGGCAAACAGGGCCAGCAGCAAAAGCGCGGCGGCAAGGCGCAGGCCACGGTCGCCCGCACCAAGCATTCCCAAGCGACGCCCGCCCGCCCCTGGCGTCCGGGCCGCGACAAGTTCCTCCCCGTCAGCCGCGCCGATATGGATGCACGCGGCTGGGACCAGTGCGACTTTGTCTACATCTGCGGCGACGCCTACGTGGACCATCCCAGCTTTGGCATGGCCATCATCAGCCGCGTCCTCGACGCGCACGGCTACAAGGTGGGTATCATCTGCCAGCCCGACTGGACCGACCCCGCCAGCATCACCGTGCTCGGCGAACCGCGCCTGGGTTTTCTCGTCAGCGCCGGCAACATGGACTCCATGGTCAACCACTATTCGGTGACCAAGCACCGCCGCCATACCGACGCCTATACCCCCGGTGGCGAGGAGGGGCACCGCCCCAATCGTGCCGTCACGGTCTACGGCAACCTCATTCGCCAGACGTTCAAGGACGCTCCCATCATCATCGGCGGCATCGAGGCGAGCCTGCGCCGTCTGGCCCACTACGACTACTGGCAGGACAAGCTCAAGCGCTCGGTACTGCTCGACTCGGGCGCCGACATCCTCATCTACGGCATGGGCGAGCACGCGATTGTCGAGATCGCCGACGCGCTCGACGCGGGGCTGCCCGTCGATCAGATCACCTATATCAATGGCACCGTCTACCGCACCAGCTCGCTCGACGAGGTCTACGACTACGACCTGCTGCCCAGCTGGAACGACCTTGCCGCCGACAAGCTCAACTACGCGCGCAGCTTTAACGTGCAGCAGCAAAATATGGACCCTATCACCGGCCATCGCTTGGTAGAGCCATATCCCAACAGCGTGTACGTGGTGCAGAACCCGCCGTCGGCAACACTCACCACCGACGAGATGGACGAGGTTGCCGAACTCCCCTACGCACGCGATTGGCATCCCGACTACGACGCGGCAGGCGGCGTGCCGGCCTTTGCCGAGATCAAGTTTTCCATTAGCTCCAACCGCGGCTGTTTTGGCGAGTGCTCGTTTTGCGCCCTCACCTTCCACCAGGGCCGCGTGTTGCAGATGCGCAGCCACGACTCGATCATGCGCGAGGCCGAGCTGCTCACGCGCGATCCCGAGTTTAAGGGCTACATCAACGACGTAGGCGGACCGACGGCCAACTTTAGCCGTCCCGCCTGCGACAAGCAGCTCAAGCACGGCGTGTGCAAGAACAAGCGCTGCCTATGGCCGAGCGTGTGCAAGAACATGGTGGTCGACGAGAGCGGCTACACGCAGCTGCTGCGCGACCTACGCCAGCTGCCGGGCGTCAAAAAGGTCTTCGTCCGCAGCGGCATCCGCTTTGACTACACCATGGCCGATGCCTCGGACGAGTTTTTACGCGAGCTGCTGGAACACCATGTCTCGGGCCAGTTGCGCGTAGCGCCCGAGCACGTGAGCGACGCGGTGCTGTCCGTGATGGGCAAGCCGAGCCGAGCTGTCTACGACGCATTCTGCCGTAAATTTGAACGCTTGAACCGCGAATACGGACTCAAGCAGTACGTGGTGCCATATCTGATCTCGAGCCACCCCGGTTCAACCATGAAGGAAGCCGTGGACCTTGCCGAAGCCGTGCGCGACATGGGCTACATGCCCGAACAGGTGCAGGACTTCTACCCCACACCGTCCACCATGTCGACGTGCATGTACTACACCGGCGTGGACCCGCGCACCATGGAGCCGATCTATGTAGCGCGCGACCCGCACGAGAAGGCCATGCAACGCGCGCTCATCCAGTATCGCAAGCCCGAGAACTACAAGCTGGTACGCGAGGCGCTGGAAAAGGCTGGCCGCCGCGACCTGATCGGCTACACCAAGCATTGCCTGATCCGTCCCGTGCCGCCGCGCCCGGGCGAGACGTCTGCTGGCGGTGGGCATGGCACCGGCAAGAAGGGCGGCAAGCCACACGGTGGCGCCGCCGGCAAGGGACCCAAAGGCAGCAAGGGCCACGGCGGCATGTCGCGAGCGCAGAACACCGCGGGCCGCAACCGCGCGGCGCAGGGACGACAGGGCGCCAACGCAGGCGGGCGTCGCAACTAGCGCGGCGAGGCGGCATGCCGCCGTTGGCGACACGACACGCCCCACCAATAAAATGCCGCTCGCCGGGGCGTCGCAGAACGATTCCCCGGCGAGCGGCCGATTAATATTGTCTATCTCAAGACGTTGTTACTTTTTGTCGAAACGACCATAGAGCGCAAACGAGAGCGCCGCAGAGATAACCCAAGTCAAAGCGATGCAGACGACAATCATGATCAGGTTCATGGGATTGCCGCTTGGATCGGCATAAACGGGCAACGAGGTAATGCCAGGCATAACAAAGCCGAAGCACTTAGCGCCCAGAACAACGGTGAGCGCGCCGCCAATGCCATCCGCAATCATCGCAGCGATAAGCGGAGTCCTGTTAGGAACCTGAACGGTAAACAAGGCGGGCTCGGAAATTCCCATAAATGCTGAGAAGGCGCACGTCATTGCAGCGGACTTGAGCTTTTCGTCGGTCATGCGCAGAGCTGCACCAAAAGACGCACCGCTTTCGGCGAGGTTATGGCAGAAAGAGATCGGGAGCAGATAGTCATACCCCAGCGTTGCGATATTGGAAATCTGGATGGGGCTCGTCGACTGGTGCATGCCAAAGAGCACGATAAGCGGCATAAAGAAGCCCAGCAGAAAACCGGCAACGGGACCTAACGTCGAGAATAGCCAAACGATACCGTTGGCAAGACCAAGACCGCACCAGGCACCAATCGGGGCGAGCACAAACAGGTTGACCGGAATCACGATAGCAAGGGAGAGCGCCGGAACGACAACGAGCTTAAAGAGATCCGGCACGACTTTGTCGATTGCGCGATATACAAAAGACAAGCCAATGACGCCAAAGATGACCGGGAACACGGAATCGGCGTAGCTAAAAATCGGCACCGTAAAACCGAACAACGCAAGAGGCGTCTCGCCCGTACCGACAGCGTTGACAATAGTCGGGTACATCAGCGATCCGGCAACACAAAGCGCAAGCGAACGGTTGACTCGGAACTTATCAGCTGTAGACATTGCCAGCAAAAACGGCAAGAAGTAGAACGGGATATCCGAAATCATATTGAATATCGCAAAGTCGCCGGCACCCGTGTCGATTCCAAAAGCCGCGATAGCAGCCAGGATGCCCTTTACGATGCCTCCCGCCACCAGTGCGGGAATGATAGCGGAGAAGATGCCGGTGATGATATCGAATACGCGAGCCGAACCTTTTTGGAGCTCAGGCTGCTCGGCGTCGGCGGAGACCTCGCCACCCATCCTGTCGCCAAGCATGGGCTCCAATTCGTCATATACCGACCCCACGCTGGCGCCGATGATAACCTGCCACTGCCCGTCTTTAACCTGCGCGCCCAAGGCGCCGTCAAGCGTCTTAAGGGCCTCCAGGTCTGCCTTGCTATCGTCCTTCAGGTTGAACCTCAGCCTTGTAATGCAGTGCGTTGCCATAACAACGTTATCGGCGCCGCCCACGAGCTCGAGGACACGAGCGGCCAGTTCCTTCTTGTCTGCCATAACAATCACTCCTACCCAAGGTCTTCGCCATTGGTGGCGATGCATTTCTGGTACCAATAGAAAGAGTCTTTACGCAAGCGCTTCGCAGTGCCGTGGCCGCAATTATCCAGATCGACATAGATAAGCCCGTAGCGCTTGTCCATCGTAAGAGGACCGCAGGCAACAAGGTCAATGAATCCCCAGATCATATATCCGCGCACGTCAACGCCATCGATCACCGCCTCTTTAAGGCACTTTATGTGCTGGCGCAAATAATCGATTCGATACTCGTCGTGGATGCTGCCATCCTCCTCGACCACGTCAGATGTACCGAGGCCGTTCTCGGCGATATACAGAGGCAGCCCATAGCGGTCATACATCTGGTTAAGGGTAACCCTCAGGCCAATGGGATCGAGCTGCCAGCCCCACTCACTCGTCTCGAGATAAGGGTTCTTGTTTGCCATGACCAGATTGCCCGCAGTCTTCTCCCATCCCTGATCGCAGGTGGATACCTGGGAAAAGTAGTACGAGAAGGCCAGGAAGTCGACCGTGTTGCGAGCGATGAGCTCTTCATCGCCCGGTTCCATTTGAATCTCGATATCGCACGCATCGAAATAGCGATTCATATAAGCGGGGTATTTTCCGCGAGCCATCACGTCCGTATAGAACCAGTTGGAATACTGGTCGTCGTGAATAGCCTGCATGTTATCTTCGGGACGGCAGGTGGCGGGATACGTACAGAATCGAGCGATCATGCCGCCAACGGGAGTATCGGGCGAAAGACGATGGACAATCTCGACGGCACGCGCATTGGCAACGAACTCATGGTGCAGGCACTGGAAGATGGCTCGATCGAAGTTCTCCCCCTCTTCGTCTTTGACCAGACAGACCCCGTCCCAAGGCGAAAAACGCGCTGCATTGAACTCGTTAAAAGGCAGCCAGAAATCGACCAGATCGCCCAATTCCGTAACGATTGTCTCGACATAGCGGGCGAAGAAGTCAATCGTCTTGCGATTCTTCCATCCCCCATATGTGGTGACAAGATTTACCGGGATGTCATAGTGGAGCATGGTGACGAAGGTCTTAATGCCGTGCTTTTTGCACTCACCCAGCATGCTTCGATACCACTCGATGCCTTCGCGGTTAGGCTCAAGGTCATCTCCGTTAGGATAGATTCGGCTCCAGCAAATAGAGGTGCGGAACAGCTTGAGGCCCATCTCCGCAAAAAGCGCGATGTCCTCACGATAGTGATGATAGAAGTCGTTGCCACGCCTAAACGGGTAGAACTCAACGCCATCATCTGCGAGAGCGTTCATTAGCTCGTCATGGCAGAATGGGTTGTTTTGATGCTTGTCCTCAATCTGGTCATGAGTCCAGGTACCATCCAGCCATCGACAATCCTGCGTCGACTTTCCCTTTCCGCCCTCATTCCAGGCGCCATCGGCCTGCGAGCACGATATGGCTCCGCCCCATAAAAAGTCGGAGTCAAACCCATGTTTTAACTTACCCATTTGCCCTCCTTGATCGGATGCTCCAGCGGATAACCCAATACTAGGAAGAACAAGATGCATAAGATATCGCATAGAAAGCGTGGCTTTATAACATTTTTTTAGATATAATACCGTTCAAGGTATCGATTCTACCGTTCACCGCTGGAGCACCCCATGGATTCGAATCTCAAACAGCTGCTCTATACGCATACCGAGACCGAAGAGTGGCATCGCACACATCCGGGAGAGCTCAGCCCGCGATATAACAGGGTGGAAACCACAACCATTAACGGCGAAGAGGTCTATCTGTTTGATTGGAAAGAAACTCTCGACGAAAACCCCGTGGGCCTTATCAAGGAGTCGCGCTTTACCGATATTCCTCCTCATATCAATCGGGATATGGAGCTTAACTACGTGTACGACGGCGTCTGCACGTTTATCGTCAACGAACGGCGACTACTCCTTAAAAAGGGCGACGTGCTCATTTGCAACACCGGCGTAGTCAGAAGCGTTCCATACGTTAAGGGCGAGCATGATATCGTCATTTCGATCGTCTTCAAAAAAGAAATGTTCGATTCGTTGTTCCTGAGCCAGCTACCCGGCGCGTCACCATTAACGAATCTTCTATTTGATTTTGTGTCCAAAAACCGCGAGGCCCGAAAATATCTCATTCTTCCAGAGGAATACGCCCGACATGCGCGACGCCTCATCGAGATGCTCTTTATCGAATATCACTTTAAAGATGCCTATTCCAATGAACTCATGAGGCACCTCGCCGTCAGCCTATTCCTTGTTCTCATTCGAGGACTGTACCGACGCTCCGCAACTGATAACCAGGCGATCATGTCGGACGAACGCATCGTGTCGATTCTGAATCATATTGAGCGAAGTTACGGCGACTGCACGCTCGAAAGCATTGCGAGCGATACGGGTTATAGCACCAGCTATCTCAGCAGCTTGATCAAGCAAAAAACCGGCAAAACGTTTTCGCAAATCAAGCTCAACCAGCAGCTCACAGAGGCGGCATATCTTCTCAATAACACCGAGCGCAGCGTGCAGTATGTAGCCCGAAAAGTCGGCATATCCAACATGTCATTCTTTTACTCAAAATATAAAGAAACATTCGGCGAAACGCCAGGTGCGTTCAGGACGCATCGGTCTAGTTAAAGGCGTTATTACTCAGACCGATCAGCTTCGCGCGACACGGGAATGCACAATCGTAGCAGCGAGCGCATCGACTCTACCAGCACAAAGCCGGCGATGCCAACCGTGACCACCACGTCGAGCGGTGTATTCACAAACCACAGCAGGCCCATGAGGTACGACCCGGCGTTAAAGGCAAAGTGCAGCAGGATCGTGTAGCGGAGCTTTCCGGTCGTCACGAGCACCCAACCAAAGATGAGGCCAGCGGCACCCGCGTAGCAACCCTGCACCCAATTCATGTGCATAAAACCGAAGATTGCCGCCTGCAGTACAATCGCCGCTGCGATACCCCACGTACTTGGGGCCGCCCAGGGCACCATGGCGCCGTTCTGCGCGCTCGCACGACGCGGGCGCTTCCAAAGTGGGCGGCACTGCGGATTAAACGCTCGGAGCGAAAACTCAAAAATAATGCCGCGCACCAGCAGCTCTTCACAAAATGGGGCGCCGAGCACCGTAGTCAGGACGGCGAGATAGCTGGTGTCGCCCATACCTGTTTCCTCGATAAGCTCGCTGTAGTCGGCCGCGGCGTCGGGCAACAGCGACAGCACGGCGTCGGTCACGTAGCCAACGACCACCTGCAGGGCAAGGCCAATCACGACAACGCAAGCGATGCGCTTCCATACAGCACTTGCTCCCCCGCCGAGCGGACGTTCACCTTGCCGGCGCGCCATGAAGGAGCGGGGCCACAGATAACGCCACCACAGCAGCGCCATCAAAAACGACGCCGTCTGAGCGGCAGCCTGGAACCATTGGATATCGAGATTGTCGATCGGATAGCCCGTCAGCACCGATACGGCATCGAGAACCGAAAACAGAACCACGCTCAGGGCTATATCGGCAGCGACAACGCCAAAACATGCAAGCGTCCACGCCATCGCATTGAGCATGCCAACCTCCTCAAAACCGTTCCCTAGTTCTACCACAACTCGGCAGAGAGCTGATCCCATGGGGACGGAGGAAAACGGATCACTTATTGATGAGAATCGGGCACAGTGCCAAAGGCCCCGCCGGGCGAAATGTCGAACGGAAAGGTGCCGCAGCGATTGAAGGCGGCGATGAACATGCGGATGGCGTTGGACGGCGTGGTGCCTACGAGCTGGGTTGCCGACGCGAAGGCCGCCTTTTCCTCAGGCAAGACCTTCGCTACAACCGGGGTCATGTGTTCTGCCATGGCGCTTCCTTTTTGAAACGACGGTGGTGCGGATAGATGCGGGCCACGCGGCTGGGCGACGGGCTGTGAAGGCAACCCGATTGGCCCGCATCTGGAGTTTGTTTCTACGGCGTTGGTATTACTTGGTATTCCTAAGTATTACCCCACAGATAGAATAGCACACCTGATCCCTTGGGGACGGAGGAAAACGGATCATTTTGTTGCTGAATAAGTATTTAGAGTGTGATGATGTCCGAGATATTGAGGGCCCGAGCGTCGACGGCATCGTGCGTGGCAAGCAACAGCATGCGACCGTCGAGCAAGTCGAGCACGACTTCGGCGCATGCGTCGCGCGCAGCGGTATCTAGACCGGTAAAGGGCTCGTCCAGAATCACCGCGTCGCCTGGGCACAGCAGGGCTCGGGCAATCTCGACGCGACGGCGCTGCCCGCCCGAGAGCTCGGCCACACGAGCATGTACATCGACCCCCGGCACCAGCAGGCGCAACAGGGCTGCGGCACTCGAAGCGTCCACGCGCGCGTCGGCGCACACCAGCACGTTATCCAGAGCAGAAGCGTCCTCTACCAGGCGCACATCCTGAAACACCATCGAGCACGGTGCGCACTCCCCCGCCGCTAGCGCGAGCAACGTCGACTTGCCCACCCCCGAGGCGCCCATCACGCAGGTACGCCCGCCGGTGGGCACACGAAGCACCAGACCGTCCAGCGCCGGCGCCCAGGGCGCGCGATCGCCCACGGCAAGCGCAAGCTCCGCCGAAGCGCCATCGCTCGCGGCCCCCGCACGCCCGCGCAGTCCATGTCCATGCGTCCGCACGGCAACACGCCATGCCACGGAACCCGAAGCCCGCAGCAGCCACATCAGCACGCGCTCGCATGCCCACGATGCCGCCACGACCAACACGGTCCACGCCAGCAGGTCAGCCGTCTCAATGAGCAGCTTCGCCTGATAGATGCGCTCGCCCACGGTACCAGCCGCCATGCCAATCAACTCCGCCGCCACGCCGGCCTTCCAGCTCATGCCGATCACGGCGCGGGCGCACGAAAGCACAAACGGCAGGACTTCGCGCCAGGTATGGGCGAAGAACAGTCGCCAACCCCGCACACCGTGCAGACGAAACACCTGCTCCAGCGGCCTATCCACTTGTGCCAAACCCTCGACCAGCGAAAAATACACGCCCGGCAGTGCCATCAAAAAGACCGCTGCAATGCTCACGCGCGCCGACCCCAGCCAAATGAGCAGCAGAACCACCACGCAGGCAACCGGCGTCGCCTTTACAAACGAAAGCGCCGGCGCCACCAGACGGGCAAACGTCCGCGACCGCACCGAGACTCCCGCCAGTACACCGCCGCAGATCGCGGCAAGCGCCAGTCCGCCCAAGATTCGTGCGCCTGAGCCCACCAGAATCGCCCACGTGTTGGCATCACACACCAGCCGCAGCAACGCCACCATAACAGCGCCCGGCCCCGGCAAAATCAGCGGCTGCGCCACCAGCGCCGCCGCGAAGACCCACACGGCAAGCCAAAAGGCGGCAACGGCACCTGCTGCCGCCACCGCCTTCATACGCTTTGTCATGTGTCGAGCAAACGCACACACGAGCTACTCCATGTAGTAGAAATCATCGGCCGGGAGCTTGCCGCCCACGGCGCTCGCGTCCGCATCGGCCAGCACCTGCAGGTACCCACCGAGCGCCGCCTTCATATCCTCCCCCGCCTGGCACACGAGCATGCACCCGGGAATCGCCTTTTCGGCAATCGCGGCGTTATCCACGATACCCGCATCGACCACGGCCTGAGCCCAGTCCGCCGGCGCCGCGTTCACGGCCTTCACGCTCGCCGCATGGCAGCTCAGGAATTCCGCCACGGCCTCGGGATGTTCCTCGGCAAACGCACGGCGCACCACGGTCACACCCGTCAGCAGGCGCGAGCCCGTGTCTCCTGCCAGCTCATCCCACACATCGGTCAGACTTACCGGTGCCGACAGCTTGCCCTCGCTCTTGGCGATGGCAGCGGTCTTGAACGGCTCCGGCAGCACGCCCACGGCGGACGGGTCGGCAAGCAGAGCCGACAGCACCTCGGTGGGCTCGCTCTTAAACTCGAGCGCCACCTGGTCGGTCAGGCCCGCGCGCTCCAGCAGGTAGTTCATGACGTACTCCGGCGTGGTGCCCTTGCCCGTCATATAGACGGTATGGCCCGCCAAATCGCCAAACGAGGCCACACTCGCGTCGCCCGTCACCACGTTCAGCACGCCCAGCGTGTTGATGTCGATGACCTGCACCGCACCCTCGGTCTTGTTGTAAAGCACGCTCGCCACGTTGGCGGGCACCAGGGCAATGTCGACATCGCCCTGAATCACCTTGGGCACGATCTCGTCGGCGGCAGTGTTGATCGCAAAGTCGAACTCGTTGTCCGTGGCACCGTCGGCAGCCTGGTCCATAAACTGCACCAGGCCAATCGAGGTCGGACCCTTGAGCGAGGCGACGTGCACCTCAACCGGCTCGACAGCAGAACCGCCCGCCGCAGACCCGGCAGCCAAGCCCGCGGCGGACCCGGCACCGGTAGCTCCGCCACCACAGCCCGCGAGCGCAAGCGACAGGGCGCCCGCGGCGAGCACCGAGGCAAACCCCCGGCGCGACATCTCAACATCAAAAGCGCGCATCGCTAGCACGCCCCCTCGTTGGGCATCGACCAGGCGTGATGGTCGGTATGCAGCAGCTCCTCGGCCAGCGGCGAGAGCGGCGCGCCCAAAAACTCGCTGTAGCACGCCTGGACATCGGGATTCTCGTGCGAGAAGCGAATGTCCGCCTTCGCATCGAGGCCCCAGAGCACCTGGCCACGCTCGGCTGCCAGCTCACAGCCGTCGTGGATGGGCTGGCCGCCGCCACCGACGCAGCCGCCCGGGCACGCCATGACCTCAACGAAGTCATAGCTCACGCGGCCGTCGCGAATCGCGTCGAGCAGACGGGCGGCGTTGCCCAGCCCGTGCGCCACGGCGACGCGCACCTTGGTACCATCGATATCGGCGACGGCTTCCTTCCAGCCGTCCAGGCCGCGCACATCGGTAAAGAAGTCGGCGTCGGGGTTCTTGCCCGTCACCAGGTAATAGGCCGAGCGCACGGCGGCCTCCATCACGCCGCCCGTGGCGCCAAAGATCACACCCGCGCCCGTGCCAAAGCCCAGCGGCGTATCGAGCGGCTCCTCAACCAGCGTATCCACGCTCACGTGGCTCGCGCGGATCATGCGCACCATCTCGCGCACCGTCAGCGCAACGTCCACATCGGGCGTGCCGTCCTCGCCCACCATGCTCGGCAGCGCGCACTCGGCCTTCTTGGCCGTGCACGGCATCACGGACACCACAAACAGACGCTCGGGCTCCACGCCCAGCACCTTGGCGTAGTAGGTTTTGGCAATAGCGCCGAACATCTGCTGCGGCGACTTGGACGTGGACAGGCTGTCGACAAACTCCGGATAGCGCGCCTTCACAAAGCGCACCCAACCCGGGCAGCAGCTCGTAAACATGGGCCAGCCGCGGCTGTCACCCTCGCCCTTGGCGGCGGCGCCCAGGCGCTCGAGCAGCTCGGAGCCCTCCTCCATAATGGTGAGGTCGGCCGAGAAATCGGTATCGAACACGTACTCAAAGCCCACGCGACGCAGCGCACACGCCAAGCGCTCGACGGTGGCCGCCTCGCGCGGAATGCCGAGCTCCTCGCCCCAAGCGCTGCGCACGGCCGGCGCAATCTGCACCAGCACGATCTTGTCGGGATCGGCGAGAGCATCGAACACGGTCTCGGTATCGTCGCGCTCGCGCAGTGCGCCCGTCGGACAATGCGTAATGCACTGGCCGCACGCGACGCAATCGGTCTTGCCGATTGGCACGCGCCCGCGGGTACCCACGGCGGTATGCGTGGCGCGGTTGGTCAGGTCCCAGATCCCTAGGCCCTGTACGCTCTCGCACACCTTAATGCAGCGCATGCATTTAATGCACTTGTCGTTTTCGCGGATGATGGGAAAATCGAAATCCCAGCCCTCGCCCGCCAAATGCCTTTGATACGGCAGATAGAAAATGCCCAGGTCATTGGCGATGGTCTGCAGGTTGCAGTTGCCGCTGCGCACGCAGCTCGTGCACTGCGAATCGTGCTGGGACAGCAGCAGCTGCACGTTGGTGCGACGGGCTTCGCGCGCCTTGGGGCTGTTGGTGTGGACCACCATGCCGTCGAGCACGTAGTTGTTGCAGGCGGCAACCAGCTGGTCGCAGCCCTCAACCTCGACCACGCACACGCGGCAACCGCCGATCTCGTTTAGATCGCGCAGGTAGCACAGGGTAGGAATCTGAATGCCGACGGACTTGGCTGCGTCCAGGATCGTGGTGTGCTCGGGAACCACGACCTCGCAATTATCGATAGTGAGCTTGACCATATTGTGCGCTCCGTTTTCGGTGTTGTCGCTGACGGTGGTTTTGTTGGGCTCTACCATTCCAGGTTCCTCCCTCCGCGGAACGCGCCAAAGCCAAAGTGGTCGCAGCGCAGGCAGCGGCTCGCCTCCTGGCGCGCCTCCTGCTCGGTGAGACCCTGCTCGACTAGATTCCAATCGTGAATGCGCTCGCCGGCCTCGCGCTCGCCCAGCTCGCAGCGGCCGCACTCGTGCTTGCCCTTAAACTGGACGGTCGGCAGCTCCACGTCGAGCTTGATCTTGTGGTCGAAGCCCAGATAGCGGTCGATGTTTGCCGAAGCCACACGGCCGGCATTGATGGCGCGGATGACGGTAGCGGGGCCGGTCTGGCAGTCGCCGCCGCTAAAGAGGCCATCGAAGTTGGGCACGGCGCCATCCGAATCGGTGACGACGCAGCCCCACTTGCAGGCAATGCCCATCTCCTCAAACGGCTTGGAATCGATGTCCTGGCCAATGGCGACGAACACGCGCTCGCAGGGGATGACGTGCTCGGGCGTGGCGGCGGCACGCGGAGCCGGACGACCGCGGCGGGGCTCGCCGATAATCTGCGGCTGTACGCGCAGGCCGTTCACGCGACCGTCCTCGCCCGTCTCGATGGCGAGCGGGGCTGTCAACTCCAGCACTTCGCAGCCCTCGGCCTGGGCACCGGCGATCTCGGCATCCTGGGCCGTCATATCGCAGATGCGACGGCGGTAGACGATGCTTACCTTTTCGGCACCGCAGCGCACGGCAGAGCGTGCCACGTCCATGGCAACGTTGCCGCCGCCGATGACGCACACGCGCTGGCCGCTTAGGTCGGGCAGCTCGTCATCACCGATGGCACGCAGCATCTTGACGGCCGACTCAACGCCGGGCGCCTCTTCGCCCGGAAGGCCGAGCTTCTTGTCGCTGTGGGCACCGATGGCTAGGTAGACGGCATCGAACTCGTCGCGTAGACGGGCGAGCTCCTCGCCGTTCACGGAGTGGTCGAGTTCCACATCGATGCCGGCGCTCATGATCCAGTCGATCTCGGCCTGCAGGCGCTCGCGTGGCAGACGATAGCTGGGGATTCCGTAGCGCAGCATGCCACCCAGGTGGTGGCGCTGCTCAAAAATGGTCACCTTGTGGCCCATCACGGCCAGGTAGTAGGCGCAAGAAAGACCGGCCGGGCCGCCGCCGATCACGGCGACGCGCTTACCAGTGTTGTCCACTACATGCGGCTTGTGGTCGTTGAGGTCGCTGTGCTCAACGGCAAAACGCTTGAGGGCGAGGATGTTCATGGGGTCGTCGACCATGCCACGGCGGCAATGCATCTCGCAGGGATGCTCGCACACCAGGCCGCAGACGAGCGGCAGCGGGTTATTCTTGCGGATGACCTTGACGGCATCGGCATAGCGGCCGGCCTCGACGAGCGAAATGTACCCGGGAATGTCGACGTGCGCCGGACAGCCCGAGACACACGGGACGCGGGCCTCGCGGTCAAAGCCGCAGGAGTGCTCGCGAATGTGATGCTCAAAATCGTCGCGGAAGCCGCGAATGGCCGTGAGCGCCATGGTGCCGGCCTCGTAGCCGATGGCGCAATCGCTCGAAAGGTAGATGGTGCGGGCCGTGCGCTCAATCAGGTTGAGTGTGGACTCATCGGCGCGCCCTTCGAGCACATCGGCGAGCAGGTCGCTCAGCGCGCTTAGGCCCACGCGGCAGGGCGTGCACTTGCCGCAGCTCTGGGTGGAGCACAGGTTGACGAGCGCTGCCGTAAACTCCACGGGACACGGGGCGAGCGAGCTCACCGCCAGACGACGTCCGAGCGCATCGTGCAGGTCGTCCATGACGGCCTGAGCGTGGCTGCGTTCCATTACATGCAGTCGAGCCATAAGATCCCCTCTCACATGGCAGCCCGGAGGCGAGGCCGGGCGAAGTTGCTACACGCACAACACTGACCTAAAAAGTTGTTAGGTCTCCACGCAGTTCGGCAGGCGGCATGAAATGTCACCCTCAGCGGTGAAATAGAACATTACCGCAGATAAATGCCATATTTGATAAAACGCGTTACCAAACGACAATGCCCCGCCCACGCAATCACGTGGACGGGGCATTGCTCATGGTATGCGGCCAGCGACCCTGTTGCTTTTACTTAAGCTCGGGCCAGTAACCCTTGTTGGCCTCGATCATGTCGTCGAGAACCTCCTTGGCGACCTTCATCGACGGCACGGTCTTGTTGAGCGTAAAGGCCTTGAGCGCCTTCTCGTACGAACCCTCGATCGTAGCCTCGACCACGAGCTTCTCGGAGTTCAGCTGCTGCATCATGAGACCCTGCTGGAACAGAGGAATGTTGTCGCGGCTGATGACCTCGGGGCCGTTCTTGCCAATGTAGGCAGGCAGCTCGACCATAGCGTCGTAGGGCATGTTGGGGATAGCGCCCTTGTTCTCGCAAATGACCAGGAAGCGCTGCTTGGTGTCGTTCTTCAGAGCGATAGCCAGGTCGGCAATCCAGTCGCCGTGGCTGCCCGCATAGAACGTGCTCTCGTCGATCTCGCCGGTCTTCTCGTAGTGGTCGATGCCGTCGAAGAGATTCTTCTCGCGCGTCTCCTCAACCTCGTTAGCACGGGTGCGCTCGGGGTTGGAATGCTCGACGAACTCCTTCTGCTGCAGGTAGTAGTTCAGATACGTGTTGGGCAGGTACTCCGGGAAGCACTCCATGATCTCGTACTCGCCCTTCCAGACGTAGTACCAGCTGCCCTTGGTGTGGCGATTCTGCTCGGGGTGCTCGTCAGTGGCCTCCTCGGGCTTCTTTGCCATGAGCGAGCCCATGCCCTTGAGGTAGGAGTCGGGCAGCAGGATCTGGTGCTCCTTGATGTACTCGCGCAGCTGCGGGAGCACCTCCTCGCCCTTGTGGCGGATCGAGGTGAACCAACCAAAGTGGTTGAGGCCAAAGTAATCGTACTCGACATCCTTCTTGTCGATATCGAGCGCGGCGCAAACCACGTCGATGATCGCGATCGGCATGTCGCAGATGTTGATGATGCGAGCGTTGGGACGCAGCACGCGGCAGCCCTCGGAGACGATGGCGGCAGGGTTGGAGTAGTTGAGAATCCAGTAGTCCTTCTTGGCGTACTTCTCAACGTCATCGATCAGCTCGACCATGGGGAAGATGGTGCGCATGCCGTAGGCAAGGCCGCCGCAACCGCAGGTCTCCTGACCAACGCAGCCGTGACGCAGCGGAATCTTCTCGTCCTGCTCGCGCATGGCGTAGCCGCCCACGCGCATCTGGGCAAACACGAAGCTCGCGTCGGTAAAAGCCGTCTCTTTGTCGGTGGTCACCGTGAGCTTGATGTCCAGGCCGAGGTCCTCGTGCAAAATCCAGTCCACGAGCACGCCGATCTTGCGCTGGCGCTCCTCGTTGATGTCGTACAGACGAATCTCGTCAACGTCGAGCTCGTCCTTGCGCAGGGCGATGGACTTGACGATGCCGGGGGTAAAGGTGGATCCGCCACCACACAGAGTAATGATCATTGTTTACTGCTCCTTCTCAATTGCGTTTTCGACCTTGTCGCGCATCTCGGCGACCTTCATGCCAAAGATAATCTGGATATTGTTGCCGTTGCGGTTGATGCCGCTGTTGGGCACGTGGTTGATGAGGTTCTCATCGATGAGGTCCGGGTTCTTAACGTTCACACGAAGACGCGTAAAGCAGTTCTCGAGCTCCTCGATGTTGTCCTTGCCACCAAGACCCGCGACCAGGTCGGCAATACCTGCATCGACGCCCTCTGCGGGAGCTGCGGCAACAGCGCCCTGCTTCACCGCGACAGACGCGGCGGCCTCGCCCTCGGCAACGGACTCAGCAAGCTCGGACTCTTCCTCGCGACCAGGGGTGTGAAGGTTGAGCTTCTTAATAAGGAAGGTGAAGAGGAAGAAGTACAGAGCGGCGTTGACGACTCCAAGCACCAGCATAACCGGCCAGTTGGTCTTATCGACACCGAGAACCAGGTTGGAAACCACGATGTTGATGATGCCGCCTGCAGTCGAAGCGGGCACGGAGAGAACCTTGAGCAGGACCAGGAAGATGCCGGAAAGAACCGAGTGAACGACAAAGAGCACGGGAGCGGCAAAGACAAAGAGGAAGTCCATGGGCTCGGTCACGCAGGAGAGCACGGCGGTGATGATCAGCGGGATAATGACAGCCTTGGTCTTGTCCTTGTTTCCCTTGTAAGCAGTGAAGATAAAGGCGAGGCCGATGCCGATGTAGGGCCACAGGTTGTTGAAGGTGTAGCTGTTGAAGTAGGTGCTATCGGAGAAGGGCTGGCCCGTCATTGCCATCTCGGCAACACGGATGGGATAGGCACCGGCGATAACCTGATCACCCAGCGTAAGGGTGCCGCCCACATCGGAGAACTGGAACGGGGTGTAGATGAGGTGGTGCAGACCGGTGGGAACGAGCAGCTTGTTGAGCATGCCGTAGATAAACAGACCGATGTTGCCCGACTCCTTAATGATGCCGGCAACGGAGGAGATGGCACCCTGAACCGGAGGCCAAACGATGCAGAAGCCAGCGCCCATGATCCAGGAAATGATGATCATGATCAGGAACGGGAAGCGAACGCCCGAGAACATCGAAAGGGCAATGGGGAACTGCTTGTTCGAGTACTTGTTGAACACGGCACCGGTGATGCAACCAAGGATGATGCCGCCAAACACGCCGGTATCGAGCACCTGGATGCCCATAACGGTGGCCTGGCCGGTTCCGGTAAGACCGAGCATGCCGCTCGCATCGGCAAGAGAGCCGGTGGCGTTGAGCACGATGTTGTTAGCCTGCAGGAACAGGAAGAACGACATCAGGGCGATCAGCGAAGCATGGCCCTTGTTCTTCTTTGCCATGGCGCCGGCGATGCCCACGCAGAACAGAATCGAGAGGTTGTTGATGATAAACATCAGCGACTGATAGACAACGGCGCCCACAAGCTGGAACGGACCGGAGCCCAGTACGGGGACCAAAGCGCAGATGGTCTTGTTGGTCAGAATGATGCCCACGATGAGCAGGATGCCGGCAACCGAGAGATACATCATCGGCTGGACGATCGACTTCGCGAACACCTCCAACGGCGCTTTGAAATTGAACTTCTTTTTTGCGGTCATAGCGGTACTCCCCTTCCTTTTCCGCAAATTAAGACAGATGTGCCCTGGGCAAGACCGTAAGTCCTGCCTTATATCAATCGATGTGTGGGCACGTTATGCCTAGAGACCAGGTTCTCCAAGCAGATTAACAATGTGATATGCGAGATAACTCTTCTCGGCATCGGTAACGACAACGTTATAGGTAGACGACAAGTGAGCGGCTATGGCATCCGCGCACGAGAATGCGCACGGATACGCCGTTTCGTCGATTCGGAACAGCGCGTCGCCACTGATTTGCCCGGCCGTAGGATCGAGTGCTCGCTGAGCGAAAAACTGCAGGTGACGAACGAAGCGTTCGTAAGGCAGCGAGGTGTCATCGAGGGTCGTGGCATAGCGCTCGGAAACAATCGCGAGCACGTCGCGAACAAGCTGGACCGAGATGATTAGACGGTCGGAGCGTTGCGGCATGGTGGCGTTGACGATATGCAGCGTAATAAAACCCTGCTCTTCTTCGCTCATCTGGATGCCCAAATAGTCCTTGATAATCTGAAGGGCACGGCCCGCAAGCGCGTACTCCTTGCGATAGAACTGCTGGATCTCGAGCAGCAGCGGATTCTCGCAGGAAACGCCTTTGCGCTCGCGATCGAGGGCGAGGCTGATATGGTCTGCGAGAGCGATAAGAATCTTGTCATTGATATCGACATTGAGCTCTCGACGAAGCATCTGAACGATGTCCTCGGAAATCACGAGGTTGACGGTGGGGATGGACTCCAAAAGATGTGCCAAGCGGTCAATCGTACGCGAATCCTGAGAAGTTCCCTCCTGCAACGCGTAGGTCTTTTCGACCGACGTCTCATCGATGGCATCGCCGGCATGGCGACCAAAGCAGAGGCCTCGACCGATGACGATGAGCTCGGAGCCATCGTCCGAAGTGACCATTGCGACGTTGTTGTTAAAAACTCGCTTGATAACCACGGTACCCACCACAAGAATTTACTCGGAAAGCCAGACGACAGGCTCTTTAACAGCAACAGGGCCGGAAGCATGCTCACGAAGAGTCGAGTTCTCCGAACGCTCGCACACGATAACGAAGACCGTGGGATCGAAGCCGGCAGCGCGAACCGCGTCGAAATCGACCTCGACGAGGGGTTGGCCCGCGTCGACATGGTCACCCTGGGCAACAAGCGCATGGAAGCCCTTGCCCTCAAGCTTAACAGTGTCGATTCCGATGTGCAGCATCACCTGAGCAGAGCTGTCGTCGGACATGATGCCCAGCGCGTGCTCAGTCGGAAACAGCGCCGCAACGGTACCGGAAACAGGAGCGCGCACCGTTCCCTCTTGGGGAACCACGGCAACGCCATCGCCCACTGCACGACTGCTAAAAGCGGGGTCATTGGTATTTTCTAGATTAACAAGCTCGCCGGAAACAGGGGCGAGAATCTCGAACTCGGAAGTCGCAGTCGCCTGCTTGTCCGAGCCACCCATAAGGCGAGAAAAGAAACCCATGGTGGCATGTCCCTTCATAAATATAGCCCAACCAAAATCAAACGAATGCATCCATAGAGACACACCCGTTCAAAGACTTTGGTTAGGCCCACGTCCGAGGGACTCGGTAACCTTCCGCATTTCTTTTTACGGGAGATATTGTAGACAAGCCCAAAGCCAGAACAATCATTATGACCGGTGAGCGGTATTTTTTCTTCGATAAACGGTATTTAGGCGGCACTTAGGGACGTTCCTTTCCTGCCGGCACCCAGGGGCACTCCTCACTCTGGTGCGTTGGGGACAGGTTTGTTTGCACCAGGTTGGTGCAGATTAACCTGTCCCCAACGCACCAATTTCGTATGCGCTAGATGAAGAGCTCGCATTCCTTCCGCACGACGCAAACCTTGCTCAACATCTGGGAAACAGCGGATAGCTTGTTGGGATCAAGCTTGCGAGCGCCTCGCGGACATACGGCGATGCAGCGCATGCAGGAGATGCACGCCTCGCCAGCTGCTCGCTTGGGGTCGCCCTTGTCGATAGCACAAACGGGGCACGCCGCGGCGCATGCACCGCAGGAGGCGCAATCCTCTGTTGCCTCGGGTGCCATGCGATGACCTCCAGCTTGTTTATAAGGACGATTGCCGGGAATAGAGGGCTCGGATGCGTCCTCAGCCAACAGCTTTTGCTGAATTTGCTGCGCAAACTCTGCGAGCTGCGCCGCATCCTGCGCATCCGGTCGCCCAGCAGCAAACTGACGAGCAACGGAATGCTCAGCAATAGCAGAAACCGCTGCAACCACCCTAAATCCGGCGCGCTTCGCAACGTCCTCCAGCTCTACGAGCGTGTCCTCAAACGCGCGGTTTCCGTATACACAAACCAAAACAGTCCGAGCCCCGTTGCCGCGCACCATGCCCAACCGGTCAGCCACCACAGCCGGGATTCTACCGGCATACGCCGGCGCAGAGATTACGGCCACGTCGTCCTTAGTCATCGACACAGCGCTGAAATCTAGCCCGCTATCGGTCAAATCGACGGTAACGGTATTCTTGTCCAGCGCCCCGGCCACAAGGCCAGACACCTTCCGCGTTCCGCCCGTCGGACTAAACACAATTTCGAATACGCTCATCGAGGCACCCTCTCCCTACGCCAGGCAACACGTCAAGCCGTTTTCACATTCAGACAGAGTATACGGCGCATGGGGGGGAGCTCCCCGTTTTGGTGCGCTAGGCAGCCCGATACACCAACCCATACTGCCCGCCTTTTCGGTTTGCATAATTCCCGGTACAGATTGCATATATTTACTGGATACCGCCGCGTTCTCCTGAGGTACCCCATCCTGGCCCGTGCAAAAAACGGAGTATTCTGCAACGTGACCGCGCCAGCACCGCCGCGGGTGGGCAAAACTGTAGGGCGCCGTATCATTCTAAGTCCCGACATGGCGAGAATGACGCGCCCCTGCTCCGGAAAACGGCGAAATCTGACTCGGAACGCTCGCTAGGGATATCCGAAGGCCACCGTTGGCGACGTCGAATCATATGCAGACAACTCGAACTGCAGAATACTCCAAAAAATGCACGGCGCACCCCATGGGACCCATTGCTGCATGGCGGAAAATAGGTCCTCAGCATCCCCCAGATGCATTCCCGAGAACATCACGTTTGAATTAGCGATGGACACGGCAAACAAAAGGGCCCGAGCGTTATTTGCTCGGGCCCTTAGCTTGTCTCACGCTAGCGCGCGATGCGCATCTTACTTGCGCTTGCCGCCGCCGTCGCCGGGGCGACGGGAGCTGCCACCGCGCTTGCCGCCACGGCTGTTGCCGTAGCTGCCACGGTTATCGCGACCGCCGGCACGGCCGCCACGGGAGCCGGCCTGGTTGCCGCCACGACCACCACGATAGCCGCCGCGACGCTCTTCGCGGGTATCGTCGTAGTTGCGCCAGTCATCGCGACGATCACGGCTGGCACGCGGGTCACGACGATCGCGCGACTCGTTAGAACGACCAGCGCCGCCGCGGCCGCCATTGCCGCGAGCACCCTCGCGACGCTCGCCGCCGCGGCTACCGCGCTCTTCAAAGCGCTTGCCGCCACGGGACTCACCGCCACGGGCACCTCGCTCACCGCGACCCTCGCCGCCGCGACGCTCATCACGGCCACCGCGCTCGTCATCACGACCGGAACGACGGCGGTCGCCCGCACCGCGCTTGCCACCGCGCGAACCGCGGCCCTCGTCCTCGCGCTCGACACGACGACGGCCGCCACGGTCCTCGTCCTCACGACGACGGCGGTGTGCCTCGCCCTGGAACTGCTTGGCACGACGCTCGGCACGGTTGCCGCGCGCAGGCTGCTCAGCGGCACCAGCACCGCCGCGCTCCTCGGCAGCTACCTCGCGAGCCACGCTCTCAACAGCCTCGTCCACGCGAGCCTGAACGCCCTCGCGCACGCGGGTCTTGCCGCCGCGCTTGGGACGGCTCGGACGCTCGCCGTCGCCGCGGCGCTCGTCGCGACCGCGGTTGGAACGACCGGCAACATCGCCGTAATCGTCGCCGTTGCGCTTGCCGTCGCGACGCGCCTGCTCAAGCTTCTTCTTGCTCTTGGACTTGCCGCGCTTGGTCTTCTTCTTCACCTTAAAGGCCGCAGGGTCGCGCTCGGGATCAACCGCGGGCGGGTTGGGACCCACGTGCAGGTCGCCGGCCTCGTAGATGTCGGCGGTCTTGTCCATGAGCTTCTCGATCTCGTAGAACTCGTCGACGTCCTGCTCGGTCACAAACGTAATGGCCCAGCCCAGCTCGCCGGCGCGGCCCGTACGGCCAATGCGGTGGATATAGTCGGTCGGCTCGGCCGGCACGTCAAAGTTCACGACGTAGCGCACGTCGCTAATGTCGATGCCGCGGGCGAGCACGTCGGTTGCCACCAGCACGTCGACGGTGCCATCGCGGAAGGCAGAAAGCGCGCGCTCGCGCTGGGCCTGGCTGCGGTTGCCGTGAATCGCGGCGGCCTTGATACCCTTGCGCTCCAGGCGACGGCAGCAGCTGTCGGCGCGGTGCTTGGTGCGCATAAAAACGATAGTGCGCTCCGGGCCTTCCTTTTTGAGGAACTCGGGCAGCAGGTTATTCTTGGCCTCGATGGACACCGGGAACACAAACTGATCGACGGTGTCGGCGGTCGACGTGGCCGGTGCGATCTCCACGCGAGCCGGGTCGCTCACCAGGTCGGTGATCTCACCCACGGCCTCCTCGTCGAGGGTCGCCGAGAACAGCAGCGTCTGACGCTCGGCCGGTGTCTCGCGCACAATGCGGCGAACAGCGGGCAAAAAGCCCATGTCGAGCATGCGGTCGGCCTCGTCGAGCACCAGGACCTTAACCTCGTCCAGGTGGCAGGCACCCTGCTCGATCAGATCGACCAGACGGCCCGGCGTTGCGACCAAGATGTCGCAGCCGTACTTGAGGGCAGCGGTCTGCGGCTTGTAGCTCACGCCGCCCACGACGGTCACGGCGACATGGCCGGTGACGTCGGCGATCTTGCTCGCGACCTCGTCGATTTGCTGGGCAAGCTCGCGCGTAGGGGTGATGACGAGCATCACGGGACCACGGCCGTTGCCCTCGGGCTTCTTGGCACCGCGACGGCGGTTGCGGCCGCCGCGCTCGCGCACGGGTTTGGGAGGAGCGATGTGCTCCAGATTGTTCATGGTCGGCAGCAAAAAGGCGGCCGTCTTGCCGGTGCCGGTCTGAGCGGCGGCAAGCAAGTCGCGGCCCTCGAGCACCACGGGGATCGAACCGGCCTGCACGGGCGTCGGCGCCGTGTAGCCCAGGTTCTCGATGGCACGGAGCATCTCGTCGGAAAGGCCCAGCTCGTCAAAGGCGGGCAGACTCTCGGTAGCGGACTCGACGGCCTGGGCAGCATTGGCCTCATCGGCGGCATCGAAGGCAGCCTGGGTCATGGCCTCGCGGGCCTCGTCCAGAATCTCGGCGTCGGTGACGTCGGATACAGAATTACGCATATGTTGTTGTTCCTTATCTGCACGCGTTATGGGCACGGCATGCGGCCGCGCGAGCGTGCTTGGTAGTGCGCTAATACATACAAAAACAGGTGCGCACAGAGAGGACGTTGCTCAGCACGCTGGCGATCGCTTTGGCAGCCCTGTCACGCGCCGTCCAGACGCAGCAGCTCTAAGCGATGGAGCAGATTCGCCGCCGGTTAGTATACCCGCGCTTCGCATGCCCCCACGTAAATCACAGATGACGAGGCGGACGAGGCGAGTCTGGGCCAATTGTCTCAATCTGTAACAGTTACTCAGCAAAAACCGACCTAACTGTTGCAGATTGAGACATACACAAACCTCGCAAAACAGCATCTCAATCTGTAACAGTTAGAGATCATTTTCCCTGCTAGATGTTACAGATTGAGATGGTTGGTTGGGACGGTCCATCGGCCAACCATCCATCCTCATCTGTAACGAAATCTCATATATTATTTCTGTACTACACACCCCCAGGGGGTATGGGTGTATAGTATCGGCAGGTTAACAATTCCAACACCGAACCACAGAAAGGAGAAGCCATGGCTCAAGATAAGTTCGACGTGGGCGGCATGACATGCGCCGCCTGCCAGGCGCACGTGGACCGCGCCGTGAGCAAGCTCGACGGCGTCCAAAGCGTCGCGGTCAACCTGCTCGCCGGTTCCATGATGGTCGACTACGACCCCGCGCAGGTCTCCCCCGACGATATCTGCACCGCCGTCGATCGTGCCGGCTACTCGGCCTCGCCCGTCGATGCGAGCGCCGGTGCCGCCGGCTCAAACGGCAACGCGCAAGCCAGGTCCGGCGCCGCCCACATGGAGTCGCCAACCAAAAAGCTGGAGGCCGCTGCCTCTGCCATGCGAACCCGCCTCATCATCTCGATCGTATTCCTTATCCCACTGTTCTACATAGGCATGGGGCACATGCTTGGCTGGCCGCTGCCCAGCATTTTCACCGACCATACCCACAGCATGACGCTCGCCCTCACCGAGCTCGTCCTACTCATCCCCATCATCTATGTCAACGACGCGTACTTTATCAATGGCTTCAAATCACTCGCGCACGGCGCGCCCACCATGGACGCCCTCATCGCCGTCGGGGCCACCGCGTCCATCGCCTGGTCGCTCTACTCCATGTTCATCATGGCCGACCAGCTAACCGCAGGTCAGGTGCACGAGGCCATGATGACAGGCATGGACAATCTGTATTTTGAGAGCGCGGGCACGATCCTGTCGCTCGTCACCGTAGGCAAATATCTCGAGACGCGCAGCAAGTCCAAAACCGGCGGCGCCATCGAAGCGCTGATCGACCTGGCGCCCAAGACCGCGACCGTCGTGGCGGAGGACGGCAGTGAGACCACCGTCGACGTCGACAGCATCCTTCCCGGTCAGGTGCTGCGCGTGCGCCCCGGCGAGTCCATCCCCGTCGACGGCGTGGTGCTCGAGGGCGCCTCCGCCGTAGACGAGAGCGCGCTCACCGGCGAGTCCATCCCCGTGGAAAAGACCGCCGGCGACACCGTCAACGCCGCCACGGTCAACCGCACCGGATCGTTTACCTTCCGTGCCACGCGCGTGGGCGCCGACACGTCGCTCGCCAAGATCATCCAGCTCGTCGAGGACGCCAACGCCACCAAGGCGCCCATCGCCCGCCTGGCCGACAAGGTCGCCGGCGTGTTTGTGCCCGTGGTGTTTGTGATCTCGGCCGTGACCTTTGCGGTGTGGATGGCACTGACCGGCAGCATAAACGAGGCGCTCACCTCCGCCGTGGCCGTGTTGGTGATCAGCTGCCCGTGCGCGCTGGGCCTGGCCACGCCCGTCGCCATTATGGTTGGCACCGGCAAGGGCGCCGAGATGGGCATTCTGTTTAAGAGCGCCGAGGCGCTGGAGAACCTGCGCAGCGTGGGCACCGTGGTGCTCGATAAGACGGGCACGGTCACCCGCGGCAAGCCTGCCGTGACCGATATCGTGGTGGCCACGCGCACTGACGGCTCGCCCGCCATGAGCGAAAAAGCGTTACTGAAGCTCGCTGCCGCGCTGGAGCGCTCGAGCGAGCACCCGCTGGCCGAGGCGATTATCGCCGAGTGCGAGGCGCGCGGAATCGTGGCGCGCATGGTCGAGGACTTTGCCGCAGTGCCTGGACGAGGCGTTACGGCGCGCGAGGGGCAGAATGTCATCGCAGCCGGCAACGTGCGCTTCATGGGCGAGTTGGGCGCCGCCGCGCCTACGGACCTTGCCGAACAGTTTGCCACCGAGGGCAAGACGCCGCTGTTCTTTGCCAAGAACGGTGAGCTTGTCGGCACCATCGCCGTGGCCGACGAGGTCAAAGAGACGAGCGCTGCTGCCATTGCCGCATTGCGCAAGCTCGGCGTCGATGTGCGTATGCTCACCGGCGACAACCGCGTGACGGCCGAAGCCATCGCCCGCCGCGTGGGACTCACCAGCGAGCAGGTTATCGCCGACGTCCTGCCCGCCGACAAGGAACGCCACGTGCGCGAACTGCAGGATGCGGGCGGCAAGGTCGCCATGGTGGGCGACGGCATCAACGACTCCCCCGCCCTGGCGCGCGCCGACGTGGGCCTTGCTATCGGCACCGGAGCCGACATCGCCAAGGAGGGTGCCGACGTGGTGCTCATGCGCAGCGACCTCATGGACGTCGCCCGCGCCATCGAGCTTTCGCGCGCCACGATCCGCAACATCAAGCAGGACCTGTTCTGGGCGCTGTTCTACAACGGCATCGGCATTCCGCTGGCGGCGGGCGTGTTCTTCCCGCTCACCGGCTGGCAGCTCTCGCCGATGTTTGGTGCTGCGGCCATGAGCCTGTCGAGCGTGTGCGTCGTAAGCAATGCTCTGCGTCTGCGAACCTTTAAGCCGAAAGTGGCAAAATAGGCTCACCATTTAGTCCATTTAGAACGGGTTTTCCAGGTGCCCGAGATTGACCTGAAAGAGGAGCGACGCGTACTTTGGTACGCGAGCGACGGCTTGAAGGTCAAGGTCGGGTGCTTGGGAAAGCCGACACAACAGAGAGGAATACCCATGCGTTACACAATTAAGACTTCCGGCCTTATGTGCGGCCACTGCGACGCTACTGTCGAGACGGCACTGCTCAACGTGGCCGGCGTGACCGACGCCGACGCCGATCACGAGACCCAGACCGTCCAGGTGGAGTGCGCCGACACCGTGACCGCCGAGCAGCTCGCCGCCGCCGTCGAGGGCGCCGGCGAGAAGTTCCACGCCCTGTCCGTGACCGCTGCGTAGCAGCTGCCGCACCAACAGGCACCACTGCCGGCTGACATAGCCGCTCAGCAACCGCCACTCAACCAACCCTTCAGAAGTTGCGGTGAAATAGTTCCTGTTTTAGCGCTTCAAGTCTGCAAACAAGAACTATTTCACCGCAACTGACGAGGGCATCCGGAAAATCGACCAGAAACGAGGACCCGCCATGATGGCAGACCATAAATCGGTGACCCGCATGCTCAAGACGGCACGCGGCCAGATCGACGGCATCTTGCGGATGGTCGATGAGGACCGTTATTGCGTCGATATTTCCACGCAGCTCATGGCCACGCAGGCGCTCCTCGCGCGCATTAACGCCGACGTGCTCAAGGCGCATATCGAGGGCTGCGTGACTTCGGCAATCGAATCGGGCGACGAAGACCTCAAAGCCGCTAAGCTCGCCGAGATCGAACGCGTCGTCGACAAGCTCTCCAAGTAATTGGGGCATTGGGAACAGGCTTCTTTGCACCGTCTTGGTGTTCCGGGGACAGGTCAATCTGCGCCACATTGGCGCAGATTGACCTGTCCCCCTTGCTCTAAATCGGGTATAAAGGCGTGCAGCATATCGAACGAAAGGCAATTTGCATGAATGACTTTATGAAGGGTCGCAATGGTGCTGACGAGCTCACCATCGTGATGGGTTTTACCGGCATCGTCATCGCGATGATCGGATCGATGGCCCGCATCCAGTGGCTCAGCTGGATCGCCATCGCCGTGATCGTGCTCGGCGTGCTGCGCGGCCTGTCCAAAAATATCGATGCACGTCGCAAGGAGAACGAGGCCTTTGTCGCCGCGACCGCCAATGTTCCCGGCTTGGGCAAGTTCGTCGCCAGCCTGGGCGGCGGCACGGCGGCCGCAAACGCTTCGCGTGCCGCCGGTACCAGCAAGGAGGACTTTGAGCGTGCCAAGCGCACGGCCAAGAAGATGTGGAAGGGCCGCAAGACCACGGCCTATCTCAAGTGCCCCAACTGCGGCCAGATGCTCTCCGTCCCCAAGGGCAAGGGCAAGATCCGCGTCACCTGCCCCAAGTGCCACGCCAAGATGGAGACGCGCTCCTAGCCGCCATACCATAGGACAAATAAAAGCCGAGGCCTCGCGCTGAGACCTCGGCTTTTTGTATGCGACAACGGAGCTGTCCCTTTGTCACACCTATGCTACGCCGTCGCGGGCGAGTTCCTCGGCCAGTGCCTCGGCCGGCATTGCCATAATCGTGTCGAGCTCGTTATCAACCTCGGGAATACGCTTCACCTTGAGTTTGCGTACCAGATCACCGCGACACATCACGTGCGTCGGCTCACGCAGCGCGCACAGGTCATCGAGCGGGTTCTCGCGCGTCACCAGGATATCGGCGGCCTTACCGCACTCGACCGTGCCGGTCTCGCCGCCCAGCCCCAGCAGCTCGGCATTGACCTGCGTGGCCGTATGCAGCGCGAAGGCGTTGCTCACGCCCACGTACTTGGCAAAATAGGCCACCTCACGCCACATGTCATACTGCGTCACAAACGGGCAGCTCGAGTCCGTGCCCAGGCCCACCCTAATACCAGCTTCCAGTGCGGCACGAGCGCTCTCGATGATGCCCGAGCACACGATGTCGCCGTTCTTCTTTTGCGTATCGGTCGAATGGGTCTTTTCCGGGTCGAGCAATACAAACGGCAGCGCCGGGCTGATGGTGCAGGTAACGCTGGGCGCACGGCCTTCAAGCTGCGTGCCCGCGGCGCCACGGTACAGCTCCAGGATCTCGGGCGTCAACGGAGCGCCGTGCTCAATCGTGTCAACGCCGGCCTCAAGCGCGGCCTTCACGCCCTCGGTACTCTCGACATGGGCCATAACCGGAAGGCCCATGTCGTGCGCCGCCTTGCACGCCGCCGCAGCAACCTCCACCGGCATACGCAGCACGCCCGGCTCGCCCACCTCGGTCGCGTCGAACACGCCGCCCGTTACGAACAGCTTAATGACGTCGGCACCGCGCGCATACAGGTCGCGCACCTGTTCGGCTGCCTCGGCGGAACTGTTGGCCACCTGGGCGAACAAGCCCGCACCATGGCCGCCCGGCACCGTGACGCCCGTTCCCGGCGCCACCAGGCGAGGACCTTGATACTTGCCGGCATCGATAGCATCGCGCACGGCCAGATCGGCAAACAGCGGGTCGCCCGCGCCGCGCACCGTGGTCACACCGCTTGCCAGCTGCTGCTGGGCGCTATCCTTAAGAATATGGCACACGATGGCGCGCCCCACGGGATTATCGAGCTTCTTCATCAGCGCGCCCGCATCGCCCGCCGAAACCGGCTTGCCCGAACCGCACAGATGCACATGCATATTGATGAGGCCTGGCATGAGATACGCCCCTGCCAGATCGATGACCTCGGCACCTGCAGGCGCCTGAGCCACAGCACTCGGCCCCATCCACGTGATGACACCGCGCTCAACGACCACGGCCATGTCGGGCTGCGGCTCCATATGTTCCGAACCATCCAGGACGGTCGCATTGATGAACAACGTGGAACGATCGGCAGACGCCATATCGAGCTCCTCCCTCACAATTAACTTGAACATTTGTCCATTATCACCTAGTCCCGCTGGATTGCTGCAGACGCATCGGTTAACGGAGGGAAGAGGGGATGTGGGAGACGGAATATGCTGCAGTCCCACCCCAGCGACACCAGGGAAATATCTCGATCTGTAACAGATACAGGGTTGTTGGGCCCCTTGATGTTACAGATCGAGACATTCGGTCGACGTTTCACCGGTTTGTCTCGATCTGTAACAATTACGAACTCAAACAACTTCTAAACGTTACAGATCAAGACAAAACCTCTCAGCGCCCATACCACCGACGTCTCCACTCCTCAGCCAAATCGGGCCGTCGCGGAATACCCGCCAGCCTCATCTTCTCAACCAGCTTCCCCGGATTCTTGAGCTCATCAAACGTAAACCGAAGCACCTTGTGCCCGAGCATTGTCAGATGAGATTCCCGCTGACGCTCTGCCACGAATGGGTCGACCGGCTCCCGGGCCTCGCCGCTCTGCAGGGTGTACTTCCCCTTACCGTCCAGCTCGCCAATCACGCACGTTCCCTCCTCGAGCCGCCAAAAAAAGTCGACGCGAAACACCTGGCTCGGATCGAGCGGGTCGCGAAACTCCACCTGCAGCTCCGGAACCGGAAAGCCGTACGCAATAAAGAACGCTCGGAACCGAGACTCGCCGCCGTTTTCGGACAGCCCGTCCGCATACGACGCAATCGCCTGTGCCCTGCGATACCCTCGCCTGCCCTCGCAATCGGCGCGGAGGCGCTCGCACAAATCCCCACGTGATACGTCTTTCACCCGCAGTGCAGAATCGGCAATCGCCAACCCGTAGGAGAACGGCGCACGCAGCAAGCAATCCTCCGCCGTGCGCCAAAACGACGTCACCCGCACGCCGTCGACGCGCTCGAGCGCGCCCGCAATCTGCGGACGCAACAACCTGCACCCGCCGCTCAACGTCACCGAACAGCAAGTCTTAACAAGGAAACGCGGCCCGAGCAGATCATTCGGCACCTCCAGACCCCATATCAGCGCGGCGTCATATCCCCAAAACGCCCAATCGGGATGAAATTTCGCAAGCCCTTTGATAGTCCTCAGCGCTCGCTCCGCCGGCGTCAATGCATCCCAATCATGCTGAAAACAGAACAGGTACGGCTCGGGCTCCGCGATATCGTCGGTTCCAACATGGCGTCGCAGCCACATGAGCTCGGTATTGTCATGCGTTGCGAGCAGCGCACCTTGCTTGGCCGTCTCCGCGAGCCGCGCGAGCATCCTATTCCGCGCCAACGTGTTGCGAGTCGCAGTTTGTGTTTGAGAACGGTATTAGGCACTTTCATCACCACCACGTCAGACAAATGGACCATCGTCACCGTTGCCTCCGCTGACAAATGTCTTGATCTGTAACAGGAAGACAGTCTTTGAGCCTCTAGTTGTTACAGAACAAGATCTTTCGGCAGCCGCCAACCTTCCGTCTCAATCTGTAACAGTTACGGGCCCAAACAGCCGCCAAACGTTACAGATTGAGACAAAGTCAGGGCAGCAGGGCGACGCCAGTCACATCCCCTACTCCCACTCCTGCTCGTAGATGTTGAGCGACTTCACGTACCGCCCCTGGGCGCCCATGATGTCGCGGACCAGGCGCAAAAAGAAGCTGACGCACGAGGTGTCAAAGCCGTCCTGCAGATCCTCGGGATGCACCGCACCCGGTCCATCGACCGCCGTGTCACTCAGGCGCGCGATGTCATACAGATAGAGCTGTCCCGCCGTCAGCCAGACATCGTCGATGCAGGCGAGGCGCACCGCGATCGCGCCGTCGCTCCAATGCTCCTTTTGCACGATATGCGGGTCGTAGACATCAAAGCGACGGTCGGCACGCGTATCCTTCAGCGCAACCATGCCGTTCGCAGGATCCTTGTCCAAAATGCCAAAGCGCGAGAAATACTGCGTGTCGCGTACCTGCTCGAGCCGCTTGAGCGAGACAGGCGAAAGCGATGCCGGCGGTTCGTCAACATACAGCTCGAGCAGCGTCTTGCCATGGCGATAGGGGCGCTCGAAGAGCAGCCAATCGGTAAATGCCATGTTGTAGGCCATGATTTCGTTTTGCGAAGGCTCGGTGCAATAGCTGAGCCACGGGTCGACAATGATCTCGAACTGTTCGCGTGCCGGCTCCAAAAACTGGAACTTCCGCAGCATCCAAAAATGGGCCATGTCGGCAATATCGTTGCCGACGGCTTCAGCCAGCTGCGCTCGGTCTAAAACGTGGTCAGTCACGGCATCCTCCTCAAACTGATGAACCTCAATTTGAGCTTACGAGGAGGGTGGGCAGCCACGACCAGCGCGGGCAAAATAGGCCTCCGGCTGCAAACCAGATGCTGACCAAACACTTGACGGGACACTTGACCGAATGAGCGCACCGCAAAGAAACCGCAGGTAGATATAGACAGTCAGTTCACTCATTTGAGGCAAACGCCCGCTACCACCACAGAAAGAGCAGAGTAGCACAGTCGCAAACGTCGACGAATGAACACTTGCACGTCGGCAAATGACAAAGTCGCCTGCGAACTCGCAAGGAGTGTCCCCGAATGCCGGCACATAAGGAACGTCCCCAGCTGCCGGCACTTGGGGACGTTCCTTTTGGGCCGGCATTCGGGGACAGCCCTTGACGATTCAGCTGTGGACAGCCGCCTTACAGCTCCAGCGCGTCGGCGACTTCGGCAGCGCAGGCCAGGGCGTCGGCCATAGCGTTCACCACGAGCGAGCTGCCGTTACGAGCGTCACCGGCAACATACACCGGCGCGGCATCCACAGCGACGCCGCCAACACGCGCCGCAAGATGCGAGCCCTCGGCGGCCATCACCGGCAGCGGACGACCAGCAGTGGCAACGGGCACGCCAACGGCGTCGAACACACCGTGCTCTGGGCCCGTAAAGCCGCAGGCGATGAGCACCAGCTGGGCCGGCACCTCGTGCTCGGAGCCCGCGATGCGCTCGGGCTTGCCGGCCGACCAATCCAGATCGACCACGCGCAGGCCCGCTGCCGCGCCCTTCTTGTCCAGCAGCACCTCGAGCGTATCCACGCCCCAAGCGCGCATCTCGCCGCCCATGACAGCGATGGCCTCCTGCTGGCCGTAGTCGGTCTTCTTAACGTTTGGCCACTGCGGCCAGGGGTTGCTCGCCGCGCGCGCATCAGGCGCCGCCGGCAAGAACTCAAACTGGCGCACGCTGCGCGCACCCTGACGTACCGCGGTGCCCACGCAGTCGTTACCGGTATCGCCGCCGCCAATGACCACGACGTCCAGGCCGTGTGCATCGACGACAGGCTCGCCGCCATCGAGCACCGAGACGGTCGAGGCCGTCAGGTAGTCCACGGCATACACCACGCCGGGTGCGTCAATATTCTCAGCAGCCAGCCCACGCGGGGCGCGAGCACCGGCAGCCACCACGACGGCGTCAAAGCCATTGAGCTTGGCCGCCACCGCAAGGTTCGTAACGTCAGCACCCAGCTCGAACACAATGCCCAGCTCGCGCATGAGCGCCACGCGACGCTCGACCACGGACTTCTCGAGCTTCATGTTGGGAATGCCGTACATGAGCAGACCGCCCGGGCGGTCGTCGCGCTCAAACACAGTCACGCGGGCCCCACGACGCGCAAGCTCCCATGCTGCCACCAGACCAGCGGGACCGGAGCCCACCACGGCAACCGTGGGTGCACCCTCCCCTGCCGGCTCAAAGCGGTGCGGACCGCCATTTGCCCACTCATGGTCGCTAATCGCGCGCTCGTTGTCATGGATCGTCGTGGGCTGGCCATCGACCGAGCCCAGGTTGCATGCGGCCTCGCACAGCGCCGGGCACACGCGACTCGTGAACTCGGGCATGGGCGAGGTGAGTGACAGGCGCTCGGCAGCCTCGTCCCAACGGCCGCGGTACACCAGCTCGTTCCACTCGGGAATCAGGTTGTGCAGCGGACAGCCGCTCGGACGTGCCTTGCCAAAGCTCGCGCCCATCTGACAAAACGCCACACCGCACATCATGCAGCGACTCGCCTGGGCACGGCGCGCGTCGTCGTCGAGCTCCACGTACAGCGGATCGAAATCGCGGCTGCGCTCCTCCACGGGGCGCAGCTCGTGGGTCACGCGATCGATATCAAGAAAAGCACCGGGCTTACCCATGGCACTTACGCCTCCTTCTTGGTCGAAGCAACAGGGCTGACAGCCACGGGCGCAGCGCCAGCCGCACCGCCCGCGACATCAAAGCGAGCGACATCCGCGGCACTTGCGCGACCGGTCACAATGTCAAACGCCAGCTCCTCGGCCTGCGCATGCGTCTTGCCGACGGCCTCGGCGGCGGCGACAATCGCCAGCACGCGCTCGTACTCGGTCGGAATGACCTTCACAAAGTGCTTGCTCATCGTCTCAAAGCTGTAGAGCAGCTTAATGCCGCGCGGGCTCTGCGTCGCGTCCACGTGCTCCTGGATGAGCTCGCGAATCTGCGCCAGCTCGCCGGCCGTCGGGGCTTTAAGCTCAACGCTCGCGTGGTTCACACGGGCATCGAGCGTGCCGTACTGGTCAAAGACATAAGCCACGCCACCAGTCATACCGGCGGCGAAGTTCTGTCCGACCTCGCCCAGGATGAGCGCCAGACCGCCCGTCATGTACTCGCAGCCATGGTTGCCGCAGCCTTCGACCACCACCGTGGCACCGGAGTTGCGCACGGCGAAACGCTGGCCGGCAAGGCCGTTAATAAAGCCGCGACCGCTCGTGGCGCCAAAGAACGCAACGTTGCCCACGATGATGTTCTCGTCGAACTTGTAGGTCGCATGCGGGTTGGGGCGCACCGATACCTCGCCGCCCGAAAGGCCCTTGCCAAAGTAGTCGTTGGCGTCGCCGCACACGTTGAGCGTAATGCCGCGCGGCAGGAAAGCGCCAAAGCTCTGACCGGCCGAACCATCGCAATCGATGGTGATGGAGCCGGCGGGCAGACCCTCGGGATGCGCCTTGGTCACCGCGTTGCCCAAGATGGTGCCCACGCAGCGGTTGACGTTGGCGATGTCGGCGCGAAAGCGAATCGGACGCAGGTGCGCACGGGCATCGGCCGTATAGGGCACAAACAACGTGGAGTCGAGCGTCTTGTCAAGCTCGCTGTCGGCAGCCATCTGGGGCAGGAAGTGACGGCCGTCGGCACCCGGGATGTGGGCACCAAACTCACAGGTCGCGCTCGCCAGCACGGGCGACAGATCCAGCAGGTTGGCCTTGCGGTTGTCCGGGACCTCGATCTGGCGCAAGCACTCGGGATGGCCGACCATCTCATCGATGGTGCGGAAGCCCAGGCTCGCCATGACCTCGCGCAACTGCTCGGCAACAAAGAGCATAAAGCGCTCGACGTGCTCGGGCTTGCCGCGGAAGCCGCGACGCAGGCGGCAGTTTTGCGTAGCGATGCCGGCCGGGCAGGTATCCTGCTGGCAGTCGCGCTGCATGAGGCAGCCCATGGAGATGAGCGGCATGGTCGCAAAGCCAAACTCCTCGGCACCCAGCAGGCAGGCGACGGCGACGTCGGTGCCGTCCATGAGCTTGCCATCGGCCTCGAGCACCACGCGTGAGCGCAGGCCGTTTTGCAGCAGCGTCTGCTGGGCCTCGGCAAGGCCAAGCTCCAGCGGCAGACCGGCGTGCCAGATCGAATCGCGCGCCGCAGCACCGGAGCCGCCGTTGTGGCCGCTGATCAAGATCTTGTCGGCGGCACCCTTGGCCACACCGGTGGCGATGGTGCCGACGCCGGCCTCGCTGACCAGCTTGACCGACACGCGTGCGCCGGGGTTGGCGTTCTTAAGATCGAAGATAAGCTCCGCCAGGTCCTCGATGGAGTAGATGTCGTGGTGCGGCGGAGGCGAGATCAGGCCGATGCCGGGCGTGGACTGACGGACCTCGGCGATCCAGGGGTAGACCTTCTTGCCGGGCAGGTGGCCGCCCTCGCCGGGCTTGGCGCCCTGGGCCATCTTGATCTGAATCTCAAAGGCGCTGCACAGGTAGCGGCTCGTCACGCCAAAGCGCGCGCTTGCCACCTGCTTGATGGCGGAATTCTTGGAGTCACCGTTAGCCAGCGGGGTCTCGCGGCGCGGATCCTCGCCGCCCTCGCCCGAGTTGGAACGGCCGTGCAGGCGGTTCATGGCGATGGCCATGCACTCGTGTGCTTCCTTGCTGATGGAACCGTACGACATGGCGCCGGTGTTAAAGCGGCGAACGATGTTGAGCGCGGGCTCGACCTCGTCGAGTGCCACCGGGGTGCGGCCGCCGGCATCAAAGTCCAGCAGGTCGCGCAGGCGCACGGCACGGCCGGTGCGGTGCAGGCGGGCGCTGTACTCCTTAAAGGTGTCGTAGCTGTCCTCACGGCAGGCGGTCCGCAGCAAGTAGACAGTCTGCGGATCGATGAGGTGATCCTCGCCGCCGAGCGGGCGCCACTTGGTCAGACCCAACGTGGGCAGCTGATCGGGAGCCGGGCTCTTAAGGATAGCGAGCGCGGCGTCGTAGCGCTCATTCTGCTCGCGCTCGACGTCCTCGACACCCATACCGCCCACACGGCTCACCGTGCCGGCGAAGTACGCGTTGACAAACTCCAGCGTAAAGCCCACGGCCTCGAAGATCTGCGCGGAGTGGTAGCTCTGCACCGTGGAGATGCCCATCTTGGACATGATGGAGACGATGCCGGCGGTCGCAGCCTTGTTGTAGTTGGCGATGCCCTGCTCGGCTGTCACGTCCAGATCGCCGTGCGCCGCCAAGTCGCGAATGCACGCATGCGCGTTGTACGGATAGATGCCGCTCGCGGAGTAGCCCACCAGCGCCGCAAAGTCGTGCGGGGACACGGCGTCGCCACACTCCACCACGATGTCGGCAAAGGTACGCACGCCGGCACGGATCAGGTGGTTGTGCACACAGCCCACGGCGAGCAGCGACGGCACGGGCACCTCGCCCGCAGCGGCACGGTCGCTCAGCACCACGATGTTCACGCCATCGCGAACCGCAGCCTCGACGTCTTCGGCAAGCTGCTTGAGCGCAGCCTGCAGCGCGCCCTCGCCGGCATCGCGGCGGTAGACGGCACGGAAACGGCGGGTCTTAAAGCCCACGCGGTCGATGGCGCAAATGCGGTCGAACTCCTCCTCGCTCAGCAGTGGGCGCTCCAGGCGAACCAGCTGGCAGGCCGTACGAGAGTCCTCGAGCAGGTTGCCGTGGTTGCCCAGGTAGAGCGTGGTCGAGGTGACCATATGCTCGCGAAGGGCGTCGATGGGCGGGTTCGTGACCTGGGCGAACAGCTGATAGAAGTAGTCAAAGAACGAGCGCGTCTTCTTGGACAGGCAGGCCAGCGGCGCGTCGATGCCCATCGAGGCGAGCGGGGCCTTGCCCTGCTGGGCCATGGGACGCACGACCTCGTCGACGTCATCCCAGTGGTAGCCGAGCTTGGCCATACGCACGGCGGCGGGCACCTCGGCGTCCTCGGCGGGCGTTGCTGCAACGGGCTCATCGAGCGCGTCGACGGTCAGCGTCTCCTCGGCAATCCAGTCGCGGTAGGGTTTTTCCTTGGCATAGCGAGCGCGCAGCTCATCGTTGTAGATCACGCGGCCGCGGGCAAAATCGACCTCGAGCATCTGGCCCGGTCCCAGGCAGCCACTCGTCAGGATGTTCTCGGGGCTCACCTCGATGGTGCCCACCTCGCTTGCCAGCATAAAGCGACCGTCGCGCGTCACATAGTAGCGGGCGGGACGCAGGCCGTTGCGGTCGAGAGCAGCACCCAGTGTGCGGCCGTCGGTAAAGGCGATGGCGGCCGGGCCGTCCCACGGCTCCATGAGCATGGACTGGTAGGCATCGTAGGCGCGGCGTTCCTCACTCAGACTGTCGTTGTGGTCCCACGGCTCGGGCAGCAGCATGGACGCGGCACGCGTGAGCGGGCGACCGTTCATGACCAGGAACTCGAGCACGTTGTCCAAAATCGCGGAGTCAGAACCCTCGCGGTTGATGATGGGCATCACGCGCTCAAGATCGTGCTGCAGCACGGGGCTGTACAGGTTGGGCTCGCGGGCGCGGATCCAGTTGACGTTGCCCTTGAGGGTGTTGATCTCGCCGTTGTGGATGATAAAGCGGTTGGGGTGCGCGCGTTCCCAGCTGGGCGTGGTGTTGGTGGAGTAGCGCGAGTGGACAAGCGCTACGGCCGTCTTGACGGCGGCGTCGTTGAGGTCGATGAAGAAGCGGCGCATCTGCGTGGCGACCAGCATGCCCTTGTACACGATAGTACGCGAGCTCATGGAGCACACATAGAAGATCTTGTCGCGCAGGGCAAACTCGGCGTCGGCCTTCTTCTCGATGGTGCGGCGGCACACATACAGACGGCGCTCGAAGGCGTCGCCCGCCGGCGTGTCGTCGGGGCGACCCAGAAAGGCCTGCAGGATGGTAGGCATGCAGGCGCGGGCCGTCTCGCCCAGGTCGTGCGGGTCGACCGGCACCTCGCGCCAAAAGAGCGGCGGCACGCCGGCCTCGGCGCAACCCTCCTCAAACACGCGGCGGGCATCCTCTACGCCCTTGTCGTCCTGCGGGAAGAACAGCATGGCCACGCCATAGTCGCCCTCTGCCGGCAGAATCTGGCCGCACTTTTGAGCCTCTTTACGGAAAAAGTGATGCGGAACCTGGAACAGGATGCCAGCGCCGTCGCCGGTGTTCTTCTCGAGTCCCGTGCCACCGCGGTGCTCCAAGTTGACCAGAATGGACAGCGCATCGTCCAAAATCTGGTGATGGCGCTCACCGTTGATATCGGCAAGCGCGCCGATGCCACATGCATCGTGGTCGAATTCGGGGCGATAAAGGCCCTGCTGCTGAGCGGAATCTGCCTGCATCGCGATCCTCCCCTAGATATTAGACAATCAGTTGAATAGGCATACTAGGGGCATCACCGGCCCGTTGTGTTTCCCGCCCGTTTCGAAACAATTGCGTAACGCACGCCCCATGAGTGGACACCGCCGACCTCAAGGGCGACAACATAGGCCCCAAGTTCGGCCTGCAAACTCACCTCTTCAAACATCTCAATCTGTAACAGGAAGACCCAATTTCGACGACTAACTGTTACAGATTGAGATGTTTTCGAGAGACGGTTCCGAATGTCTCAATCTGTAACATGAAGGGCCGGTTTTTGCAGCTAACTGTTACAGATCGAGATATTCCATAGGACCATTTCTTCTTGTCTTGATCTGTAACACCTAGACCCAATTTCCATCCCTAGTTGTTACAGATCAAGACATTTCGGCAACTCCCTTTCACCATCCTATTCAAATACAATAATTTTGTTAGTCATGGTTAACTTTTGAGCCTAAAACGGGTATCCTTTGCGGCGTCAAACAAACGGCACGCAGGAGCTCACCATGCTCAACCATCTCAAACAACACTTTGGCTCCCGACGCACCGGTGGTCACGGAGGCCTAGACATTGCGCGGCACATCGGCCCCGGGCTGCTCGTGACCGTCGGCTTTATTGACCCGGGCAACTGGGCCTCCAATATGGCCGCGGGCTCGCAGTTTGGCTACGCGCTGCTGTGGATCGTCACACTGTCCACGATTATGCTCATTGTGCTGCAGCACAACGCGGCGCACTTGGGCATCGCCACGGGCGCCTGCCTTGCCGAGGCCACGACCCGCTTTCTCCCCCGCTTCGTTGGGCGCACGGTGCTCGCCAGTGCCTACCTCGCGACCATCGCCACCGCCATGGCCGAGATCCTGGGCGGCGCGATTGCGCTCCAGATGCTCTTTGGACTGCCCGTGCGTGCCGGCTGCGTCATCGTGGCAGCAGTATCGATGGCGATGCTCATGACGAGCTCCTACAAGCGTGCCGAGCGCTGGATTATCGCCTTCGTAGGCGTGGTAGGACTCTCGTTTTTGGCCGAGCTTGCACTAGTCAAGGTCGACTGGCCGCAAGCCGCCGCAAGCTGGATCACGCCCAGTATGCCCACTGGCTCTGCCGCGATTATCGTGAGTGTCCTGGGTGCGGTCGTTATGCCCCACAACCTCTTTCTACACTCCGAGGTCATCCAATCCATGCATTTCGAAGGCCAAGGCGAGCAGGTTATCGAAGAGCGTCTGCGCTATGAGCTCTTCGACACGCTCTTTTCGATGGGCGTGGGCTGGGCAATCAACTCGGCCATGGTCATCCTGGCCGCAACGACCTTCTTTGCGCACGGCATTGTCGTAGACGACCTCGCCGTCGCAGCGGACACGCTCTCCCCCATTCTGGGCCCAGCAAGCTCGACAATCTTTGCGGTGGCGCTGCTGTTTGCGGGCCTCTCGAGTAGTGTGACGGCAGGCATGGCGGCAGGCACCATCACCGCGGGCATGTTCGACGAGGAATACGACATCCACGACCGGCACTCATCGATTGGAGTGGCGGTCTGTTTCGTCGGCGCAGTGGCGGCGTGCCTGATCGTCCCGAATCCTTTTGAGGGTCTCATCTGGAGTCAGGCGCTGTTGTCGCTTCAGTTGCCGATTACGGTCTTTGTGCTCATACGACTCACCAGTTCGCCCCGCGTCATGGGCAAATACGCCAACTCGCGCCCGCTCAACACGCTGCTCGTAGGAATCGGTGCCATCGTGACGATTCTCGACATCGTGCTGCTAACGGGGATGTAATTGGGATGGCGTGACTGTCCAGATATAACGTCTCAATCTGTAACACGTAAGGCCGTTTTAAACCGTCAGATAAATCAAAAGGGTCCCGGCCGGAATATCCGGCCGGGGCCCTTGGACAGAGCTCTGTATAGCTAATCGCCGTGTGTCTACGAGTTACTCCTCGACGAGCTCAAACTCATCGGGGCCGACGCCGCAGACCGGGCATACGTAATCCTCGGGCAGCTCGGGCGTGTCGACCTCAACCTCGTAACCGCAAACGGTGCACACGAACTTATACGTCTTCTTCTCCTCAGCCATGATGTTCTCCTCTCGAACGCGACTGGTGATGTACTTCACTTATTAGTATAGATTCTCAATAATATAATGCAAGTATTTTTAGAACATTTCTAGCCTTGATACGACGAAGCCTTGGGCGGCGTCTTGCCCTTCAAGACCTTGTGATAGTAGTCATAGGTCAGCGGGGCCTCGCCGCTCAAGCGCTCGGCGTCCTCCACCTCGCCGATAAAGAGCAGGTGCGTGCCCACATCCACGGTATCAATCAGACGGCAGCTGAACAGCGCCGCCGCGTGCTCGGGCACATAGGGCATGCCCAGAGTGGTCTCGTGGGTCTCGTACTTGGCAAACTTGTCGTAATCGCTGCTGGTGCGGAAGCCAAAGTTGCCAATGTAGAGCATATCGGCCGTCTGATCGATCACGGTCAGCGCAAAGGCCTTAGCCGATACGATTACGCCGGACGTGACATTTTCCTTGTTCACGGCAATCGAGATGCGCGGCGGGGCGGATGTCACCTGCACTGCTGTGTTGATAACGCAGCCGGCACGCAGCCCGTCCGCCGCGGCGCTCACCACGTACAGGCCACTCGGCATCGTAAAGAACGCAGTTTTGTCCATAACGATCACTCCCCTAACCCAGGATTGAACCTCATGGATGTATGTACCCACAAAAAAGGCGACGCCCATAACGGACGCCGCCTTTGAGACATATGTGTCAGAACAGTAAGAAAGATGAGACGCCCGCAGTTGCGGTGAAATAGGGACTGAATAGTCCCTCAATCAGGCAAAACAGTCCGTATTCCACCGCAACTTATGAAGGGTGGTCAGCGATTGCGCTCTTTGAGGGCGCGGTCGATCTCGCGTTGGACATCACGCTTGGCCATGTCCTCGCGCTTGTCATAGAGCTTCTTGCCGCGACCCAGACCCAGCAGCAGCTTTACGCGGCCGTCGGTATTAAAGTAGAGCTCCAACGGAACCAGCGCATAACCACGGTTGCGAAGTTTGCCGTCAAGAAAGTCGATCTCCTTGCGGTGCAGCAGCAGACGACGCCGACGGTCGGGATCGCGATTCCACACGCCACCATGGCTATAAGGGTGGATATGCAGGCCGACGAGCCAGCACTCCCCGCCGCGGATCAGCGCGAAGGTATCGGTAATCTGGCAGGCGCGCTCGCGAATCGACTTGACCTCGGTGCCACTCAGTTCGATACCGCATTCGAACGTCTCATCGATAAAGTACTCGTGATGTGCCGAGCGATTCTTGGAAATGAGCTTGCGCTCGCGCTTACTGGGCATCGCCGGCCTCCTTGGCGCCATCGGCGTTTGAGCCCGCAGCCTCGCGCTTTGCCTTGCGCTCGGCATTGAGCTCAGCATCGCTCTCGCGCACCAGTTTGATAATCGCCGCGCAGGCTTCCTCGCCCACCAAGTCGCGAGCACGCACCGTCAGGCGCGTCGCCTCCTGCTTGTCGCCGTCGCTTGCAGCATCGGTCGCGCACATAATCAGGCAGATGGCAATCTCGGCCGAAGGTGAGGTCGGAACGCCCTGCAACGCCAGCTCGCCCATCACGTGCTCGTCGCTCTCCTCGGCGGCATCCGGATAGGTGGTATGGATCTTGTTGAGCAGGCGCGTCGTATGCGCATCGTTGGGCGCCAGGCGCAGTGCCAGACGCGCGCAGCCCACGGCAGCCGAAACGTTCTCGGTCTCGGGCTCCAAGAAGTACTGACCTAGATTGGCGTAAGCGCGGGCGGCGCACTTGCCATCGCTTGCACGCTCCAGCACCGAGAACGAGAGCGATGCCCATTCCTGCTTGTCCTCGAGAGCGCGGAACAGCTCGGCCAAATCCAAGCGATAGTTGCAGTTCATGGGGTCCCAACGCACAGCCTGCATCAGGGCATTACGAGCGCTCACATAATCCTGCTGGCGAATGTAGGCAAACGCCATATCAGAGTACAGGCGGTCAAACGGCACCTCGACCTGCACGAGCTCGCGCGGATCCTTCTCCACGCGGCGATAGGCCAAGCGCTCAAACTTGCTATCGAAGCTAAAGTATTGGCGCTTCTCCTCCGTCCTGCACTCGGCGTCGATATACTCCTCGGCGAGCTCCACCAGGCGCTCCAGCAGCGGCGTCGCCGTAGCCAGGTCGCCCTGCGCCAGATAGTTCTCGGCATACGTGATGTCTTGCAAGCTGATGGGCAGATCCATGGCTACTCCTCGATCTGAGCGAAACACGGCAGGCGCCGTATATACGGTCAATACACAAAACCCGGGTCTCTTACGAGGCCCGGGCGTTCAATTTTGGTAGCCCGTACCAGATTCGAACTGGTGATCTCCGCCTTGAGAGGGCGGCGTCCTAAACCGCTAGACGAACGGGCCATATGTAGCAAATGCAATGGCTGGGATGGAGGGAGTCGAACCCCCATTGACGGAACCAGAATCCGCTGTCCTGCCATTAGACGACATCCCAATGACTGCATCGCTGCGCTCGGCTGTGCCTTTGCGCAAGAAAGAAATATACGGGAAGTCCCGCCGTGACGCAAGCCCCAATTTTGACTTTTTTGAAATTCAGTCAAATTGGCCTAATTTAGTCCAACCCGTGAAGGACCTGTGAAGCCGACCGCTGTACACGAAGGACAAAACGCCGCGAGCGGTAGCCGTCAACCGTTGGCAGATTCTACCGCGAAAACGATAGCACCAGGCAACACAATCGAGGTATCAATGATCGCGTAGATATCGAGGCGCCATGGACGAAGAGCTTGATTACCTATGGGAGACCCTGGGCCTCGAGATCACTGCTGACCTTTGGCCCGAACGGGACAAAATTCACCCCACGTTACGCCCCGCCATTACTGTGGTGCAGGCAAAATACCGCCGTGCATCCTTTTTGATCATGCGGATGTCATGGCACGCGGGACTCCCCGACCTTAAGCGAATCCAGGCAAGCCTCGTCGAGTTGTCCGGCATGCCAACCGTCATATCCGAGGCGCACCTGGAGCAGCGCCAGCGCGAGCGACTGCAACAGCAGCGGATTCCCTTTATCTGCCCTGGCGTTCAGGCATATCTGCCCTTTATGGACGAGGAGTACTGGAGCGGCAAGCCCAACAAACACGTAAAGGTCTACGATCCGCACGAATGGGCACAGCTGGCGGACTGACTGGGGCAGGCCCGCCGGCGGAAAGTGCGTCCCAGATTTCAAGCTCAAACTGGTCCCCACTTTCCCGTCGAGCCCTCAACCGGAAACCGTGTCCCACAATCGAAGCTCAGAATGGGACGTGCTTTCCGCAACCGGCCACTTTGGGAAAGCGCATCCCATTCTGGAAGCGAATTCCGGGTCGCACTTTCCGCAGCCGCTACAGCAACGCCTCGGCCCAAGCCGCTTCCCTAAAGCCGGGAATCACAAAGTCGTCGCCCACCAGCAGCGGACGCTTGACCAGCATGCCGTCGGTCGCCAGCAGCTCGTAGCACTCCCGATCCGTCATGCCCGCATCCAGACGCGCCTTCAGGCCCAGCTCTCGATATTTCATGCCCGATGAATTAAAGAAGCGCCGCACCGGCAGCCCCGAACGAGCAATCCAGGTCGCAAGCTCATCAGCCGTGGGATTGTCCAAAACGATATCGCGATCGATATACTCTACCCCATGTTCGTCCAGCCATGCCTTGGCCTTCTTACAGGTCGAGCACTTGGGATATTCAACAAACAGTACAGTCATGGGAATCCTCCGAATATAGATCGGCCAACGCAGGCACACGCCACACGAGGCGCCTTCGTATGATGGGCCAATTGTAGCCCGCGGGTCACACGTTAAACGAACCGTACCCCGAATCCGCGCTTGATAAACGGCAGCAGTTCCATTGCCTCGGGCGTGATATGGCCCGCAACGTTCATGCGCTCGTCACCGGGAAGATCGACCCGCGCAATCTCAAGCTCGCCTTCGTAGCGCCCATATCCGCTATTGCTCACAGCGATCGACCACGCCTTTCGCGGCAGGCCGGCTCCGGCATCCGTCGGCACGGAATCCGGCTTAAGCTTCGTACGTGACTCCTGAGACCTAAAGATGAGGACACTCGAGTCGGGCCGGTCGTGATGAATCTGCCCGCGCACATAGGCATAACCGGGCTCAAGCTCGCATTGCAGGTCCACGTATCCGGCGGAAACTTGAGCAAACTGCGCCCAGCCCGCATCGGAAAGATCGGGGTCGCCGACCAACACAATGTCGCAATCGGCGCCATGTGCAAGCTCAAGCATATTGAGAGCAACCTTTGACGCGCGACCGCGCTGCGCCTCGACCGTCGGCAGTCCCTCGAATACCGGCCCGCGAACGTTAGCATCACCCGGCACAAAAGCCATGATTTCGAATCCAAGCGCCGCAAGACGAAGATTCGTCCGAGCAACATCTTCAAGAGCTACCGCAGCCTGCTCGGCATCGCAGTCCAACAGCACCGAGACAATAGCGGTTTTTACGTGGCCGCCGGCATCCGCAAGCGCCTGAACAGCGCGCTCGCGCGTGCAGCCGGTCGCCTCCATCACGATGTTCTGGCCGCGCACCACCAACTTCTCGTTCGTCTGCTGCACATCGACCATCAGGTTTTGGTATACCTTGCCGATCTTGACCATGGCACCGGTCGAAATCATGTTGAGAATGAGCTTTTGAACCGTTCCCGCCTTGAGCCTCGTTGAGCCGGTCAGCACCTCGGGACCGGGCACGGGCTCAATGGCAAGATCTGCGCTCTCCCCGATCTTCGACCCTTGGTTGCAGGCAATTGCAATGGTCTTGCACCCAGTTGCCTTGGCGTACGCAAGGCCGCCCACCACATAAGGAGTACGGCCGCTTGCCGCCAGGCCAACGACAAGATCCTTGTCCGAGAGTCCACGCTCCCGCAGGTCGCTCGCGCCAAGCTCCTCGCTGTCTTCGGCACCTTCGACAGCCTTGATAAACGCCGTCTCGCCTCCGGCAATGAGCCCGACAATCAGATCGGGTGACACGCCAAACGTGGGCGGACACTCCGAAGCGTCGAGTACGCCCAGACGACCGCTGGTGCCTGCGCCCATGTAAAAGACGCGCCCGCCGCGCTCGAGTGTCTCAGCAGCCCAGTCGATTGCCATGGCAACCTGGGGCAACACTTTCGTGACCGACTGGACGGCACGAAGATCCTCATCGTTCATCGTCGTGACGATTTGCAGCGATGTCATCGTATCGAGGTCCATTGACCTTTGATTACGCTGTTCGGTCGTGAATTTTGTTAAATCGAGCATTTCATTCACCTCATCTTTCCTGTTTCTCGATGTAGTTTTGCTTTATGACATGCGTCGCCCGTTCGTAGTCGCTGGCAACGTAAGCAGCGTACAGGGCATCGACAACCATAAGCTGGGCCATACGCGAAGCCATGGCACCGCTGCGGACCAAGGGTTCACTCGCAGCAACGCCGAGCACGGCATCGGCCATGGTGGCAAGCTTGGATGATCCATCTACTTTGGTAACGGCCACGACGGGACAGTTGTGACGTTGAGCCTCGGCGGTGCAGTCCAGCACCTCTTGCGTCAAGCCCGAGTAGCTAAAGGCGATTGCCATATCGCCCTCATGCATGTTCTTGGCACATAAGAGCTGATCATGCCAGTCGTCGTACAGATGGCACTCTTTGTCGACACGCATGAGCTTTTGCGCCAGGTCGTGCGCGACCAAACGAGAAGCACCAATACCGAACAGATTGACCGCGCGTGCCCGCTTAAGACGGGCCGCGCATCGCTCCAAGACGGTGTAATCGAGCGTTCGCGCCGTCGCCTCGATCGTGCGCACGTTGCTTTTCATCACCTTCCCCACGATACGTTCGACGCTGTCATCCATGGAGATGTCCTCGAGGGCAACGTCTTTCTTGTCACCTAAGAGCGCCAGCTCGGCAATCAGTTCGCGTTGGAACTCCTTGTAGCCCGCAAAACCCAAACGCTTGCAAAAGCGCAAAATGCTCGAGGGCGAGGAAAACGTGACATCGGCAAGACCGCGGACGGACAGCCCGACCACCTCGTGCGGATGAGCGCTTACATATGCGATGACATTGCGTTCCGCCGGGCTCGCGCTGAGCTCACGCTCGCGAAGCCGCAAAAGCAATCCATTTGCCATCTCAAACACCTCCGTTGAGAAGAATTAAAGACCAACGAACGATTCGTACCGGATACAAACAGCTTTTGCGGTACATTGTGCCGCATCGTGGCGCACAAAGGGCGAGCGTTCTACCGCTCGCCCCTCAAATCCGACCGCTCGGAAATACACGCGACACAAAATAATTCAACAAGGTCGCATTATCAGAAACGAGTTTGTTACCGGCTAGAGCCTCGCATGGGCGCCGATCGGCCGAGTCGCATGGCGCACCAACGCCGCCGCCAGCAATACCAACAGCATGGCGGTGACATAGCCCGCAGCATCGAATCCTAAATCGATAACGTCGAAATGCCTGCCGGGAACAAAGATCTTATGTACCTGATCGCCAACGGAGCAGGCGGCGCAAAAGAGCAATACGGGCACGCAACGGGAGCATACGCTCCACGGACGCCTGGAAAAGCAAACCACGACCACCGAGGCGAACAATCCGACGAAGAAAAACTCTACGGTATGGGCAACGCGACGGACGTTCGTGCCCACCCACATGCGAATGGAAGCAAGTCGGCCAGACCGGACATTCGAGGCAGCCGAATCGGTGCCCCCGGTCATTCCGTTCTCCGCCTGGGCTTCACCCGTGGCATCGGCAGCCTGAACGCCCGTAGCCTGACCCTCCACCACACGCGCGGTGGACTCGCTCAGCAACGACGTCTGCACCGCGTTTTGCTCCGTCAGCACCCAGATGCCCGCCAGCGTTGCAGCGAACAGAACGATCGCGGTCCATCCGATTATTTGTTTTACGCGAGCCAAGGGCCAACCTCCTTTTTTGAATATCAGCGAGTGTAGCCACAAATGGCATCGTCACCGTATCAAAATTTGAATCGCAACAGGAAGCGACAAAGCGACGCAAACCCCTACCCCGCCTCGCGCATCCAGCGATCGAACGTCCCCACGCACACGCCCAGGCATTTTGCTGCCTGGCTGCGGGTAATATCGCCTGCCTCATAGCTATCGCGCACCAGCTCAAACTGAGGAGGGCACGGCTTGCGAGGTCGACCGAAACGGACCCCTCGCGCTCGCGCCGCTGCAATCCCCTCCGCCTGGCGCCGATGGATATTCTCGCGCTCCACCTGCGCCACGTAGCTCAGCAGTTGCAGCACAATATCGGCAATCAGGGTGTTGGTCACATCCGGCGCGCCGCTGGCCCTGACGCGCGTGTCAAGCAATGGCATGTCCAACACCACAATGGCAACCCCGAGCTCCTTGGTAATGCGTCGCCATTCCTCAAGAATCTCGGAGTAATTACGGCCAAGTCGGTCGATAGAAAGCACCACCAGTACGTCCCCGTCTCCCAGGACGTGCAGCAGCTCGCGATAACGCGGTCGATCGAAGTCCTTGCCGCTCGCATGGTCGGCATAAATATTCGCCGAGCCCACGCCATAGGCGCCCAGCGCATCCAGCTGCCGATTAAGGTTCTGATCGCGCGAACTCACCCGCGCATAACCGTACACCGTCGCCATCTCATCCCCGCTTTCTTGTAAACCTGCCAAAAGGGACAGGTTTATTTTGGTAGGTTTTACCTCTCAAATAGCAGGTAAGCGGGCGGCCGAGCAGACGACAAGGTAGCCACGATTCAAATGCGAAGGGCGGTCCCGAAAGACCGCCCTCCGCTCTCTCGCCACGAGTCGGGATTTAGCTAATGGATAAGCTTAAAGTCCAAGTGTCCACGCGTGGTATTGACGCGCGAGACCTCGATAATCACGCGCTGGCCCAGTTCATAGCGAGTCCCCGTGTCGGCGCCCGTCAGCGTAAGCGCGTCCTCGTCGAACTCGAGCCACTCGTTGCCCAGGCTCTTAATTGAAACCAGGCCCTCGACCTGTGTTAGGTCCAAGCGCACAAAGAGGCCCATGCTGCTAACCCACGAGACGGTTCCGGCATAGCGCTCACCCAGACGGTCCTCATAGTACTGGGCAATCTTGATCTTTTGCGTCGCATGGCTGGCGGCATCTGCCGCGCGCTCGGCATCGCTACATGCGCGGCAGATCTGCGGCAGAATGCGCGGCAGCGACTCGCGCCCCTTGCCGATCAGCCGCGGCGTACGGACCAAGGCGTCCTTGCCGCCGAGCTGCTCATAGGCCAACTGCAGTTTGAGCACGCGGTGCACCACCAGATCGGGGTAGCGACGGATGGGACTCGTAAAGTGACAGTAGCACGGCGCGGCGAGCGCAAAGTGGCCCTCGTTGCGCGGCTTGTACAGCGCGCGCTGCATGCTGCGCAGAAGCAGCGTGTTGACGAGCGGTGCGTTGGCCGTACCGGCGGCAGCATCGACTGCAGCCTGCAGCTCATCGGGGCTCCCCAGGGCAATACCGGCAGCACGGCGATCGTCGATGATGCCTAGCTGCGCCAGCGCAACGGCGGCACCGTGCAGGCTATCGGGGCTCGGATCCTCATGCACGCGATAGCAGGCCTCGATATCACGGTCTGCCAGCCACTCTGCAACGCACTCGTTGGCGAGCAGCATGGCTTCCTCGATAAGCGACGTGGCACACGAACGCTCACGCGCCACAATCTGCACGGGCACTCCGTCCTCATCCAATAGAGCACGAATCTCGGCCGTGTCAAAATCGACCGAGCCGCGGGCGCGACGGATACGACGGCGAAGTTCGGCGAGTTCGTTAGCGGCGACAAGGAAATCGCAGAGGTCGACGTTGTAGCCGCGGGCGACCTCCTCGCACGCAAGACCGCGCTCAAGCGCTTCCTCGCGCGAGGTCTCGGCAGCCGCAACATCCTCGGCCGCACCCTCCAGCACCGAATACTCAACCGCGCCGGCACGCACCAGCAGCGCCTCGGCGCCGTCATAGTCCATACGCACACGCGAGCGAATCACGCTGGGGTACGGATCGTAATGCCGCACGCGACCCTGTGCATCGAGCTCAATGTCAACGGTAAACGCAAGACGGTCCTCGTCAGGGCGAAGCGAGCACAGGTCACAGGACAGGCGTTCGGGCAGCATGGGAAGCACGCGATCGGCCAGATACACCGATGTCGTACGATGGCGAGCCTCAAGATCGATATGCCCGTCCCAAGCCACATAGTGTGAAACGTCGGCGATATGCACACCCAGCTTGTAGCCACCCTCGGGCGTGCGCTCCAGCGAAATGGCGTCGTCAAAGTCGCGCGCGTCGACTGGGTCGATCGTGATGACAAAGCGGTCGCGCAGATCGCGGCGGAGCGGGTCCTTAAGCGCCGCGGACACATCGAGCGAAAGCCCCTCGGCCTCGTCCAGCGCGGCCTCGGGATAGCTATCGGTATAGCCGTAACGCGCCATCACATATTGAACGCCCAAATCGGGCGCGTCATCTCCGCCAATGCGGCGCTCGATCGTCACGGTACCCGATTCCAGGCGCGTCGGGTAGGTCAAAATGCGCGCGACAACAGCATCACCCGGGTGGACACCCAGACGATCCGCCGAGGTATCCTCGGGCAGAATGAAGAAGTCGGCCTTCAGACGCGAATCGAGCGGCTCGATCACACCGAGCGGACCGGCGGTCTGGTACGTGCCCACCACGCTTATGGCTGCACGCTCAACCACGCTTTCGATCACGGCGCGCCGCTCACCGTGCGGGCTGTTCTTAATGCTCACGGCAACGGTATCGCCATCCATGATCTCGCGCTTACCGCGGCCCATGACCTTGTAGTCGCCGTTTTCGGTTACAACGTAGGCGCTATGCTCATGGAGCTGCACGCGCCCGGTCAGGCTCGGACGGCGTTCGCTGCGCACCGGCCCGCGCTGATTGCGAGCTCCACGCTTATGCTTGTTATTGCGCCCCATGGCGCCTCCTAACTATCGATTGCGAACTCCAAAGAGTCTACCCAAATGATTCGCTTTCCTGCCGTCCCCTAGGGATCAAAAAACGGGCCGCCCCATAAGAGACGACCCGTTGGAAGGGATGAATTCCAAGCATGCCTACACGCGCAGGTAGCGGCGCATGGCGATGGCAGAACCAAAGAGACCGATAATCACACCGACCAGAATCAGCGCAGCATAGGTCACCAGGTAGTACTGCATCGGCAGGGCAAACGACATCCAGCCGATGCTCTCCTGCAGACGCGGAATCATCAGATTGCGCAGCAGCTCCAGAACGCCGATGGAAAGCAGCGAGCCCAAAATGGCCTGCAGCACGCCCTCGGTGATAAACGGGCCACGAATGAAGCCGTTGCTGGCGCCGACCAGACGCATAATCGCAATCTCACGACGACGCGCCGTGATGGACAGGCGAATCGTGTTGTTGATGAAGATGAATGCGATAAAGGTCAGAAGACCAACGAGCACCACGGCGGCGATGCGGATGTAGTTGGTCACCTGGAACAGGCGGCTCACTTCCTCCTGGCCGTACAGCACGCTCGCGTTGACGTCGCCGTCATCCGCGATCTTCTGGAAATCGGCATCCTTCTTGAGCTTCTTTGCCGTGCTCTCGACCTTGGACGGATCGTCCATCTCAATAGCGAAGGAAGCCGGCAGCGGGTTCTGGCCATCGAGCGCGCTCATGGTGGCGTCGGCGTTGCCCGACATCTTGCTCGTATACTCGGCCAGCGCGTCGTCCTTGTCCTTATAGGTCACGGACTTGACGTTATTCCACGTCTTAAGCTCGGCCTCAAAAGCCTGAACATCGGCCTGATCGGCGTCATCACTAATGAACGCGTTGATGACAACCTGATCCTCGACGGTGCCGATCACGGAGTTCAGCATCGCAGAGCCCATGATGAACAGGCCGATGATAAACAGCGAAAGGAAGATCGTGATGACGGCGCCGAGCGAGGTAGTCCAGTTACGGAAGAAGTGGCTGATTGCCTCTTTGAAGGAGTAGCCCACGTTAGTTGGTGCCATAGTTGCCGTAACCTCCCCTCTCCTGGTCGCGGATAACGTGGCCGCCCTCAAGGGCGATCACGCGACGGTGCATGCTATCGACCATCTCGCGGTCGTGCGTGGCGACGATCACGGTGGTGCCGGTGCGGTTAATACGCTCGAGCAGCTTCATGATGCCCAGCGAGATCGCCGGGTCGAGGTTGCCCGTCGGCTCGTCGCAGATCAGCAGCGGCGGACGGTTGACCATAGCGCGGGCGACGGCAACGCGCTGCTGCTCGCCACCGGAAAGCTGGTCGGGCAGCGAGTCCATCTGATCGGCCAGGCCGACCAGACGCAGCACCTCGGGCACCTGGCTGCGAATGACGCCCTTGGGCTTGCCGATGCACTGCAGGGCAAACGCCACGTTTTCGTAGGCGGTCTTTTGCGGCAGAAGCTTAAAGTCCTGGAACACGGCGCCAATCTGGCGGCGCAGGAACGGAACCTTGCGGTTCTTGATCTTCATGAGGTCCTGACCGGCAACCAGGATGCGGCCGCTCGTCGGCTTGACGTCACGGTTGAGCGTCGACAGCAGCGTGGTCTTACCCGAGCCGGAGTGACCGACCAGGAAGACGAACTCGCCCGGATAGATCTCGATGTTGATGTCGTCGAGTGCAGGCTTGTTGGGCTGTGCCGGATAGATCTTGGTGACATGCTCCATAAGGATGACGGGCTCGACACCGGCCTGTTTGGCCATCTTCTTGCGGCTGGCCTGCGGATCGATGGGCGCAAACACCGACGTAAAATCGGGGTTGTTGAGCGCGTTATCGAGGCTTGCGACCTCGGCTGCCTGATCGCTCTCGACCACCGGGGCAGCAGGCTGCGTGGGGTCGGGAATAGCGGCAAAGAGACCGGACTGCGCAGGCTGAGGAGCCGGCGTCGCAGGGGCCAAGGGGTCGGGAATGCCGGCCATGGTAGGCTGCGGCGTGGCGGCACCAGCCTGAGACTGCTCCACGCGAGCGGTCACGGCCTGAACGGGCTCAAAACCCGCCGTGCCGGAAAGCGCGACATCGCTGGTTGGATTGTAGGCAAAGGGATCGGATGCCGGCTGTGCCTGATCTGCCGGCTGAGCGGGGGCCTGAGCAACAGGCTGGCCCTCTGAATCCGGAGTGGCGAAACGACTGCCCTGGACGCCTGCCTGCGTCTTGGGGGCATCATCGCCCGCACCGGAGGTACGGAAGTGGTTACCCACTGGTGCTCCTTATCGTCGTGCGTTTAAACTACATGAGCGCTTTGTATTTTAGCAGTATTAGCTTTGCTGCACATAAGAAGCATGGCGTGCTTAGGGATCCCGTCGGCCGGGCACAGGGCTACTCTCCAAATCGTCCTCGGACATGTCGGAGCCCCCGCTGCGCGCTTCGCGCTGCGGGGGCTCCTCCGTCCTGCGGAAAGATTTGGAGAGTAGCCCTGTGTCCGGCCTGCGGTAACTAAGGGGTCGCCGCGTTTTACTTGGGGTGCTGCATATACAAAGTTGGAAGGGTCTGAATTGCGCTTTGTCGATATATGCCCTTTTCCCTGATGGGACCGTGCTTGAGGGGCGTCTTCATAAGTTGCGGTGAAATAGGGACTGTTTTACCAGTTAAAAGGTCTAATCAGTCCTTATTTCACCGCAACTGAAACAGGGGCGCTCTCCAAGAGAGCGCCCCTGCCGGGTTTCCATAGTTCTGGCGAAGCAGTCCTTGAGATCCGCCTTGCCTTATGCCAAGAACTCCTTGGTGGTCGCCACGATGTTGGCGGCGTCCAGGCCATACTTGTGCAAGAGCTCGGCACCCGGGCCGGACTCGCCAAAGGTGTCGTTGACGCCGATCTTCTTGAGGGGCGTCGGGCACTGCTCGCACAGGACGTCGGCAACGGCGCTGCCCAGGCCACCGATTACAGAATGCTCCTCGACGGTCACGACGTGGCCGGTCTTGGTGGCGCTCTTGACGATCAGGTCGGCATCGATGGGCTTGATGGTGTGCATGTTGATGACCTCGGCGTCGATGCCCTCGGCAGCGAGCTGCTCGGCGGCCTCGAGAGCCTCGCCGACCATCAGGCCGCAGGCGATGATGGTGACGTCGGCGCCCTCGCGCATGACAATGCCCTTACCCAACTCGAAGTTGTAGGTCTCGGGGTCGTTGATAACCGGCGAGGCCAAACGAGCGAAGCGCATGTACACCGGACCGTCGCACTCGTAGGCGGCGCGCGTTACGGCGCGGGCCTCGACGTCGTCGGCAGGAACGATCACAGTCATGCCGGGGATGACGCGCATGAGGGCAATATCCTCGCAGCACTGGTGCGTGGCGCCATCCTCGCCCACCGAGATACCGGCATGCGTGGCACCGATCTTAACGTTGAGATGCGGGTAGCCGATGGAGTTACGGACCTGCTCAAAGGCGCGGCCGGCGGCAAACATGGCAAAGGTGCTCGCGAAGGCAACGCGGCCGGTGGTCGCGATACCGGCGGCGACGCCCATCAGGTTGCTCTCGGCAATGCCCACATCGAAGAAACGATCGGGGCAGGCGGCCTTGAACTTGCCGGTCTGCGTGGCGGCGGCCAGGTCGGCGTCGAGGACCACAAAGTCATCGTGCTCGTTGGCGAGCTCGACGAGGGCCTCGCCGTAGCTTACGCGCGTGGCGATTTTTTTGACGTCTGCCATCCTAGAGCTCCTCTCCGGCGGCCGTGAGCTCTGCCATGGCCTGCTCAAACTGTTCATCGTTGGGGGCCTTGCCGTGCCAACCAACCTGGTTCTCCATAAAGGAAACGCCCTTGCCCTTCATGGTCTCGGCGATGATGGCGGTCGGCTGACCCTTGGTGGCGCGGGCCTCGGCAAAGGCGGCGCGGATCTGATCGAAATCGTTGCCGTCGGCAAGCTCCACCACGTGGAACTTAAAGGCGCGGAACTTGTCGGCGAGCGGCATGGGGTCGTTGACCTCCTCGACGGGGCCGTCGATCTGCAGGCCGTTGTGGTCGACGATCACGCAGAGGTTATCGAGCTGATGGTTGCCGGCAAACATGGCTGCCTCCCAGACCTGGCCCTCCTCGCTCTCGCCATCACCCAGCAGGGCGTACGTGCGGTAAGTATCGCCCCAGTGCTTGGCGGCAACCGCCATGCCCACGGCGGCGGAGATGCCCTGGCCGAGCGAGCCGGTGGACATATCGACGCCCGGGGTGTCGTTCATGTTGGGATGACCTTGCAGGTGGCTGCCGATATGGCGCAGCGTCTCGAGATCCTCCTTGGGGAAGAACCCACGCTCGGCGAGCACGGCGTACAGGCCCGGAGCGCAATGGCCCTTGGAGAGCACAAAACGGTCGCGGTCGGCCTTGCGGGGATCGGCCGGGTCGACGTTCATTTCCTCAAAGTACAGATAGGTCATGATGTCGGCAGCGCCGAGCGAACCGCCCGGATGGCCGGACTTGGCAGCGTGCACGCCGGTGACGATGCCCTTCCTTACCTCGTTGGCAACCTTTTTGAGCTCTTCGTCGCTCATTGTGCCTTCCTTTCATCCTCATTAGACAAAATGCGCACGGCACGGAAAGGTAATCCCAACACAGCCGCAATGCACGTACGTCATTCATTATGCTGGAAACTGATGGCTTTACCAGAGTTTTTATCATTATTTGAACAATTTAGCAGGCAGAACCGCTGATGAAACGGTTTATCAATGTGAACGTCTTTTGGATGGAACGCGATCGACCCTACGCGCTAATGTCCTTGAATCCCTCGCCGAAGGCTTCCGTAACGTCGGCAACCGTCACGATGGCATGAGGATCGCGCTCGCGCACGATCGTCTTGAGGGTATTGAGCTCTCGACGGCTCACGATGACCATAATCACTGGCTTCTCGGCACCCGAATACATGCCAGTCGCCTTAAACTTAGTACAACCACGACCCAGGCCATACATGATATCGGCAGCGATATCAGGGAACTTGTCCGAGATGATGAGTACCATACGGCGTTTGTTGCCACCATCGACCACGGCATCGATCACGTAGCCGCTAATGACCATCGAAAGGCCTGCATACAGTGCGTTTTCGATTGAAAAGACCGGAGCCGATAGCGCGCATACGGCAACATCGATCGCCATGACGGTCGAGCCCACCGGCAGCGAGGTGTTACGCGAGATGATTTGGCCAATCGTGTCCGAGCCGCCGGTGTTGGCGCCGGCGCGCAACACCATGCCGTAACCGATGCCCGTAATAATGCCGCCCCACATGGCAGGGAGCATCAGGTCCGCATCCGCCAGAGGTGCTACAAACGGGGCGAACAGATCGGTAAAGAAGCCCAGCAGCACAAAGCCCGTCGCGGTCTGCACCACGTAGAACATGCCGCCCTCGCGCATAACGACCAACAACAGCAAGGCGTTCATCACGATCGTCTGAATACCAACGGGAAGCGATAGGCCGCGCGCCGCGCCGACCGCCTGGATAATGGTGGCAAGGCCCGTAACGCCACCGGCGGCAAGACCGTTGGGAATCAAAAACAAGTCGGTCGCGATGGCGGCCAAGGCACACCCCAACATGATCTGGGGCAGGTCGTGAAAGAAGTTCATCGAAAGAATGCGCTTGATGTCCAGACGATATGCCATGCTGCCTCCCTCAAAAAAGCGCACCCAAACGGATGCGCTTTGAACTTCTTCTTGTATTCGATTCTACCGATTCGCCGGACAAAAACCACCCCTGCGCAGGGTTTATTCTGGATACAAACCCGTCCAACCGTTGGGCTTGGCATCGGCTTGAAGCCACCCGATGTTTTAGACCTCCGAGCCTTCTGCATCGGCGTTGCCGGTAGCCCAGCGATGGTAGCCAATAACAAACGGGTCCAGGTCGCCATCGTCAAGGACGGCCTCGACATTGCTGGTCTCCACGCCCGTGCGTAAGTCCTTGACCATCTGGTACGGGTAGAGCACGTAGCTGCGAATCTGGTTGCCAAAACCAATCGTGGTCTTGGGTCCGCGGATCTCATCGAGCGCCTCGGCGCGCTTCTCGAGCTCAATCTCGTACAGGCGAGCCTTGAGGATCTGCATGCACGCGGCCTTGTTCTGAATCTGGCTGCGCTCGTTTTGGCAGGTGACCACAATGCCGCTGGGAAAATGCGTCACGCGCACGGCGGAGTCGGTGGTGTTGACGCCCTGACCGCCCGGGCCGCTCGCGTGGTACACGTCCACGCGGATGTCATCGGGACTGATCTCGATGTCGATATCATCGGGTAGCACGGGGATGACCTCAACGCCGGCAAACGTGGTCTGGCGGCGCTTCTTGTCGTCGGTGGGGCTAATGCGAACCAAGCGGTGGACGCCGGCCTCGGCGCGCAGCATGCCAAATGCGTCCTTGCCCTCGACGGTAAAGGTCGCACGGTCAATGCCGATGACCTCGGCCGCGGGACAGTCGTTGATGGTGACCTTCCAGCCGCGACGCTGGCAGTACTTCATGTACATCTTAAAGAGCATGAAGGTCCAGTCCTGGGCCTCCAGACCACCCTGTCCGGGCTTGATGGTCACAATGGCATCGCCGTGATCGAACTCACCGGTAAACCAGCTCGAAAGCTCAAGCTCATCGATGGCACGGGCCAGGCGCTCAGCCGTGGCTGCAGCCTCCTCGCGAAGGGCGGCGGCGTCGGGGTCATCCCCCATCTCCTCGGCAAGCTCCAGCGCGGCGCGGGCATCGGAAAGCTCGCCGCGCGCGGTGTCCACGGCAGCGATATCTTCCTTGGTGCGCGCGATCTCCTCCATGGTGGCACGGGCGGCGTCGGCGTCATCCCAAAAGCCAGGGGCAACACTTTTGGCCTCGAGCTCGAACACGCGGGTACGCTTCTCGTCCAGGTGGAGATACGACTCGACCTCACCGAGCCGGTCCGCAAACGCGTCCAGCTCGGCGGGCGTTACCTCTAAAGCCTCAGCCATTAACGATTCCTGCCGTGGCAGTACTTAAACTTCTTGCCGCTACCGCAGGGGCACGGGTCGTTGCGGCCCACGTTGACGTACGGATCGTCGCTCTCGGACTTGCGATAGGTGGTCACCTTGCCACCGTTGTTGACGGCAGCCGGACCACCCTGGACAGCCGTGCGGGCCTGCACCTGCGCCTGCTTGCGCAGCACCGAGCCGCCGTTGTCACCATCGACCTCGGCAGGACCGGAGAAGTGCGCACCCTCGAGCGCGGGCTCCTCCTTGTGCTCCACGGCACGCGGGGCAGCCTTGATCTCGATGCGCAGAACCGTACGCAGATAATCCTCGTACATGGTATCGACGAGTATCTGGAACGCGCCGTAGGCCTCGGTCTTGTACTCAACCAGCGGGTCGCGCTGGCCAAAGCCGCGCAGGCCGATGCCGGTCTTGAGGTAGTCCATCTCCTGCAGGTAGTTCATCCAGCGGGTATCGATGACGCGCAGCATGACCTGGGTGTTGAGCTCGCGCATCAGGTCCTCGCCCAAGCGCTCGGCCTTCATGTTGTAGCACTTCTCTACGTAAGCCAGGACATCGGCAGCCAGGGCCTCATAATCCTCGTCGGGGAACTTCGGCGTATCGATGTGGCCGGTGAGCTCCACAACCCACTTGCGCAGACCCTCCAGGTCGCGCTCGCCATCGTGGCTGTCCTTGGTGCAGAACTCCTGCACGCAGCGGTACACGGTGTCGTGCATGACCTCGGTGATGTGGTCGGTCAGGTCCTTGCCGTCCAGAATCTTATTGCGCTCGGCGTAGATGACCTGGCGCTGCTTGTTCATGACGTCGTCGTACTCAAGGACGCTCTTACGCATGGAGAAGTTGATGCTCTCGACCTTGTGCTGGGCGCTCTCGACGGCCTTGGAGATGATCTTGTGCTGAATGGGCATGTCGTCGCCCATGTCGGCCGTGACCATCATCTTGGAGACGCGGTCCATCTTGTCGCCGCCGAACAGGCGCATGAGGTCGTCCTCGAGCGACAGGTAGAACTGGGTCTCGCCCGGATCGCCCTGACGACCGGAGCGGCCGCGCAGCTGGTTGTCGATACGACGGGACTCGTGGCGCTCGGTTCCGATAACGGTCAGGCCGCCGGCGGCAAGCACGCGCTCGCGCTCGGCCTTGCAGGTCTCCTTGGCCTCGGCGTTAAACTGCTCGAGCTGCTCGGGCGTCACGTCCTCCATGGTCAGGCCCTCGTACTCCAGGCGCTCGCGCACCAGCTCGTCGGGGTTGCCGCCCAGCAGGATGTCGGTACCACGACCGGCCATGTTAGTAGCGATGGTCACGGCGCCGTAGCGTCCGGCCTGGGCAACGATGTGGGCCTCGCGTTCATGGTGCTTGGCGTTGAGGACCTCGTGTGCGATGCCGCGCTTGGTAAGGGCGGCGGACAGCTTCTCGGAGCTCTCGATGGAGACGGTGCCCACCAGGACCGGTTGGCCCTTGGCGTGACGACGCTCAACGTCGTCGGCAACGGCGTTGTACTTGGCCTGAATGGTGCGGTACACCAGGTCCTCGTGGTCCACGCGCTGCACGGGCTTGTTGGAGGGGATGACCTCGACGGGCAGCTTGTAGATCTCGCGGAACTCGGCGTCCTCGGTAAGCGCCGTACCGGTCATGCCAGAGAGTTTGTCATACAGACGGAAGTAGTTCTGCAGGGTGATGGTGGCCAGGGTCTGGTTCTCCTCGCGTACGAGCACGCCCTCTTTGGCCTCGATGGCCTGGTGCAGGCCCTCGGAGTAACGGCGGCCTTCCATAATGCGGCCGGTGAACTCGTCGACGATCTTGACCTCGCCGTTGGTGACCACGTACTGTTTATCGCGGTGGAACATGTACTGGGCCTTCAGCGCCTGCTGCAGGTGGTTGACCAGCTGGCCGGAGAGATCGGCATAGATGTCATCGATACCCAGGCGGCGCTCGATTTTCTTAAGGCCGCGCTCGGTGGCGGCGATGGTATGCTTGGCCTCGTCCATGACGTAGTCGCCCGTGGGTTCAGCATCCTCGGTGGCGGTGAGCATGTCGTGCGACACGTCCTCGCCGCGCTCAAGGCCACGCACGGCACGCGCGAAGTCCTTGTAGGTACTGGCGGACTTGGTGCCAGCGCCCGAGATAATGAGCGGCGTCCTGGCCTCATCGATCAGGATGGAGTCGACCTCGTCGACGATGGCGTAGTTGTGGCCGCGCTGTACGCGCTGCTCGGGACGGGTAACCATGTTGTCGCGCAGGTAATCGAAACCGAACTCGGAGTTGGTGCCGTAGGTGACGTCTGCCTGGTAGGCCGGACGCTTGAGCTCGAGCGGCATGTTGTTCTGGAGCAGACCGACGGTCATGCCCAGGTACTTATAGATGCGGCCCATCCACTCGGAGTCGCGCTTGGCAAGGTAATCATTGACAGTAACGACGTGTACGCCTTTGCCGGCAATAGCGTTGAGATAGCCGGCCAACGTGGAGACGAGGGTCTTACCTTCGCCAGTCTTCATCTCAGCAATGTGGCCCTCGTGCAGTGCCATGGCGCCAATGAGCTGCACGTCAAAGTGGCGCATGCCCATGGTGCGCTTGGAAGCCTCACGCACGGTGGCAAAGGCCTCGGGAAGCATGTCGTCGAGCGACTCGCCGTTGGCGTAACGCTCGCGGAACTTATCGGTCTGGCCGCGGAGCTCCTCCTCGGTCATCTTCTCAAACTGGGGCTCAAGACCGTTGATCTGGTCGACGATCTTGTAGTAGCGCTTAAGGTCCTTATCGGATCCAAAGGACAGCAGCTTTGACATGAATCCCATGTGGTTTTCCTTTTTGGCCATCGCCCACGCCGTGCAGCTGCGGGCGAGTTAAACACAGATGATTGTACTTTAGCCAAACAAGGCGCGGCCTATACGGTCGAGCTCGACCGCCACGTAATAACTACGACCAACCTGCCACAATGGGACAGGTTAATTTTGGCAGGTCTATCTGGGCAAACGCCGCCTCTCTGCCATGTGGTGCCATGGGGACAGGTTAGTTTGCACTAATTTAAAAAGAAAAAGGACCGCGCACCCAAACGGATGCACGGCCCTTATGCCATGAATGCGAGTGATTCCGCGGCGAGCTATTTACTCAGCAGCCTCGGTGGTCTCGGCCTCGGCAGCGGTCTCCTCGACGGGAGCCTCTGCGGGAGCCTCGGCGGCCTGCTTGGCAGCCTCCTCGGCAAACTTAGCGGCACGCTTAGCCTTCTCGGCAGCCTTAGCCTCAGCGGCGGCCTTGCGAGCGGCCTCGGCCTCAGCAGCCTTGGCGGCCTTGGCAGCCTTGGCCTCCTCAGCCTTCTTGAGCTGGGCGGCAGCGGCGCCACCGAACTTGTCGGCGAAGCGCTGGACGCGTCCACCGGTGTCGACGAACTTCTGCTGGCCGGTGTAGAACGGATGGCACTCGTTGCAAAGCTCGACCTTCATCTCGGACACGGTAGCGTGCGTCTTGAAGGTGTTGCCGCAGGAGCACGTCACCGTGCACTCGACATACTGGGGATGGATACCCTGCTTCATGGTAGGACTCCTTATTGGTCAGGCGCTGGTTACCGATCAGCGCATAAGGCGTCTTGGTTTCCGACCAAGACAACAAACTTGGCTATGGTACCACGGCGCCGCGTGTCCCACAAAAGGTTCACGGTCTTTTCGGAACGACACGAATCTGACCCATCGAAACACATCTCCACCGTTCCTTCAACTGGGAAAATGCCGTCCCCGGGGCCTGAGAAGGGCCCCGGGGACGTTCGACTGACTGCGGGAACGGCCTTTCCGCTCAATGTGTTCGGCTGAGATCGGAAATCAACCAAACTGAACTAGGTTCAGTTGACATGGTTAAAAACGAGGGGCGACGCTTTTGCGTCACCCCTCGTCCCGGCCGGGTTGCTTTAGTTGTACACACGGTAGTTACACTTGAACTGGGTTATGTGTCCATAGTTGGAGCGGTACCAACCCGACGTATAGCTGATTGCCTCTGCGCCTAGATAGTCGTAGCCCTTGTTGTAGCGAAGCTGACGGTAGGTCGTGTCGTACTCTGCTACGTAAAACGTGTCTCCAGAGAAGGCTTTGTACCGGTCCTTAACCGTCGAAGCCATGTACGCGGGTTCGACATCGCCTTTCTCTCCGTTGAGCGCATAGACGGGTGCCGCGATTCCGCATAAAGCCGTTGCCACGAGGATGGCGTAGACAGCCATGCGCGACGCATTGGACTTCAGCTGTTCAAATAGTTTCATGTCATTCACCTCCCTCGTATGTATCGAGGTATTCCTGCTTGAGCGTCTGCGAGGACGACTCGGTCTTTTTCACGAGCGTGCCGGACTCGATGAAGTAGAACGAGTCGGTGAGGTCTGCCAGGTCGTCGAGTAGATGGCTT
>UQLD01000003.1 GCA_900541855.1 uncultured Collinsella sp.
TGCGGCTCATCCGGTTCCACCGGGCCGCGCGGCAAGGAGATATATTGCCAGACCGGAGGGGCCCCGCGGGCGGGAATCTGGTCGTACACATTTCCTACACATCTTGTGATCCGACTAACGTTTGCCAGCTGTTAACTACCGCTCGCCGAGCATCTCTTTATATAAGGCAGTCTCATGGTTAAAGCGGATACGTCCCCCTAGCTAAAGCACAGCCAGCATCGAGCAACTCATCGCGTTCTTCCACCGAGAACCCCTCGGCGTAGACGCGCACCACCGGTTCGGTCCCGCTAGGACGGACCAGCAGCCACGTGTCATCCTCGAATGACAAACGCAAGCCATCCATATGACTAACGTTTTGCGGCACCTTGCCACAAATCGACTTGGGGTTTACGCCCGGCAGCAGGGTTCGTAACGTTTCGGCATCTTCGGCCTCAAGGCGCAAATCCCGTCGACCGTAACTCGTCTTACCAAAACTGTCCTCGAGTTGGTCGACCAGAACGCCCAAAGGCGCGTCCGTCTTTGCCATAAGCTCACACAGAATTAGACAGGCGAGGATTCCATCGCGCTCGGGCATATGCGCGGCGATGCCGATACCACCGGCTTCTTCGCCGCCCATGAGGACGCCGCCCTTTTTCATCTCCGCCGCTATATATTTGAAACCGACTGGTTTGACGGTCACGCGGCAGCCAAGCGCCTCGGCAATGCGACGCACGAGCGTCGAGCATGAAAGATTGACGACGACGCGCCCCTCCAAATTACGAAATTGAACCAAGTCGCCCAAAACGAGCGCCATGATCTGATGCGGATGTATATATCTGCCGCGCTCGTCAACCGCACCGATACGGTCGGCGTCGCCGTCGGTCACCAGACCAGCGCAAGCTCCGTCATCGATAACCGTGCGCTCGCAAGCGTCCACCCAAGGCTCAACGGGGTCGGGGCAGATATCTTCTTGGTCAGACGCCTGCCCGGCGTGAATCTCGTGCACCTCAACGCCAAGCTCGCGCAGCAAGTCGGCTAGATAACCCTGGGCTGCGCCGCCCATGGGATCGACAACCACGCGCAGGTGCGCGCCGCGGATGGCTTCGGCATCGACAAACGATGCCACCGCCTGCATATAGTCAGGAATGATATCCGCGGTGCGATATTGCCCCTCGATCCCCATTGGCTCGGGAGCCATGGTCTCTTCGAGCTCTTCGATGACATCCTGGTTGGCGGTCGAGCCGTCACCCATGCGAATCTTGAGGCACAGATAACCCTGCGGATGATGGGACCCCGTCACCATGAGCGCGCCGCACGCCTCACCGTCATAAGCCGCCGCCCACGTAAGGGCAGGGGTCGGAACAGGTCGCGAAGCGAGCACGGCGTCCAGCCCGTGCGCTGCTAGCACGCCCGCCGCAAGCTCAGCGAACTCGCTCGCCAGGGGCCGGGTGTCGAACCCTATATATACCGTTTTGCCCGGATTGGTCTTTTGCCACAACTCGCCGACGGCATCGGCGATACGGGCAACGTTATCGGCAGTGAAGTCCTCATCGACGCGAGCGCGCCAACCGTCAGTTCCAAAATGAATTATCGCGCACACGCGCAGACACCTCACAGTGTTTGGATCATGGTACGCGTGAGGTATACCCGCAACACGCACTCAGCAACCTGCCGGCACCAGCATTCACCATTTGGGCAAATGCTGCCGAGGACATGCAAGCAATAAAAAAACCGCCCCGTATGGAGCGGTTTTGCCCTTTATATATCGAGCGCCTCGGCCATCGCTGCCGTAGTGATTGCCGTGGTTCCACAGCAACTGCCCACCATTGCGGCGCCGGCATGTCTCCATTCGATGCATGCGCGCGCGAAAGCTTCGGGATTCTCGTGCCATACGGGGCCATCCTGAGTCTGGACCGGATCGCCTACGTTGGGACGCACCGTAACGGGAGTAGTCGCCGATGCAACCATCCTGGGCACCGCCGCATTCGCGGCCGCAAGCGAACAGCAATTAACACCAACCGAGTTTGCGCCGTGTTTTTCGGCGTACAAAACGGCTGCCTCGATGTTGAGGCCATCGCCCAGCAGGTCGCCTTTATCGTCAACGACAAAACTCACCAGAACAGGCATGCCGTCGGCGGCATCTCGGGCGCCGGCAAGCATGGGCTGCAGATTACGGATAGACGTCACCGTCTCGATCAGCAGACCGTCAACACCAGCATTGAGCAAGGCGTGCGCCTGTTCACGCGCAATGCCGCGGATTTCACGATACTCGACAGAGTCCTCGGCAAACCACTCAATACCGATCGGGCCCATCGAGCCCAGCAGTAGCTGAGGGTGCGCCTGGCGGGCATCGTCGACGGCCCCGCGATTGACCTCCGCCACGGACGGCGCAATCTGGTCGTGCTTGAGGGCATAGCTCGATGCCTGAAAGGTATTGGTAATGAGCACCTGCGCGCCGGCGGCGACATACAAGCGATGGATACGAGAAACGGTCTGCGGCTCTGCCAGATTCCAAAACGCCGGTGGAATGTCGGCGGCATCGTACTCACTCAACAAAACACTGCCCATGGGGCCCTGCGCCAACAAGGTCTCGCTCGACAAGCGGCGCGTAAGTTCCTCGGCACCAAAGCGGTTGTAATAACTCGTATCCATATATATCCCGCTATTCCTCGACGCTGATTCCCTGCTTTTCGAGATAGGCGAGCCAGCGGCTCATCGTGTCCTCGGATAGCGCATGCTCCATCATGCAGGCCTCGGAATCGGCTCGCTCAAATTCGACACCGAGCTCCTGAACCAAAAACGTGCGGATGAGGCGATGACGGTACCAGATAGCCGTGCCAACCTCGCGGCCGCGATCGGTCAGGATCACCTTGCCGTAGTGCGATTGCTCGACAAGCTCGGATGCCTTGAGAGCCGAAACCGCTTTATTGACCGATGCCTTGGAGACGCCAAGGCGCTGCGCGATGTCGACCGATCGAACGCCGTTGGTTTCCCCCTCTTCGCTTTCAATGCGAACCATGCACTCCAAGTAGTCTTCGTTCGCCACCGTCAGATGTAGTTCGCGCGAGCTATTTGTCGTATCCATGATCTTCCGTCCCTTCTGCATTCAATGGCTGATTCTACCCCATCCAAGCGTCGCGGTATGCCGTGGCATACCGTGCTAGAGTTCTTGTTGCACACGACGACCAAGATTGGAGCGGTCTTTATGGAAAACACCACCACGAACCCCGATGTCCTCGAGCGCTTTTTGCGCTACGTCCAGATCAACACGCAGTCCGAGGATGCAAACTGCGACCAGGTACCCTCGAGCGCCGTTCAGTTTGACCTTGCCAACGTGCTGGCTGAAGAGCTGCGCGAGCTTGGTGCGGAAGATGCCCACGTGACCGAGCACGCCTATGTCTGCGCGCATATCCCCGCAAGTGCGGGCGCTGAGGATAAGCCCGCCCTGGGCCTGATCGCCCATCTCGACACCACCGAAGTTGCACCGGGCGCCGGCGTGAAGCCGCACATCGTACACCACGAAGGCGGCGACCTGGTCTGCGGCACGGTTGACGGTAAGCCCGTTGCCATGAGCACCGCCAAGCTTCCCGCCCTGAATGACCTCGCGGGTGAGGACCTGGTCTGCAGCGATGGCACCACGCTGCTGGGCGCGGACGACAAGGCAGGCGTCGCCGAGATCATGTCGCTTGTCGCGCGTATCGCTCAGGACCCTTCTCTGCCCCATCCTGCACTCGGCATTTGCTTCTGCCCTGACGAGGAAATCGGCCACGGAGCCGAGCTGTTGGATATCGATACCTTTGGCTGCAAGTACGCCTACACGGTCGACGGCGGCCCCATCGGCGAGCTGGAGTGGGAGTGCTTTAACGCCGCCGAGGCGACCGTCCGCTTTGAGGGCCAGTCCATCCACCCGGGCGACGCTAAGGGCCGTATGGTCAACGCAGGCAATCTGTTCTGCGACTTCAACGCGTTGCTCCCCTACGTGCAGCGCCCGGAGTATACGGAAGGCTACGAGGGCTTTTATCACCTTGAGGGTGTATCTGCGACCGTCGATCACGCCACAGCGCGCTATATCATCCGCGACCATGACGCCGCCAAGTTCCAGCAGAAACTCGACCTTATTGATGCCGCCGCCTCGATGCTCAACCAGCGTCTGGGTGAGGAGCGCGTGACAGTCGAGATTAAGCAGCAGTATCGAAATATGGCCGAGATCGTTCGTGACTATCCCGAGCTTATTGATGTTGCCAAGGAAGCCTACCTTGCCTGCGGCGTTGAGCCCCAAGTGCTGCCGATTCGCGGCGGCACCGACGGCGCCCAGCTGTCGTTCCGCGGTCTGCCCTGCCCCAACCTTTCCACCGGCGGCTATTGCTACCACGGCGTCAACGAGTTCGTCCCGGTTAGTTCGCTCGTCAAGATGACCGACGTGCTCCAGGAGCTCGTCGCCCGCTTTGCATAGGGAACTCGAACAATCCAGGTAAGCAAAACCGCCCCGTCCTCAAAACCGAGAACGGGGCGGTTTTTGGTGCAAGGGGAGTAGTCAGCACCGCAGGTTGAGCCAACGTCAGCGAGCGACGTCCAAGGCGAACAAGTTGGCATGAAAAAGGCAGGGCATTGACCTTCTGGTCATGTCCTGCCTTTTGAATGACAAATTGTCGCCTTGGGCGGCGCGCAGCGTCGAGCCGTTACGGCGTTTGGTAAAACGCCGTAACTTAGTAGTTGGCTTCGTAGCCGTTGCCGTCGCCGGTGGGCTCTTCGTAGTAGTCCGAATCGCTTGAATCGCTTGAGTCATCGGAATCGTCAGAGCTGACCGATGAGGTTGCGGTACCGTTTGCGTAATCGTCAGACGTGTTGTTGTTCAGGTCGCCAATCGTAGAGCTGGAACCATCGGAAAGACCCATGGTGTTGGGACCCTTGGGATCCTTGCCGGCATCGACGCGCCCCATCATTTCCTTGAGCTCGTCCTCGTAGACAAAGACGTAGCTCACACCGTCGATCATGGTGCTGTCGTCGGCGTACGAGGGCAGGTTGGCCGAGTAGATACCGTCGACATCCATACCGCGCATGGCGTTGACCGTAGCCACGATATCCTGAACGCTCATATCGGTTACGAGCATATCGGACAGCGAATTAACCAGGCCAAAGATCTTCGTGGCATCGAAGTTATTGAGAATCTGGTTGGCAAGGGCGCCAAGCACCTGGCGCTGGTGGCGCATGCGCGTGTAATCGCCGTCGGCATAGGTGTAGCGGCAGCGGGCATAGGTAAGGGCGGTGGCACCGTCCATATGCTGCTGGCCAGCGGTAATCTTAATATCCAGGTGCTCGGGGTCGTCAACATCATCGGTTGCGTTAATGTCGATACCGCCAACCGAATCAATCAGCGCCTGCATACCGTCGAAGCTGACCTCGGCATAGTGGGAAATCTGAACACCGCACAGCTCGTTGACCGCCTCGACCATGGCCTCGGCGCCGCCAACGGTATGGCAGGCGTTGATCTTCATGGTCTCGCCCTTGTACTCGACCTTGGTGTCGCGCGGAACGGAAATGAGCGTCGCCTGCTTTTGCGTGGGGTCGATGCGTGCCAGGATAATCGAGTCGGCACGATACGTATCCTCGCCCGGACGGCCGTCGGTGCCAAGAAGCAGCACGTAGAACGGATCCTTTGCCTCATCGGTGTCAACCAGAACCCGACGCAGATTGTCAGTAATGACATTAGAATCGCCGAGCTTGCCCATGATGGTGGCAAACCACAGGCCGGCAGCGGTAGTGGCACTCAGCAGCACGCCAAGCACGACAATGAGCGCGACGTGACGAATCGTGTGGCTACGACGACGTTGGCGAGCGCGCTCGGAATAGCGAGCCACGTTATCGCGACTGTAGATCTTGGCCTGCGCACCAGTTGAGGGTCTTCGGGTGGTGGTATCCGCGAGGGGCTTTTTATTAAACATAGGCAACCTGTATTAGTAGATGACGGGATCGGGGACGGTAGCATGCTCGACATGCGCGCCGAGCGCCTGCAGCTTTTCGACAAACTGCTCGTAGCCGCGCTTGATGTGATGAATGGCCGAAACCTCGGTCGTCCCGTCGGCGATCAAGCCCGCTACGACGAGGGCCGCTCCGCCACGCAGATCGGGCGAGGTAACCTGTGCACCCGAGAAGCCCTTGACGCCATGAATCATGGCGTGATGGCTCTCGATACGAATGTCGGCACCCATGCGCACCAGCTCAGAGGCGAACATAAAGCGATTCTCGAAGATGTTTTCGGTAATAACGGAACTGCCATCGGCAAGGGCGGAGAGTACCATAATCTGCGCCTGCATGTCGGTCGGGAAACCGGGGAACGGAAGCGTCTGGATATCGACCGGCTTGATACGCTCGGCACGGTTCACATGGACGCCGTCGTCGGTACGCTCGCAATCGATGCCCATAAGCTCCATCTTCTTGAGAACCATGCCCAAGTGAATGGGGCAAAAACCCGTGACGTCAACACCGCGATCGTCGGCCATCAGCGCACCGGCAACGATAAAGGTACCGGCCTCGATTCGGTCGCCCACTACGCGATGGGTAACAGGATGCAACTCTTCCACGCCCTCGATGGTCACGACAGGCGTGCCGGCGCCGACAATCTTAGCGCCCATCTCGTTGAGCATGTTGGCGAGATCAACGATCTCGGGCTCACGGGCGGCATTGTCGATAACCGTGGTGCCCTGCGCGCGCACAGAGGCCATGATGAGGTTCTCGGTCGCACCGACGCTGGCGAACTCGAGCGTGACGGTGGTACCGCGCAGACCTTGGGGCGCATTAGCGTTGATGTAACCGTGGGCGGTATCGAACTCAACGCCCAGGGCCTCAAGACCAAGAATGTGCATATCGATCTTGCGAGCACCCAGGTTGCAGCCGCCCGGCATGGCAATCTTGGCGCGATGGAAGCGGCCCAGCAGGGGTCCCATGACGGCGGTGGAAGCACGCATCTTGGCAACGAGCTCGTAGGGGGCCTCCCAAGAATCGACCTGAGAGGTATCAATCTCGAGCGTGTGCTCGTCGAGAACATCGATCGTAGCGCCCATGCCCTTGAGCACCTTGCCCATCACATGGACATCGGAAATATCGGGCACGTTCTGCAGCGTCGTCTTGCCCGGCGCCAGAAGCGTTGCCGCCATGAGTTTGAGCGCGGAGTTCTTGGCGCCCGAGACGGGCACGGAGCCTCCGATGGCGTGGCCACCCTCAACGCGGATAATATCCAAGGTCTACCCTTTCAAAAAGCATGCCCGGGATGGCTGGGCCATCCCGGGCATGATGTGTTCGCAAATGGTCGAACGCTAAATCGTTTGACTATTGGGCAAGCTTGAGCTTACACCATGCGATTTCATTATAGAGGTAGGCGCGGCGTGCATCATCCTCCGACAAATTACCCAGCTTCTCTTCAAAACCTTGAATATCAGCTTTAAGCTTGTCGGCATCGACGGTCGCCAAATCGCAAGCGCGCTCGGCGAGAACGGTCACGACATCGTCCGCAACCTGAGCATAGCCGCCGGCCACGGCAAACGTGTGGTCGACAGTGCCCATGGCCTTATCGGAAACGCGAACGTAACCGCGGTCGATCGTGCAGATCTCGCTGGAGTGAGCAGGCAGAACGCCAAACTCGCCATCCGTGGACGGAATCGACACAAACGCAGCGTCGCCCTCATAGGCGCAGCTCACGGGGCACACGATGCGGATACGCATAACCTACTTCTCCCCCATCTTGCGGGCGCGTTCGCGCACGTCCTCAATCGTGGAAGCATAGCGGAAAGCCTGCTCGGGCAGGTCATCGGCCTTGCCGTCGACAATCTCGGCGAAAGAGCGGACGGTATCCTCGACGCGGACGTAGACACCGGGGTTGCCGGTGAACTTCTCGGCGACGTGGAAGGACTGCGAGAGGAACTGCTGAATCTTACGGGCACGGTTGACCGTAAGGCGCTGCTCCTCGGACAGCTCGTCCATACCCAGAATGGCGATGATGTCCTGAAGGTCGGAGTACTCCTGCAGGAGCTCCTGGACCTTGACGGCGACACGGTAGTGCTCCTCGCCGACGATCGAAGGATCGAGAGCGTCGGAGGAAGATGCGAGCGGGTCGATAGCCGGGAACAGGCCGAGCGACGAAATGCTACGCGAAAGAACCGTGGTGGCGTCGAGGTGCGTAAACGTCGTGGCAGGCGCCGGGTCGGTCAGGTCGTCTGCGGGGACGTAGACAGCCTGGACGGAGGTAATGGAGCCCGTCTTGGTCGAGGTAATGCGCTCCTGGAGGTCGCCCATCTCGGTTGCCAGCGTGGGCTGGTAACCAACGGCGGACGGCATACGGCCCAGCAGTGCGGAAACCTCGGAACCTGCCTGGGAGAAGCGGAAGATGTTGTCGATGAACAGCAGAACGTCCTGGCCGCGATCGCGGAAGTACTCAGCGGTGGTAAGGCCGGCCAGACCGATGCGCAGACGCGCTCCGGGCGGCTCGTTCATCTGACCATAGACCAAGCAGGTCTTGTCGATAACGCCAGACTCGCTCATCTCGAGGAACAGGTCGGTGCCCTCGCGGGTACGCTCGCCGACGCCGGTGAACACCGAGGTGCCGCCGTGCTCCTGGGCGAGGTTGTTGATGAGCTCCTGGATCAGAACGGTCTTGCCGACGCCGGCGCCGCCGAACAGACCTGTCTTGCCGCCGCGGATGTAGGGCTCGAGCAGGTCGACGGCCTTGATGCCGGTCTCGAAGATCTCGGTCTTGGTGGTGAGCTCGTCGAAACGGGGCGCTGCATGGTGGATGGGGTAGAACTCCTCCACCTCGGGCATAGGCTTGCCGTCGACGGGCTTGCCCATGACGTTCCAAATGCGGCCGAGCGTCTTGGGACCAACGGGCATCTTCATGGGCTCACCGGTATCGGTGGCGATGAGGCCGCGCTGCAGGCCGTCGGTCGAGGACATGGCGACCGTGCGGACGACGCCGCCCGGAAGCTGGCTCTCGACCTCGAGGATCGTGCTCAGATGACCGATCGGGGTCTCGGCCTCGACCGTGAGCGCGTTGTAGATCGGGGGCACCGCGCCGTCAAACTTGACGTCGACGACAGGGCCGATGATTCGCACGATGCGACCATCACCGGCAGTCGTCTTCTTGGTGGCTTCCTCGACCGCAAGCTTTACGGTGTTATTAGCCATTACTGTTCCTCCAATGCTGAGGCTCCGCCGACGATCTCGTTAATCTCGGTCGTGATCGAAGCCTGGCGCACGCGACTATACGTGCGGGTAAGGGTCGAGATGATCGCGGTGGCGTTTTCCGTCGCGGAGTGCATGGCCTTGCGGCGTGCACCCTGCTCGGCAGCCGCCGAATCGATCAGGGCCTGGTAGATGACCGTCAGGATATAAGACGGCACAAGCTTGCCGAGAACATGCTCGGGAGAGGGCACGAACTCGAACGTGGACGAGATGCGCTTAGGGGCGTCGGTCTCGTTCTTACGCGGACCGTGGGCCATAGCGATCATCTCGGGGTCGAGCGGCAACAGATGCTCGACGCGAAGCTCCTGATCCACGCGGTTCTTGGCGTGGTGGTAGACAAGCTCGACACGGTCAAGCTCACCGGCACGATACGCATCGCAGATATGAGAGGAGATCATGCGGGCCTGATTGAAATCGGGCTCAGAGGAGTTGCCCTCAAAGTGCATGACAACGTTTGCGCGGTCACGGAAATACGTGGCCGGCTTACGCCCGCACGCGATGATCTCGCATTCGATGCCGTCGTTCGCCCAAGAAGCGGCGAGCTTTTCGGCCGTGCGCTCCACCGTCGTATTGAAACCGCCGGCAAGGCCGCGGTCCGAGGCAATAACGACAATCAGGCCATGCTTGACGCTCTCATGCTTCTGCAGCATGGGATCGGTGCCCGAACAGGAGGCGTCGCCGGCGACCGTCAACATGACGTCGGTCAGCGCCTCCTTATAGGGCTCGGCCTGCTTGGAGCGATCGAGGGCACGACGAATCTTGGCCGTAGAGACCATCTCCATCGTGCGCGTGATCTGCTTGGTCGTGGTAACCGAGGAGATTCGCTTCTTAATGTCGCGAAGGTTGGCCATGGGGCTTAGTTCTCCTCTGATCCAGAAACATCCGAATGGTGCTTGGCCATGAACTGCTGCTTGAAGTCGCCGATGACGCGCAAGAGCTCAGCCTTGGTGTCATCATCGATCTTCTTGGCGCGAACCTTGTCGAGCAGCGAACCAAAGCCATTGTCCATGTACTCGATGAGCTCGGCACGGAAAGGCAGCACGTCGGCGATCTCCAGGTCATCCAGGAAGCCCTCGTTGCCAGCGAACAGCGTAACGATCTGCTCGCCAACCTCAAACGGCTTGTAACGCGGCTGCTTCAGGAGCTCGGTCATGCGAGCACCGTGGGTCAGCTGCTTCTGAGTAGCCTCGTCGAGGTCGGAGCCGAACTGCGTAAAGCCAGCGAGCTCCTGATAGGAAGCGAGGTCCAGACGGAGGTTGCCGGCGACCTGCTTCATGGCCTTGGTCTGCGCATCGCCACCGACGCGGGACACGGAGATACCCACGTCGACTGCCGGGCGCTGACCCTGGAAGAAGAGCTCGGACTGCAGGTAGATCTGACCATCGGTAATGGAAATGACGTTGGTCGGAATGTAGGCCGAGACGTCGCCGTCCTGGGTCTCGATGATCGGCAGTGCCGTCATGGAGCCGTAACCGTTCTTCTTGGACATCTTGACGGCACGCTCGAGCAGACGAGAGTGCAGGTAGAAGATGTCGCCAGGATAGGCCTCGCGTCCGGGCGGACGATGCAGCGTCAGCGACATCTGACGGTAGGCCACAGCCTGCTTGGACAGGTCATCGTAGATGACGAGCACGTGGCCGCCGGGGTTGGTCTCGCTGGCGGGCTTGCCGTCCTCGCCGTTGTACATAAAGAACTCGCCAATAGCGGCACCGGCCATAGGCGCGATGTACTGCATAGGGGCGGAATCGGCAGCGGTGGCCGAAACGATGATGGTGTAGTCGAGCGCACCGTGCTGAGCGAGGGTCTCGCGGATGTTGGCAACCGTGGAGGCCTTCTGGCCGATGGCGACATAGATGCAGACCATGCCCTTGCCGCGCTGGTTGAGGATAGCGTCGATGGCGATGGCGGTCTTACCGGTCTTACGGTCACCGATGATGAGCTCACGCTGACCGCGGCCAATAGGCACCATGGAGTCGATAGCGAGCAGACCGGTCTGAACCGGCTCGCACACCGGGGTACGATCGATGACGCCGGGAGCCTTGAACTCGATGGGGCGACGGTGCGTAGCGACGATGTCGCCCAGGCCGTCGATGGGCTGGCCGAGCGGATTGACGACGCGGCCGAGCATGGCACGGCTCACGGGGATATCCATAACGCGGCCAGTGGTGCGGCACTCGTCGCCTTCCTTGATGGAGTCGACGGCACCGAACAGAACGGCGCCGACCTCGTCACGGTCAAGGTTCTGGGCAAGGCCGAAGACGGTCTCACCGGTATCGGAGCTCTTGAACTCCAGAAGCTCGCCTGCCATGGCGCTCTTGAGGCCGGAGACGCGCGCGATGCCGTCGCCTACCTCGTCGACCGTTGAAACCTCATGCGTATCGACCGTCGCGGAGAGGCTCGTGAGCTGCTCCTGCAGTTTCTTGGCGATATCCTGGGCATTGAGGGTTTCGGACATTAGGCTTCACCTCCGTACGAATTAGCAGAGTTTGCGAGGGTCTCCTGCGCGATGCGCAGCTGCGTCTTGACGGAAATGTCACGACGCTCGCCGCGGGCCTCGAGCACCAGGCCGCCCACGATAGACGGGTCGACCTGCTCGATAAGGAATACCTTGCGGCCGAAGTCCTGCTCGCATTTCTTAGTGATGGTTTGACGCAGCTCGTCGTCGAGCGGGATCGCCGTGGTGACGGTCACGCCCACTACATCCTCGTCTTCCTCGGCAACATACTTAAAGGCAGCTGCCACCTTGGGAAGAAGGTCGAGCTGGTCGCGCTTGGACATGGTGTCGAGCACGGCGATGATCTCGGGGCTGGCAGAAGCCAAGCGCTCGATCATCTCGAGGTCCTCGAACACATGGTTCTCGGCCTTAGCGGCTTCCAGAAGGGAGCGCGCGTAGGTCTCGAGTACCTTGTCCTGATAGCGGCTAGTCGGCATTCAGGCTACCTGCTTCCTGGATGTAGCGCTCGATGAGCTTCTTCTGCTCGGCATCGTCCTCGAGTGCCTCGCCCACGATCTTGGTGGCGACGGCAACGGACAGGTCGGCGATGGAGCTCGCGGCACCGGCGTAGATGGACTTGCGCTCGTCCTCGACGGTCGTATGGGCCTTGGCGATGATCTCCTCAGCCTCCTTGTGAGCAGCCTCGATGATACGGGCGCGCTCGGACTCGGCGTCCTTACGGGCCTCGAGAACGATGTCGGCAGCCTGACGACGGGCGTCGGTGACGATCGAGTCGGACTCAGCGCGCTTGGCGATAGCCTCCTGCTTGGTCTTCTCGGCCTCGTCGAGGCTCTCCCCGATCTTCTTGCCGCGCTCCTCCATGGTTTTCATGATGCCCGGCAGGGCAACCTTGGCCAGCACGATCCAGATGATCAGGAAGGCGATAAGCGCCGGGATGAACTCCGCCATCTTAGGGATGAGGATGTCCGCACCGGCGGCGCCGTCCTCGGCGAACGCGGAAACCGGCATGAGCAGCGCGGCCGCGGACGCGGAGAGTGCGATCGCGCTCTTCTGGGATGAAAGATTCATACTTGACGCTCCGTGCTATTTAACGATCAGCGCGACAACGAAGCCGATCAGAGCCAGAGCCTCGCCGAAGGCGGAGCCCATGATGAAGACGGTGAACACGCGGCCCTGGACCTCAGGCTGACGGGCCATAGCACCCGTAGCACCCAGAGCAGACAGGCCGATAGCAAGACCAGCGCCGATAACACCGAGACCGTAACCGATAACTCCCACGATTCCTCCTTTGTCGTGCGTGTCTTATTTCACGCAGGATAACCTTTTTATAACTGCCGGGCTCCATGGGTACGGGCACCGGCGGTTTAACGAATTGCCTTACCTTTAAGGCGCGAACGGAAGACTACTCCTCCTCCGCGACCTCCTCTGCCTCGGAGACATACACGGCGGTAAGGACCGTGAAGACGTAAGCCTGGATGGCGCCGACCACAAGCTCGATCGCATAGATCAGGATGAGGATGGCAAGCCAGGCCAGCGAAGGCAGGGCGCCGACGGCGTGGGCCGCGGAAACCTGCTGAAGCAGCGGCTGCATGAACATGCTCGCCATGATGGCGAACGAGCCCATGACCACGTGTCCTGCGAACATGTTGCAGAACAGACGGACGGCGAGCGTGATGAGACGCAGGAAGGTCGAGAATAGCTCGACAACCCACACGAGCACGTTCATCGGGAAGCTCACGCCCTGCGGGGCGAGGCTCTTGATGTAGCCGATCACGCCGTGAGCCTTGCATCCGTAGTAGATGAAGTACACGAAGGCGAAGATGGCGAGCGCGGCGGTGGAGCCGATTGCACCGGTGCCGGGCTTCATTCCCGGGATCAGGCCGATCATGTTATTGATCAGGATGAACAGGAAAAGCGAGCACAGGAACGGGAAGTGCTTCTTCCAGTTCTCACCCACGACGCCCTTGCCGATATCGTTCTCGACGTACTCGATGATGTACTCGAAACCGTTGACGAAGAAGCCCTTGGGAACCAGGGTCTGCTTCTTCTTGAACACGGCCAGGACGATCAGGAGCACGATCGTGGAGACGATCAGCCAAAACGAGTACTGCGTGATGCCGCAGCTCAGATCGCCCACGACAGGGGTGGAGCTGAACTCGCTGACCAGATGATTAATCTCATCAGGCAGCTTTTCAAAAATTTCCACGACTTACCTTTCGACCTCATGAGGATCTCGCAGCGCCTTGGCGACGCGAACCGCGCAGGCGGCCATAAAGGCCACGAAGCCGATCGCCTCGCCCAGGAGGAACATGCGAAATGCCTCTCCGAACAACACAAACACAACCAAGGTAAAGACAAGCAACGCGATTGCCGAGACCGCGAGACTCACCATACCCTTGAGCATGTCCGCATTCTGCTTATCGTCAAGAACCGGCTTGAGCGTAAAGACAAAGGGAAGGAAGGCAATCGCGCCCGCGATGGCACCTGCAACGATAGCGAGCAGATCGGCTATCTGAAACACTGGCGTCCTCACTTTCCTTTTTTATCGCCTCACAGGACAGTTCCCGCCAAACATTGGTGACTATTGTACGAGCCAATCGCTAAAGTACAACCGAAAAAGCATCGGTTAATACGCACCTGTTCGTTTTCTTAAGACCTTCTTTATGCCGCAGGTACGGTAATACGTTTTTCTCGAACCCTGCAGGGCAAAACGTCCGTTAACAGGAGTGCGCGCGGTCGTCTTTTGCTCGCCCGCGCGCACCATTTCTTCGTATTTTCGACGTTAGCCGGTATGGCCCAGAGATTACAGCGTGCCGTAGATGCGGTCGCCGGCGTCTCCCAGGCCGGGAACGATGTAGGCAGCTTCGTTGAGATGGTCGTCGATGGCGCAAGTATAGATATGCACATCGGGATCCTTCTCAGTCAGCGACTTGAGGCCCTCGGGGGCCGCGACGATGCACAGCATGCGGATGTCCTTGACACCGCGCTCGCGCAGGTAGCTGATGGCCATCTCGGCCGAACCGCCCGTGGCGAGCATGGGGTCGACGACCAGGCAGATGCGCTGGTCGATATCCTTGGGCATCTTGCAGTAATACTCATGCGGCTCGTGGGTAACCTCGTCGCGCTCCATGCCGATGTGGCCCACGCGAGCGGAGGGCGCCAGGTCGAGGATGCCGTCGACCATGCCAAGGCCCGCACGCAGGATGGGCACGATGGCGAGTTTCTTGCCGGCAAGCTGTTTGAACGTGGCGGTAGTGATGGGGGTCTCGACCTCGACGTCTTCCATGGGCAGGTCGCGCATGGCCTCGTAGCCGTCAAAAAGCGCGAGTTCGCGCACGAGCTGGCGGAACTGGTTGGTGCCGGTGTTTTTGTCGCGCAGGATCGACAGCTTGTGCTGGACGAGCGGGTGGTCGACAAGCGTCACACGGGACGCGTCGTAGGTGACGGTCATGGGTTGATTGCCCCTTTCGTTGCGGCCGCAAAACGGCCTTGCTGACAAGGCGCGAAGCAATGTTGCCGCCGCACGCCATGCATTAGTTTAGCGGTTTGTTATATCGAGCAGCCCATCACAGCCCTACTGTGCGGTGCTGAGCGAGCGCCTGACTGCATCACGCCAGCCCGCAAGGTTTTGCTCGCGGCGCTCGGCGGACATGTGGGGAAGGAAGGTCCTAACGATCTGGGCATTTTGCTCCAGTTCTTCCAGGTCTTCCCAATAGCCGACGGCAAGACCCGCCAAGTACGCGGCACCGATTGCCGTGGTCTCCACCGTCTCGCATTGCAGCACGGGGATATCCAGCAGGTCGGCCTGGAATTGCATGATGAACTCGTTGCGCGAGGCACCGCCATCGACAGACAGGCGCTCAATCGAAAGCCCCACGTCCTGCTCCATGGCGCGCAGCACGTCGTAGCTCTGATATGCCATGGATTCGCAGGCGGCACGTACGACGGTCGCACGGCTCGAGGCGCCGGTCAGACCGCACACGATACCGCGAGCATGCGGGTCCCACCAGGGAGCACCCAAACCCGCAAAGGCGGGAACGAAGTAGCAGCCCTCGTTGTCGCTAATCGAAGCGGCGAGTTGTGCCGACTCGCTCACGCTCGAGATGATGCCCATGTTGTTGCGAAGCAAGTTCATCGTTGAGCCGGCGGCAAAAATAGAGCCCTCGAGCGCATAGCTGACTTTGCCGTCCGCAGCGATACCGATGGTGGAGACCAGGCCATTCTTGGATTCGACGATCTCGTCGCCGGTGTTCATGAGCATAAAGCAGCCCGTGCCATAGGTGTTTTTGGTCTGGCCGGGATGGAAGCAGCAGTGGCCGAGCAGCGACGCCTGCTGATCGCCCGCCACGCCCATGATGGGTGGCATGTTGGTCATGATGTCGCTCGCGACGCGGCCGTAGTCGCCCGAGCTCCAACGAACCTCGGGCATCATGGAACGCGGGATGTCGAAAAGTGCCAGCAGATCGTCGTCCCAATCGAGCGCATGGATATTAAAGAGCGCGGTGCGGCTGGCATTGGTGTAGTCGGTGGCAAAGACCTGACCGCCGGTGAGGTTGTAGATGAGCCAGGTGTCGATGGTGCCGAACATGAGGTCGCCCGCCGCCGCGCTCTCACGCGCACCGTCGACGTTATCGAGAATCCACTGCACCTTGGAGGCCGAGAAATACGGGTCGAGCGTAAGCCCCGTGCGGGAGCGCACCAGCTCTTCTGCGCCCTGCTCGACCAGCTCGTCGATCAGAGGGGCGGTGCGACGGCATTGCCACACGATGGCGTTATAGATGGGTTGGCCGCTTATGCGATCCCACACCACCGTGGTCTCGCGCTGGTTGGAGATACCGATGGCGGCAATGCGGTCAGAATGGATGCCGCTCTTAAACTGAACCTCCATCATCACGCCGATCTGGCTGGCAAGCACCTCCGTGGGATCCTGCTCCACCCAGCCGGGGCGCGGGAAGCTGGTTTTGACGCTACGACGCGCCTGGGCGACGATGCAGCCGTACTCGTCGACGATGGTCGCAAGTACCGAGGTGGTGCCGCAGTCGAGCGCCATGATGTAGGAACCGCCAAAGTTAAACGAGGCATCTTCCATGCCCAGGCTGCCCAGATTCAACGACATCGCTTACACCTTTCTATTGCATCGGGTCGGACAGGACCCGTTCGATCTCTGATGCGGGAAGTGCGCCTTGGCGCAGGATCTGGAGCCCGCCGTGCTGGAACGACACGATGGTCGAGGCGTCGCGACACGGGGTCTCGCCGGCGTCGACGGCAACATCGACCCCCTCCAGGATGCGACCTTCGACGGCGGCAAAGCTTGCCGGCGAGGGCGCGCCGTGTGTGTTGGCGCTCGTGCAGGCAAGGGGACTGCCGCAGGCGCGGATGAGCGCTTGGACCACGGGAGAGGCCGAAGCGCGCAGGGCCACGGTGTCGTCGGCAGCACGCATAAAGGTCGGCACGCAGGGGGCCGCCTTGACCACGATAGTCAGGGCTCCCGGCCAGCATCGTCGCGCAAGTACGCGGGCATCTTCCGGGATATCCACGCCATAGCGGTCGAGCGCCTCGACGCCATCGACCAGCCAAGCGACCGTTTGGGTGAGCTTGCGCTGCTTGAGGGTAAAGATGCGGCGGTAGCCAGTACCAAGCGCAGGGACCGCGGCGCCGTTAACGGTGGCATGCGGATCGCGCGGCCACAACAAGGATTCGCTTGTATCTTGGGGGACGGCATCGGAGAAGGCGTTGACTGCCACGGCGACACCGTAGACGGTCTCGGTCGGGATCAAGACCAGGCCGCCGCGGCCGAGCACCTCGGCCGCGCGCTCGACGGCAAGCCGATGCGGCTCGCGCGTTCCCTTGTATACCCGATAGACCGTCTGCATGTGTATGCCAGCCCCTTACGCTCTGGTGCAAGTTTGTTTACTGAGGGGCATTCTCGCACGAAACGTTCAACCTATTTGGCCAGAGTGCATGTTGGTTTGGTGAGCGGCTCTAGTAGTCGGTGAAAGTGAGGGGGTTATTGGAAGGCTACAGACTTCTTTGGTCTTCCGGCGTGACGTTCTTGGGCGGCGTAGCGCTCGATGCTGTCTATCGTTATCATCCGACGGCCATCGACGAGTTCAACATCGAGCTTTCCGGCTTTGACCAGCGCGGTAATCCGCGGAGCGGAGACTTTGAGGTCCAGCGCCGCGTCTTTAAATGTTCGGCACGCCGCTTCCCGAGCGTCCTCGTAGTCGATTTCGACTGAAAGGGCCACGACCTCGGCCGAACGTTCGTACCCTGCCGGAGTCAAACCGTTGTTGAGGTCGTCGGCCAAAAACGCCATCAGCGCCTCGGTGGCATGGGTAATCGCTTCTTCGCGCGTATCGCCATCGGCAAAAGCGCCGGGAATCTGCGGGAAGCTGGCGCAGTACCCGTCGTCTTCTTTTATGAGAACGCAGTCATAGGTAAATCGCTGCCTCATTTTGCCTCCAACTACCATCCAGCTTGGCGACGAATACTTGCCCACGTGCCCTTCTTTGGTCGATCACCACCCGAGCCGTTCACGGTGACAACACGGTCACCGGAAACATACTTGGCATGACTACCGACTTGCGCGACCTTCACGAATCCATCGTGCTTGAGTAGGGCAATGATTTCCCGAAAGGTAGGAGGTTGCATGGGCCGACCTCTTTCAGCCGTCCTAATTATAAACTACTTTATAATTTTTGCTAACCAGTTAATAAATATTACTGGCGCTGCTTGGGCTCGGTGACGATGGCCCGGACGATGCGGGGGCGATCGGTGAGGTCGTGGACGATGCGCACGTCCGAAAGGCCTGCCTGGCGGCAGAGCTCGGCGGCGGCGTCGAGGGCACCCTCGTAGAGCTCGCAGGCAAAGAGGCCGCCGGCGCGCAGCATGTAGGGTGCCGCGTTGAGCAGACGGCGGAAGATATCGAGGCCGTCGGCACCACCCTCGAGCGCCAGATCGGGCTCAAAGTCCTTGACCTCGTGCGGCAGCGAGCGCATGACATCGGTGGGGATGTAGGGCGGGTTGGAGACGAGTACGTCAAAGGTGCCCCACTCTTCGCGGGGAATGGAACTCACCAGGTTGGTGAGGCTAAAGGCAACCTCATCTGCCGTGAGGCCGAGGGCGTCGCGGTTTTTGGTAGCAAGGTCGATGGCGCGCGGCTCGATATCGGTAGCAGTGCAGGTAACGTGGCCGCGGCGTTCCCAGGCAAGGGAGAGCGAAATGCAGCCCGTGCCGCAGCCGACCTCGAGAACGCGGGCAGTGCAGGGCTCGGTTGGGGCAGGCGCAGCGGCATCCTGAGCTAAAGCCGTCTCCTGGTCGGCACCCTCGATGGCGATGCCGTATTCGTCGAGCTCGGACTCGGCGGCTTCCGCGGCTTCGGCTTCTGCTGCCTGCGCGGCGGCTTCCTCGGCCTCGCGATCGGCCAGTTCCTCGGCATAGGCACGGCTGCCCAGTACGTCGCTGCCTAGCGCCGCCTCATCGGCAGCCGTCAGGTTAGCGGCACGGCGCTCGGCGGTCGCCCGTTCGTCTGCCAGCGCGGCCTCGGCCTTGCGAGCCTGCTCGACCTCATCGTTCCAAGGCAGTTCAACACGCTGACGGGCAGCAGCCTCGGGGCTCAGCACCTCGGCATCCAGATAATTGAGGACTTCCTCGACGAGCATCTCGGTTTCGGGGCGCGGAATGAGCACACCGGGGGCGCACGCGACGTCGATCATGCGAAACTGCGTGCTGCCCGTGATGTATTGCAGCGGTTCACCTTTAGCGCGACGAACAACGGCCGCGTGCATGGTCTCGAGCTGGGCCGCGTTAAGCGTCTCGTCCATACGTATATATAGGTCAATGCGCGCCAGGCCCGTGGCGGCGCACAGCAGCCACTCGGCAGAAAGACGGGGGTGCTCCTCGCCGCGCTCGGCCAGGTACTCCTTGGTCCACTCGAGACAACGCTTGATGGTCCAGATCTCGTTTGCCATGGGGCCCTCCCCTCTTAAGCGCCGGACGGCGCGCGAATGTCGGAGCAGATTGTACGCGAGGGCGGCACGCGGCAAGGGACGATTGAAGGCGAATATCGAGAATCAGCCCAGAATTTTGCACCGGGCTCGCTCAAAGTGTTCATTCGCCGACGTCTAGATTTGCATTCGTCAAGCTTTTGGCAAGGTTGCCCCAAAACTGACCAATATCTAACCAAGAACTTGCCAAATCACTTGACGAACAACGCGGTAAAAACCACCCCGCGACTTCTTGGACGATTTTTCGAGTAATATTTTCAATAACAGATGAATGCCCTTAATTGCTCTAAGCAGGTAAATAGCTTAATTTCCAACAAAGCAGATTAAATAAATTCGAAAAGTAATTTACCCAACCTAGTCATTTAAGAACGTCCCCAATGACTACATCTAAGCGACGCAGGTTGAGCATACCGCATCCGGAGCAAGGCAACGCCGCAGGTAGAGGACGTACAGCGAGCGACGTCCAGAGCGAACAAGTTGGCATGAAAAAGGCGAGGCATAGACCTTCTGGTCATGCCTCGCCTTTTGAATGACAAATTGTCGCTCTGGGCGGCGCGCAGCGTCGAGCCGTTACGCGGTTTGGTAAAACCGCGTAACCTAAACTGCTTGTGCCAGCTTCTCGGCTCGCTCGGCGGCGGCAAGTGCCTCGATGACGGTGCCGAGCTGATCGCCCAGAAGGACGCCGTTGTAGGTGGAGTTGAAGCCGATGCGGTGATCGGTCACACGGTCCTGGGGCTGGTTGTAGGTACGGATCTTCTCGGAACGGTTGCCGTGGCCGATCTGGCTCTGACGCTCGGCACCAAGCTCGGCCTGCTGCTTCTCGAGCTCCATCTCGTACAGACGGGCGCGCAGCATCTGCATGCAGACCTCGCGGTTCTGAATCTGGGAGCGCTGCTCCTGCGACTGCACCACGGTGTTGGTGGGCAGGTGGGTGATGCGCACGGCAGAGTAGGTGGTGTTAACGCACTGACCGCCAGGGCCGGAAGCACAGTAGGTATCGATGCGCAGATCGGACTGGTTAATCTGGACGTCAATCTCCTCGGCCTCGGGAAGCACGGCGACGGTGGCCGTGGAAGTCTGGATACGGCCCTGAGACTCGGTCTTGGGGACACGCTGGACGCGGTGCACGCCGGATTCGTACTTCATGACGGAGTAGACACGGTCGCCCTCGACCTTGAACTCGATGGACTTAAAGCCGCCAGCCTCGCTGGGGCTGGAATCGAGCACGGTGGTCTTCCAGCCGCGCGATTCGCAGAAGCGCTGATACATCTTGTACAGATCGCCGGCAAAGATGGCAGCCTCGTCGCCACCGGCGGCGGAGCGAATCTCGACGATGGTGTTCTTGTCGTCGTTGGGGTCGCTCGGGATGAGCATGTACTTGATGTCTTCCTCGAGCTGCGGGAGCTTTTCCTCGTTCTCGGAGATGTCCATCTGGAGCATCTCCTTCTCGTCCGCATCGCTGGTGTCGCGGAGCATCTCCTTGGCGGCCTCGATGTCATCGAGCGCGCCGATGTACTCACGCGAGGCAGCGATGAGGTCGGACTGGTGTGCGTACTCCTTGTTGAGACGCGTGAACTCCTTGATGTCGGAGGCGACGGCCGGGTCGGAAAGCTTCTTCTCGAGCTCCTCGTAGGCCTTGATGATCTTTTCGAGCTTGTCGCGCATGGCGGGACTCCTTTATGTGCGTGAAGGTGAAAATCGGCAGAGTTGATGGGGCGCGCGGCGCCACTGCGGGGGTAAGCCCAGCTAGAGCATGTCGATCTTCAGATACATGCGCATCCCTTCGCGTATGGGGTACATAGTTGCGGTCTAACCCATACATGATAGCGTGCGCAGGCATACCTGCATATAACCCGCACGGAATGTGACACAGGGTCAGTCTCTTTCCTTGAATACAACTTCATCCGAACGCCTCCCGCATTCATCCGCACATATACGGATAAATTTGGGAATCCGATACCCTGAGGGCCGGATCGGCCGGCCCCGGGAGATCGGAGGACGCCATGTCCGGAAAGGGCGGGAAGGGCGCCGCGAGGGCGGTCCCGAGGACCCACGGCAGGCTCACCGGGTACGAGCGGGACACGGTCCAGAGGATGCTGAAGCGCAGGGTTCGCTCGGCCACTTCCTCGAGAGGTTCAAGGGCGTATCGACCCGCAGGCTCCACAGCTGCCTGATGTGGTTCAGATGGCTGCGCGAGGCCGCACGCGTCGGGGACAGGACGTCGCTCATGCGCGAGCAGCTCGACGACGGGCGCTACGAAAAGATCCGGAAGAAGATGATGGAGCCGGAGTACGAGTTCCATCTGGAGCCGGACGTGCAAACGGCGGGTTAACATAGCCTTTCACCAAAAAGGGCGAGCGGCCGCGCCCTGCGACCACCCGCCCTCAATCAAAGCCCTTCTCGGCCGCCGCAGCTACCGGTTCCGGCGCCGCAGGATTACGCCTGCGGCGATCAGCACCACCGCGCCGCCCGCGATGCCACCCAGGGCCATCGGCGACAAGCTGGTATCGCCCATATTCGGCAGACCCGGCTTCTCCTCCTTCGGCACCGGCGGCTTGCTCGGAGGATTCGTCGGCGGGTTGACTGGCGGGGTGGTCGGCGGCGTGTACGTGTTCTTGAACACCGGCGCCACGTCGCCGTCATAGGTTACCGTCGCCACCAGATGGCCCGCACCGTCGTCCGTCACCGTCACCGTTACCCGGTGCTCGGCCGCGTCGTACGTCACGTTCTTCTGACCGTCGTCCACCTCGGAGATGCTGTAGGCGTACGTCCCGGGCTTGTCGTACGAGATCGCCTCGAAGCCCACCGTGCCGTCCGCCGCGTTCTTGGCGGTCTGCAGCACCTTGCCGTCGGCATCCTTCAGCTGGAAGGAGAACTGCCCTTCCTTCAGGTCCTTGCCGCTCAGCACCTTGGAGGCCCCCAGCTTCACCTCAGTCGCGGCCGGCGCGTAGCTGTTGCTGAATGCCACCGCATCCGCAGCCTTGCCGCCCTTGCTGTAGGCAACCTGCGTCTCCAGCGCGTGCGTCTCCGCATTCTCCGTCACCGTCACCGTCGCGGTAAAGACCGTCGTGTCGTAGGTGACGCCGTTCGCCGTCGCCCCTGCCCGCTCGGACACGGTGTAGACGTACGTCCCCACCTTGTCCAGCTGCAGCGGCGCGAAGCCGAACGTGCCGTCGGCGCCGTTCTGCACCGTCTGCACCACGTTGCCGTCGGCGTCCTTCAGGTCGAAGGAGAACTCACCCTTGGCCAGGTCGCGGCCGGTCAGGGCCTTCGTTCCGGTAATCGTCGCCGTCGTTGCCGTCGGCGTGTAGGTGTTGGTGAAGGTCAGATCCGCGGCCGTCTTGTTCGCCGTCGCGGTCAGCTGGCCGCTGCCGTCGTCGGTCGCACTCACCGTCACATCCAACACCGCATCGCTGTAAGTGATGGTGCCATCTTGGCCCGCAACCTCCTTCACCTGGTACGCATGCGAACCAGTCGCGGTGTACGAGATGGCCTTGAAGGTAAACGCGTTACCCACGTTCGTGGTCCGGTCGATCTCCTGCCCGGTGGCCACGTCAATCAGCGCGAACGTGAACTCGCCATCGGCGGGCGTCCGCATGGTGGCCGAATCGGTATTCTCAAGCACCTTGGTGCCGGAGATCTGGTAGGAGGTCGCGCCCGGCTGGTAGCTGTTCGCAAACGTCATGGTGTTGGGGGTGACGCCGTTCTCGGTGCCCTCGCTCGGCTTCACCGTGGAGTTCTCTACCACCAGCTTGCCGTCGTTGTTGTCCTTCACCACGTAGGTCAGGGTGTACGTCTTGCCGGTGTAGGTCACGCCCGGCACGCCCGGCGCGTCCCCCGTCGGCTGCACCTCGCGGACCGTGTAGGTAAAGGTGCCCGCATGGTCGAAGGTCAGCTTGTCGAAGGCAACCTTGCCGTGCGCATCGTTCTTCTGGGTCTGGATCACCGAGCCGTCAGACCCCACCAGCTCGAAGGCGAAGTCTCCCGCCTTTAGCTGATAGCTGCCGTCGTGCACGTCAACGCTCTTGGTGAGGGCGATCGCGCCGGAGTCCGTCGCCTGTGCCTCATAGGTGTTGGTGAAGCTGGGCTTCGTGACATTCGTGCCGTCGTAGGCGACGCTCGCCTGCAGCGTGCCGGCATTGTCCGCAACCGTCACCACGGCATGGTGCACCGCGGCGTCGTAGGTCACGTAGGCCAGATCACCCTTCCGCTCCACGATGGTGTACTCGTGCGTGCCCGGCTTCGCGTAGGAGAAGGCGTCGAAGTTAACACTTCCGTCCGCGCCGTTGGTCGCGGTCCGGACGGGCTTGGCCCCGGCAAGCTGCTCAGCCGTCAGGTTGCCCTCGTACACATCGAAGGTGAACTCGCCGCACTTGGGGACGATCGGCGTGTTGTCGTCCTTCTTCACATAGCTCTTCTGCGCACCGAGGGCCAGGCCGGTCGCGGCCGGCTGGTAGGTGTTGGTGAAGGTATCCGAGCCGGATGCGCTCGTCACGATCGCCTTCGCATTCAGTGCTCCGTTCCCGCCGTCCGTGACCGTCACCGTATAGGTGAGGGGATGGCTGTCATAGACCATGCCCGGCTCCGCGCCCGGCTGCTCCACGATGGTGTAGGTGAAGTCCTTGCTCGCGGCGCCGTCCAAGTCGGAGAGCTGGAACTCGCGCGTGAAGCTGACCTTGCCGTTTGCATCGTTCTTCGCGGAGTCGAGCACGTTGCCGGCAGCGTCCTTCAGGTCGAAGGTGAACTCGCCGTCCGCGGGCTTCGTCGTGTGGTCGAAGCCGTCCGCAACCTTGATGGTCTTGGTCGCCGTCAGGGTTACGGAACCCTTTGCGTCGTAGGTGTTGTTGAAGGCGGGAGCCGTAGCGGCACCGTCATAGGTGACGGTCACCTTCGTCTTATTGTTGTCGTCCTGGTTCTGCTCTACCTTGACGTGGACCTTGACTTCCTTGGCGTCGTAGACCACGCCGTCGACGGTTTGGCCCGCTTTCTCCTCCTTGAGCGTGTAGTCGTACTCGCCCAGGTTCAGGCCCTTGACGGTCAGCTTGACCTTGCCGCCCTGGTCGTTGGTGCCGCGGGCAACCTCGTTGCCAGCCTGGTCGTACAGGCCGAAGGTAAACGCGTCGGACGTCAGGTCCTTGCCCGCGAGAACTTTCATGGCCTCGACGGTAACGTCCGTCGTCGGCTTCGAGTTGGTGAAGGTCGGCACGGCCTTCTCGCCGTCGTAGGTGGCGACCGCCTTCAGCTCGCCCTTCTCGTCGGTGACCTTGACGTGGACCTTCACGTCCTTCGCGTCGTAGACGATGGTCGAGTCGTTGCCGGCAACCTCCTTGATGGCGTAGTCGTGATCGCCCGGCGTAGCGTAGTCGATGGCTGCAAAGGCGACCTTGCCGTCCTTGTCGTTTTGGACAGCCTGGAGCTCTTTGCCGTCGTTGTCGAGCAGCTGGAACGTGAAGTCGTTCCCTGCGAGCTCACCGCCCGTAAAGCGCTTCTTCGCCTTGAGCGTTACCGAGGTCCCCTTCGGTCGGTACGTGTTCGTGATCTTGGCGATTTTGTCAGCGACCTTGATCGGGTTGTCCTCATGGCTCACGCCGTCGTCGGTGTAGGTCTGCTCCATCTTGACTGCCGGCTGCGACAGCGTGCCGTCGCCGTTATCGCTCACCGTCACCGTGACGCGGTAGGAAGCGCTTGAATACCCGAACCCGGGCAGCCAGCTAGCGTCGTTTTGAGACGGCGTGGCCTCGGCGATGAGATAGGTGTAGGTGCCGGGCTTGGTGTACTCAATCTCGCCGAAGTCGAACTTGTCCCCGTTCTCAACGGTCTTCACAACCTGCTTCATACCACTCACGGGTGCATTCTCGGCACCGTCGGGCATCGGCGTGCCCTTGTCCGCGCGCAGGTAAATCTTGAAGCTATCGCCATCTTTCCAGTCACGGCCCTGGAGCACCTTCTGCGCCCAGAACGCATTGGTGAGCGTCACCGGCGACTTTACGCTGTAGGTGTTCGTGAATACCAGCTTGTTGGCGTCGGCCAGTGTGCCGTCGGCGTTCTGCTTTGCGATCGTGCCGGAGATGCTGTCGCCCTCGCCACTCAGGGCGTTGCCGCCCTGCTCGCGCTTGGTCAGCGTGAAGCCGGCCGGCATCTTGTCCGTACCGGTCAGCTCCTGCACCGTGTAGGCGTCGTGCTCGGCGAGGCCGTACACGCGGATCGTCTGGCCGGCCGTGATGGTCTGCTCGCGACCGTTCGTCAGGTCGAACATATCGCCGACCTGCTTCTCGCTTGCGGCCCCAGCGTTCTTGAACACTGCAGCCTTGTAGGTCTTCCCATCAGGCACGGTGAACTTGAAGGTGAACTTCGCGTCCTTATTGCCCGTCAGGCCATTGGGCACGACAACCTTCTTCGTCACCTCAAGGCTCGCCTCGCGTTCGTTCGCCACGCGCACGCAGGTGGCGCCCGTGAACAGGGCGTTCAGGTTCATGTCGCCCAGATTGGCACGGGCACCTTTCGACGTGGTCCCCTTGGGCCGCTCGTCCTGCATGATACCCATACGTATCCAGCCCGTCTCGGTCTCCAAGCGATAAGGTTTACCCTCCTCGGTGGGCCCATACTGGTAGACACGTCCGTTGGCGCCGTACTTGAGGTGCACCTCATCCTCGCCGCCCTTGGCGTCATTGTTCCAGGAAAGGTTGTCGTTGCCGTCGAGCTTGCCGTCGGACGTCTGGCGCTGGCCCTTGATCCACGTGAGCGTGTTGTCGATGTCACTCTCTGCGCCAAACTGGCCCAGGCTCTTCATGAGCGCGCCCGGACCCACGAACGTCGAAACACCGTCATCGTCCGTACCAGCATCGGCATGGACGCCGTAATCGTCCACAATCACCTTGGTAAGCGTGTCGTTAAGCAGGAAGCCCTCGGGCGCCGAGACCTCCTTTAGGAAGTAGGTCCCCTTCACGAGCGGCCTGTTACCGTTGCTCGTATTCGGGAATATGCCCGCACCTTCGAGCAGGACCGGGTAGTCGACCGACCCCGTCGTCAGGGTGTCGTAGGGGGTCTGCTCGCCATTGAGCATGACCTTGCCGTTCTCCGTAGTCACCTGGCTGGAGGTGTACAGGGCGAACTTCGCCCCGTCAACGGGCTTACCCTCGGTATCGGTCTTCTGCACGAACAGGCGATTCTGGATGTTCGTGACGAGCAAGCGCGTGGCGAACTGTCGCTTGAAGTTCGTGCCGTCTGCGATGTCGTCGCTGTACACGTGGACGGTGTTCTCGGGAGTCGCGTCGCCGATCGAGCTCGCCTTTGTATGGTAGATGGCCACCGTGTACTCGGCATTCTTGCGGTCATTACCGCTCAGCAGGTAGTAGTACTTGGAGATGTCGCCGGGCAGATTTTGAATCTCTACCTGGTACTGGCCGCTCGTGTTGAGCGTGAAGGCGTGCAGGTCCTTCTTCGCCGCCTCGATAGCGCCGGCCTTGCTCGGATTCTCGGCGAGGGTGTACCCCGCTCCCGTCGATGGGTCGCCCGACACGGCGTACCAATTGTTCTGATCTTTGATACCCGTGCCTGCGCTTTTATCGCGCTTGAGCACCACAGCGAACAGTATGCCGGAGTCCAGGTTGACGGTCTCGTTGGACTTCGTCAGGCCATTATTTGCCTTGTACACGGTCGGCGGCGCGGTGATGGTCTCCTTCGCGGCGGCGAACGCACCGGTCTTCCACACGACGCTGCCCGCGTCCATACCGCCGCGGTTGATGATGACACCGCCCGCGTCGTTCTTGTCGCTCGCGGGCACGTACTCGAGCTGCATGCTGCCATCCGTCGCCGTGAGACTCGAGCGGTAACCGTTGGGCGCCTTTGTTTCCTTCAGGAGGTAGTACTTGTAATGATACTCTTTATAAAGGTCATCGAAGTTGATAACGCCGTTGTCCGCCTTATTTGTGAGCGTCAGTTGTCCATTCGCGTTCGTGGTGCCGGAGCCAAGTAGGTTATTTGGATTGGCGGTCGTGTCAGCGAAGCTCTCGTCTGTCTTGTACAGCGCGAACTGAGCACCCTCCACCAGACCGCCATCCTGGTCGAACTTGATAATGTCGGACTCGGGAACCGTCACGAGGTTGAACTTGAGCCTCATGTTGGAGTCGGTGGCGCCACGCTCCAAGTAGAAGAACTTGAGCGTGTGGTTGGTGCCGCCAGCGAAGGTGTTGCCGTTGAAGCCCGAAATATCCCGCCCCGCATCCTTGAACTTGCTTTTCAGCGTGCCATTTGCGGAATTGTTAACGCTGATGTCGCCCGTTTGGAAGTTAATGGTCAGATCAGCACTGGTGTGGATACCGCCAATGTCGCCCACGAGGACATCGTCAATGAACACCCAGACGTCGTCGTCTCCGGCGAACTCAAAGGTCATGGGCTTGTCAGCGTTCGTTTTGCCATCCTTCGGCTGCACGAAGCGCGACGACATGGAGAGGCCGAAATAATGGTTGAGGGGTCCGTTGTTCTGCGACGTAATGCCGTTCGGGACGAGTTTGCCGTCCTCTTCCTTGAATACCTCATCGGCCGCATCGAAGGGGAAGAACTGGCCTACTGAATGAGGCTCAGCCCCCGCTTGCATAACGCCGGCAGCATTGTAGACATCAAATGCATTCTTATTGGCGTTGTACGCCGCGTAGTTCCGCGAGCTGTCATACTCGTAGTAGCCACCCTTGGCCTGCAACAGACCCGTCACACCCATATGGGATATCTTGCCCGTCTGGACGGAGGAATCAAACAGGTAGCCGAGGGATTCTCCCTCCCAGCGGTCGGTGAGTTTCGGGTAACCACCGGCAAGAACATTGTTCACGATGCCGGTGCGGACCCGGGAGCCACCCGTATACTGGTTAAGTTCCTCGCTGGCTCCTTGATCCTTGAACTGGAAGCGGTGGTTCTTGTTGATGCCGCCGTTGCCGGAAACCGACAGATGGTTATCGGGATTCACCCAGTAATCAAACAGGTTGATTGTTGTCCCCGAAGGCGAAATCGTCGGAACCGTGTGGTCCGAAATTGCCGCCTCGGCACGAAGCGGCAGGAAGAAACTCGCCGTCAGCGCGATGGCGAGGGCCAGAACAATCGCATATGGTGAGACCGAGCGCAGCCCGCGACGACGGCCACAAGACATGACGGACCACCGCTCGCGCGGCCGGTGTTCACCAGGAAGTTCCCTGCTTAGACACCCCCCCCCGGTAGCAATATTCACGAGTCGAGACGTCGTCTCTCTGAGCTCCTGCATAATTTCCTCCCCAGTCGCACGGCGACCTGCCCGGGCGCTCCCCGGGGGCCGAGGCAGTCTGGCACATGCCCGCAGTCGTTCAAGGAATACCAACCCCAGCATATGTCTCTTAAGATATCTTAGCCTTTTTCTATTACAGTTTTTGTCTCATTACCGATGAAATCGGCTCAGTCCCTTTGTCACATTCTAGAGCGTGCGGAGCAGGGCGATGAGGAAGCGGGTGCCTTGGAGGTAGGCGCGACGGGTGATGCGCTCGTTGGTGCCGTGGACGCCGCGGTCGCATTCGTCATCGTCGACCACAAAGGCGGAGAAGCGGATGCACTCGCGGCAAATGCGCTGGTAGTTGGCGGCATCGGTTGCGCCAATCACGGTCGAGGGCACGATGCTTATCGGCTCTTGGCCCACCGCAGACGATCCGTTTTCCTCCGTCCCCTTGGGATCACGGAAATAGCGGGCGGCGATGGCGCGAACGGCCTCGAGCCCCGAACCGCCCACGCGCGGGGACGGCGAGGGTTCGGAGCTGCCGGGGCCCAGCTCCACTTCGACACGACCGGCAAGGTCCGCCCCGGCAACCGCCTCACGGCAGCGCGCCACAACGTCGGCCACGCTCGTGCCCTCGAGCATGCGGAAGTTAATGTTGGCCCACATATCTTGCGGCATTACGTTGGCGCCGGTGCTGCCACCCTCGATCTGCGTGGGCGCGCAGGTGGTCGTCACCAGCGGATAGAGCTTTTTGCTGGCGAGGCAATCGCGGACAATGGCATCCCCGTTGGCGGCAATTTCATCGGCCGTGTAGAGCCCCAACTCGACGAGTTGGGCGGCAAGCAAGTCGGTCACGCGCGTCGGCCACTCGATATCGCAGATTGCGGTGATGGCACGGCTGAGCACCTCGAGTGAAGTGCCCCCGTAGGGGTTGGAGGAATGCCCGCCCTCGCTACGCGTCCTCAACACGATATCGGCGTAGCCCTTCTCCGCGAGATCGGCATGCATAAGCCAGCCCTCGCCCGCGCCGTACTCGGCAGCCGGAACGATGCGGTAGTCGCCCTCGTCGATCAGGTACTCAAGCTCAATGCCGCGCTCTTCGAGCACGCGGCCGATGGCACCCGCACCGAACTGCGTGGTTTCCTCGTCCTGGCCAAAAGCCAGCAGCAGGGTGCGCTCGTGCTCCCAGCCGTGTGCGAGCGCATACTCAACCGCCTCGAGAATGCCTGCGACCTGGTCTTTCATATCGATGGCGCCGCGACCCCAAATGTAGGTGTCGTCCACATGTCCGCTAAAGGGGACATGCGTCCAGTCAGCCTCGGTGCCGGGTACCACGGGAACCACGTCCATGTGGCCCATGAGCATGACGGGTTTGAGGGCAGGGTCGGAACCGCTAAGCGTCACCAATAGCGAATGGTCGATAAGCTCGACCTCGCCCGCCGCAAATACGTACGGCCAGGCCTGCTGCATATAGGCGCGCAGGTCGTCGAAAGGTTGCCAGTCCACCGCCTCGGCATCCATGCTCGAGACGGTCGGAAACGACAGAACGCGGCCCAAGCGCTCGCACGCGCCTGCCTCGTCTATATCGGCAAAATCGTCCTCATGCGCAAAGAAGCGCCAAACCTCGGCCATGACATCCTTTCGATTGTGATGACGAGGGCCGCCCCACGGGAGCGGCCCTGCCACATAAGCGTTTGCGGTCGGTTATTTGTCCTCCAGATAACGAGAGAGGAACTCGCGCGTGCGCTGGTGTTTGGGGTTGCCGAAGAGCTCGGCCGGCGCGGCGTCCTCGAGCACCACGCCCTTGTCCATAAAGACCACGCGGTCGGACACGGTTCGGGCAAAGGCCATCTCGTGCGTGACGACGACCATGGTCATGCCGTCGGCCGCGAGCTTGCGCATGACCTCGAGCACCTCTCCCACGATCTCGGGGTCGAGCGCGGAGGTCGGCTCGTCGAACAGCATGATCTGCGGATTCATGCACAGGGCACGAGCGATGGCCACGCGCTGTTTTTGACCACCGGACAGACGGCCCACGGCGGCGTGCGCGAACTTTTCGAGTCCCACGCTGGTCAGATGCTCCATCGCGACCTTCTCGGCCTCGGCCTTGCTCATCTTTTTGAGCGTGACGGGCGCGAGCGTGCAGTTGTCGAGCACGTCCATGTTGTTGAACAGGTTAAAGCCCTGGAACACCATGCCGATGTCCTCGCGGAGTTTATTGATATTGCAGCGCTCGGCCGTAAGGTCCTGGCCGTGGAACCAGATGTGGCCCGCGTCCGGGGTCTCGAGCAGGTTGAGACAGCGCAGGAAGGTCGACTTGCCCGAGCCCGAGGCGCCGATAATGGTGACGACCTCGCCGGGGTTAACGGACAGGTCGATGCCCTTGAGCACCTCGAGCGAGCCGAAGCTCTTGCGCAGGCCCTCGACGCGGATGAGCGGCTCATTGGTCTGTGCGGCGGCCGCAACGCCGGTAATGGCGGTATCTGCCATGATGATTCTCCTCGTCTTGAGCCTAGTTGGAGCTGGGCAGCGTGACCGGAGCCTCGGCGCCGAGCTTTTTGCCAAAGGCCTCGAGCAGGCGGCTCGCCACGAGCGTCAGGATCAGGTAGACCACGAGCGCCACGCAGTAGACCTCCATCTGGCGGTAGTACACGCCGGCGACGGTGGTGGTGGCGTACATGAGGTCAAACACGCCGATGACCGAGAGCACCGACGAATCCTTGATGTTGATGATGAGCTCGTTGGTGAGCGCCGGGATCGCGTTTTTAATGCCCTGGGGGAACACGACTTTACGCATAGCTTGCCACTGCGACAGGCCCAGCGAGCGCGCCGCCTCGGCCTGGCCGGGATCGATGGACTCGATGCCGCCGCGCAGGACCTCCATCATGTAGGCGGTGGAGTTGAGCGAGATGGTAACGAGGCCGGCGGTGAAGGTGCTCCAAATCTGGTTGGCCTGGGCGGTCTCGAAGCCCATGCCGCGCAAAACGGTGAAGCCCGCGTAATAGATGAGCAGGCCCTGGACCATCATGGGCGTGCCGCGCACGATGGTGGAGTAGATGGTCGCAAAGCCGCGGCCGATACTCTTAAAGAAGCGCACCAGGTCGTTATCCACGCGGTCGAAGGTCTGAATACGCAGGAACACAAAGAGCAGCGCCAGGAAGAATGCGATGACGGTGCCGAAGGTGGCAAGCGCGATGGTGATCTCGATACCGCGAATGAAGAAGTCACCGCTCTTGTAGGTCATGTAGACCAGGCTCGACAAAAAGTCGCTGGGGTTGGAATCCGAGACAATGCTCACCTGCACCAGGTCGATAAACGACATGACGCAGCGGTCCACGAAAAAGATCGCCGCGATGGCGACCACGACGTAGCTGCCCAGGCGTGCGCCACGACGGCAGCGCTCGGATGCGAACGGCGACTTTTCGCGATAGTCGTTCCAGTGCATGAGCTTGGTGACCAGCGCCGCCGCCGACACGACGAGCCAGGCCCAAAGGATTGCCCAGAGGCAGTCTTGGAACACGCCCGTAGGCGCCAAGAAACTCATCGGCGTGGGGTTGCGCTGGCTAAACGCCAGGCCGAGCGCCGCGATGACGCTCGTGCCCAGGTATACATAACGGTGGTCTGCCTTGATAAAGGAGGCCAGGCGATTGATGGTTTTCATGCTGCCTCCCTATGCCGGCTGACGGTCGAGGCACGCGTCCCACATTTGGTCGCGCTCCTCTTGGCTAATGCCCTTGAGTGTCTTGTCGATGAGCTTAAGCAGTTTGTCCGAGCCCTTGCGGCAGCCGACGTTTGCCGTGACCTCCTGCTTAAAGCCCTCGCCCTCGGCAAATTGAATGGGGACGATGCCCGGGTTTTGGGCCATATAGCCCTTCTCGTTCTCGGTGTTGTAGGTCACGGCGTCGCAGGTGCCCTGCAGCAGGTTCGAAAACACCGTGGGGACCGAATCGACCGGGTTCTTGTGCACAACGCCCGGGATTTCGTCGATGACGGTATCGAGCATGGTGTCCTTTTGGCCGAGGACCGTAGCGCCGCTAAAGTCGCTGAGCTTGGTCGCATTTTGGTAGGGCGAGCCCTCTTTTACGAACAGGCCAAAGTAGCCAATGAAGTACGGGTCGGAAAAGCCGACGGACTCCTCGCGCTCGGGCGTGGCGCTCATGCCGGCAATGATGAGGTCGATCTGGCCGTTGTTGAGCGAATCGATAAGGCCCGAGAAACTCTGCTTGACGGCAACGGGCTCGCCACCGAGGGCCTTGCAGACGATCTTGGCGATCTGCACGTCGTAGCCATCGGCATAGGCACCCTGCACGTTGTCGATGGGGATGGTGTACTCGCTGGCCTCGGAGACCTGCCAGTTGTACGGGGCGTAGGCCGCCTCCATGCCAATGCGGATCTTATCCTTGCCGATCACGGAATCGGACAGGTCGTCGCGACCGCCGCCCGTCGTGGGCTGAACCACCTTGAGCGTTGACGGGCGCTGACAGCCGGCAAGCGCGCCGGCGACGACGGAAGCGCTCGCAGCGAGGGCGCTACCCAAAAAGATGCGACGGCTGCATACCGGCTGGCGCTGCGCATCGCACTGTTGGGGAGAATGCATAATCTGCCTTCCCTGTTGAATCGTATGCTGACGACTTAACAGGATATACGCCAGCGACCAGCAGCGCAGCACAAGCTCGAAAAATTAATAGACACACGGTAGCCATTGGGGACGCCGATGTTTTGGCAATGCCGGCGAGCGACGTCCAGAGCGAACAAGTGGCATGAAAAAGGCAAGGCATGACCAGAAGGTCTATGTCTTGCCTTTTGAATGACAACTTGTCGCTCTGGACGACGCGCAGCATCGACCGAGCGGCGGAACCTCTAGAGCAAGGTAACGCTAAAGCTGCGAACATCCGTCTCGCCGGGAGCCAAGGTGATGGTGTTGACCTTGTGCTCAAAGACGTCGTCCTCGGTGTCCATGGTGGTGTGACCGGTCCAGGGCTCGAGCGCCACAAACGGAGCGTCGTTGGCGGCAGACCACACGCCGATGTACTTAAAGCCCTCAAAGTCGATCTTGACGCCGTGGCCCGACTTGCGGCCGCGCAGTGTGAGCGTGGAGCCCGGAGTATCGGTGAACATGATGGCATCGTTATCGAAGCTGCGGTGCGTGATGGGCAGCACGTCCGAGTTATCGGGCGCCTTGTAGCTGCCCTCGAACGTCATAAGACCGTCGGGCGTGATGATGGGAGCCTCGTTGGTCCAAGCCTCGGTAAACGCCAACTCGTAATCCTCGAACGCCTCGTCCTCGGCACCGGGGGCGGGCACGTTAAATGCGGGGTGGCCGCCCACCGAGAACGGCAGGTCCACGTCGCCGGTGTTGGTGACGGCAAAGGTCTGCGTGAGGGTGGCGTCGCCGGTCAAGGCATAGGTCATGTTGAGCTTAAAGTGGAACGGGAACGCCTTGAGCGACTCGGGCGTATCGGTAATCTCGTACGTTACCGAGGAGCCGTCCTCCGAAACCTCGACCAGCTTGTGCTCGACAATGCGCGCGAGTCCGTGGCGCGGCATCTCGCAGGTACCGGCCGCAGACGTTGCCGTGTTGTTGCGCAGCGAGCCCACAATGGGGAACAGGATGGGCGCGTGCTTGCCCCAAAAGGCGGGGTCGCCCTGCCACAGATACTCGTTGCCGTTGAGGGCAAGGCTCGTGAGCTGGGCGCCCATGGAATCGATGGCCGCGGTGAGGCCGCCGCGCTTGATGGTAGTAACGGTAGACATGCTACTTCCTCCAAAAGTAAACAATAGTGTCGAGGGCTATTGTCCCACTCTTGGCGGCGGGACGGGACGGCAGGCGATTATTGAGTAGCCATAGCGGAATGAGCGGCGAGTGCCTACTGGGTATCCACGTAAAGGTCGAACCCGCCCTGCGGTGTAGTGTCGACCGTGTCGGGCGCCTGTGAGTTAAAGTTCACGGGGACCATGCGCTTTGAGGCGCGGAAGCGCGTGCCGTCGGTGGCGACGGGCGGTTCATCGACGGTGAGCTCGTAGTCGCCGGGCTTGAGCTCGATGCCGTCACCAGCGGAATTGACGTATTGATACTCGTCGATCGTCTGCCCTTTGAGCGTGCGCCCCACGATATGGATGAGCATTTGGCTGTCGCCGCGCGCGGTGTCCCACGTCGCGCCGTCCTTGACCTCGACCGACACATGTACCGAGCGCGTGCGGCCGAGCGATTGCTCGACAGACATCTCGACCTTGGCGGCGTCTTTTCGCTGTTGCTCAACATGGCTCCAGACGTTTCCAATTACCGAGCATGCGATAACGCCGGCCATGAAGGCGATAAGGATGGGGCCGAGCGGAGAGCGACGTCCTGCATCTTCCTCGCGAGACAGATTGGGGCGACGTGTGGGCGCGGGCGCCTGGGCACCCTGCGAGGGCACGTCGAGAATACTGAAGGATGCCGTGCTGTCGGGATCGATGGTGTGACGCGGCTGCGGGGTCTTTGCCGGCGAGATCGACATGTCGGCTGGCTCGCCGAGCGTGGCCGTAGCGTCGGCCTTGGCCTCGTCTGCCTCGGCCTGGGCCCAAGCTTGTTCGAAGGTCAGGGGCTCGACGGAATCGAGGGCGGCGTCCGAGTCGGCGGCGACGTCGTTGCCGGTCTCGTCCTCGTCGCTCGACACGTCACGCGGCGTAGGCTCGTCCCACCCCTCGTCCGGAGCCTCACCCTCGCTATACCACCATTCAAAGTTATCGATATCCATACGGGGCGCCCCTTAGGCCTCGCAAATAAACACTTGCTAGCCTTATACCCCCAGACGGCACTGGAGCTCGCCGGCACAGACAGGAAAACCGTCACAACATTCGACGCTTTTCCTCGATTTCGAGATTTTCGCCGAATGTTGTGACGGTTTGGGCGACTGGCTGGCAGCGCAATGCGACAAAGGGACTGTCTCTTTGTCACATTCTGTTAGAGTTGCAGGGATTGAATCCCGCTTATTAATGCGACATTGGAGTGACAGCCTTGACCGCCGCAACCACGCCTAAAAGCAAGTCAACCGCCGCCGCGCTTTCACCTGCGCGCACCAATCTTTGCCTGGCGCTGCTCGTGTTGTTAGGTTTTTCGCTCGGCTGCTCGGAGTTCGTGGTCATCGGCATCGAGAGCGACCTGGCGACGGAGCTCAGCATATCGCTTGCCACCGCAGGCCAGCTCATCAGCGTGTTTGCGCTTGTCTACGCCATCGCCACGCCGGTGCTTGCGCTCAGCACGGGACGTTTTCGCCGCTACCAGCTGCTCGTGTGCTACAGCATCGTCTTTGTGCTCGGCAACCTGGTCATGGCGTTGGCGCCCAACTTCCAGGTGCTGTTTATCTCGCGCATCATCCTGGGCTCCGTCTCTGGCGCACTGCTCGCTGTGGGTGTGACGTACATCCCCGAGCTGCTGTCCCCGCAGCAAACTTCGTTTGCCATCTCGGTGGTATATGGTGCGTTTTCCGTGGCAATGGTCTTTGTCACTTCGATCGGCAAGTTTGTGGCCGACACACTCGATTGGCACGTGGCCATGTACGGCACGCTGGCCTTTGCCGTTCTGATCTGCGGAGCGCTCGTGATGTTTATGCCGCGCGCTGGGCAAACCGACGAACCTGCCACCTTTCGCGAGCAGGCGGGGCTGCTGCGCGAACCGAGCATCATCACCGGCATGCTCATCTTTTTGTTTGGCGTGGGCTCGGTCTATGTGTTCTACGGCTACGTGACGCCTTATCTTGAGCAGGTGCTGGGTATGGGCACGGTCGAAGCCAGTACCACGCTTATGGCCTACGGCGTATTCTGCCTGATCTCGAACATCCTGGGCGGATGGATCGATGCGCGCTTTGGCATGAAGGCGCTACTCGTAACGTTTGTGCTGCAGGCTGCGGCGTTACTCGGGCTGTTTGCCGTGGGCGGCACCATGCCGCTCGCGCTGGTCTTTGTCTTTAGCTTGGCGTTGCTCATGTACCTGTTCTCGGTATCGTGTATCACGCACTTTATGGATGTGGCACGCAGCCGCCATCCCAAGTCGATGGTACTCGCAAGTTCGGTTGAGCCCATGGCGTTTAACGTCGGCATCTCGTTTGGCACCGCAGTGGGCGGCGCCGTGGTAAGCAGCGTTGGCATTGCATATGTAGGCGCAGTGGGTGCCGCGTTCTCGCTTGTGGCCTGGGTGCTTACGCTGGTGACGATTAAGTTGGCTCGCTGGGAACGCAAGAGGGCGATGGCGCAGGCGTAGATGCGATACTCGAGCTCGATGATGGCGATCGAAAGGAAACCGCATATGCAACGTGTACTGTTCATCTGCTATGGAAACATCTGCCGCTCGACGATGGCCGAGTCGGTGTTTACCGAGCTCGTGCGCCGCGCTGGGCGCGAGGCGGAGTTTGCCATCGATTCCGCGGCGACCTCGACCGAGGAGATCGGCAACCCGCCACACCACGGTACCGTTGCCAAGCTACGCGAGGTCGGGATTCCCGTCGTCGCACATCGCGCACGTCAGGTGCGTCGCGCGGAGTATGGCGACTGGGACCACATTGTCTATATGGACGACGAGAACGCCCGCGCCCTGTACCGAATTTTTGGGAAGGACCCCGATGGCAAGATCTCGCGCCTGCTCGATTGGACCGATCGCCCCGGCGACGTGGCCGACCCCTGGTACACCGGCAATTTCGACGCCACCTACCGCGATGTACTCGCCGGTTGCACCGCCATGCTCGAGCAGCTGTAGGCGCTCGGGCGGCGCGGGCACACGGGCCACGCCATCGGCATAAAACGAGCGTGGATTTTCTCCCACTTTGAGCGTTCGAGTGCGCTCTAAACGGGAGAAAATCCACGCTCGTTATCTCGGTGGGAGATAATCCACGCTCATGAATGTGACAAAGGAACTGCCCCTTTGTCACATCCGGGACTGGCCCTAGACCGGCTTGACCTCCAGCTTTATCCCCTCGGCGCAGGAGTCGCCCAAAACATCCGAAAGGGCCCAGGTCGCATATAGCGGCAAATAGAGAACCGCTCCGTTGCGCTCAACGTTGCCTCTTGAGAAAACAATCCCGAGCCTTACGCCATATTCAGCCGTATCAAGCACATGACCGAGCGCAGCGTGCGCGTGGTAATAGGAGCCCGATTTAACCTCGATCGGAACAGCCGTCCCATCCGGTCCATCGACCACAAAGTCCACTTCACCGCGCTTTTTTGTCTGATAGTAGTAAAGCTGGCGATTTTGGGCGGCCAGCTGCTGGGCCACCACGTTTTCGTAAATGCCGCCCAGATTGGGCTCCTTGCTATCAAGATACGCCGCTTGGGCGACTCCAACGGGGTAGCGCGCCATCAACATGCCCGTATCCGATTGATATAGCTTGAACTGCGATGGCCGCGCCGTCTTGAGCAGGGGCGATTTTGGCTCGGTTACGATATCGGCTTTGAGAGCAACGCCGGCATCGACAAGCCATACAAAATCTCGCTGATACTTCTCGTAGTAAGCCTTGGGGTCAATGGAATTGAGCACGAAGCGCTTGTTTTCGCCCTCGAGCATAATAGGGAGCTGATCGTAGATGCTCTGCACCTGCAGGGCTCGCCCGCTTGCATACTTGGAGATATCCCGCCGGTACTGTTCGTTGAGCTCTGACTGTAGCTGACGAACAGAGGCAAGGTCGCCCTGCGTGTCAAGGAAACGCTGCACGACCTCCGGCATTCCGCCGACAACGGTATAGGTCCTGAAGTTTGCCATCATCGCGTCATGAATGTAATCAGGAATGGGCCTCTCGCTGATACACGCGTCACGTATCGTTTGACGAGCCCCCTCGCTCACCCCGATTGCCCAGCAAAACTCCTCAAAATCGAGCGGGAACATCCTAAGCTCGCGAACATACCCCACGGGATAGGACCTGACGCCCTTGAACTGAGTCCCGAGCATTGACCCCGAAAACGCCCAGCGGCACCTCCCGTCCTCAACAAGGAACTTTGCCATCGTCATGATGTCGGGGGCCTCTTGGACCTCATCGATAAACACGAGCGTTTTGCCTGGTGCAATCGACTTTCCCGAAAGAAGCGTCACCCTGCTGATGAAATCATCGGCATTCCGCGCCTCGAGAAGAGCATCTTTTGCCTGGCGGTTTTCCATGAGGTTAAGCTCGATGTAGGTTGCATGGTTGGCTTTGCCAAACGCGCGAATCGAATAGCTTTTGCCAATCTGGCGAGAACCCGTGATGAACAAGGCCTTTTGCTCGGAAGACTTCAGCCAACGCTCCAGCTCTGCCGCTATTTTCCTGCGCAGCATAGGCTCTCCCCTCGGTGTCATCAAATGAAATGCAAAGTTTTATACGCTTGATTATCTATGAAACGCAGAATTTTTAGAACCTAAAATCAAATGAAATGCAGAGATTTGAGATTATAAGCAAAAGAAGGGGCACCACCGGCGAATGTGTCAAAGGGGCTGTCCCTTTGACACATTGCGCTCGACTACTCGTCAACGATCTCGGCAAGCCAGACGTTCAGCGTATCGACCTCGGGGCAGCAGAACTTTGCCGTACCGGGCTCGTTGCCAGGCACAGTTCCGCCATAGCGCAGGATATCGATATAGGGAAAGCCCACGTGGCAGGCCATGGCGCACATCTTGCCGCGGTCTCGGTCGAAGTCAAAAACGTCGCCCGGCTTGTGACCATGGTGGCAGCGGCACGCACCCAGCTGGTCCACGCAGCTCACGCGGATACGCGGACGCTTGCCACGCGACGCGCCGAGCGGCTTGCTCTCGCCCGCAGGCCTGATGCCGCCCTCGCCGGCGTTACTCATGGTCGATCACATCCAGGCAGGCCTCGATGGGAAGGCCGGCCGATTTGTCCTCTTGGTCGGCATTGCGTTCGATAAGCTCTGCCACCACGCGCATGGCATCGGACGTCGCGCGCTGCAGACTCCAGCCTGCCATAACGCGGCCGACGAGCACCGCCGAGAACGTGTCGCCCGTGCCCGGGAAATAGACCGGAATGAGCTCAAAGGGAATCGTAAAGTACTCCCCCGCCACATGGTCGTAACCGATAACCGCGTTCGTGCCATTGACTACGGCGCTCGTAATGACCACCGACTTGGCACCCAGCTCGCGCACGGCGTCCACAAGGGCGCGGGCCTCATCGGGCGTAATTTGCTCGGCAATAGGCCTATCGGCAAGCAGACACGCCTCGGTATAGTTGGGTACCGCGTAGTCTGCGCACTCCAGCAGGTGCCGCATAAGGCCAATCGTGGACTCGGGCACGCCCGCATAGAGCTTGCCGTTGTCGCCCATGATGGGGTCGACGAACACCTTGGTGCCCTTTTGCGCACGGCGGTGGCAAAAGTCCGAGATGATGCGCGTCTCTTCCTCGGTCACGATAAAGCCGGTCGAGATGGCGTCGAACTCAAAGCCGAGCTCCTCCCAGATGGCGAGGCTCTGGCGCACGTACTCGGTGGTGTCGTGGATGTAGAACTTGGGATAGTTGAGCGTGTCGGAAACGAGCGCCGTCGGCAGGTTATGGATACGGTAGCCCATGTGAGACAGCACCGGCAGCATGGCGGAAAGCGCGACCTTGCCGTAGCCGCACATATCGTTAATCAGCAGCAGCTGAGTATTCTTCATGAGAGTCCCCCTTAGGTCGGGCGCGGCGCAACGGCGCCACAGTGCGACTAAGTGTAGCGCAGGAGGCGTTGTGAGCGGTCGCCAGGGTCGCGAAGAGCGCATTGTTGCGGAAAGGTTTCGGAAATGGGGGGCATAGGCCTTGCGGCCATGCCCGACGATTGAACGTCAGATTGCCGCTTAGGAACGCTTGCAGCGTCGAGCGGTTACGGCGTTTGGCAAAACGCCGTAACTTAATAAGTTTGGTACCTTGACATTGGTTTCTCATGCTCCTAAATTGGTTAGGCACAAAACAATTCCTCTACCTAACTAAAGAAAGGAGCAGCACTAATTCATGTGCGATGAACCTCTTAGCCTTTGTTCGCACGAGCCCGGCGGCGACCCGTCACAGCCGGCGGATGCACCCGAAGCGGTTAGCTCAGAAGACAAGCTTGCCAAGCGCATCCTCAATAATCTGGGCTTTTGCGGCCATTACATGCATTTTCATGGCGGAGGCGTGTCCGGCAAGGCGCCCATCATCTGCCTGCTGGCCAAGCAGCCCGGCGGCGAGATGTCGCAGCAGGAACTCGGCATGCACTTTGACCTCAAGCCGGGGTCGCTTTCCGAGATCCTGTCCAAGCTCGAGGTCAACGGCCTCATCGAGCGCAGCCGTAACCCCAAGGATCGACGGCAGCTCACCATTCGCCTGACCGAAACCGGCCGGGAAAACGCCCGCATCGACCAGGCGGCCCGCATCCGCTTTAGAGAACGGGCCTTTAGCGCGCTCACCCATGACGAGCGCGAAGACCTCGCCGAAATGCTCGATAAAATCCGTGTAACCTGGGAGGAACTGGATGATTAAAACCCTCATGGGCAGCATCCGCGACTATATAAAAGTCACCGTTGCCACGCCATTGCTCGTGCTTGGCGAGGTGCTCTGCGAGATGCTGATTCCATTTATCACTGCCAACCTGATCGACGCCATCAAAGACGGCGCCACCGTAGCCGAGATGCTTCCCACCGCAGGCTTTTTGGTGCTTATCGCGCTGACGTCGCTTGCTTTTGGCGCCGCTGCCGGCGTCACCTGCAGCCATGCGAGCTGCGGCTTCGCCAAGAACCTGCGTCACGACCTGTTCTACAAGATCCAGACGTTCAGCTTTGCCAACATCGATGAGTTCTCGAGTTCCTCGCTCGTCACGCGTCTGACCACCGATATCAACAACGTGCAGCAGGCCTTTATGATGATCATCCGTATCGCCGTGCGCGCACCGCTGGTATTGATCTTCGCCTTTACCATGGCGTTTATCATGGGCGGCAGCGTCGCCATGGTCTACCTGGTCATCATTCCGCTGCTGGGCTTTGGACTGTTCTTTATCATCTTTAAGGTGCGCCCCATCTTCTCGCGCGTGTTCCACAAGTACGATGCCCTTAACGAGTCCGTCGAGGAAAACGTCACCGGCATGCGCGTGGTTAAGAGCTACGTGCGCGAAGACTTTGAGAAGGAGAAGTTCGCGACCGCCGCGCGCGACGTCCAGATGGACTTCACCCGCGCCGAGAAGCTGCTCGCCTTTAACAACCCCATGATGAACATCTGCGTCAACGGCGCGTTTGTCGTCATCATCTACCTTGGCTCCAAGCTCATCATCACGAGCCAGGGCACGCTGTTCGACGTGGGCCAGCTCTCTTCAATCTTTACCTACGGTTTCCAGATCCTCATGAGCCTGATGCAGCTGTCGATGATCTTTGTCATGGTAACTATGGCCGACGAATCGGCGCACCGCATTACCGAGGTGCTTGCCGCCGAGCCCACAATCGCCAACCCGACCAAGCCCGTGCTCGAGGTTGCCGACGGCTCCATCGACTTTGACCACGTGAGCTTTAAGTATTCCGCGCATGCGAAACGCCAGGCGCTCGACGACATCGACCTGCACATTAAGAGCGGCGAGACCATCGGCATCATCGGCGGCACCGGCTCGGCCAAGTCCACGCTCGTAAACCTCATTGCCCGCCTGTACGACGCCACCGAAGGCACCGTGCGCGTAGGCGGCATGGACGTGCGCGACTACGGCTTGGACGCGCTGCGCCACCAGGTCGCCATGGTGCTGCAGAAAAACGTGCTGTTTAGCGGCACCATTGCCGAGAATCTGCGCTGGGGCGACCCGAACGCCACCGACGAGGAGGTCCGCGAAGCGGCACATCTGGCCTGCGCCGATGAGTTTGTCGACGGCTTCCCCAAGGGCTACGACACCTGGATCGAGCAGGGCGGCTCCAATGTTTCCGGCGGTCAGAAGCAGCGCCTGTGCATTGCGCGTGCCCTGCTGCGTCGCCCCAAGATCTTGATCCTGGACGACTCCACCAGCGCCGTCGACACCAAGACCGACGCCAAGATTCGCGCAGGACTGGCAAGCTATCTGCCCAACACGACCAAGCTCATCATCGCCCAGCGCATTAGCTCCGTGCAGGATGCAGACCGCATCATCGTCATGGAGGGCGGCCGTATCGCGCAGATCGGCAACCATGACGAGCTGCTTAAGACAAGCGAGATCTACCGCGAGACCTTTACCTCGCAAAACAAGATGTCTGCCGAGGGCGAGGAGAACGCCGGCGACGTCTCCGGCAACACGGCCACGGCGGCAGACAACACCGATACGACCGTAACGCAAGCCCAGACCCAGGAAGGAGGCGAGGCACATGAGTAAGGCAACGACCGCCGAGCGCGCGCTCAACCGCAAGGGCGGCACCATGTCGCGCCTCATCAAGACGCTCTTTGGCTTCTACCCCGTGCTTTTGCCCCTCGTCGTCGTCGGCGTGGTGCTCTGCGCCATCATCAACTCCATCGGCGCGACCTTCCTTCAGAGCGCCCTGCAGATCATTAGCGACTCGTGGCAGTCGGGCGATTGGGAAGCCGCACAGCCCAAGATTGCACAGCTCGTGACCACCCTCGCCTGCATCTACGGCGTCGGCATCCTGTCCTCACTGTTCTGGAACCGCGCCATGGCCATCGTCACGCAGGGCTCGCTCGAGAAGCTGCGCGAGAAGATGTTCAACCGTATGCAGGACCTGCCGATTCGCTACTTCGACACGCACCAGCGCGGCGACATCATGAGCCACTACACCAACGACATCGACACGCTGCGCCAGATGATCAGCCAGTCGCTGCCCAACCTGCTCATGACGATCATCGTCATCGTCACGGTGTTCTTTATCATGCTGTACTACAGCGTGTGGATGTGCCTGGTCATTGTGGCCGGCGTCGCCTTTATGACCTTTATGACCAAGCTGCTCGGCTCCAACTCCGCGCGTTTCTTTATTGCGCAGCAGACCGAGCTCGGCGTGGTCGAGGGCCATATCGAGGAAGTCATGAACGGTCAGAAGGTCGTCAAGGCATTCTGCCACGAGTCTGCCGCCGAGGCCGATTTTGACGAGCGCAACGAAAAGCTCTTCGAGGTCTCGCAGAAGGCCAACATGTACGCCAACATCCTCATGCCTATCCTTATGAACCTGGGCAACCTGCTCTACGTGCTGGTCGCACTGGCAGGCGGCATTTTCCTGGCGCTGGGCGTGCCCAACCTGAGCATCTCGGGCATGGCGCTGTCCATCGCCGTCGTGGTGCCGTTCCTCAACATGACCAAGCAGTTCTGCGGACAGATCGGTCAGATCTCGCAGCAGATCAACGCCGTGGTCATGGGCCTCGCCGGTGCCGACCGTATCTTTGAACTCATCGACGAGGAGCCCGAGGCCGACGAAGGCTATGTGACGCTCGTCAACGCGCAGGTGAACCCCGATACCTGGCAGCTCGAGGAGGCCGACCACCACACCGGCATGTGGGCATGGAAACATCCGCACCGCGCAACCGGCGAGATTGAGTACGTGCCGCTGCGCGGCGACCTGGTCATGGACAACGTCGACTTTGGCTACACGCCCGACCACGAGGTGCTGCACGGCGTGTCTGTGTTTGCCAAGCCGGGCCAGAAGGTCGCGTTTGTCGGCGCCACCGGTGCCGGCAAGACGACCATCACCAACCTCATCAACCGCTTCTATGACATCGCCGACGGCAAGATCCGCTACGACGGCATCAACGTCAACAAGATCCGCAAGGCCGATCTGCGCCGCTCGCTGGGCGTGGTGCTGCAGGACGTGAACCTGTTCACCGGCACCGTGATGGATAACATCCGCTACGGCAACCTGGACGCCACCGACGAGGAGTGCATCGCGGCGGCCAAGCTCGCGGGCGCGGACGACTTTATCACCCGCCTGCCCGACGGCTACGACACCATGCTCACCGGCAACGGCGCCCAGCTGTCGCAAGGCCAGCGCCAGCTGATTTCGATTGCACGCGCTGCCGTCGCCGATCCGCCGGCGATGATCCTGGACGAGGCCACGAGCTCCATCGACACCCGCACCGAGGCTATCGTGCAAGCCGGCATGGACAAGCTCATGGAAGGCCGCACGACGTTTGTCATCGCACACCGCCTGTCCACCGTGCGCAACTCCGACGCGATCATCTGCCTGGACCACGGCCGCATTATCGAGCGCGGCAACCACGACGAGCTGATCGCCAAGCGCGGATATTACTATCAGCTCTACACCGGAGCGTTTGAGCTCGAATAACGTCCGGCGAACTGGACACAAAGCTCCACAACGCACAAAGCCCCCGCAGTTCATGAACTGAGCTGCGGGGGCTTTTTGGTGCTGACGGGAAACCGTATCCCACTTTTCGGGCCCAGAATGGGATGCCGTTTCCCGCTGGGGCCCTCCGGGAAACTGCATCCCATTTCAAGGGTTCAAACTGGGATGCAGTTTCCCCTAACGGCACCTTTGGGAAGCCGCATCCCACTCTAGACGCACAAAACGGGATGAGCTTTCCCATGGTGATCCAAGACCAGAAGCATGTCCGATAGCGCAGCCAGGTCAAGAACAACAAGGCAAGCGTCACGCCAATTTGGACGAGCGTCTGCTGCAGTTTGAGGCTGCTGGCCCATATGGTAGAGTTGGCCTCACGTGAATTTCAGCACACTGCGTGTTACTTGCTTTTTTGTCATTTAGGGGAGTGACTTGTGAATACTTCTGTCGCCAAGAAAGCCAGTCGGGCGATGCGCCTGCTCATGATGGTGCTCACGGCAGTTCTCATCTTCTTCTTCATCAATGTTATGCTGCTCGTCTCCGATATCCAGGGCACGGCGCGCGTGGTCAACTACGCCGGTCTGGTGCGCGGTACCACGCAGCGAATCGTTAAGCTCGAGGACGCGGGCCAGCCTCAAGATGACCTGCTTAAAGCCGTGGATTCATACATCAACGGCTTGCGTTACGGAAGTGACGACCTCAACCTCGTCCGTCTCGACGACGATGAGTATCAGGCAAAGATGATCGAGCTTGCAAATTATTTTAATGAGCTTTGCGCCGAGATTGCCCGTGTGCGCGAAGTCGGCTACGAGAACACCGATATCATCGCGATGAGCGAGGAGTTCTTTGGTATTTGTGACGATGCCACACGACTCGCGGAGGACTATTCCCAGGAGAAGGCTACGGCACTCAATCATCTCGAGGGTCTGGTGATCATCGATATCGTTGGTTTGGTGGCGACCTTTGCGGTTGAACTCGCTCGCGCGGTGCGCACCGCTGCGCTCAATCGCGAGCTGCAGAACAAAGTCTATCTCGACGAAGCCACAGGACTGCCCAATAAGAATAAGTGCGAGGAGATCTTGCAGGAGCAGCCTGTCTCCGCGGAGGCGCCCGTTGCGGTGTGCGTCTTCGACCTTAACAATCTGCATACGGTCAATAATAGCTTTGGTCACGAGAAGGGCGACGAATACATCCGCTCTTTTGCCCGGCAGCTGGGGCGTGTGGCGTCCGAGACCTGCTTTGTGGGCCGCAACGGTGGCGATGAGTTTATCGCGGTGCTATGGGATGCCGATCGGGCTGCCGTTGAGTCCTGTCTTACTCGGGTTCGTGCAAACGTGAACGAGTATTCCGAGGCTCATCCCGACATGCCTATTAGCTATGCGGTGGGTTACGCGCTTTCCAGTGATTTTGATGAACCGCCTACGATGCGCAAGCTCTTTTCCCAGGCCGACAAAAACATGTACATCGACAAGAACCGCGTAAAGACAGCCGAGGCGGCCGGACTGCCACGCGAGGAACGCTAAACCCGTAGCAAAGGGTAGCTAATTTGGGACGGGGCTCTTTTGGCTACTTGAGAAGTTGTGCCATGGCGTTGACGAATTTTTGGACTTGGAGGGTGGGCTCGAGCGGATAGTGCAAAAAGACCGGCACCTCACGGCCGCACAGGAACGGCACGCCCACAAAGGCTGGGTGCACCCCCGACCACGCCCCGCAGGTGAGCACCGCGTCACCCTTTTCCTCTGCCTCGTTAAAGAGCGCAAAGTCAAAGCTGTCCACGTCGATCACGTCCACACCGCCGTCAGCCAACAGGTCGATGCGCAGACTGTCCATAGCGTCGTTGCCGTGACGGAGCACGCGCAGGCGCATGCCCTCCAAGTCGGCGACCGTAATGTGATTCTTGCGCGCCAGCGGGCTCGTGCGCGGCAGGTCGATATAAAACGGCACGTTAACGATGCGGAGCTTTTGGCAGGCGTCGCCCCAGCGTGGGGTAGAAAAACTCGACTGCACCACATCGACCTCGCGGCCCAAGCTGCGCATGACGGTCTCGCGCTCGTCATAGAGATCGCTTACCGGCACGATCTCAAATCGCAGCGACGGTTCCAGCTCGTGTACGCCCGACCACATCGACAGCGTTTGGCGCCCCGGGCACATCATCGACACGCCCAGGCGCACGGCCCCGCCATCGCCCGCTGCACGTCGGGCACGGCGCAGCGCGTCCTCGGACTGCCGCATGATCGAACGCGCGTCGTCCACCAGCAGAGCGCCCGCCGGCGTCACCTTAACACCCGAATGCGAGCGCTCGAACAACGTGATGCCAAACTCGGCCTCGAAACCCGACACCTGTTTGACGAGCGCCGGGGTCGACACGCGCAATTTTGCCGCCGCCCGTGAGAAGCTTCCCAGCTCCGCGGCGGCCGATATGGCCTCGAGTCGTCGATCGTACACGTCAATCTCCCGTTTTCGCGCCTGTGAACGCATGGCGCCACAGGGGGTCGTTTTGGCAGGTCACGCGCTCGATTGAGAAAAACTGCATCGCACAGTATAAACCTACGGTTAACGCCATTCTAACAAATATGCAATTCACCTGCGCAAATGCAAAGCATACGATAACCAGCGAAAACCACGTGGGTCGGTTAATGGGAGCGACCCACCGGGAGGCACAAGAAGGGAAGTTCCTATGAGCAATTGGCTTAAGCTCGAGGGCGATGTCTGCGCCGTGACTGGCGCGCTCGGCGGTATGGGCGCCGAGATCTGCCGCGAGTTCGCCCGCAATGGCGCCAACGTCGTCATGCTCGACCTGGACGAGGAAAAGGTCAAGGCCGCAGCCGCCGACCTCGCCGCCGAGTTTGGCATCCACGCCGAGGGCTACAAGATGAACGCCACCGACGAGGCCGAGGTTCAGGCCGCCGTCGATGCCACCATCGCCGACTTCGGCCGCGTCGACGTCCTTGTCAACACCGCCGGCATCCTGCGCTTCGCAGCCATGGAAGACCTGCCGTTGAGCGACTGGGAGCAGGTGCTCAACGTCAACCTCACCGGTTACTTCATCACCTCGCAGCGCTTTGGTCGCGAGATGATCAAGGCCGGCCAGGGTCGCCTGGTGCACATCTCGACCGTCGCCAGCCACTCCCCCGAGACGTTCTCGGGCGTGTACAGCTCCACCAAGGCGGGCGTCAACATGATGTCCAAGATGCTCGCCGCCGAATGGGGCCCCTACGGCGTGCGCTCCAACTGCGTCGAGCCCTGCTTCGTTAAGACCCCGATGTCGGCCAACTTCTACGCCGACCCCGAGGTCGAAAAGAGCCGCAGCCGCCTCATCGCCACGCGCCGCATCGGCGAGGTTAGCGATATCGCCAACGCCGTCATGTTCCTGGCGTCCACGCGCTCGGACTTTACCACCGGCGACGCCATCAAGGTCGACGGCGGCTTCTCCAACATGATGGGCGACCTCACCGCCAAGCCCGGCGGCCGTCGCGCCTATGCCGACAACTACCTTAAGAACAAGGGTGTCGAGCTCTGGTCCGATGAGTCCGGCGTCGCCAAGCCGACTGACCAGTAAACCAACCCGACAGGGAGGACCCGCAGACACGCCTGTTCCTCCCCCGTATCGATTAGAAAGAGTCCAATGGCTTCCACCAACTCCAACAAGGGTCGCGCTGTCGTGCTTTCCGCCGCGTGCGTCACCATGTTCTTCATCAGCTCCATCGCGCTGTATTCCGTCGTGAGCAAGAACCTGCTCGCCGTCTACCCCGAGTGGTCCAGCGCTCTTACCTGGGCCTTCCCGGTCTTTCAGACCATCATGGCCGTGACGGGCATCTTCGCCGGCCGCATCTCCGATAAGATCGGCCCGCGCAACGTCGTGATCGCCGCCGCCGTGTGCTACGGCCTGGGCTGGTTCATGTCCGGTACCGTCACCGAGCCGTGGCAGTTCTACCTGTGGTTCTCGCTCGTCGCCGCCATCGGCAACGGCCTGGGCTACAACCCGGCGCTCACCACCGGCCAAAAGTGGTTCATCGACAAGAAGGGTCTCGCCTCCGGCATCACCCTGGCCGCTTCGACCGCCGGCCCCGCCGTGCTGTCCCCGGTGCTCGCCTCGCTGCTCATCCCGAGCCTGGGCATCTTTGGCGCCCTTAAGGCGCTCGGCGTCATTTTCTTTGTGACAATCGCCGCCTCCGCCCTGTTCCTGAAGGCCCCCGAGGCCGGCTGGCTGCCCGAGGGCTTCGAGGCCCCCAAGGGTGGCGCACATGCCGGCACCTTCGGCGACCTCACCCCGGGCGAGATGGTCAAGACCCCGCGCTTCTGGGTCCTCATCATCACCTTCGCCTTTGCCGCCACCGCCGGCACGCTGCTCGTCGGCAAGGTTGCCTCCATCGCCGCCGTCCAGCTCTTCGCCGACCCCACGAGCGCCGCAGCCGTCGCCCTCGGCGGTGTGGTCGTCTCCGTCAACACCTGCGCCAACCTGGTCGGCCGCCTGTCCTTTGGTCAGATCATTGACAAGCTCGGTGCCTACAAGTCGCTGCTCATCAGCCTTATCGTCACCATCGTCGCGCTCGTCATCATGTCGATGAGCTTTACGCAGAGCATGTTCTTTGTGGCGCTCGCCCTGCTCGGCTTTAGCTTTGGCGCTCTGCTCGTCATCTACCCGCCGCTCACCGGTGGCGCCTTTGGCACCAGCAACATCGGCGTCAACTACGGCATCATGTTTTTGGGCTACGCCGCTTCCACCTGGATCAGCCAGCCCATCACCGCCGTGCTGTATCACGCCGAGGCCGGAAGCGCCGCCTACCAGCAGTCCTTCTACGGCGCTATTGTGATCGCCGCCATCGCCGTCGTGCTCACCGTCTACATGATGGTCTCCGACAGCAAGAAGAAGTCCGCCTAGTTTTACCGATGCGACGAAGGGACAGCCCCTTTGTCGCATTCCACCGGTCACCGGTATTAAGGAGTCGAAATGTCTGAGCTCAACCCCGTCCGCATTGCCGTTATCGGCGCCGGCGCCATGGGCCGCAACCACATCCGCTTTGTCACCGAGGAGCCCGAGGCCGAGCTCGTCGCCATCGCCGACGCCTTTGAGGGCGCCCGCGCCACGGCCGAGGCCGCCGGCGTGCCGTTTTACACCGATCCCGCCCAGATGATGGACGAGATCAAGCCCGAGGCCGTCATTATCGCTACCCCCAACGACCTGCACCTAGGCGTTGCTCGCGAGGCTGTGAAGCGCAACATCGTGCCGCTGGTCGAAAAGCCGATCTCCAACGATCTCGAGGATGCCCAGGCCTTCGCCGCCGAGGCCGAAACCGCCGGCGTGCCCGTGCTCGTGGGTCAGCACCGTCGCCACAACCCCTTCGTCAACAAGGCCAAGGAGATCATCGAGTCCGGCGAGCTGGGCAAGCTCACCGTGTCGAGCTTCCACTACATGATCTATAAGAATGACGAGTATTTCGATGTCGAGTGGCGCCGCAAGAAGGGTGCCGGCCCGATCCTGGTCAACCTGGTGCACGACGTCGACCTGCTCCGCTACCTGCTGGGCGAGCCCGTTGCCGTCCAGGGCATGCAGTCCAGCGCCGCCCGCGGTTTTGAGACCGAGGACTCCGCCGTGGTCAACGTCCGTTTTGCCGACGGCGCGCTCGCGAGCATGACCATCTCTGACGCCACCGCCAGCCCCTGGAACTGGGAGGCGACCGCTCGCGAGGATCCGCAGTACCGCCCCTTCGACGCCGACGCCTACTTTATCGGCGGCACCAAGGGCGCCCTTTCGCTGCCCCGCCTGCACCAGTTCTCCTACGACGGCGCCTCTAACTGGCACAAGCCGCTGCAGATGGAGATTCCGGCCGTCGACCCGGCACTGCCGCACAAGATGCAGCTCAAGCACTTTGTGAAGGTTGTCCGCCGCGAGGTCGAGCCCGTCGTGACCCCCGCCGATAACGTCAAGACGCTCACGCTTCTCAACGCCATCAAGGAGGCCGCCGAGACCGGCCAGCTCGTTGAGCTGTAATGCCTTAAGAGCGGGCCGCGGCAAACTCCCCGCCGAGCGCCTCGGCCCGCCACCAACAAGCCCCTCTTCTTTGCCCCGCGAGCAGCCTCCTGCCCGCGGGGCATTTTGCTACCTTGCCGATGATTTTTCTGGGGCGGGGGCTATTTTGCACCTCGGCTTGATTCGTTCGCCACGAAATGGGCCTATCTACTACGTTTAACCGACCACCCTTAACCATACGGAATTTCGCGAAATAAAAACCGCAGGTAGACGGCTTGCGTATTTTCGGAAAACCGGGGGATGGTCGACCCATACGGTTCAAACGTAGTAGATAGACCGTTTTCGTGGCGCGGCCCCAAAAACAGTCTTTTGGGACGGGTGGTATCCTTGGTAGCCCTGTGCTGCAAACGCACCTTAAACGCAAGGAGTCCCATGGATCTTATCGCCCAGCTCGCCCGCGAGCTCAACCTTAAGGCCGTCAACATCGAGGCAGCCGTCAAGCTCATCGACGAGGGCAACACCATCCCCTTTATCTCGCGCTACCGCAAAGAAGCCACGGGCGGCATGGACGACGTTGCCCTGCGCGCGCTCGACGAGCGCCTGTCCTACCTGCGCAATCTTGAGCAACGTAAAGAGGACGTCATTCTGCTCATCGACGCCCAGGGCAAGCTCACGCCCGAGCTCGAGCAACAGATTCGCGAGGCCACGCAGCTCCAGCGTGTCGAGGACCTCTACAAGCCCTACCGCAAAAAGCGCATGACCCGCGCGCAGAAGGCCCGCGAGGCAGGCCTGGAGCCACTCGCCAACATGATCATCATGCAGGCTTCGGCCAAGGGCAGCGCACTCGACGCCGCCGCGGCATACGTCAACGAGAAAGCCGGCTTCGACACGCCCGAAAAGGCGCTCGCCGGGGCGGCGGACATCGTGGCCGAGACGGTGGCCGAGGACCCCGAGAACGTCGCCGACCTGCGCGCCTTTACGCAGAACACCGCCGATATCGTCGTCGAAGCCACAGACCCCGCCGAGAAGACCCCCTACGAGCCCTACTACAACTTTGACGAGCCGCTGCGCCGTATACCCAACCACCGCGTGCTGGCTATCGACCGCGGCGAGCGCGAGGGCAAGCTCCGCGTGCGCGTGAACGTCGACGGCGCCGCCGCCACGGCACGCCTCGGCAGCCGTTGGCCCCGACGCCAGGGCGTATTCGCGCCCGTCTTCGATGCCGCCATCGCCGACGGCTACAAGCGCCTCATGGCCCCCTCGCTGGAGCGCGAGGCCCGCGCCAAACTCACCGTTCGCGCCCAGACCGAGGCCATCAACGTCTTTGCCAAGAACCTTGAGGGCTTGCTCTCGGCACGCCCCGTGCGCGGCGCCCGCGTGCTCGCGCTCGATCCGGGCTACCGCACCGGCTGCAAGGTCGCCGTCATGGACGAGACCGGCAAGCTACTCGACCACGGCGTGGTCTACCCCACCAAGCCGCGCCACGACGTCGCCGGCACCAAGCGCGAGCTTGCCCGCCTCGTCAAGAAGGACGGCGTCAACACCATCGTCATCGGCAACGGCACCGCCAGCCGCGAGACCGAGGAAGTCGTCTCGGAGTTCATTGCCGAGCAGGCGCCCAGCCTTCGCTACACCATCGTCAACGAGGCCGGCGCGTCGGTGTACTCCGCCTCCGAGCTCGCCAGCCAGGAATATCCCGACCTGGACGTCACCGTGCGTGGCGCCATGAGCCTGGGCCGCCGCCTGCAAGACCCACTGGCAGAGCTCGTCAAGATTCCGCCCCAGTCCATCGGCGTTGGCCAATACCAGCACGACCTTGACCAGGCCGAACTCTCGCGCACCCTGGGCCACGTGGTGGAAGACGTCGTCAACCGCGTGGGCGTCGACGTCAACACCGCGAGCGCGAGCCTGTTGGGATACGTATCGGGTATTACGCCGAGCGTGGCCAAAAACATCGTGGCCTACCGCGAGGAAAACGGCGCCTTTACCGATCGCCGCCAGCTTAAGAAGGTCCCCAAGCTGGGACCCAAGGCATACCTGAACGCCGCGGGTTTCCTGCGCATTAGCGGCGGCAAGAACCCACTCGACGCGACAAGCGTCCACCCCGAGAGCTACGAGGTAGCCACGGCCGTCCTGGAGCGCGCCGGCGTTGCGGCAAGCGAGCTCAGCCGCGGCGGCGTGCCCGACATCGAGCGCCGCCTGGGCAGTATCTCGGCGCTGGCAAGCGACCTGGACTGCGGCACCCTAACGCTCATCGACATCGTCAACGAGCTCAAAAAGCCCGGCCGCGACCCGCGCGACGACGCGCCCGAGGTGGTCTTTAGCCGCTCAGCGCTTTCCATCGACGACCTGGAGCCCGGCATGGAGCTCAAGGGCACGGTGCGCAACGTCGTCGACTTTGGCGCGTTCGTCGACGTGGGCGTGCACCAGGACGGCCTCGTGCACATCTCCAAGCTGGCTAACCGCTTCGTCAAGCACCCGAGTGATGTCGTGCGCGTCGGCGACACGGTGAAGGTGTGGGTCGAGAAGGTCGACCGCGACCGCAAGAAGATCTCGCTCACCATGGTGCAGGGGAAGTAGACCGCAAAAGCAAGGGTCCCCCCTCTCGCGACGTGCAAAATCGCGAGTATTCTGCAATTTCCGCCGTTCCGAACGCCCCACAGAGACAATAACGCCAAAAACAGCCCCCGTTTTAGCGACATTAGAGCCAGAACGGGGGCTGTTCCGTGCTTCACCCAACTGGTAAAAGCCTTTACCTTGCTGAATACTCTCAATTTTGCACGGCGCAGGCAGGGGCACCTTTGTCCACGGCAGGATATGGAAGCCTATCGCCAACCTACCGGCAAGCTCGTGCCGGCAGCCCCGGCCTTTCCTTTGCCTAGCACGACCCTCGCGAAGCGCGTGAGCGATAGGGAAAGGAAAGGTCGGGGCGAACAGCCCGCGGCGTAGCCAGTGTTCGCGTTACGGCAGGATATGGAAGCCCAAAGCGGCGATATCCTTGGCAAAGCCGCGCACGGTGTCGAGCGAGACCTCGTACGGGTCGCGACCGATGTTCTTGCGCTTGGCCAGAATGCTGTTGGGCACCGTAATGATCTGGCAACCGCAGGCTTCTGCCTGGTAAATATTGATAAGCTCGCGCGTGGACGCCCACAGGACCTCGCAGTTGGGCTTGGCGGCGGCCTTCTTGACCGACTCCGTCATAAACGGAATGGGATCGACGCCGGTGTCGGCGATGCGGCCGGCAAAGAGCGAGATGATGGACGGCGTCTCGGTGTCAACGGCCTCGACCATCTCATCGACCTGCGTAGGCGTAAAGATAGTAGTGACGTTGACCTTGATGCCGTCGGCGGAAAGCTTGCGGACCAGCTCGGCGGTGGACTCGCCCTTGGTAGTCACGCACGGAATCTTGACGTAGACGTTCTCGGCCCAGGTAGCGATCTCGCGGGCCTCGACCTCCATGGTCTCGACGTCGTCGGCAAAGACCTCAAACGAGACGGATACATCGGTGATGTGGGCCAGGACCTCCTTGGCAAACGCGCGGTAATCCGTCACGCCGCCCTTCTTCATAAGGGACGGGTTGGTAGTGAAACCCTGAACGTTGCCGTTCTCGTACATGTCGAGCATGCCCTCGAGGTTTGCACCGTCAGCGAACACCTTGATTGCCATCTGCCTGATTCCTTTCGTTAGCATACGGCCGATAAACTGCTAAACACTTTACCTACGTTTATCAAGGCGTGAGCTGCGGTTTTTTATCTTCTCGGCGAACGGTATAAACACCTCAGTGTTTGGATTGATAAATCGATTGCGCATGCAAAAGCAAAGAGTCACAGTTTGAGCAAACGTCAGAACGCGGGATTCATTAGATGAGGCCGAAATGCTGCATCGCTGTGACGGTACCGTCGTGTGCGACATCGTCGGTCACGTAGTCGGCGACCGCCTTGACCTCGGGCATGGCGTTGCCCATGGCGACAGCCGTCTCGACCGCAGCGAGCATGCCCAGGTCGTTACCAGAATCGCCAAAGCCAAAGGTGCGCGCATTTCCCTCACGGCCCAGATACGCCAGCGCTCGCGCCACGCCCACGCCCTTGTCAATGCCCTTGGGGCTCAGCTCGCGATTCTGACCACCGGTGTTGCACAGCTCAAACTCGCGATCGATAAAGCCGTCATCGTTGGCTACGCGAGCCAGGTAGCTCGCGACGATGCACACCTTGCCCACGCGCAGACGGCCGTCGACGCGCATTTCCTCGGTGCTGTGCACCACAGAAGTGCCGATCAGAGACGACTGCTCAACACCCGCGGGTTCCAGGGCAAAAGTAGCCACGTTGGTCTCGAAAAAGGCCTCAATCCCTGCCGCGGCCATACGGCGCGCAAGCTCCTCGATAACGTCCTCGTCAAAGCAGTCCTCATGCACCACGCGGCCCTCGACCTCGAGCGTCGCTCCCGCCATGGCAACGACACCCGCCGGGTTCAGCGCGCGCAGGCCATCGGCAATCAGCCACAAGGGACGACCCGTGCAGATAAATGCCTGGTGTCCCGCGTCGCGCAGACGATGAAACGCCTCGACGACCGCCTGCGAGGGGTGAACCGCCGAAAAGTCCTTGTCGGTCATGTTGTCGGGATCGAACGACGTCAGCGTGCCGTCCACGTCAAAAAAGAGCACGGCGAAATCGGGGCACGCATCAATCATATGGGTTCCTTTCGGGGGCGAGAGTAAACGAAGCATCCATCATATAATGGAGCGACGCAACCAGAGAGGTCACCCATGGAATTTTATGCAAGCTGCCCCGAGGGCTTTGAGTCCGCACTCGCCGACGAGCTTAAACGGCTCGGGCTTTCGCATGTCCGCCGCCTAAAGGGCCGCGCTACGTTTGAGGGCGAGCTCGAAGAAGGCTATCGAGCATGCCTGTGGTCGCGCCTGGCCAGCCGCGTGTTCGTGGTGCTCGGGCGCTTTGAGGCGCAGGATGCCGACGAGCTGTACGACGGCGTGTACGACATTGCCTGGGAGAACATTGTCCGTCCGCACGCCACCATCGCCATCACCGCCCGCGGCGTGACCGAGCAGCTGCGCAACACGCGCTTCTCGGCCCTGCGCGCCAAGGACGCGCTGTGCGACCGTCTGGCCGAGACCACGGGCCGTCGTGCCGACGTCGATGCCGCCGATCCCGACGTTCACCTGCTGCTTTCGCTGCGTCAGCGCCGCGCAAGCATTAGCCTGGACCTTTCGGGCGACCCGCTGTTCAAACGCCTGCCGCCCGCAGCGACCCGTGCCGGCGAGGGCGCGCACGTGCTGCGCCCCGACTACGCCGCCCTGGTGCTGGCGCAGGCCGGCTGGACCGCACTGTGCGAGCGCGAGCTGACGGCCGATGATTACGAGAACGAAGCCCTTCCCACGCTGGTCGACGCCTCGTGCGCCGGCGGCGGTCTGCTGCTGGAGGCAGTGAATATCCTGTCCGACCGCGCCCCGGGCGCCGCACGCGAGCGCTGGGGCTTTGAGGGCTGGCAGCTGCACGACGCCGCTCTGTGGGAGCAGTTGCTTGCCGAGGCACGCGAGCGCGAGACGGCAGCACGCGAGCGCCAGGCACGCATCGTGGCCGCGGATGTTGACCCCGCCGCCCGCAAGACTGCCGAGCGCATGGTTAAGTGCGCCGGCTACAAGCGCTTTGTCGATTTTTGCGCCGCCAAGTCCGCAACCGTACTGGACCACGCGGGCGCCGTCGCCGGCGCCGCCGTGGTCGCAGACACCACCGAGACCCCGCTTTCGCTCATGCACGACGCCATGACGCTGGTCGGTGAGCTGCGCCGCGCGCCCGAGCTTGCCGCGGCGTCGGTCGCCGCACTCACCCGCGACGGATTGCTGGCCCGCGCGCTCCACGCCGAGCCCGAGCGCTCGATTGCCGTCATGCCCAATAACGAGGAGGCGACCGTCGAAGTCTGGCCTTCGCTCGACCACGCCGCCACAGCGTTTGAGGCTTCGGCCAGTGCGGATGCCGAGGCCGAGGTCACGGATACCGACGAAGTCAACGACAAAGCCGCCGACACCCCCATGCCCGAGCCTGCCGCCATGCTCGACCTGGGCGACGGCAAGCCGCTGCCCGTGCTCATCCCCGAGTCGGAGCAGTTCGCCAACCGCCTGCGCAAGAATGCCCGTCTGCGCCGCAAGTGGGCCAAGCGCGAGGGCGTGAGCTGCTACCGCGTCTACGATGCCGACCTACCCGATTACTCCGCCGCCATCGACCTGTACGAGGGCTGCCCGCAGACGCCGGGCCGCTGGCTCGTCATCGCCGAATACGCCGCGCCCAAAACTATCGACCCCGCACTGGCCCAAGCCCGCATGCTCGACATTTTGGCTATCGCGCCGCGCATCCTGGATGTCCCCGCCGAGCACGTGCACGCCAAGGCCCGCATGCGTTCGCGCGGCGGCTCGCAGTACGGCAAGCAGGGCGCCGGCAAGGGCGGCTCGGGCGAGCGCGCCAACATCGCGCGCCGCCGTCTGCCGCTCATCGAAGAGGGCGGCCTCACCTTTGCCGTCAACTTTGACGACTACCTGGACGTCGGTATCTTCCTGGATCACCGCGTCACCCGCAACCTGGTGCGCGAGCACGCCAAGCAGGCGCGCCGCTTCCTCAATCTGTTCGCCTACACCGGCACTGCCACCTGCTACGCGGCCGATGGCGGCGTCGAGGAGACCGTGACAGTCGACCTCTCGAACACCTATCTGGACTGGGCCGAGCGCAACATGCGCCAGAACGGCTTTGTGGGCCCGCAGCATCATTTTGTGCGCGACGACGTGCTCGCCTGGATTCGCGACCAGCGCCAAACGCGCAACCGCTGGGACCTGATTTTTGTCGACCCGCCCACGTTCTCGAACTCGTCCAAGATGGGCCGTCGCACCTGGGATGTCCAGCGCGACCACGTTGAGCTGTTGGCCGGCGTGTCGCGCCTGCTCACGCAGGGCGGCCATGCCATCTTTAGCTGCAACCTACGTGGCTTCCGCCCCGAGACGCGCAAGCTTGCCCGCGCGGGCGTTGTATTGGATGACATCACGGCGCAGACCATCCCCGAGGACTTCGCGCGCAACCAGAAGGTGCACCACTGCTATATCGTGCGCCGCCTGCCCATCGAGGACGCCATGGCAGAGGTCGGCTTTAGCGCCGAGGAAATTGCCGAGCGCGTCGAGGAGCTGCGCAACCCCGAGGCCCGCAAGCCTCGCGCGGCAGCACCCGCACGCGCGCAGGCCGGCAACGGCAAGTCCAACTTTACCGGCAAACCCGCCTCCGCCAGCAAGCCCAAAAAGAAGAAGTTCTACGCCAGCAAGCCCAAGGGCAAATAAACAACGTTGCGGTGGAATAGTTCCTAAAAAGCCTGGTAAAGGACCAAACAGGAACTATTTCACCGCAACTCATATTGGGATGGCGGATGCCGACCTATCCCTGGATGACCAATCGGTAACCAATACCCACGTGCGTCTGGATATAGCGCGGATGCGCGGGGTCGGACTCGATCTTCTTGCGCAGCGTGCCCATAAAGACGCGCAGGCTCGCCAGGTCGCTCTTAGTTGCCGTGCCCCAAATCTCGTGCAGGATAAACTGGTGCGTCAGTACCTTGTCGGCGTTATGCGCCAGCAGGCACAGGAGCTTATACTCGATCGGCGTCAGATGCAGTTCCTCGCCATCCATCGTGGCGATGCCGGCATCAAAATCGATATGCAGCTCGCCGGTATCGAACGAGCCCTCGGAGACAACGCCGCCCGTTTGCGCATACGAAAGGCGCCTGAGCGTCGTGCGAATGCGCGCGAGCAGCTCCTCGACCGAAAACGGCTTGGTCAGATAGTCGTCGGCACCGGCATCGAGCGCGCGGATTTTGTCCGCGTCCTCGCTGCGCGCCGAGACCACGATAATCGGCATGCCCGACCATGCGCGCACCGACTCCACCACCTTGACGCCGTCCATATCGGGCAGGCCCAGATCGAGCAGCACAATGCTCGGCGTCTGCGACGAGGCGGCGGCGATAGCGGCATGGGCGGTCTCCACAGCCATATGGCGCAAGCCGTGAGCCTCGAGCGCGGCAACAATAAGATTGCGGACGGCGGGGTCGTCCTCAACGACCAAGATGAGCGGTTTTACGGCAGAGTTCGGCACAGCGCTACTCCTTATCAAACGAAACGTCGGCGGCAGGAAGCTCAATCGTAAAGACCGAGCCGTGCGGGTCCGCCGCGGCAACCTCTATGCTACCGCCATGCGCCAGCGCAATGGAGCGGCAGAGCGAAAGACCCAGGCCCACGCTGCGGTGACTGTCAGCCAGACCGTGGTTGGCGGTATAGAACGACTCGAAGATCCGTTCGCGATCCTCGGGTGCGATGCCCGGACCATCATCGGCCACCGAGCACGCCACGCGTCCATCGTCGACGCTAATCGAAATCATGATATGCGAGCCCGCGGGCGTATAGGTGATGGCGTTGTTCACCAGATTGACCACCAGCTGCACCATCAGGCGCGCATCGACATTGACGAGCGCCGGCTCATCGCACGCCACCACCTTAAGGTCGTGCTCGCGCACGGCCGGATTTACGTGGCGCAGCGCCTCCTCGACGATATCGTCCATGAGCTCGAGCGTAGTCGACAGACGCATACCGCCGCCCTCGAGCTTGGTGATGGCGAGCAGGTTCTCGACGGTGGCGTTGAGCCACAGCGCATCCGAGCGAATGGACAGAAGCAGGCCGCGGCGCGTCTGGGCATCGAGCACCGCAGTGCCGGTCGAGCCCTGGTCGAGCAGCACGTCGGCATTACCCGAAATACTGGTAAGCGGCGTGCGCAGATCGTGCGAGATGGAGCGCAGCAGGTTGGCGCGCAGTTGTTCGTTTTTGGCGAGCACCGCCGCCTCCTCGCGGGCCTCCATGGCGCGGGCGCGATCGAGTGCCAGCTCGCCTTCGCTCACGATGGCATCGGCAAGTGTTCGCTCCTCGTGCGTCAGCACGTCGGGCTCGGCAACGATTGCCAGCACGCCCACCACCGAGGCGGGGTCGCCCGAGCGCGCGAAGCCGTCGCCTGTGCGAACCGTCAGGTAGATGCCATAAAACGCCGAGCCGCCAAACGTGGCGTCGAGCGGCGTTCCCACATAGGCGGACGCCGAGAGCCGCGGCGGCATCTGCGGCGCCAGTTCATGCACCGGCGCGGCATCGCCCACGGCCGTGTAAGTCGCGCGCGGCAGCAGGTCATCGCCCTCGGCGTCGGCGCTGTACCACACGACCGGACAGCCCGAAAGACGCGCCAGCTGCGTTGCCATGGCATGGACAATCTGCTGCTGATCGGCGCACCGCTGCAGCATACGGTTGGTCTCGAGCACCATATGCGTACGGCGGTCGCTGGCAGCGGCCTGCGCCAAGGCGCGGCGCAGGGCCAACGCAATCGAGCTCGACACAAGCGAGACCACGAACATGATGAAGAACATGCCGGGATAGCCGCGGTCGATAAGCGACAGCGAGTAGCGCGGGTCGACAAACAAGAAGTTGTAGAGCGCCACGGCGGCAGCCGAGCTCAGCAAGCAATACAGGCGACTCCAGGTAAAGAATGCGCACAGCTGAACGGCGAACACATAGACGATCATGATGCTCGGCGCGAGACCCGGATGGTCGAGCAGCGCGCCCACAATCGTCGCCGCGACCAGCAGCCCCACCGATACGCAGGCGTCATACAGAGGAGTGCGGCGCGTCAGCGTTGTGCGCCGCCACCAAAAGCTATCGGCAATATCGCCGTCCGTACGGACGTCCATCAGCGCCCCGCCCCTCTCTCAAAAACAAAAACCACCACAAAGGGACAGGCACCTTTGTGGTGGTTTCCCTTGTGGTGGTTCCAAGTGTATAGCCTTTGCAACCGGCGGTCGCTAGACAAACAGCACGTGCGCGAGCAGGGCACACACGCACACCGCTCCAAATACCAGTGCCACGATCGAGATCACGCGGTCGGCCATATCCATGTTGGCACGGTTCGTAAGGAACCGGTCTTCGGCGGCGTCGACACGCGCCTCACGCACCATTTCGACCACCGCCTCACGGCCATCGAGCGCCTTTGTATCCATGTTTACCTCCCCGGCCTCATGCTTATCCATCGAAAACCAACTCCGTGCAACCCGTCGGCGCCTACGGGCGCTCGTTGGGAGCCAGGCGCTGCATCTTGTTCACGGCCTTGAACTTGGTGAACAGCGGCACGTACTCAAAGCTCACGTTGGAGTTCTCCAGGCCGTACCAGCGTGCAGGCGTGCCGGCGGCGCGACGAATGATGTACTTGAGCGTGATGGCCGTACGCTCGCTCGGCTCCACATCGCTTTCGGGCGCCAGAAGCTTACGGATCAGGACGAACTTGAACGTACCGATGTTACCCGGATCCTTGTAGACCGAGTAGTCATGCGTCTGCGGCGGCAGCTCGCCGGTGGCAGCCAGGTCCTGAACGACCTGACGCAGATAGGCATTGACGCGCTGGTTAATCTTGTAGCCCAGGTACAGATGCACGCGGAACACGTAGTCGGTGCCGAACGTCTCGACCGAATAGGCAAAGGTATGCGGCTCGTCCATGGTCTCGACATTCACGAACCACCAGGCGCGAGCGCGCTTGGGATGCTTGTCCAAGATCGAGTAGACGATATCACGGTCGATGTAGTCGGTATGGGTGTCCTTGGTCAGGTACACGACGTTGTCACTCATGCGCTCGTAACGGTCGTCGTCGCGCAGGCGCTTGAGCTGCGGCAGGTAGCTGCGCAGCGGCAGCAGCGTAAACTGGCGCTGCTCGACCGCCGTGCCGTTGTACCAGCACACCATAATGCCCATGATGAGTGCAGCCATGAGGATGGTGAAGTAGCCGCCGTGGAAGAACTTGGTGAGCGAGCTCACGAAGAAGAAGCCTTCGAGCAAAAGGAAGAAGGCTGCGAAGATCCACGGAGCAACCTTGAGCTTACGCTCCTCGTGCAGGTAGAAGAAGAGCAGCAGCGTGGTGCACATCATAGTCAGCGTAATGGCAAGGCCGTAGGCGGCTTCCATATGCGCCGAGTTCTGGAACAGCAGCACCACAATGACGCAGCCGACAAGCATGACGTTGTTGACCATGGGGATGTAGAGCTGGCCCTTGGTCTCGGCAGGGTAGAAGACCTGCATGTGCGGCATAAGGTCCAGACGGCTGGCCTCGGACACCAGCGAGAATGCGCCGGTGATGAGCGCCTGCGAGGCGATGATGGCCGCAACGGTGGAAAGGCCGACGGCAAACGGGCGCAGGCCCGGGGCGAGCATCTGGTAGAACGGGTTGAGGTCGGCAATGCCCATGAGCTCGGGGTTGGCAGCGTTGTTCATAAGCCAAGCGCCCTGGCCCATATAGGAAAGCAGCAGGCAGCACTTAACGAACGGCCAGGTGGCGTAGATGTTGCCGCGGCCGACGTGGCCCATGTCGGAGTAGAGCGCCTCGGCACCGGTGGTGGCGAGGAAGCAGCTGCCCAGAATCATGATGCCCGCGTGGTTGTTGGGGCTCAACAAAAAGGCGATGCCGCGGAGCGGGTTGAGGCACAGCAGCACGGCGGGGTGCTGTAAGACAAAGAACAAACCCGTGCCGCCCAGGAATAGGAACCACAGCGTCATGATGGGGCCAAAGGCGTGACCGATCTTGGCCGTACCGATGCGCTGTACCAAGAAGAGCACGATGATGATGGCGAGCGTAATGGCGACGACGCGGCCCTGGTCATCGCCCAGCACGGCATGAACCGCCGGGATAGTGCGCAGGCCCTCGATGGCCGTGGTAACGGTAACGGCCGGCGTCAGGATGCCGTCGGCGAGCAACGCGGCGCCACCCAGCATGGCGGGGATGATAAGCCACTTGCCGCAGCGCTTGACCAGGCTGTACAGGGCAAAGATGCCGCCCTCACCATGGTTATCGGCGCGCAGCGAGATGAGCACATACTTGATGGTGGTCAGCAACGTGACCGTCCACACGACAAGGGAGAGCGCGCCGAGCACGAACTCCTCCGTGACGCTTCCGATGCCGCCGTTGCCGGCAACGAGCGCCTTGGTTACATACATAGGACTGGTGCCGATATCGCCGTACACCACGCCCAGCGTGACGAGCATCGCCGAGATGCTCACAGGAATCGCAGCGTGCGAGGCTGCCTCCTTGGCCTTTTGTTCCATAAGCCGGTTTCCTCCCAACTTTAATGTTCGAAGGAATTATAGGTAATCGGCCTGCACTTGCACGGCACCGTTTTCCCAGCTAGATAAACATTTATACGGCCTTTAGGCCACCACGGCGATATGGAATGTAACAAAGGGACTGTCCCTTTGCCTCATCTGTCATTTTCCGAGCCAGTTTTTGAACCACCACTCCATGGAGCGGCTCATCTCGGCCATAAAGGGACTAGTGTGTTTGCGGGTGTAGATATCCACCACGCGCTCGCCCACCTCGCGGGCATGCGGGCGAAACATCGCGTCCATCTCGGCCACCTGCGCGTCCATGGTCGCAGCATCGGCGCGGCAGTAGCGCTCCTCGTGCACCAGGTTCACCACGGGATGCGCGATTGCCGGGCGCTCCTTACGGGGCGTGCCGATGATGAGCATCGACAGCGGCATGGTATAGGGCGGCAAGTCCAGCAGCCCGGCAACTTCCTCGGCATTCTCGACGATATCACCGATATAGCAGCTCCCCAGACCCAGAGCCTCGGCGGCAACCACGGCGTTTTGCGCGGCGATCACGGCGTCCTGGGCCGCGATGGCAAAGTCGCCCAAACCCGGCGCGCGGCGGGGCGCCTTACCCGTGCGCTCGACAAATTCGGGCTCAAAGCAGCCCACGTGCTCAAACAGATCGATCCACTTGGCATAATCGACCACAAATATTAGTGCCCAGGGCGCCTTGGCGATCATGGGCTGGTGGTCGCACAGGTCGGCCAGGCGGTCCAGCGTAGCCTGCTCGCGAATGCTCACGATGGAATACATCATCATGGCGCCCGCCGACGGCGCGCGACTCGCCGCATGCAAAATTGCCGCCCGCTGCTCGTCGGTCACCGCCACGGGACGGTCGTCGTCATCACGCGCGAAGGCACGCGTTGAGGAACGGTGCTCCAACGTGTCCAGCACCGCATTGCCCGTAGTCTCGACCGGATAGCCGCCCGCGTCCACGCCCACAGCTCCGCCGCAGTACTCGGTGCCCGTCATACAAACCTGCTCGCCCATAGCTCTATCCTCGCTAATTCTTTAAGAAGCCTTTACGTTTCCGTGTAATTCCCGTCCATTATCGCGCAGGCCGCCACTACATTGCGCCACACCGCCACACGTGCGCGTTAATATGGCTGGTTGTTGTGCGCAGCCACCAATTGCAGCGCATATCTTGGTAACAATCGGGTAAACCTCCGCTTTCGTACGTTTTAGTTTGTGAGGAGTCTCAGCATGTTCGCTGCCGCCATCTCGCTCGTCGGTCTTGCGGCGACCGTCTACCTTGTCTTGCGCGAGGCCAAGGCCATTTGCGCTCAGTCGGGCACCGTTGCCAAAAGCGCTCTTGGGTGGAGCGTCGCCTTCGGCCTGTTCCAGCTCTTTTTGACCATTTGGGGCGCCATTGGCCTCGTCGCCCAAAACGAGCCGCTCGCCTTTGTGATGCTCATCCTGACCAACGCCATCCTCACCGGCTGCGCTTGGGCCAGCATCGCACGCGACCGCATCGCCCCGCGCGTCTTTGCGTTCGCCAAGCCCGACGCCCCCGCCCCCACCGGCAAGCTCGCCCGCCTGCGCGGCGCCTTTGTGGGCAAACCACTCGTCGCCGCCGTCCTGTGCCTGCTGCTCGCCGGCGTCTTTGCGCTGCTGGGCATGGAGGTCTCGTCCAACCACGACTTTACCTGGGTCTACCCCCTGTGCATCCTGCTCGAGTGGGCCATCATCACCGTGCTCATGGTCGGCCTGTTCTTCCTGTTCCAGCGCCACGGCGTAGCTCCCGCGGTCCTGGCCTTTGCCCTCTTTGTCCTGGGCATTGCCGAGTTCTTCGTCATCACGTTTAAATCCATGCCCATCCAGCCGGGCGACCTTTCGGCCATCTCCACCGCCGCCGCGGTCGCCGGCACCGGCTACACCTTCTCGATCTCACTGTTCTGCGTGCTGTCCATGGGCTTTACCGCCATCGCCATGCTGCTGTGTGAGTACGCCGGCCTGGTGGCACCGCACCGTCAGAAGGGCGCCGCCAACGCCAAGCGCATGCTGCTCACCAACCTGCTCGTCGCCGTACTGTGCCTGGGCGGCGTGACCGCGCATGTCACGCTCATCGACTACTACAACACCCTCGGCATCACCGTCTACACCTGGCGCCCGCTCGAGAGCTACTGGCGCGAGGGCTACCTGCCCGCCTTTATTAGTGCAGCGCAGTCCATCAAGCCGCCCAAACCCGCCGACTACTCCGTCGACGATGCCAAGGCCACGCTCAAAAAGTACGCCAAGGCCTACGACAAGTCCGACGCGGCCAAGAGCGACGAGCGCGCCGCCGCAAAGGAGCAGTTCGATAGCGAGAAGCCCACGGTCATCGCCATCATGAACGAGACGTTCTCCGACCTGTCGATCTACCAGAACATGCGCGCCGGCTACGAGGGCCCGCAGTACTTTAAGAGCCTGTCTAACTGCCTCAGCCGCGGCAAGCTCTACGTGAGCGCCTACGGCGGCGGTACCGCCAATACCGAGTTTGAGTTTATGACCGGCAACTCTATGGCCAACCTGGGCTCGGGCGTGTACCCCTACACCATCTACAACATGGAAACGACCGGTAATCTGGCAGAGCAGTTCAAATCGCTCGGCTATTCCACCACGGCCATGCACCCCAACCACGCGACCAACTGGAACCGCGAGAACGTCTACAAGGACTTTGGCTTTGACCAGTTCCTGTCTATCAACGATTTCCAGGGAGCCGACACCCTGCGCGGCATGGTGACCGACCAGGCTACCTACGACAAGATTCTTGAGCTGCTCGACCAGAACGCCGATCCGCAGTTTATCTTCGACGTGACCATGCAGAACCACTCGGGCTACGATACGGGCCTGCTGCCGGTCGACAAGCAGATGCACCTGAACATCGACACGACCGACCTGGACGCCAAGACCGTCGAGGACGGCACGCTATCCGATGTCGACGAGTATGTCTCGTGCATCGAGCAGTCCGACCAGGCGCTGCGCTACTTCCTCAACGCCTTGAGCAAGCTCGACCGCAAGGTGGTCGTGGTGTTCTGGGGCGACCACCAGCCGTTCTTCCCGTCCAAGTTCAATGACAAGTGGTTTACCGGCGAGGACGACGCTACGCATCAGGAGCGTCTGTGGCAGACCGACTACATCATCTGGGCCAACTACGACGTTGCCGGCTGCGACCAGACGAGCGAGGTCGACGACCTGTCCACCAACTACCTGTCCACGCAGCTTATGCAGCTGATCGGCGCACCGCTGACCGACTACCAGAAAGCGCACATGACGCTGCGCGAGTCGCTGCCCGCCATCAACTCGGTCGGCTACGAGGACGCCAGCCTGCGCTGGGCGCTCTCCTCCAACGTCACCGGTGACGATGCCGCCGCCGCAGCCGCCACCAAGGCGCGCGAAGATTACGCCAAGATGCAGTACTACGAGATGTTCCGCGACGGCAAGAACGTGTACACCGAGCACTTCCAGACCGAGGCTAACGAGACCGACCCCAACCTGGCACCGGGTACGACCAAGATCAAGTAGCGAGCCTGTATCCCGGTTCGTCTGCCCGGACGGCGCGGAACGTAAGGTTCCCTGCTCGGACAGTCCTGCGCAAGACGAAGGCCACATTAAGTGGTCTTCTTTGCGTGCGGAACTCGCGATGAACCTTATATGCCTCCGCCTGGACAGACGCCCTGTTGTTGGAGCGCGGCTTGTCATGGGGGTATCCGCAACATATATAAGTTGAAGGCCACGTCTTGTGGCCTTTTTTGCATCCGGAAACCGTGTCCCAGAATTCACGTCCGGAGTGGGATGCAGTTTCCGCTTACGGCCCCGTTGGGAAACTGCATCCCACTCCGATTGCAAATTCCGGGTCGCATTTTCCACCAGAGCCCTCAACCGGAAACCGCATCCCATTCCAAAGGCAAATTCCGGGACACACTTTCCGAAACCCCATCCATCCGGAAAGCCCGTCCCACTCTGAATACATCCAGCGAACGCATGCGAGTGTGTCGTCCAGGACGGTCTCGTCATCGGGGTAATGGAAAATGTCACCCCAAACGCCTGCCACGGTTGCGCCTACAAGTGTCAAGAAAAAAGCCTCGAGAACTTCGAGGCTTTCACATTTGTATTGTTTTGCACGAAGGATCGCGGACGGCGAAGCTACTCGCCCAGCACGGCCTTCTTGGCGGCTGCGGCCATGTTGTCCAGGTCCTCCTTGGTAGGATGGTCCTTTGCGGCAACCCAGTTGTCGAGCAGCATCTTAAATCGGGCGTTGTCGGGATCTTGCTCGAGCATGGCCTCGTAGCGCTGCTTGACCGCAGGGCCCATCTTGCCCTGACACATCGCCCAGCCCGCAAGCTCGGCATCTCCAGCCAAATTGGAGGTCACGCGGTCGATAATCTGCTGGTAATAGCTCTGATCGGCCCCAAAGCCGCAGGTGCCAAACAGGAAGACGCGCTTGCCGTGCAAAGCGGAGAGCAACGCCGCGACCGAAGGCGTGCACGCGCCCTTGTCGCACCAAAAACCGACGAGCACCGTGTCGGCCGCGCAGGCGCCCTGCGCCTCGAGCGCAACCTGATCTGCATCCGCATCGTCGCTCAACGCCGCGGCATGGACAAACTCAACACCCGCAGCCTGCAGAGTGCGCTTGATCGCACCCGAAACCATCCTGGTATTACCGCTCTTGCTGTTAACCACCAAAGAGCACGTCATAGTCACGTTGCCTCGTATCCCCCAAAACTAAAGCCACTAATGCAATTTATTAGATGACTATCTTAGTACTAACGTGACAGATGTAAACCACCGTCTGTCGATTGATTAATTTGCCCCACGGGCTTGCTTACTGGGCAAACTGGCTGCGGTAGAGTTCGGCGTAGAAGCCGCCTGCCGCTAGCAGCTCGTCGTGCGTGCCGCGCTCGATAATCTGGCCGTCGCGCATGACCAGAATGCAGTCGGCGTTGCGAATCGTGCTCAGGCGATGCGCCACGACAAAGCTCGTACGGCCGGCCATGAGCTCGTCGAATGCCGCCTGCACCTGCAGCTCGGTACGCGTATCGATGCTCGACGTTGCCTCGTCCAGCAGCAGAATCGCCGGATCGGTGAGCATAACGCGCGCAATGCACAGCAGCTGTTTTTGACCCTGGCTAAACGTGCCGCCGTCCTCGCCGATGACCGTATCGTAGCCGCCTGGCAGCTGCACGATAAACTTGTGCGCATGCGCGCGCTTGGCAGCTTCGATAACCTGCTCGCGCGTGGCGTCGGGACAGCCGTAGGCGATGTTTTCCGCCACCGTGCCCTCGAACAGCCACGTATCCTGCAACACCATGCCAAAGGCATGGCGCAGGCTTGCGCGCGTGTAGTCACGCGAAGACCTGCCATCAACCGTGATGTGGCCGGCATCGATATCGTAAAAGCGCAGCAGCAGGTTGATGAGCGTCGTCTTTCCGCAGCCCGTGGGGCCAACAAGGGCAAAGCGCATGCCGGGCTTGGCCTCGATGCAGATGTCCTGCAGCAGCTTGCGGTCGGACACGTAGCTAAAGTCCACATGCTCAAAGGCGACCTCGCCCTGCGGGGCAGCAAGTTCCACGGCATCCGCCGCATCGGGCTCCTGCTCGCGGGCATCGAGCAGCGCAAACATGCGGCGCGCCGAGGCATACGCCGTCTGGATCTGCGTAATGACGTTGGTGACCTCGTTGAACGGCTTGGTGTACTGGTTGGCATAGGACAGGAAGATCTGCACGCCGCCCACCGTAAGCGCCGCGGGCACGCCCGTGATCACGCCCACGCAGCCGATCACAGCGACCACGGCATAGATGATGTTATTGATAAAGCGCGTGCCGGGGTTGGAGAGCGAACCCATAAACTGTGCGCGCTCGCCCGCGGTGTAAAGCTCGGCATTGAGGGCATCGAAGCGCTGCTGGGCGTTGGGACCGTAGGCAAAGGCGTCGACAAGCTTTTGCTCGCCTACGTACTCCTCGATATGACCACCGAGCTGCCCTTGAATACGCTGCTGTGCCGTAAAGCTTTTGTTGGAGAGCTTGGCAATAGCACCGGCTGCAAAAATGGAAAGCGGCGTGACGAGCACCACCACGAGCGTCATGGTCAGGTTGATGGAAAGCATAAACGCGAGCGTGCCCACGATGGTAATAACACCGGTAAAGAGTTGCGTGAAGCCCTGCAGCAGGCCGTCACCCACCTGGTCGACATCGTTGACCACGCGGCTCATGAGGTCGCCGTGAGCATGGCTGTCGATAAAGCTGAGCGGCATGCGGCTGAGCTTGTCGCTCGCCTCCACGCGCATGTCGCGCACCGTTTCGTAGGACAGGCGGTTGACGCAGTAGCCCTGCAGCCACTGGAAGGCCGCGGCTCCCACCACGACGAGCGCGAGTTTGGTGACAAGCGGCAGCAGCGCGTCGAAGTCCACCTGCCCGACGGCAACGATCAGGTCGATACCCTCGCCGATGAGAATGGGCGTGTAGAGCTGCAGAATCACGGAGATGGCGGCACTCACAAACGACGCAACAAACGAAATGCGATGCGGACGAACGTAGCCCATCAGACGGCGAGTCACCGCACCCACGGGATAGCGCTCGGGGTCGCCGGGCTGGCGCGGACCGTCGCCCAGGTCGTTGAGGTTATCGTTACCGGACACGTTGGCCGTCATCGTGGCGACCGAACCGGAGGAAGTGTACGGATTCATTTAGCAGCCCTCCTTTGCGCAAATGGATGCCGGGGCAGTCGGGGCGGACGCGGGGCTTAGGGTGGACGCGGGCGCCGGAGTGGGCGCGGGCGCTGTGCTCCCCCGCTGGCCCTCAAGCTCCTCGCGGCGCAGCTGCGACTGGCAAATCTCGCGATAGAGCCGACAGGTCGCATAGAGCTCGTCATGTGTGCCCAGGCCGGCAACCGAGCCGTGGTCGAGCACGCAGATCACGTCGGCATCGCGCACGGTCGAAACGCGCTGGCTCACAATCACCGTGGTCAGCGGCAGCCCGCCCTTGGCGGCACCGCGCATGCTGCGCTCGCGAATGGCATGGCGAAGCGCCGCGTCGGTCTTAAAGTCGAGCGCCGACGCGGAGTCATCCATGATCAATATCTGAGGCGAACCAACCAAGGCACGCGCGATAGTCAGGCGCTGACGCTGGCCACCGCTAAAGTTCTTGCCGCCCGCCTCGACCGGGGCGTCTAAGCCCTGCGGCTTGTTGCGCACGAACTCGCTGGCCTGCGCCATGTCGAGTGCCACCCAGAGCTCCTCGTCGGTCGCAGCTTCATCGCGCCAGGTCAGGTTGCTGCGGATGGAGCCGCTCACCAGCGATGCGCGCTGCGGAACGGTCGCGACCACACGGCGCAGCTGGTCGAGCGGCCAGGTGCGCACGTCGACGCCCATCACGCTCACGCTGCCGGTGCTCGCATCGTACAGGCGCGGGATGAGCGAGACGAGCGTGGACTTGCCGCTACCCGTACCGCCGATAATGCCGAGCGTCTTGCCCAGCGGGAGTTCCAGCGTCACATCGTTGACAGCATTGGCCGCGCCAGCGCCAAACGAGAAGCTCGCATGGCTCAAGCTCAGCGCGGGAACTGAAGCGACATTGCCCGGCTTGGGCAGCGCGACCGGCTGGTTGCCCTCGTCAGCGATGCCCGGCACGCAATTGAGCACCTCGTTGATACGCGACGCGCTGGCGCTCGCCTTGGTAAAGACCACGACCAGGTTGGCGACGTACACGATGGAGGTCAGGGTCTGCGTCATGTAGTTCACAAACGCCATGACCTGGCCCTGCGTAAGCTCGCCCACGCTGACCTGGATGCCGCCCACCCACAGGATGGCGCACACGCCCAGGTTCATCACCAAAAACGTGACGGGGTTGAGAATCGACGAGAGCTTGCCCACCGCGATGGCAGTATTGGCCTGGTCGTCGGCGGCCTGCGCAAAGCGCTCGCGCTCGTGATCTTCGCGCACGAAGGCGCGAACCACGCGGGCGCCCGAAAGGCCCTCGCGGCAGATAAGCGCGATGCGGTCGAGCTTTGCCTGCAGCTGCTTGTAGTACGGAATGCAGCGCGCCATGACAACCCAGAACACCAGGCCAATGGCGGGCGTGCAGATCAAAAAGATGATGCCGAGCTTAAGGTCGATGGCAAGGGCCGCGCACATGGAGCCCACCGCTAGAAAGGGCCAGCGGATGAGCATGCGCACGCCCAGCGCCACAGCGAGCTGGACCTGGTTAACGTCGTTGGTAATGCGCGTGATGAGCGACGGCGTGCCAAAGCGGTCGAGCTCGGCATAGCTCAGCTTGTTGATGTGCTGGTAGAGTGCGCCGCGAATGTCAGTACCCATGCCCTGCGAGGTGAGCGCCGCCATCTTCTGGCAAACAAGCGTAAACGAGATGCCGATTACAGCCATGGCGGCGAGCACCATGCCGTAGCGGACGACGGCACTCACGTCGTGCGCACCGATACCTTTATCGATCATCTGGGCAATCACCAGCGGCGTCAGCAGGTCAAAGATCACTTCAATCAACTTGCACGCAGGGCCAATCACCATATACCGGCGAAACTTACCACCAAAACGCCTGAGCAGCTCAATCATAAAAAGGCGCTCCCTATCATCATCCACATTCAATTCGAATCATGATAGTACGGTGAGCCCAAAAGAAGCGTAAACAACTCGTCATTTCTAATGGGATTCGGTTTCCAAAGAAGCGGAAAGGCACGCGCACACCCAGCCAGTGTCGGGTCGACCGCCTGATATACTTACATTAGTGCTACCAAGTTAGTCGCCGACCCTTGAAATGAGGTGCCGAGATGAACGACATTCTCGCAAGAAGAGCAAGACGAGCAACCGTGGGCATCGCCCTTTCCGTGGCGCTTGTCACAGGAATCGCCCCCGCAACGGCGATCGCGGCAGAAGCCAGCGCTCCCATCGATGCAGTTGCCCTGCAGTCGGAAGATGCGGCCGCCGCAAAAGAAAAAGCGCATGCGGCCATGCAGGAAGCGCTCAAAAAACTCAAAGCAGCGGAGGACGCCGCAAGTCCCGAGAGAATTGCGGGAATCAATAATATGATTGCCAGTGATCAAGAGCTCCGCGACATTATGCTGGCGCATGCCGCCGAATGTAGGGAACTCCTTCCCGCCATGCAAGCGAACGTCGATGCAGCCCAAGCCAAATACGACGAGGCCAGCAACCTGGTAAGCAGCCTTCAGGCAAAATTAGAGGCACTTAAGGCACTCGGCGACGAGGCGCCCAGCGAAGCTATTAAACAGTTGCGCTCCGAAATCATGGCGGCAAAATTGCAAGAAGAGTCTTGCAAAACGACGCTTGACAGCTACCAACGCCGCCTCGAAAGCCAGGAAAGACAGGTTCAGAGATTCGAAAGTGCGGCGGAGGAAGTCAAAGCCCACATCGACGAGGAAACAGCCAAGCGAGATGCGCTCCTCGACAATTTGGATAAGGCGCAAGCGGCATATGACGACGCCTGCAAGGCATACGAAGAGGCGAAAGCCGCGGCAGACAAGACCACCTCGCCCGAGATAACGAAACCTGCCGAGACAGTGCCTCCCTCCGGCTCAACGCAACCCGCCGAGGCGACACCGCCCGTTGCCTCACCTGCAACCGGCAAAGACGCCCTACCAAGCTCCACCAAGCAGGCGAACTCGAGCAGCGGCAAGCAAGCAAATACGACCGCCGGCAAGCTCGCGAACACGGGCGACACAGCACCGAGCGCAATAGCACTCGCAGGAATCGCCGCCATGGGACTCGGAATAACCGCCACAGCCACACGCCGCATCAAGAACTCAAAATAGCCGACAGAGCATTCTGCCTTCACCAATCCACAAGCCCAGAGACAAAAAGAGGCTCGTTTCCCCACCTAAGGAAACGGGCCTCTTTAACTGCAAAAATTCAAGCAACAGCACCGCCGCCTCTTGAACCACATAGCCATCAATGCCCAGACAACACCAGCAAGCCGCATTCCACAAGGGATAGATTTAAATTAGATAAACGCGCCTTTACGGATGATTTTTGGACGACGGGGCCCGGCCGGCGGCGAGGTGTTTGGTAGTCGAGCGATCCCGCAGGCGAAGCCGAGGACCAGCGAGACACCAAATACCTCGCCGCCGGCCGGGCCGTGTCGCGGCACCAAAAAGCGCCCGTGCGCTCGATGGATTCGGATGCCCGACAGAGGCTCCTTATGGCTGCTTCCTTCCGGACCTGACCAGATTCGGAACATGTCGTCATCCGAACCCATCGAACGCGCTAGGCGCTCGGTATATCTTACCTGCTCCCGCCCGCCAGAGCAAGGTAGCTAATTTGGGACGGAGCTTTTTTGACTACTTTTGCAGCCCGATTGCCAGAGCAGCCAATGAGTAGTCAAAATAGTCCGATCCCAAAATGACCGGCTTGGTGCCGCACCACAGAAAGGGCCCATCTACTACGTTTAGGCCGCAGGGGTCAACCATAGCCGGCTTTTTCGAAAATCGGCAAGCTTTCTACCTGCGGTTTTGTTTTTGCAAATTCCGGGATGGTCGAAGGTGGCCGGTTTAACGTAGTAGATGGTCGCATTTCGTGGCAAACGGTCCGACCCAAGGCACAAGGCGGCCAACCTCGAATGGCCATTCTCGAAGTTGCGGTGGAATACGGACTGAATTGGCCCCTTAAAGGCAAAAACGCTCCGTATTTCACCGCGACTTATCGAGGGGATGGGTTTTAGATACGGCCAAGGTCGTAGGATCGAGCGGCCGCTTCGCCGGCGCAGATGAGGTTGGTTGTGGCTTCTTGCGGATCGAGTGCCTGTTCCAGGCCCATGGGTTTGCGGCAAATCGGCAGTACAAGGTCGATGCCTTGCCCATACACCGCATCCAGGTTATCAGCGCGACCGCCCACGACAGCAATCACCGGCTTGCCATATCGCTTCGCACGACGGGCCACACCCACCGGCGCCTTACCGGCGGCGGACTGCTCATCCATATTGCCCTCGCCCGTTATGACCAGGTTGACATCGCGTACGCGCTCGTCAAACCCAATCAGATCGAGCACCGTCTCCACGCCCGAACGCAGCTCCGCACCGAGCGCCAGTAACGCCGCGCCCAAGCCACCGGCAGCGCCCGCGCCGGGTACACCGAGCACCGAGCCAAATGTCCGTGCGCCCTCGGGTGTGCGCAACAACCCCTGGGCTCGAGCTCTGGCAATCGCCGCATCGAGCAAGCGACCGTAGCCGACCATCCAGCCGTCGTATCTGCGCAGCACCTCGACATCATCCGCCGGCAGGCCCTTCTGCCCGCCAAACACCGCCAGTGCGCCTCGACGCCCCACGAGCGGATTCTCGACATCCGAAAGCACAACGATGCGAGCATCATCCAAAGCCTGCAGCGCGGGCGCCAAATCAACGCTCGCCACCTGCTCAAGGCCGGCAAGACCGGGGGCGACATCGCAGCCCCGATCATCGACCACACGCGCGCCCAGCGCCTGCAGCATGCCGGCGCCACCGTCGTTGGTGGCACTGCCGCCCAGACCAATATAGAGTGTCCTTGCGCCCATGCGAACTGCGCGAAGCATAAGCTCGCCCACGCCATAGGTCGAAGCCGCCAACGCCGCCGACTCCATACAGCTCGAATACCCAATACCCGCCGCCTCGGCCATCTCAATTACAGCCGAGTCGCGCTCGTCGTCCACCAGCATCCGGGCAGACACGCGATCGCCCAAGGGACCTGCCACCTCACAGGTCACAATCACACCGCCGCACGCGGCGATGGCGTCGAGCGTTCCCTCGCCACCATCTGCCAGCGGCAAAGCGTTCAGCTCGGCATCGGGCCACACACGGCGCATGCCCTCGGCAACCGCCGCCTCCGCCTGCGCGCTCGAAACGCTGCCCTTAAAGGAGTCAATCGCCAGCAGCACACGGCGGGGCCGGCGGCACGCAGGACCAAAGTCAACCGCCGTACCAGCATCCTCACCGACACCTGCAAGCGCTGCGGCGTGAGCGGCATGCGCCTCAAGATCGGCCCCACAACCGCCATCAGCGCCGCCCGCTCCGCGCAGACCGCCAAAATAGCTAATCAGCAGCTCACGGCATTCATCCGCCAGGACCCCAGCCGTCACGTTAAACCGATGATTCAGGCGCGAATCGGCATTCAGGTCATACAGCGAACCCAGCGCGCCCGCCTTGGCATCACTCGCGCCATACACGCAGCGCCCCACGCGCGCGTTGACCATAAGGCCCGCGCACATGCAGCAGGGTTCCAACGTCACATAAACCGTACAGTCGAAAAGGCGCCAGCGGCCAAGCGCCTGGGCAGCGGCGCACACGGCCGCAAACTCGGCATGAGCCGAAGGGTCCTGGTCGAGCTCGCGACGATTATGCGCCCGCGCGACGATCTCGCCGTCGCGCACCACTACGGCTCCGATGGGCACCTCGCCCACCGCCGCGGCGGCTCGCGCCTCCGCCAACGCCTCGCGCATGAACTTCTCGTCGATTTCGGTGATCGTCATCGTTCGCCTTCCCTGTTGCAAATTCAAAACGATGCTATCATTACGACTCACGGAGAGATGGCAGAGCGGTTGAATGCGGCGGTCTTGAAAACCGTTGAGCGCGAGAGCGTTCCGGGGGTTCGAATCCCCCTCTCTCCGCCACTTCTAGTGATGCACCGGCGTCATGGTCCGCTCAAACAGCGCATCGACCACGTCGGCCATCTCGGGTCGACGCTCAAGATCGTGGCCCGATTCCCACCATATCGTGAAAAGTCGAATAATACCGCCGGCGACAAACTCAGACGTCGTCTCGAGTGACACGGGGGCCAGGGCATCCTCGGCAAGCACGTTCATCACACGCTCGCGGATGGAGCGGGCAATACGGTCGCAAATAACGTTGGTCAACATGCCCGACATGCTGCTTGCCAAAATGTTATCCATGAGCTGCTCGTGCGCCAGAATCAAATCCATGGCATCGTCCAAAATCGCGTGCCGAAGCGCGCGCACATCCTCGGCAGACACTGCGCCGGCCTCATCGGGCTGTTTTTGCGGCAAGCCCGACATGAGCTCATCGATATAAAAGGCAAAGTAATCGTTCTTGTCGCGAAAGTGCTTATAGAACGTCGTGCGGCGAATCATGGCGCGGTCGCACAGCATGGCAACCGTCAGGTCCTCAAAACGATGCTCCTCGAGAAGCTCGGTAAAGGCATCGAACAGGGCGCGGTAGGTTTTCTTGATGCGAAGGTCCACTGGTATCGCCATCCTCAGGGCAAAGACAACACTCGTCAATCTGTCGCATATCTTACACCTGTACCTCGCGCGCTTTGCCCCGGTGCCAACCCCGCCGAAAACACAACGCTTACCGGAAAGTTCGGCACGGTAAAACGTTGCGGGTATACTAGTAGCGTTATACCAACGGCAGCTGGCGCATGCCGCCGCGGCCATTCGAAACGGAGACATCATGATTACCGTCATCATCGGCATCGTTGTTGTCATTGTGATTGTCTGCGCCATCGCCGGCATCTACAACAACATGGTCACCAAGCGTAACCGCATCGATAACGCCTGGCAGAACATCGATACGCAGCTGCAGCGCCGTAACGACCTGATCCCCAACCTGGTCGAAACCGTCAAGGGCTACGCCAAGCACGAGCAGGAGACGCTCTCCGCCGTGATCAGCGCGCGTAACACCGCCGTCAAGGCCACCACGCCCGAGGCCAAGATGGAAGCCGACAACGTGCTGACCGGCGCACTGCGCCAGCTCTTCGCTGTGGCCGAGGCCTATCCCGATCTTAAGGCAAACACCAACTTTACGCAGCTGCAGGCATCGCTCGAGGACACCGAGAACAAGATTAGCTATGCACGCCAGAGCTACAACGACTGCGTGCTCAGCTACAACAACGCCATTCAGACGTTCCCGGCTGTCATCTTTGCTGGCATCTTCCAGTTTAAGGAGCGCCAGGGCTTCGAGGCCGCTGAAGCAGCCCGCCAGGCCCCGACCGTCAAGTTCTAGTAGTTTGACAGCGCATCCTTAATCGGCCAAATGCATAAACCGCCCCGTCGAATGCATACTTCGACGGGGCGGTTTCCTTTTTCGCGAAGGTCCCCCTCTAAGCGTCGTGCATTTTTAGGAGTATTCAACATAACCAAGGGCTTCGGGCGCCACGACAAATGCCAAAGACCGCGAATATCCCTGCAAATCAAACGCTGTCAGCCCGTAACCCCACCCATCATTCGTAGAAAACATCGAGAACTCCCGATTTTTTGCCCGAAGCCGGTATGCAGGGGCCTTCGATTGCAGAATACTCGCAAAAATGCACGTCGCCACCGCCCCCACATGGCGCGAAGCAAAACAAAAGGGCGACCTTCCTTTCCGGCGCACTCCGCAGGACGAAAGAACCCCCGCCGCACAAAGTGCGCAGCGGAGGTTCTTTCATGTCCGAGGACGCGCCGGGAGGGAGCTTACTCTCTGCCCGGACAGGAAAGGCTAATTACGCGACGGTGTAAACCCAGTTGTGCTTGTCCTCGACAGCACCGGACTGAATACCAGTCAGGGTCTCGCGAAGCTTCTTCATCACGGGGCCGATCTCGGTGTAGCCAGCCGGGAAGGTCACGGTCTCATCGGCACCATAAACCTTGTTGTCGATCTCGCCCACCGGGGAGATGACGGCAGCGGTGCCGCACAGGCCGCACTCCACAAAGGTGCCGGCCTTGACCTCGGCCCACTCGACGGGACGCTGGTCAACGGTCATGCCCAGGTCCTGAGCGACCTGAACGAGCGAGCGACGGGTGATGGAGGGCAGGATAGAGTCGGTGTGCGACTGAGGAACGACGAGGGTGCCGTCCTCCTTCACGAACAGAACGTTCGCGCCGCCAGTCTCCTCGACATAGGTGCGGGACTCGGAGTCGAGATACAGGTTCTCGGCATAGCCCTCGCGGTGAGCCTCCATCGTGGGCTTAAGGGACATGGCGTAGTTGAGGCCGGCCTTGATGTTGCCGGTGCCGTGCGGTGCGGCACGGTCATACTCGGAAACGCGCAGCTTGACGGGCTTGAGGCCACCCTTAAAGTACGGACCGACCGGGGTCACGAGAATACGGAACGTGTACTCAGGAGCGGGAGCCACGCCGATCACGTCACCGGAGCCGATCATAAACGGACGCACGTACAGGGTCGCGCCGGAGCCAAAGGGCGGAACCCAGGCGGCGTTGGCAGAAACGACCTGCTTGACGGCCTCAACGAACTTGTCCTTGGGGAACGGGGGCATCTCGAGGCGCTGGGCAGAGTTATACATACGCTCGGCGTTCATATCGGGACGGAAGCAGACGATGCTGCCGTCCTCGGCGGTGTAGGCTTTCAGGCCCTCAAAGACCTCCTGGCAGTAATGGAAGATACCGCCGCACTCGGAGACATGCAGGGTGTGGTCGGTGGTCAGGCCGCCCTCGTCCCACTCGCCATCCTTCCAATGAGCCTCGTAGCTGTAATCGGTCTTCATGTAGCCAAAGCCGAGGCTACCCCAATCGATATCCTTCTTCTCGACAGTCATATGTCGCTCCTTACATACACAGTTGCATACTCGCGAACCCGCACGCAAGGACCGAGGCCGACCGCGTCGCAACGTCGCACGCCCGGAGCGTAGAGCCGGACGGGACACGCGAGCAGCATCAAAGCCGATGGCACGTCGATTCGCATGCACGAGATTGTACTCCCCGCACGCGTCTGATAAAACGCTTTTCTTTAACTAAGTAAAGTATTTTCATTTGACCGAAGCAAAAAGGCCCGCCACCGTAAGCGGTGACGGGCCTCAACTGTACGGTCTGCGCGCTGGCTCGAGCTAGGCGTTCTATTTACCCAGCTTGGCCTTAACCAGACCGACCACGGTCGGGATGATCGACACGGCAACGATGCCGATAATCAGCAGCTCAAAGTGCTCTTGCACAAAGGGAATGCCGCCAAAGAAGTAGCCCAGCAGCGTAAAGACCGTCGACCAGGTAATGCCGCCCAGCACGTTAAAGACGACAAAGTTGCGCCAGTGCATGCCGCCCATGCCAGCGATAAAGGGCACAAAGGTGCGGATAAACGGGAAGAAGCGACCCAGGAAGATGGCCAGGTGACCCCACTTGTCCAAGAAGTCCTCGGACTTTTTGATGCGCTCGGGCGTCATGGCCTTGACCTTGCCCGAAGCGATGATCTTGCGGCCAAAGAAGTGACCGATCATAAAGTTGCACTGATCGCCCAAAATGGCAGCGGCCCATGCGGTGGCCAGAAGCGCCACGATGTTAAAGCCGCCGTTGTGGGCAAAGAAACCCGAGGCGAACAGCAGCGAATCACCGGGAAGGAACGGGAAGAACACCACGCCCGTCTCGATAAAGATGATCAGGAACACGCAGCCGTAGGCCATAAGCGGGCCGGCGGCGATCCAGCTGGCGATCGCGGTGCGCGGGTCCTTAAGCAGCTCGGCAATAAAATTGATGAAACCCATGAAGTAAAACCTCTCAGTTGTGGGCGCGGATACGTCCAAGTTGACCAGTATACGGTTGCGGTGCCCCCTCGTGCGCAACCCCACAAAAGCATGACTCCATTACCAGCAAGTTTGCATAACTGACACTTGTAGCGCAAAGCCGCCAAGATTGTCCTTTTTAATCCCTAGCGAATCGCTATACTTTATTGAATCGCATTGCCATGGCGCTAAGGGAGGGCGGCCGGTGAGCTTTATCAATACCATTCGCGAGGACATCAAGACCGTCCAGGCGCAGGACCCCGCCGCGCAAAACGGTCTGGTCATCTTTCTTTCCTATCCTGGCCTGCACGCCAAGTGGAACCACGTGCCCGAGCACTGGCTGTGGGAGCACGGTCATCGCTCGCTCGCCCGCGTGCTCTCGCAAATCACCCGCCACATCACCGGCGTCGAGATTCACCCTGCCGCGCAGATTGGCAAGCACTTCTTTATCGACCACGCCATGGGCGTCGTCATCGGCGAGACCACCATTGTGGGCGACAACTGTGTGCTCTACCAGGGCGTCACGCTCGGCGGCACCGGCAACGAGACCGGCAAGCGTCACCCCACCCTGGGCAACAATGTCACGGTGGGCACGGGCGCCAAGGTGCTCGGCAACATCTGCATCGGCAACAACGTCAAGATCGGCGGCAACTCGGTCGTCGTTAAGGACGTCCCCGACAACTGCACCGTCGTGGGCGTGCCGGGACGCATCATCAAGCGCAACGGCTGCCGTGTGTTCGAGGAGAGTTTCGACGCCAAGCAGCATCGCGAGTACATGCCCGATGACGCCGCCGAGCAGTCCGCCCTCAACCGCCAGGGCATCACCGAGAATGCCCGCCGCGTCAAGGAACTCGAGCGAGAGGTGGCCGAGCTCAAGGCCCTCGTCGCCAAGCTCGTGGACGAACGCTAGGAACGCAAGCGGCACAAAACGACATCGGCATCAACGCAAAGGCGCGCCAGGGAATTCATCCCCGGCGCGCCTTATTTGTGATGTGGCAAAGAGACTGTCCCTTTGTCACATTATGCGAACTGGCTCAGATAGAGGTCGGCGTAGGCACCCTCGGCAGCCAGCAGCTCCTTATGCGTGCCCTGCTCGATAATGTTGCCGTGATCCATGACCAAGATCAGGTCGGCGTCCACGATCGTCGACAGGCGGTGCGCGATCACAAAGCTCGTGCGCCCGCGCATGAGCGCGTCCATGGCACGACCGATGGCAAGCTCGGTACGCGTATCCACGCTTGAGGTCGCCTCGTCCAGGATGAGAATCGCCGGGTTATTGAGCAGCACGCGTGCGATGGTCAGCAGCTGACGCTGGCCCTGGCTGATGCTTTCGGCATCGTTGGCCACGCGCGTGTCATAGCCCTGCGGCATGGTGCGCACAAAGAAGTCGACCTGCGCGGCGCGCGCAGCCGCCACGATCTCCTCACGCGTCGCCTCGGGACAGCCGTAGGCGATGTTTTCGGCAATCGTGCCATCGAACAGCCAGGCGTCCTGCAGCACCATGCCAAACTGCTGCCGTAGCTCGCCGCGGTCCATGCGGCTCGTATCCACGCCGTCGAGCGTAATACGCCCGCCGTCAATCTCGTAGAAGCGCATGAGCAGGTTGATGAGCGTCGTCTTGCCCGCGCCCGTGGTTCCCACCACGGCAATCTTCTGGCCCGGCTCGGCGGTAAACGACACGTCGTGCATAAGCGGCTTGTCGGGCGAATAACCAAAGCGCACGTGCTCAAAGGAGACGCGACCCTCAACGCGACCCGGCAGCTTGGCGGCCTCGTCCGGCAGCGGATCGGCCTCCATCTCGGGCTCATCGAGCAGGTCGAACACGCGCTCCGCACTCGCCAACGCGCTCTGCAGCGAGTTGAAGGTAAACGACAGCTGCGTCATGGGTTCGGACGCCTCGTAGATAAACTGGAAGAACGCCTGGAACACGCCGACGGTCATGTGACCGGCAACCAGCATGCTGCAGCCCACCAGCGCGATCACGATCTGCGCCAAACGGCCGATAAAGCGCACCGCAGGGCCGACGGCATTGATCATAAAGTCGGCCTTGGCACTCACGCGTGCCAGCTCGCCCGAGGCCTGGTGCACCTCGGCAGAACTTTGGCGTTCGCGGTTAAACGCGCGGATCACCAGACGGCCCGAATAGCCTTCCTCGACCGCACTCGTAATCTTGGACACCCACTCCTGGCGCTCGCCCGTCACATCGTGTGTGCGGCGCGAGACGACCTTCGTCACCAGCAGCGACAGTGCCGTAAAGAACAGAAAGACGAGCGTAAGCTGCACGCTGAACACGAACATCACGCTCACAGCACCAACAACCGTGCCGATCGACACGAGCAGCTGCAGCAATCCGCGCTGCATGCTCTCGGACATCTTGTCCAGGTCGTTGGTCGCGCGGCTGACGACCTCGCCGGGACGATGCGCGTCAAAATAGGCGAGCGGCAGACGGTTGAGCTTTTGCGCGATGCGGTTGCGCAGGCGCAGATTGAGACGCTCAGCGACGCTCGACATCAAAAAGCTCTGGAGCGCATAGAACGAGGCAGCGGCAGTCCAGATCATAAAGTAGACGAAAATGGTCTTGCCGCAGTTCTCCCAGGTGATGCTGAAAGTGGTGTCGTTGGCAAACGCCACCTGAATGTGGCCCCACAGCTCATCGATCACGCGGGCGCTATATGCCGGCGCGGCGGTGTTAAAGATGACATAGAACACAATGCTCGCGAACACGATATAGAAGCGCCAATGGTCGCCGGCAGCCTCACTCCACAGGCGGCGCACCGTCGCCCAGGTATCCCGAGGCGTCTCGTCCTCGTCTTCGTCGTCCACGTCGCGCATACGCTCTGCCTCGGCGCGGGCGCGCTCGTCCTCGGCACGTTCGTTTTCCTCGTAGAGCGCTTGGCGGCGAGCCTCGCGCTCCGCCGCCTTGGCGGCTTCGTCCAGGTCGGGCGCGACGCCCGTCTCCTCGACTGTCTCTACAACCGCAGCGCCATCGACGATGCCCTGCTTCTTGAGCTCCTCGGTCATGCTACTCACCTCCCTTCATCTGCGATTCCGCGATTGCGCGGTACACCTCGCAGGTTTCCATGAGCTCGTCGTGCGTGCCTAGGCCCACGATCTCGCCGTCTTTGAGCACCACGATCTGATCGGCATGCAAAATAGTCGAGATGCGCTGGGCGATGATGAGCACCGCGGCATCGCACGTCTCGTCCTGCAGCGCATGGCGCAGTGCCGCATCGGTCTTAAAGTCCAGGGCCGAAAAACTGTCGTCGAAGATATATAGATCGGCATGCTTCATGAGTGCGCGGGCAATCGCCAGGCGCTGGCGCTGACCACCCGAGAAGTTCGTGCCGCCCTGGGCCACCGGCGTATCGAGCCCCTGGGGCTGGTCGAGCACAAAGGTGCTCTGGGCAACCTCCAGCGCATGGAGCATGTCAGCCTCAGTCGCGCCTTCGTTGCCAAAGCGCAGGTTGCTCGCCACCGTACCCGAGAACAGCCATGCCTTCTGCGGCACATAGGCGATACGCCCGCGGATGTCGTCTTGCGAAAGGTCGCGCAGATCGATGCCATTCAGGCGAATGGCGCCCTTCGTGGCATCGTGGAAGCGAAGCAAGAGCTTGGCCACCGTCGACTTGCCCGAACCCGTCGAGCCTACAATCGCCGTGGTCTGGCTACGGCGACAGGCAAAGCTCAGGTCGCACAGGGTATCCTCGTCGGCATCGTCAAAACGGAACGACATGTGGTCGAACACGGCCACCGCGTCGGCACCGTCAACAGACTCCGCCGCGCACGTGTCCAGCGTGCGCTTGCCGTCCACGATGCTCGGCTCAATCTCCAACACCTGCTGCGCACGGTTCAGGCATGCGGCGGCGCGTGGGAGCGTCAGAATCACCATCTGCGCCGTCATCACAAAGAACAGGATCAGGATCGCGTACTCCAGCACGGCCGAGATGCTACCGATTTGCATGGCGTGGACGCCCACGCGGTCGCCGCCCACCCACAGCACCGCCACCTCGGCGATATTCATCAAAAAGAAGCTGGAGCTGTCGAGACCCACAAACAGGTGGTTGACCTTGATGGCATTGGCCGCGTAATCGCTAAACACCTCGTCCAGGCGCTGCTCCTCGTGGCGCTCCTTGTTAAATGCGCGGATGACGCGCACGCCCACGATGTTCTCGCGCAGCACCACGTTCATGCGGTCGATAAAGCTCTGCAGGCGCATAAAGATCGGCGCGGCGTTGGCAACGGTAAAGACCGCCGCCACCAGCACGATCGCAACCACCACGCCCAGCAGCGTACCCATGGCGGGATCGATGAACCAAGCAAAAATGATGCCTGCCACGGCCAAGAACGGCACCGGCAGCACCAGCTGAATCGTCTGAAGGACAGCTTGCTGAATCACGTTGATGTCGTTGAGCGAGCGCGTGATCATCGAACCCGTGCCAAAGCGCTCAAAGTCGCTGGCGGACAGCTCGAGCGACTTGTCGTACACGGCATTGCGGATATCGCAGGCCACGTTGGCGGCCAGGCGCGCCGAAAGATAGCAGCCCAGCACCGTGCCGCCGCTGGCCATGCCGGTCGCGATAAGCATGTACAGGCCGTTGCGTAATATATAGTCGACATCACCCGTGGTAATACCGGTGTTGACCATGTTCGCCAGCATCGTGGGAACCAACAGCGTACCGACGTTATCTATCAGCACCGCAAACAGCGTCACCGCAATCAGACCGCGGTACGGCCTCATAAACCTCATTAAGAGTCGCATGCGTCCCCCTCGCCCTTATCGTCAGTCTCGTTCTCGGCGGCCACTTGCCGTTTAAATGCCTCGCACTCTTCGTTAAGAACATGGGAGAACTTACCGACCAAGCGCATGATCTCGCACTGTTCCCACGGCTCGAGCGCCTCGAATGCCTGTTGCTCGGCTTTTTGCGCCGGCAACGCGTAGCGCTTGGCAAACCGCACGCCTTCTTCGGTCAGTCGTACAACCTTGTTTTTACGACTGCCCTCGGCAACCTCCAACGTCGCAAGCCCTCGCGCCCTAAGCGTTTTAATCGCCGAATTGATGGTCTGTTTGCTGTAGAACCATTCACTCGTCAGCCGACTCACGGCAACGCTTCCGCCCGCTGCACTCGTGTCGACGAGCATCCAGTAGGCGCAGTCCGAAAGGCCGCAGGCGCGCGAGAACTCCGAATAGATATGGTCGAGTCCATTGAGCAACCGATCGAAGTCGAGCAGCGTAACCGCACTATTCATCTATCCCACCATTCAATTGTCCGATTTTTGACCAATTATGTGTCTCTAGATTAGTCCGAGTTTTGACTATCGTCAACAGGCTCTCCGCAAATGCGTGCATTTTTATGGCCTATCGGCAGAAAAAGACCGCCGGCGCGGGGGCGGCGCCAGCGGTCACGTGAAAATCGGGTTTTATTGCCTGTTAAGCGGCGACGGCCTCATAGACCGTAGCGCCCGAGAAGCTGTCATGCAGGCTCTTGCCGGCAATCCACGGCAGCTCGACGACCTCGCAGACCGTGTTGACCAACTCAGAACAGTCAGTAAAGTGGCCCTTGTCGTTGAGGGCCTCGCAATCCTGAACACGCCAATAGCCATCGGTGTGCGTGATGTAGTACTCGTGATCGTTGATCGACACGAAAGCGCGCGTCTTGGAACGCAGCAGCTTCAGAAATCCTTCGAAATCGGTCTCGACGACATCTCCAGCCTGGAACATGATGTTACCTCCTGGCCCGGCGCCACCACGGCGCATTGATAAACGTTGGTACTCCTTTAGTAAAACCCTTATCAGAGGTTATGCGTTCGTCATTTAGGCAAGTGGTAAAAAACCGCAGGGTAGACGGGATAAAACGTTTAACCATCCCATTTGTTTGTCACATTCTGAAGGTACTTTTATGCAAACCTACTTTCCCAATTGGAATCTATCCTTTTGGCCGGGCAATTGACCGTCTATCGTTTGAGCCCGACGGGTATGAACGGGGCATCTGCAACGCCACCGCAAGGAGACACCATGGAGACTATCGAAGCACTCATTCACCGCCGCAGCTGCCGCAACTACAGCGATCGTCCCGTCGAGGCCGAAAAGCTTGCACGTATTATCGAAGCCGGCCAATATGCACCGAGCGGCATGGGCCGCCAGCCGGTGACGTTTGTCGCCGTCACCGACCCCGCGACCGTCGAGCGTCTCTCGCAGCTCAACGCGCAAGTCATGGGCAGCAACAGCGACCCCTTCTATGGCGCCAAGACCGTTGTGGTGGTGCTGGTTGACCGCAGCGTGCCCACACATCTGGAAGACGGCTCGCTCGCCATGGGCAACCTGCTCAACGCTGCCTATGCGCTGGGCGTTGATTCGTGCTGGATTCATCGCGCCCACGAGGTTTTCGATTCGCCCGAGGGCCTGGAGCTACTGGCCAGTTGGGGTCTACCCGCCGACGGCAGCCTGCGCGGTGTCGGTAACTGCATTCTTGGCTACGCCGAGGACACGCTACCCGAGCCCAAACCCCGCCGCGACAACGTGGTATACGTCAAGTAGCGCAGGAGTGTCCCAAACTGCCGGCAGAAAGGGAACGTCCCCTTCTGCCGGCAAGCTATGTTGATATTTGAGTAGTCGTCGTTTCGTTCGTCTGGGCCGTTTCGGCGTCGTCGCCTTGCTTATCTTCGTCCTTTTGCGCGTCGGCGATGGTGGTGGCCGCCGCGACGATACCGCGCTGGGGCGCGACGCCTGTCTGGGTCTGAGCGCCCTCGATAACTTCTGTGCCTGCATGCGCGAGCTCGGGCGATTTAAACACTGCGTCCAAGTTGGCGCCACCGCCGGCGTAGCCAAGCGCAGCGAGTGCGATGACGATCACTGCAACGACGACCGCGATCGGAACATAACGATGCCAACCAGCCGGATTGAGTCCGCTGCGGCGAGCCGCCCCGCGGCTGATGTAACCGAGCGTTCCATCGTGCTTGAGCTTTGAGCCCACCACGCGTTTACGGCCCCACAACGAGGACTCTGCCTGCATGGCCAAGCGGGCGCTTGCCGAAGGATAGCCGTATTTAGTGCGCTTGAACGAGCCATCAAACCCCGAGGCGTGTTTACCCCACGTCACCGATGTCGTGCGTCGGTTGACCGGCGCGGCACTCCGCCTTCTGCGGCTTGGTTTTGAAGTCTCAGCCATATGCCCTCGCACGCCGTAACCAAATCGAAACAATAACGCTTTGGACTGTAGCACACGCGTCGCGCGCGGTCACGGGCGCCTCGCTCAACGGTCATCGTCCTTCAGCAAGCGCCACAGCGTTGTACGGCTTATACCCAGCACCTCTGCCGCACGAGTCCGGTTGCCGTGGAGATGGTCTACAACCAGATGCGCGATATCTCGCTCGGTATCGGCCAGCGGTCGCAGGATATACAGGTCACTTTCGAGCGTCGGGGCGCCAAAGGTTGCGGTCTTAATCACGTCCTCTTGGGCGAGCACTTCCTCCGCCACAGCGCGGTCCACCGTGCCCGCCCCCACCAATATATACAGTCGTTCCGAGACCTCGCGGAGCTGCAGATAGTTGCGCGGCCAGCGGTAAGCATCGAGCGTCTTCGTCGCCGCGGCAGGCAGCGCGGGCGTTGCCGTCCCAAATGCATCAGCGAGATATTCCAAATAGCGCGCAACCTTCGTCGACGCGGCTCCCTGCTCGGCGATTGCCGGCGCCACGCTCACCGCACAGGCGAAGCGCTCGGTCACAAAGGCGGCTTGATCACTTTCGCTGCCGCCCGGCATGTCATTCGCCGTCAGCACCACATGGCAGCGCGTCGCCAACGCGGTGTCGGCCATCGTGGAGACCAGCTCGCGGAGGCGCTGGGGGCCAACCGCGTTCCAGCCCTCAATGCAAAGGGTCAGCCCTGTTTGGAACAACGGCGATTCGGCGCTTTTGAGCACGTGGCGCCAACCGCGCTCGGTAAGCTCATCGAGCGCAACGGAAACAAAGGGCTGATCGGCAAAAGGACCGTCCAGATAGAGGCGCTTGGCGATCTCGACCTGACCCGCTCCCAGCTCGCCCTCGAGCATAAGGGGCACCCCGCGCGCATAGCTCCCGGCAACCGGCGCAGCCACCGCAGCGGCACCCTCAACGATGCCGTACGCGCTCGATTCGTAGCGGGCCTCAACTTCGTCGGCGTTGAGCCACTCGATGCCCGCATGCGCCGCGGCGCCGCGCACCTCGCGGACCACGACGACCCAAAGGCCCCCGCCCTCTTTGTCGGTGGGGCGAACGGTCAGGCTCAGGCGCGTACCCTCACGCCCCATAACCAGACGCGCGCCGTCTCCTATACGGTCGAGACGCTCAGCGACAAAAGCCGCCACATCCCGCTCAAGCGCCGCGTCATTCATGGTCGAGATCGCGACGTCCCCACGCGCATCGATTGCCAATGCCGAGGCCCCGGCAGCAGCTAGGGCATCGGTCAAGATGTTCAGCTTAGCATTGCTATCCATGATTTGCCCCTGTCCGCGGCGACGTGCAACCGCCGACGGTCGCACGACCGAGTGTTTCAAAATTGAACGATATTGCTCACCAAACACTATAGGGCAGAAAGCGCCGTCCTGCGAGTATAGGTGTTGCCCCGCATCGCCATCCTGGCGGGGCGATAAGAGCTCTTCGGGACTTATAAACCTGCGGACAAGCCATACCCGCAAGAGCTCCTATCGCTCCACCGAAGGCTTGCGCTCACCGGCAGCCAGCACGCGAATAAGCTACTTCTCTACCAGATTCCCAGCACGTGCTGCATTCCCAAACTCATGCACGCAATGCCAATCCAGCAGCAAAAGCCCAACGCGATGGGCTTGCCGCCCTTTTTGACCAGCTCGACGATATCGGTATTAAAACCAATAGCCGCCATGGCCATCACAATAAAGAACTTCGACAGCTCCTTGATGGGCGCCGTGATGGACGCGGGAAGCTGAAGCACCGTGGTGATCACGCTCGCCAGCACAAAGAACAGCACAAACATGGGAAACGCACGTTTAAGCGAGAACGTGCTTTTGGCGTCACCGCCGGCCTTGCGTGCCAGATGCATCTGCCAGCATGCGAGGACCAGCGTGATGGGAATAATGGCCAGCGTCCTGGTGAGCTTGACCACTGTGGCGCTCTCGAGCACATTGGCGCCGGGATGCATGCTGTCCCAGGCGCTCGCCGCAGCCGTTACCGACGAGGTGTCGTTGATGGCGGTGCCGGCAAACAGGCCAAAGCCCTCGTTGGTCAGCCCGAGCATGCCGCCGAGCGTCGGAAACACGAGCGCCGCGATAACGTTAAACAGGAAGATGACCGAAATGGCCTGGGCAATCTCGCGATCGTCGGCATCGATGACGGGCGCGGTCGCAGCGATGGCCGAACCGCCGCAAATCGACGAACCCACACCCACAAGCGTCGCGATCTTACCCGGTACGTTCATGACGCGGCAGAGCACAAAGGCGATGACAAGCGAGGTCGAGATCGTCGCCACGATAATCGGCAGCGACTGGGCGCCCTTGGACAGAATCTGGGAGAGGTTCATGCCAAAGCCAAGCAGGATAACCGCGTACTGCAAGACTTTTTTGGACGTATAGGTGACGCCGGCGGCGAGCTGTTCGCGACGCTTCCTGGGAAAGACGAGCGCCAGGACCATGCCAAAGAGGATGGCAAATACCGGACCGCCGACCACCTCAATTTGTTTGCCGAGCAACGTCGCGGGAATGGCAATGATCAGGCAGAACAAGACGCCTTTCCAGCGCTCGCGAACGATATTTGCCAGTTGCATATGGGATTCCTTCTTTCTATTTCACGTTTGCGACGGCTTATGATACGGCAACATTGAGCACAGCCTTGCGCAAACACAGACTAAGATGCCGCAATAGTTCTCAGGCAACAGCCGAATTGCCCACCGCGGAGAGCTGATTCGCGGCATAATTAACAACTGACATATGAGTTTGATAGAACAGTTGCGAGGCGCTATGGAAGAATCGATGCACGTCGGCGAGCAGGAAACGAGCCTACAGGACCAGTCCTACCACACCATTCGACGCAAAATCGTCTACCTGGACTACAAGCCGGGCGAAAAGCTGGGCGTCAAGCAACTTTGCGACGACCTAGATATGGGGCGCACCCCTGTGCGCGAGGCTTTGGTTCGTTTGGCGCAGGAAGGCCTGGTGCGCACCGTGCCCCAGAGCGGTACCTACGTCTCGCCCATCAACCTCACCCTTGCCGAGAGTGCCTGTTACATCCGCGAGCATCTGGAAAAGCAGGTGATTGTGGAGTGCTGTGCGCGCGCCACGTCGGCCGGCATCGAGCAGCTCGACCGCGCCATCGTGCTGCAGGAAAAGGCCATGGCCGAAGAGGATCGCATCGGCTTCTTTTTGAGCGACAACCTCATGCATCACATGATTTTTAGCATCGCATGTCGCAGCACCGTGTGGTCGTGGCTCGAAGAGACCAATGCCGACCTGGAGCGCTTCCGCTGGCTGCGCGCCGCCACGCAGGTTCTCGACAATCAGGACATCGTGAACGAGCACAAGCAGATTCGCCGCGCTATCGCCGGTCGCGACCCCATCGAAGCGAGCTTTTTGGTCAGCAAGCACCTGCATATGATGTTCCGCAACCAGACCGAGGTTCTGGACCAGTTCCCCGAGTACTTCGAGACCAGCAAGCTCCGCTAACCTGCCAAATAGGGACAGGTTCATTTTGGCAGGTTTTATCTGGGCAAATGAAACAAGGCCCGGCTCCGCTGCAACGGAGCCGGGCCTTGGTCGCCAGAATGGCGGAACCAACTACTCCACGGTAACGCTTTTCGCCAGGTTACGGGGCTGGTCGACGTCGCAGCCGCGCAGGATGGCAACCTCGCGGGCGAGCAGCTGCAGCGGGACGCTCGCCGTGATGGGGCTGAACACGTCGCGGACGGCCGGCACGCGAATGATGCAGTCGGCAATCTTGTTGATTTCCTCGTCGCCCTCGGTAGCAACGACGATGACCTTGGCGCCGCGCGCCTTGCACTCCATGAGGTTCGACACGGTCTTGTCGTAGGTGGCACTCTTGGTGGCCACGGCGATGACAGGGAAGCCCGGGTCGATCAAGGCAATGGGGCCGTGCTTCATCTCGCCGGCGGCGTAGGCCTCGGCGTGCAGGTAGCTGACCTCTTTGAGCTTGAGCGCGCCCTCGTAGGAAATAGCGGCACCCATGCCACGGCCCACGAACAGCGCCGACTGCGCGTCCTTGCACAGCAGGGCGGCCTCATGAACGGCCTCGGTTTGGGTATCCAAAATCCACTGGATCTGCTCGGCCGTATCGGAAAGCTCGCGGAACAGCATGCGCGCCTGCTTGGTGGTCAAGCGGTACTTGACCTGCGCCAGCAGCAGGGCCAAAAGCGTAAGGCTCACGACCTGGCCGATGAAGCTCTTGGTCGAGGCGACCGCGATCTCCTTGTTGGCCTTGGTGTAGATGACGCCGTCGCTCTCACGCGCCACGGGGCTGCCCACCACGTTGGTGATGCCGAAGACCTTGGCACCCTTGATGCGCGCGTCGCGAATGGCGGCAAGGGTATCGGCCGTCTCGCCCGACTGGGACACGGCCACGACGAGCGTCGTCGGCGTGATGATGGGGTTGCGATAGCGGAACTCGCTGGCCGCCTCCACCTCGGTGGGGATGCGAGCCCAGCCCTCAATGAGATTCTTGGCAATGAGGCCAGCGTGATAGCTGGTGCCGCAAGCGATCACGTAGACGCGGTCGATGTCGTTGAGTTCCTCGAGCGAAAGGCCCAGCTCGTCGATGTCGAGCTCGCCGGCCGGCGTCATACGACCAACCAGCGTGTCGCGCACAACGCGCGGCTGCTCGTGAATCTCCTTGAGCATAAAGTCGGGATAACCGCCCTTTTCTGCCATGTCCAGGTCCCAGTCGATGTGGGTGACCTTGGGCTCGATAACGTTGCCGGCCTCGTCGGTGTACTCGACGCCTGCGGGCGTGAGCTTGGCAAACTGACCGTCCTCGAGCACCACGACATCGCGGGTGGCGTCGATGAGCGCGATGACATCGGAAGCAACATAGGAGCCGGTTTCGCCCACACCGACTACGATCGGGGAATCCTTGCGGGCCACGGCGATCACGCCGGGCTCGTCAGCGCACACGGCGGCCAGACCATAGGCACCGACCACGTGGGTGCAAGCCTCGCGCACGGAGGCCATCAGGTCGTGCGTCTCGGCATAGGCCTCTTCGATCAGATGCGCGAAGACCTCGGTATCGGTCTCGCTCTTAAAGTGGTGGCCGCGACCCTCCAACTCTTCGCGCAGCTCGGCGAAGTTCTCGATGATGCCGTTGTGGACGATGGCGATACGACCGTCGCAGCTGGTGTGGGGGTGAGCGTTAACGACGGAGGGCTTGCCGTGGGTGGCCCAACGGGTGTGGCCGATACCGCAGGTAGCGTCGCTGTCGATATTGGAAAGCTCGCTCTCCAAGCCCGCGACCTTACCCACGCGGCGGATGACATCGAGGTGCGCCGCGGCGCCCTCGCCCACCTCGAGCGCGACGCCCGAGGAGTCATAGCCGCGATACTCCATACGCTTGAGGCCCGTGACCAGGATGTTCTTTGCAATATCAGAGCCGGTGTAGCCGACAATTCCGCACATAGGATAAATCCCTTCGTCCGCTTGACTGCAAAACGTCCACGCACAGGGGGCGCTGAGACGCATAACGTTCGAGTATTGTACTCACGCAAACGCAAGCTGATATACCAGAGGTGGTATCTCAACTTAGATACCACTCGATGCACACACGTCCAGCCGGTCCAAACCACCACAAAGGTACCTGCCCCCTTCGTGGTGGTCGCGCTGGCAACGGCGTTTCCCCAGATAAACCTGCCAAAATAAACCTGTCCCTTTTTGGTAGGTTTGGGATGCTACAATCTGGCTTGTACTTGAAACGCATCAAAGGGGCCGCTATGGCAAAGGTAAAAATCAGCGACGTCGCGCGCGAGGCCGGGGTTTCGTTGGGCACGGTTTCCAACGCGCTCAACCACCCCGAAAAGCTGCGCCCCGAGACCCTCAAGCTCATCAACGAGACCATCAATCGCCTTGGCTACCTGCCCAACCAAAGCGCCCGTCAGCTCGCGGGCGGCGCCACCAAGTCCTTTGGCCTGGTGCTCCCCCGTCTCGATCACGGCTTTTCGCTCCAAATCGCCAGCGGCGCCCACAACGAGGCCCGCAAGCACGGCTACGACTTGCTCATCGCCAACGCCGATAACGACGATATTCTCGAGGATCATTACCTGCGCTACTTTATGGGCACCCAGATGTCCGGCGTCATGGTTCAGCCCATGGCATCCCCCGACTGGCACCCCGCCATGACCAAGATGCCCGTGCCGATCGTCCATCTGGACATCCATTGCTCCGAGCCCGGCTACTACGTAGCGGCCGACAACGAGGCCCAGGGTCGCATCATTGCCGAACTTGCCATCGCCCGCGGCGCGCACCATATTGTCGTCGTCGGCCGAGCAGCATTTATGCAACTCACCCTGCGCGTCCTTGGCATTCATAAAGCGCTCGCTCTACACCCCGATATCAAGATCGAAGTCATCGACGCCGGCGAATGGAATACCGCTGCCGACGGCTACGGCATCGGTGCTCAAATCGCCGAGCGCCCCGCGGACGAACGTCCCGATTTTGTCGTCGGTCTGACCGACGTGCTGGCCTCGGGCGTCATCTCGGCGCTGGTCGACAAAGGCATCGCCGTCCCCGGGCAAGTACGCGTAGCAGGTTGCGATGGCAACCCACTCGCTTGGAGCGGATCGGTCCCGCTCACTACGGTAGCGCCCCCGGGCTACGAGATTGGCCGCAAGGGCGTTCAATTGCTCATGGAGCAAATCGAGAACAAGGTCCCGACAAAGACCAAGCATATCCACGTCAGCTCTGCCGCGCGCACCGTCACCGCAGTCACGGCCATCGAGGACATCAACCGCCAAGAACTCGTGCGGCCGTTCCTGCTGGAACGCGCCAGCACCCAGGCAAGCAGCCAGACCGACGCCACGGCCATCAACCTCGGTGCGTATCTATAGCACGCCCGCGAGTATGCTAAGTCGCCGCTTAAGCAAAAGGGGCCCGACCATTGCCGGGCCCCTTTTGCTTAAGCGCAAACGTGAGCAATCGCTCGTTTTAACGCCGCAATTTTCTAGCGCACAGCCTTGATTGCCGCCGCCAGGTCGAACAACGTATCGAGCACGGCCTCGCAGCCATCAACCACGTCCTGCGGCAGCGGCACGATATCGGGGACGGCAAAGACATGGCAGCCGGTCGTAATGCCCGAGACACAACCGTTGCGCGAATCCTCGACCACGGCACATTCCTCGGGAGCAAAGCCCGCGCGCTCGCAGGCAAGCAGATACATCTCGGGGTCGGGCTTGCCGTGCACGACGTCCTCGCCACACGTTACCGTTTCAAACTTGTCAAAGAGGCCAACCATCTTAAGGTTGCGCTCCGCCGTAACGAGGCGCGACGACGTCGCTAGACCCACGTGATAGCCCGCAGCCAGCAGCTCGTCTAGGCACTCGGCGGCGCCGGCCTTAAGCTCCAGCTCGGTCTTGACCATCTCGTCGCGAATCTCCTTGTGGCGGACATAGACCGCCTCGGTGGTTTCATGGCTGCCGTAATGCCTATCGAGGATGTCCATGACATCGGGCAGCGTGCGGCCGATAAACTGATGGATCAGCGCTTCATCAATCGCGAGCCCCAGCTCAGCGGCGCCTGCCTTCCAGGCCTTAATCCCCAAACGCTCGGTATCGACCAGCGTTCCATCCATGTCAAAAATAACAGCCTTGATCATATCGGTCCCCCATCGACTCTCGCTGTCGCGTTGCTGCAACTCTACCGCATTTGGCAACTTGTATATAACGTATATGCCATATTGCACTTTCGTTACACAGATAGAAGTCTTATGGCAAGTAACGCATTAGGATTATAGTTTTCGATCGAGTACTCAACGATAAGGAACGTTTCATGATTTTAGACACCACGGCACCCGCAGAGGAGCTTCAAGACAAGCTATCGGCGCTCGAACAGCTGCTTTTGGCATACGGGCGCGTGGCTATCGGGTTTTCCGGTGGCGTCGACAGCAGCTTTTTGGCCGCCGTATGCGCCCGCATCATGCCTACCAATACCCTCCTCGTCCATCTCACTACGCCGCTCATCGGCACGCCTGAACAGGCTTCGTTTGAGCGCTCCGTTGACGGGCAAGCCAATGAGGAGCCGCATTTTAAGCTCCCTGTGCTCAATCTTTCGGTCGATCAGTTGCAGCTCCCCCAAGTAGCCTGCAACGATGCCAATCGCTGCTACCACTGCAAGCACGCCGGCTTTACCGCTATCGTCAACCACGCCAAGTCGCTCGGCTTTCCCACCGTCATCGATGGCAGCAATGCAAGCGATCGCGGTGACTACCGCCCTGGCATGCGCGCGGCAGAAGAGCTCGGCGTACGCTCCCCTCTTATGGAGGTCGGCTTTACCAAGGACGAAGAGCGCGAGCTGCTGCGCGCGTGGGGCTATTCTGTTTGGAACTTGCCGGCAGGCGCCTGCCTTGCCACACGCGTCCCCACGGGCGAGGAACTTACGCGCGAAAAGGTCGACCTGATTCGCGCCTGCGAGGATTACCTGCACGATCTTGACCTGGCGCAGGTGCGTGCACGTCTCGTCGTCGGCTGCATGCATATCGAGGCCGCTCCCGCAGATGTCACCAAGATCGCCGCCCTCGGCGGTGCTACCGTCGATTCCGAGGGCAAGACCCCGCTGCCCGCCGCCATCGAATCCGCGCTACGAGAGCTGGGCTGCGCCCACATCTCCCCCGAGGTCACCCCCTACATCCACGGCAACATGAACCTTTAGGTTACGCCGTTTTACAAACGGCGTACCTGCTCGGCGCTGCGCGGGCTCCGGGCACGGCAATCTGACGTTCAACTTCACGGGCGCGACCAAAAGGTCAGCGCCCGCTTGTTTCACGTCACCTTACCGCACCCGGAGCCTGCTCGCTCGCATATGCTCAACCTGCACTGCGTTAACTGACCTACCAAAAAGGGACAGGTTTATTTTGGCAGGTTTTATCATGGGAAATATCGCGAGGCAGTCGCCCCTCTAGCACCTATCTACTTCGAGAGACACAAGAGGGGCGACTCGGCTGCATCTACTTCTTCCGATAGCGGCGGTTGCGGCTCGTCGATGAGCCCGTTACTTCGATGAGCCCTTTATCCTCCATTTTTGGCAGATGGTAGCGGACGGACGAATTTTGGCATTCCGTCTCTCTAAAACAATAGATTTATCTCTCTAAAGTTTCGTATATCTCTCTAACTTTAGAGAGATAAGCACCTTGTTTTAGAGAGACATTTAGAGAGATGTATCGAATTCACTGCTAGATTACCTAAGACTATCTCTCTAGCCTACTTTCTTTTTAGAGAGACATTTAGAGAGACGAGCGTAATCTCTCTAACCATGGGTCCTGCCCTCAAAACGCATAAGCCCCAACCGCAACTTCGTTTGACGGGCATTGACCCGCAGGCCTGCCAAAAGGGGACAGGTTTATTTTGGCAGGTTTTATCTGGGGAAACGCGAACAGGGCCGCGACACCCATATGGCGTCGTGGCCCTTTTCCTTGGAGAAGGATCAATTGATTGAACGGGATGACCGTTCTAGTCTTCGAGTCCGCTATTGATGAGCTCCGCAATCTCAACGGGATCGGTGCTCGCGCGCACCTTGTCGCGGAAGCCGGCGTCCATCAGCATTACGGCAGCCTTGGAGAGCAGGCGCAGATGCGTGGTTCCAGCCTCGCCGGCAGGCACGTACAGCGCGAGCGCAACATCGACGGGCACCCCATCGAAGCTCGGCCATTCAACGGGCTCGGTCAGTTTAAGCACGGCTACGCCCGGCGTGTGGATCGCGTCGCTTTTGGCATGCGGAACGGCAAAACCGGCGACAAGGCCGGTCTCGGCCTCGTTCTCGCGAGCAATGAAGGCGGCCTCTACGGCAGATGCGTCATCGGCAAAGCCGAGCTCGATGGCCTGCTCGGACAAATAATGTAGGGCGTCCTCGCGCGAGGCGGCGGTATACCCGATTGTCACTTGGTTGGCAGATACAAATCCCATGGAAACCTTCCTTACAACACGGACCTGACCGCAGCTTCGATGCCGTCGGCGTCCAAACCGTACTTGTGCAGCAAATCGACCGCAGGGCCGGACTCGCCATACACATCGCGCACGCCGACGCGACGCATCGGCGCCGGATGCTGCTCCGCGAGCACCGAGGCCACGGCCTCGCCAAGACCACCGATAATCGAATGCTCCTCGGCAGTGACCACACGACCGGTCTTCTTGGCGCTGGCAACCACCAGGCGCTCATCAAGCGGCTTGATCGTGTGCATATTGATGACCTCGGCATCGATACCATCGGCAGCGAGCGCCTCGGCAGCCTCAAGCGCCTCGGCGACCATAAGGCCACAAGCGATGATGGTCACATCGGACCCCTCGCGCACGACCACGCCGCGACCAATCTTGAACTCATAGTCCTCGTGATCGTTAATGACCGGCGTTGCCAGGCGTCCGAAGCGCATGTAGACCGGTCCCTCAAACTCATAGGCGGCGCGCACGCAAGCGCGAGCCTCGATGTCATCGGCGGGAACGATTACCGTCATACCCGGGATCGTGCGCATGAGCGCGATGTCCTCGCAGCACTGATGCGTGGCGCCGTCTTCACCGACCGAGATACCCGCATGCGTGGCACCGATTTTGACGTTGAGGTGCGGATAGCCAATGGAATTACGCACTTGTTCGTACGCGCGGCCGGCGGCGAACATGGCAAAGGTGCTCGCAAAGGCGACGTGGCCCGTGGTCGCAATGCCGGCGGCGAGCCCCATCAAGTTGCTCTCGGCAATGCCGGCATCGTAGAAGCGCTCAGGGTGCGCAGCCTTAAACTTACCCGTCTGCGTAGCGGCAGCCAGGTCGGCATCGAGCACTACAAAGTCATCGTGCTCATTGCCCAGCTCGACGAGCGCCTCGCCGTAGCTTACGCGCGTGGCGACTTTTTTGACCTCTGCCATTAGAGCTCCTCTCCTGCTGCCGCAAGCTCGGCCATGGCCTGCTCAAACTGTTCATCGTTGGGCGCCTTGCCATGCCAGCCAACCTGGTTCTCCATAAAGGAGACGCCTTTGCCCTTCACCGTCTCGGCGATGATAGCGACGGGCACGCCGGTCACCTCACGAGCCTCGGCGAAAGCCGCCTCAATCTGTGTCATGTCGTTGCCATCGGCTAGCTCGATCACATGCCACTTAAAGGCGCGGAACTTGTCAGCGAGCGGCATGGCCGAGTTGACCTCATCGATCGTGCCGTCAATCTGCAAGCCGTTGTGGTCGACGACGGCAACAAGATTGTCGAGTGCATGGTTGCCGGCGAACATGGCCGCCTCCCACACCTGGCCTTCCTCGCACTCACCGTCGCCCAGCAACGTGTAGACACGGTAGCCGTCGCCCCAGTGCTTAGCGGCAAGCGCCATTCCAACTGCAGCAGAGATGCCCTGACCGAGCGATCCGGTGGACATATCGATGCCAGGGGCGTCGTTCATGTTGGGATGGCCCTGCAGTCGGCTGCCAATATGGCGGAGCGTCTCGAGCTCTTCGACGGGAAAATAGCCGCGATTTGCCAACACCGAATACAGGCCCGGCGCCGCGTGACCCTTGGAGAGCACAAAGCGATCGCGATCGGCCTTGTGAGGGTCGGCAGGATCGATATTCATTTCCTCAAAGTACAGATACGTCATGATGTCGGCAGCACCGAGCGATCCACCCGGGTGTCCCGACTTGGCCGCGTGAACCGCAGTCACGACACCCTTCCTGACCTCATTGGCGACCTTCGCCAGCTCCTGGTTGGTCATACGAATTCCTCTCTTGAGAACAACCCCGGCACCGGATGACACGATGCCGGGGCAATCCACTCGTTAAGCCTGAGCGACGACCTTCTGCCAGTCAGCCTCGAACGAGGCAAGGCCCTGATCGGTCAGCGGATGGTGCAGGCACTTCTTAAGGGCTGCCATGGGCACGGTCGCGATATCGGCGCCAAGCAGCGCCGCCTGGGTCACATGGTTGGGCGTGCGGACCGAAGCGGTGATGATCTCAACGGTGTCGTCGACGTTCTTGCCGGTCCAGTCATAGTTCTTGATGCAAGTCACAACATTGTCGAGCTGCGAGATACCGTCCTCGGCGATGTCATCGAAGCGCCCCACAAACGGGCTGATGTAGCGAGCGCCGGCGTTGGCGGCCATCAAGGCCTGGGTCGGCGAGAAAACAAGCGTCATGTTGACGCGCACACCTGCGTCGGCCAGGGCGCGGCAGGCGGCAAGGCCGGCCTCGCACACGGGAAGCTTAACCACGATGTTGGGAGCGAGGGCGGCAAGACGCTTGCCCTCCTCGATCATGCCCTCGGCAGTAGTCGCGGTAGACTCGGCGGACACGGGCAGACCCTCGCAGAGCTCGGCAATCTTGAGCATATGGGGCTCAAAGTCGGCAAGCTTGCCGCCGGTCTTGGCGTACAGGGACGGGTTGGTGGTAACACCGGCCAGGCAGCCCCAGCTCTTGGCCTCGGCAATCTCGTCCAGATTGGCGGTATCGATAAAGAACTTCATGGTGAACCCCTTCAAAGGAAGCTAAAACTCAAAAGAATGGGACAAAGGGACCGCCCCTTTGTCCCATGTGCCGGGCCTGCAGCTGGGACATGCCCCAGGCCCGGCGTCGCGTAGGAAAAGCTACTTACTCGGCAAGAGCGGCCTCGATGCGGGTCGTGACGCCCTTGAGGTTAAGACCGACGACGTACTGCTTGATCGGGCGCTTGATGTGCTCGATCACAAAGCGCTTGCCGTCGATGTCCTGGGCAGCGAGGTTGCGATAGAGCTTCTCGACCTGCTCCTTGACCTCGGGATCGTTGAACGCATAGTGGCCGGAGACATCCAGGATCTTCAGGCTGAGCTCATCGTCGGCAAGGATGTCATCGACCTGCAGGTTGACGTCGTCGCCAGTCATCCACTTGCGCCAGCGCTCGGTCTTGATAGCCTTGACCAGCAGCGTGTGATACAGGTCGGAGGGGTCATCGCACAGACCGTTGTCGACCAGGATCTGCTCGGTGGCGCAGAGCTTGAGGTAGGCGCGGGTCTCCTCGGTGCCATACTGCGGAGCGACGTTGGAGGCGGTCACGTGTGCCGGGATGTGCTCGAGCAGCGTCGCGTCGTCCAGATAGTCGGCGTTGTGCTCCTTCAGGCCCACGCCATAGCGCTTGGCCATATCGGCAAGCTCGCGGGCGTTCTTGAAGTTGTAGTGACCGACCTGCTCCGTCCAGCGGGTAAGGGTGCCGGTCTGGCCGACGATAAAGGTGGGCATGGGGCAGCCGCGCTTCTCGAGCTCGGGCTGCAGCTGAGAAATGAACTCCTCGTACTTATCGGTAGAGGTCAAGCCGCCATTGGTCTCCTCGGTGCCGACCTCATAGGCGACCTCGGGCAGGTTATGCTCGCGACGGTACTGCTCAAGGTAGTCGATAAGATCGATCGTGCGGCGAAGCACCACGTCGAGCGGAATAACCTTGCCGATCTGATAGGGATCCTTGGTGGGGTCGACCATCAGCAGGTCAAAGCCTGCCTCCATGTCGGCGACGAAGGACTTGCGGGCGAGCTCCATGGCCTCGTCCTCGGGCAGGTGGGCGTTACGCTCCTCGTCGCGCTGCCACGGACCGCCGTGATCTCGGCACAGGTAGTACGGACCGGTGTAACCCACCTCGTCGGCGACCTTCTTGATGTCGGCGGCAAAGCGCGTCTGGTCCCAACCGTTGACGTAGCCGGCGCCCATCTCGTCCATATCGACCTGGTTGCGGCTGGCGATAAACATGGGCGGGAAATCCTCGTCCTTGGCAAGCTCGAACACGGCCTGAATCAGGTTGGGGCTCATGGGGCCAATGCCGACCATGGTTGCGTGATCGCCGCTATCCTGCAGTTTGAGCATGCCCTGAACGGCCTGGCGGATGGTGAGGTTGGACATTTTGTTCTCCTTCTCCAGAGGATTTTTGACAAAAGTTCCCTGGGACCCAGATGTGGGCCCTATCAGTACGGATGGATTTTGTTGTGTAGGGGCGGTTGTGCGGAGTCAAATCCATCCCTCCGCACAACCGGAGTCCTTAAAGGTTTACTTGGCCTGCTTGTCGAGCGTGGGCTTCATGGCAATCAGGATTGCAGCGGCGACCACGGCGCCAATCACGATGTCCAGGCAGAACAGCGCGACGTTGTTGGTGGCAAGGGCGACGATAAAGCCACCGTGCGGGACGTAGCAGTCGATACCCTGGAAGGCGGCGAGCGCCGCGCCCACGGCAGAGCCGATGCAGATGCCGGGCAGGGTGTGGCCAAGGTCCTTGACCGCGAAGGGGATAGCGCCCTCGGTAATGCCGATGCAGCCCATGAACAGTGCGGAGATACCCATCTGGCGATCGGCGTCATCGAACTTGTTCTTGGCGATGAGCGCAGCAAGGCCGCAGGCAATCGGGGGAATGGCGACGGCGACGCGGAACATGCCGTTGGGGCCATAGATGCCGGAGGCCATGATGGCCATGGTGAAGGTCGAGGCGGTCTTGTTGATGGGGCCACCCATATCGAAGGCGGTCATAACGCCAATGACCAGACCCAGGACAACTGCGGAACCGCCCTGCAGGCTGCCGAGCACGCCGGTGAGCCAGTCCATCACAAAGCCAAGCGGCGTGGCCAGGATGTAGATATAGGCCATGCCCAGGACAAGCGAGGTCAGAATCGGGATGATCAGGATGGGCATGATGGTCTGGATGGTGTTGTTGACCTTCCAGGTCTTCATCCAGCGGACAAAGTAGCCGCAGATGACCGCCATGATCATGGCGCCCAAGAAGCCGGTCGAAACGCTGTTGCCGTTAGGGGTAACGACTGCGTTGTTGACCAGGTAGCCCAGGACAAAACCGGGGGCGAGCGCGGGCTTGCCGGCCATCGAGTAGGAGATGTATGCCGCAAGCACCGGGATCATCATGGAGATGCCGGCCATGCCGATGGTGTTAAGGCTCACCATCAGCGGGTTCGTAACCTCCATGCCGTTGGCGCCGGCGGTACCGGATGCCAGCGAGAAGGCAAGAAACACGCCGCCGATAACGACGATGGGGATAAAATAGGAAACGCCGGTATTGAATGCATTGAGCAGCGTCTTGCCAGGATCGGCAAAGATAGACTGCTTGGACGCCGGTGTCGGGGCCTGCGGGGCAGCGGAGACGGCCTTCTTCTCTGCCTTGGCCTCGGCCTTGGGCGCGTCAACGGCGCCACCCGTCGCCTTGATGATCTCAATGGCCTGGTCGATGATCTTTACCGGATCGGCGATTACATCCGAGGTGCCGACCTTCAGGAACTTGCCCTCGGCCATCTTCTGCTCAAAACGGTCCTCGTTCTCGACACCCACGTCGACGGACTCCAGGACCAGGTCGGCGGAGTCCACGTCTTCCTGCGTGAGCTCATTCTCGATACCCAGGCCACCCTGAGCCTCGACCTTGCACTCGATGCCACGGGCGGCGCATTCATCCTGAATCGCCTTCTGGGCCATATACGTGTGGGCGATACCCACAGTACAGGCGGCAACGCCTACGATCTTCATTGCTTCCCTCTTTTCATAGAGTTGCGTGCGCAAGACACCGTTTGCGGAGGCCTCCGGAGCATCCCCTGCCGTTTGGACTTGCTGTCTTTTCGACAAGAACAATATAGGTGCTCGTTTTTCTTAATGCCAGCTTATTTCGGTAAACGCGCAGGTCAGAGCGTTGGTTATGCGATTTAGTTATGCGTTTAACCAAAAATGAATCCTGCGATTTTGCCCTCGATTTCAAAAGTCAAGAAGTATTTGATTTTCTCGGTAGACGGCAGATGCGCATGCCGGTCACAAATTTCGACCCCACCCGTATGCCGCATTTGTTGCATACTCATATGAAAGGAAAAAGCCGCTCACCGAAGCGTATCCTTCACCAAGACTCAAAGTCATCATGTTGGAAAATGCTCATCTGTCGGAAGGAGTCGCTGTGGCAAAACAGCGTGTTACGATCGCAGACGTCGCTCGAGAGGCGGGAACCTCGACGGCAAGCGTCTCGTATTACCTCAACGACAAACGAGAAAAGCTTAGCGAGAAGACGCAGAACAAAATCGCGCGCGTCATTAAGGAACTCGGATACGTTCCCAACGCCCAAGCGCAGACGCTCACCGGCAAGCAAACCCACGTCATTGCCATCATCATTTTGGATAACACCAACAAATGGGCGGGGCTCGTTCTCAATGGCATGGAGCAGGTCATGCTCCCCGCGGGCTACCAGACGGTCGTTTGCACGAGCAACTTTAACCCCGAGACCGAGCTCATGTACGTCGACAAGATGCTCTCGCTGGGCGTCGATGGCTTTATCATCCAGCCCACGGCAAACTTCAAAGCCGTGCATGACCGCATTAGACGCGCCGGCAAGCCGGTCGTCTTTTTCGATGCGGCCATCTATAGCCCAGGTACCAGCTGGATCAAAACCAACCTTTACGACGGCGTGTACAACGCCACACAGGCACTCCTCGACGCCGGCTACGAAGATTTCTTTTCCATTGCCGCCAACATGACCGAAATGCGCACCCGCATGGAGCGTTTTCAGGGGTATGCCGAGGCGCTGGCAGCGAACGGGCAGCTCTACAAAGCGATTCCCATCGATCACAACAAGCCGTCAATCAACGAGCTCACCGAATACTTTAAATTCAAGTTCAATCCCGCCAAGCGAACCCTTATCTTCGTGCAAAATCAGTGGGCACTTCCCCGTGTCTACAAGGCCCTCCAGCCAATGGCCCATCTGCTTCCGCAGCAAATCGGCCTTTTGGGACTCAACTGCGAAGACTGGACTAATCTCACCACACCGACCGTCTCCACCATCATCGAGCCCGTCGACCAAGAAGGTCGCGAAGCAGCCGAGATGCTGCTCGCCCTACTTGACGGAAGCAGCGAACCCGGCGAGCAGCGCATTCTCGAGTGCAAGCTCAACTGGCTCGACTCCACCTCGATCTAGACCGCGGGACAAATGAATCAGTAGCGTTTGTCTCAAATCTTAAGTATTTGTTCGACAGAACGGCCCTTGCCGGCTCCTGCTAGACTGGTAGATTCCCAACCGTCCATCCAGGAGCCTCAATGTCGCGCAAGTCCGCCTACAAGCAAGTACTTTCCATCGGCACCGCCGTGGTGCTCGGGTTTGCGCTGTTTACGGGATCGCTCGACGGAGCGCCCAAGTTACTGTCGCCGCAAAGCGATGAGCAGGCGGCGGCTCTGGCCGAAAAACAAAACGAGAGTCCCAGCCGCACCGACGACGAGGCAGACCTGGTCGCTCGGCTCGAATCGGGAACGGCGAGCTCCCCGGACCCTCAAAACAGCCAGGACTCTGGCGATGGCTCCGATTCCGCCGCACCCGACACCGATGACGACGCTTCCGCGGACAGCGCCGCCGCCCCCATCGACGAGGTCGAAAACCCCGATCTTGACCGCGCCCGCGGCGTATACCTCAGCAGCATTCCCGACTACGCCGGCAACCCCTACGTTGCCCTTCGCGCCGACAGCATGCACCCGCTCGGCACGCCATCATTCACACTCGATGAATACGATCGCGCCACCGAAGAGGGCTGCTTTAAGAAATTCTCCAAGCTCGACAGCCTGGGCCGCACTCGCAAGGCGCTCGCCTGCGTGGGCCCCGAGTCACTCGGTCAAGGCAAGCGCGGCGATATCTCGCGTATCCATCCTGCCGGTTGGCACCAGCAGCGCTACGACTTTATTCTGGGCCAGAGCCTCTACAACCGCTGCCACCTTATCGCCTGGTCACTCTGCGGCGAGAACGCCAATCGCAAGAATCTCCTCACCGGCACGCGTTATCTCAACGAGACGGGTATGCTGCCGTTTGAAGAGCAGATTCTCAACTATATTCGCGATACGGGCAACCACGTGCTCTATCGCGTCACGCCCATGTATAACGAAGAGGAGCTTGTCTGCCGCGGCGTGCGCCTTGAGGCGCAATCGGTCGAGGACCACGGCAAGACCCTCTGCTTCCACGTGTACTGCTACAACCTGCAGCCGCACGTGCAGATCGACTACGCCACCGGCCGCAACCAGGCATCCGGAGACTAGTGCCGACCGCACCGCCCGTAACCCAAAAATGATTCGTTTTCCTCCGTCCCCATGGGATCAAAAAAGGCCGCCCTGGATTACCCAGGGCGGCCTTTTCGTCAGCGTCCACATTGCAGGCAACGCCACACGCTACTTGGCGCGACCCTCCTCATAGCGCTCGACCAGCTTGGCCTGAACGTCATAGGGAACCTGCTCATAGCCTGCGGGCTTCATGGTAAAGTCACCCGTGCCGCGCGTGATAGAGCGCAGGCGCGTCGAATAATCCGTCAGCTCTGCCAGCGGCGCCTGGGCAATGACCACGGTGTCGCCGCGCTCATCGGTCTCCATGCCCGTCACGCGACCGCGCGATGCCGAGATGTCGCCCATCACAGCGCCGGCGTAGCTTTCGGGAATAGTCACCGTGATTTCCTCGATGGGCTCCAGCACCACCGGGTCGGCATCGGCGCACGCCTTGCGCAGGCCGATGCGAGCCGCCGCGCGGAACGCCATCTCGTTGGAGTCGACGCTGTGATACGAGCCGTCGTACACAGCCACGCGAATGCCCGTGAGCGGGTAGCCGGCAATGATGCCGTCCTTCATGGTCTCCTGGACACCCTTGTCCACGGCGGGGATGAGCGAGCGCGGGATGCGGCCACCCACGACCTCGTCTACAAACTCATAGCCATCGCTCGTGCCGTCGGGCCCAATGAGCGGCTCAACGCGCAGCCAGCAGTCGCCATACTGACCGGCACCGCCAGTCTGTTTCTTGTGGCGGCCCTGCGCGCTTGCCGTACGGCGAATGGTCTCGCGATACGGAATGCGGATCGGCACGCTTTTTGCCACGACCTTGGTGCGATCCTCCAAACGGTTGAGCAGCACCGAAACCTGCGCCTCACCAACGGCGGAGATAATGGTCTGACCAGTCTCCTCGTCGCGGTCGATGCTCATAGTCGGATCGGCCTTGCAGGCCTTCTCGATAAACGTGTAGAGCTTCTCTTCGTCCCCGCGATTCTCGGCCTCGATGGCGATGCGGTACTGAGAGTTGGGGAACTTAAACGCCGCAGCCTCGACCTTACCGGTAATGGAGAGCGTATCGCCCGTCTCGGCCGCCAATTTGGGCGCCACGATAATGTCGCCGGCATAGGCGTGACCGACCTCGGTCATGTCGCGGCCGCACATCACATACAAGTGAGCCAGACGATCGCTCTTGCGGGTGCGCGCGTTGATTAGTTCAAGGCCCGGCTCAAGCGTACCCGTCAGCACCTTGATAAAGCTGATGCGACCCTGCTGCGGATCGGCCAGGGTCTTAAACACAAACGCCACCGGACGGTCATCGTCACTCGAGATCTTGAGCGAATCGCCGTCGATAAGCGGCATCTCGCCGTAGTCGGTCGGCGCCGGGAAGTATGTGGCGATGTCGTCCATCAGCGAGTTGACGCCCTGCTCCTTAATGCAATCGCCCGCAAAGACCGGCACAAAGATGCGCTCAGCGATCGCCTTCGACAGCAGGCCTTCAAGCTCCTCCTGCGTCAGCGTCTCCTCGCCTTCCAGGTACTTCATCATCAGCTCATCGTCGGCCTCGGCCACCAGCTCGCACAGATGGTCATGGGCCTCCTCGGCCTGGGCACGATACTCCTCGGGAATCTCCGACTCAACGGCTTCGGTGCCGTTGCAATGGCGCGCCTTCATGCGCACCAGGTCGATGATGCCGTCAAAGTCCTCGCCCTCGCCCCAGGGAAGGGTCACGGCGCCCAGGCGCGTGCCAAAGCGCTCTTGCAGCAGGTCCATCGTGGTCGCAAAGCTGGCCTCGGAGCGCGACAGGCGGTTTACGAACACCGCACGCGCCAGACGCAGGTCCTCGGCGGCATACCAGAGCTTAACCGTCGTAGGCTGTGGGCCGGCCTCGGCGTCGACCACAAACAGAGCCGTCTCGCAGACGCTCATCGCGGCAAAGGCGTCGCCGATAAAATCGGGGTAGCACGGGGCATCGAGCACATTGATGCGCGCGCCCTTCCAGTCGATCGGCGCGATGGTCGTCGAGATGGAAAACGCACGCTTAACCTCTTCGGGGTCATAGTCGAGCGTGGGCTTGGTGCCGTCGTGGCCGCCCAGGCGGGCGGTCTTGCCGGAAAGGTGGAGCATGGCTTCGGCGAGTGAAGTCTTGCCCACCCCGCCTTGGCCTACGAGCACCACGTTCCTTACGTTACCGGTCTTGGGAGCACCCATGATGACCTCCTTGCAGGGCCGCGCGCAATGCGCGACGCCAACGGGGAGAGTTCGCGGTCGGTGCCATCCCGGGAGCAGCATGGTCGGCAGCCGAGCCGACTCACCCTCCAAATGTCCTATGCCACCACCCTACCCTCACGGGCGGCTGTCCATGCATACCTTTCGGCGCACGTATGAATACAGGCGGCGAGAGGAAGAGACAAGCTTGTGAGGCGATTATTGAACCCCGTCGATGCAAACAAAAAGCCGCCACAGACCGTAAGACCTGCGGCGGCTTCGCCTCAATTAATAGTTGAGTAAATACCTGAGCCTACCCCTCGATACGGCTCAGGAACTCACGGGTACGCTGCTCGCGCGGATGGTCGATGACCTGCTCGGCAGGCCCCTCCTCGACAATGCGGCCGCCGTCCATAAAGATCACGCGGTCGGCAACATCGCGCGCAAACTGCATCGCATGGGTCACGATCACCATCGTCATATTCTGCGCGGCAAGGTCTTTAATGACACGCAGCACCTCGGCCGTCAGCTCGGGATCGAGCGCCGAAGTCGGCTCATCAAAGAACAGGATCTCCGGATCGAGCGCCAAGGCGCGGGCGATACTCACACGCTGTTGTTGACCGCCCGAAAGCTCACATGGCACCTTGTTCTCGTTGCCCGTAAGCCCCATCTGCGCGATCAACTCACGCGCACGTGCTTCAACCTGCTCGCGCGGGCGCTTGAGCACGCGAATCGGAGCATCGATGATGTTTTTCATCACGGTATAGTGCGGGAACAGGTTGTAATTTTGGAACACCAGGCCGAATCGCGAGCGTGCCCGCTTGGGCACATCGCCCTTCGCATAGACCGCGCCCGAACCCGCATCCGTCGCAACGGAAAGGTCACCAAACGAGAGTGAGCCTCCGTCGAGCGTCTCGAGCAGCGTGGCACACCGCAGCAGCGTGGACTTACCGCCACCCGAAGGTCCGATAATCGCCACGACCTCGCCGCGCTTAACCTCAAGCGAGATATCCTTGAGCACCTCATTGCCGCCAAACGCCTTACGCGCGTTTTCGATTTTCATCACTGAGTTAGTCATGATAATAGTCCAGCTTCTTTTCGGCGGCGCCCAGCAGCATCTCGACCACAAAGTTAAAGACCCAGTAGATCAACGCCGCAATCGCAAACGGCACCATGCTCACTTGCGAGGCGACCAGCGCCTTGGCCGTCGAGAACATCTCACCCACGCCAATGGCAAACGCCAGCGACGTGTCCTTGACCAGCGTGATGATCTCGTTGCCCATCGCCGGCAGAATACGCTTGGCAACCTGCGGCATCACAATGTACAAAAACGTCTGCAGGCGCGAGTAGCCCAGCACCTCGGCGGCCTCGTATTGACCGCGCGGAATGGACTGCAGGCCCGAACGATAGATCTCGGCAAAGTAACCGGCGTAGTTGATGATGAACGCTACGACGCACGCCGTCCACTTGGAATCGGGCGTGAGCGAAATGCCGAACACGTAGTACGGGGCAAAGTAGATGGCAAACATCTGCAGCATGAGCGGCGTGCCGCGCATAACCGAGATATAGATGCGCGCAATCCAGCGGAGCGGCGCAATTTTGCTCATGCGCATAAACGCCACGGGAATTCCCAGCGGAATCGACCCGAGCAGCGTCAGTACAAACAGCTGCAAACTGACCAAGAATCCCTGGCCAAGCATCTGCATCATGACCTGAATAGACATTACTTGAGCACCCAATTATCGAAAGATAGACCATAGCTTGAATACTTGTCGCAGAGATCCTTAACCGTACCGTCATCGTAGAGTGCCTTGAGCGACTCGGTCACGGCGTCGGCCGACTTGGTGTCGCCCTTCTTAAAGCCGACGGCGTAGTGCTCGCTGGACAGCGGCTCATCAAGCTGCGTATAAGCATCGGGCTTGGCGGCAAGCTGATACTGGGCAATCGAAAGGTCGCAAGCCACGGCATCGACCGCGCCGCTCTCGAGCTGCATAAAGGCCGTGTTGTACTCGCCGATGGTATCGAGCGTGGCAAACGTCGCCGCCAGATCCTTCTGGTCACCCTCGAGCACATCCTGCGCAGCGGAATCAGTCTGAGTAATCACGGTCTTGCCGGCAAGACCGTCCCAGCTCTTGATGCCCGCGTCCTTCTTGACCACCAGCACCTGCTCGTTGAGCATGTACGGCTCGGAGAACGTGTAGTCGTCCTCGCGGCCCTCCATGGTAAAGCCGTTCCAGATGCAGTTGATGGCGCCCGAATTGAGCAGCGTATCCTTGGCATCCCAGTCGATGGCCTCGTATTTGACCTCCCAGCCCTGCTTATCGGCAACAGCCTTGGCCAGATCGAGATCAAAGCCGGTGTACTCGCCATCGTCGCCCACAAAGCCGTACGGAGGATAGGACTTATCAAAGCCCACCACGAGCTTCTTGGACTCCGCAGCGCCCTTCACATCCTTGGCCGCGGCAGAGCCAGCAGCGGAGCCCTTGCCGGCACCACCGCCGCAGCCGACAAGACCAAGGCCAAGCACCGTGGCAAACGAGCCGGCTAGACCAACAAACTGACGACGAGACATATCGGTATTCATGGTATTCCCCCTTGGTGGCACTTTAGTTAGGTAAAGTGAGTCATGTAACGTTCAGAATCATACACTTTACCTTGATAGAGTACAAGGGATAGGTTGCCCGCCGGGTGCCGGGGCAGGGGTTAAGTTTGCTGCTCTACAGTCCTGCTCACGACGGAGGCCACATTAAGTGGCCTCCTGTTCGTGCGGAACTCGCGACAAACTTAACCCCTGCCCCGGCACCCGGCGGGCAAACGTCGTTGGGCTTATCACTGACATGAAATGGGCGCTTGCATATCGTCCGCTAGCTTGGCACGGTACAATGCTTTCAGATTTCAATTTGTAAATTAGTGGAGTTAATTCATGGCAGAATCTCGTGCGGAGCGTAAGGCTCGTCGTGCTTTGATCGAGGCGGCTGAGGGGTCAGAGGAGAAAAAATCTTCTCAGAAATCCAAGTCGCCTCAGGACGCGAAGGGTAAGTCGGCCAAGGGCAAGGCTAAGGCCAAGCGTCCCGGCTCTCGTCGGAGCGAGGATAAGGCATCTCAGACTCGCTCCAAGCGCCCGTATAAGAATCCGGTTCCGTCTGCGCGCAAGGCCGTTGATCCCAAGTCTCCTTGTTCGATCATGAAAGCTTGCGGTGGGTGTACGGCGCTCAATCGTCCTTATAAGAAGCAGTTGGCGACCAAGCAGGCTGCTATGGAGGAGCTTTTTGCTGCTCTTTGCGAGCACGAGGGTATTAGCGTCGACCCCATTCGTGGTATGGGCGTCACCCTGGGCGACCCGGGTAAATATCCCGCGCCGCGTGGCTTTCGTCATAAGGCTGCCACTCCCTTTGCTCCCGGTAAGGAGGGCGCCGTCCGTTGCGGTTTCTTTGAGCGCGGCACGCACAAGATCGTTGCCGTACCCGAATGCCCCATCGAGGCACCGGGCGCCCGTCAGATTCTCAACGGCATCGCACGCGAAGCTGAGCGGCTGCATATTCCCGCCTTTAATGAGGACAAGCATCTTGGTTTGCTTCGCTATGCCGTCGTCCGCTGCGGCTGGCGTACCGACCAGATTATGGTCACGCTCGTGACCGCTCAGCGCGACTTGCCGCATGCGCAGGAGTTCTTTGAGGCTGTCGCCGCACTCGATCCGCATATCGTCACCGTTGCCCAAAACATCAACGGACGCCCCGGCAACGCCATCCTCGGCGAGGAAACCCGCATCGTGTATGGCGCCGAATGCATGCGCGACCAGCTACTCAGCTGTGAGTTCGATATCTCCCCCACCGCGTTCTACCAGACCAACCCGCAACAGACCGAGCTGCTCTATCAGCTCGCTATCGACGGCATGGATTTGCACCAGGGCGATGTGCTCATGGATGCCTACTGTGGCAGCGGTACCATCGGTCTTTGCGCAGCTAAAGATGCCCAGAACAAGGGTATCGGCATTATGCTGCTCGGCGTGGAGCGCAACCCGGCGGGCATTGCCGACGCACGTCGCAATGCCGAGCTCAACGGCCTCACCCGCAGCGCTTGGTTTATGGTCGACGACGCCACCGATTACATCCTGGATGCCGCCGATAACAACGAGCGGGTCGATGTCCTTTCCATCGATCCGCCGCGCGCCGGCTCCACGCCCGAGTTCCTCGAAGCTGCCTGCGCGCTTAAGCCGCGCCGCATCACCTATATCAGCTGCAACCCCGTAACTCAAGAGCGCGACCTGCATCAGCTCCTCGACGGAGGCTATTGCCTGCTCAAGATCACGCCCGTCGACATGTTCCCTCACACCGACCACACCGAAACCGTAGCGGTCCTCGAACGCCGCTAACCAACCTCAGTAGATTTTTGGGACAAGAAAGGGGGCGACCCGCCTGGGCCGCCCCCTTCGCTTGGTTTATAAACTCCGCCACATCCCATTGCGCAGATCGCACACGCCGGCTGCCGCCATCTCGCGCAGCAGCGTCTCGCGGTCGCGCGTCACGATCAAATCCAGCGGGAAGTGAATCTCGTCGAGCATCTTGCGCGCGTGATCGAGCTTGCCAATGGCCATGCCAATGTGGGCATCGGTTGACACGCCAATGCCCACGCCCAGCTCGGCGCAGCGCTCGGCGATCTTGCGGCATACGGCCCAATGCTCAGTGTCGACACCGTGTTCAAGACTATGGTTGTTGATCTCGATAATCTTGTGCTTGGCCTTAGCTGCCAACAGCACCTCGTCGATATCGAACGGCACGCCCGAACGCCCCGTGTGACCCAGCATGAACACCTTGGGGTGCTCCAGGGCATTGATATACATCTCGGTCGTCTGGGCCAGCGTCGCGCCTTCGGCAAACTGCGGGTTATGCACGCTTGCCACCAAATAATCCAAATTACGCGTCACCAAATCGAACAGCGAATGCTCACGACTATACGGATCGCCGGCGATATCGAGCGAAACGGGAATGTCTTCGCCAAACAAGCTGCCGTCCAGCGAAACGATATCAGCCTCGGCACCACGCAGCACCAGCACGCCGCTCCAAATGCGCGGCCAGATATCCTGGTTAATAAAGAATTGGAAACTGCGCAGGTCATTGGGACAAGGCGTAACCATCGAGCTTAAATGATCGGCGGAACCGAGCACCTGAAGGCCGCGCTCCGCCGCCCAATAGATGTTCTCCTCGATGGTTGAGTACGCATGCGCAGAGAACATCGTATGAGTATGAATATCACAAGAAAGAAGGTAGGGCATCGGGTCTCCTTGTCCAGTATGGCCGTCGCGTATATTCATTGTACGCATAGCTTTCGGCAGTCGTAAAACTGCTTCATCCCAATCACACAACGGCATAGACAACGGGGTCCGGCTTAACACCAAACCCCGTTTCACGTAAAACATTGTAGGCAGAGCGCTTTACTTTTAACGATACTCGTCCGCCAACTGTTTCCAAGCGGGTAGCGAATTGACAATCGTTTCGTAGCTCACGCAATAGCCCAGGCGGAACCAACCCGGCATACCAAAGCTGTCCGAGGGAACCGCAAGCAACTCATACTTCTTTGCGCGCTCGCAAAACGCATTCGCATCGGGCTCGAGTGCCTTCACCCACAGGTAGAAAGCACCGTCCGGCTCAACATAGGTATAGCCGTAGTCCGTCAAAGCATCGGTGAGCGCCGTGCGGTTGCGGGCATAGGCCCCGACATCACTCGGCTCATCGATGCAATCGATGATCACGCGCTGGAAGAGTGCCGGTGCGCATACAAAACCCAGCGTACGGGCAGCGCCCGCAACAGCCGGCATCAGACGGGCAGCCTGCGGATTGGTGTTGGGAACCAAGATCCACCCCACGCGCTCACCCGGCAGCGACAGCGACTTGGAATACGAGTAGCACACGATGGTGTGCTCGTAGATCGAGGGCACCCAAGGCACCTCGGCACCGTACACGATCTCGCGGTACGGCTCATCCGAGATGAGCATAATCGGATTCTCGGGATCGCGCTGAGCGTTGGCCTCGCGCAGAACATTGGCCAGTCGCGTCAGCGTGTTGCGTGTATATACGGCACCAGTCGGATTGTTGGGCGAGTCGATGATGACGGCAGTCGTCTTATCGGTAATCGCCTTGAGCACGTTGTCCACGCTCAGCTGGAACGTATCTTCATCGGCGAGCGCCTCAACACACGCACAGCCGGCCTTCTCAATCCAAACGCGATACTCCGGAAAGTACGGGGCGATAACAATAACCTCGTCGCCCGGGTTCGTAACGGCGTTGAGCGTGCAGGTGAGCGAAGCCGCGGCACCCACCGTCATAAAGACGTCCTTACCCTCATAGTTCGTTCCAAAGCGGCGGTTGAGCGATTCGGCGACGGCTGCTCGACATTGCGGCAGGCCCGGAGCGGGGGTGTAGCCGTGCAACTGGTCACTCGGCAGCTCCAGGGCCTTCTTAATCGACTCAGCCACAGCAGCGGGCGCCGGAACGCTCGGATTGCCCAGCGAAAAATCGAATACGTTTTCCGCACCGATCTGCACCTTGCGCTCAAGGCCATAGCTAAAAATCTCACGGATGATGGAGCTTTCCGCGCCGCGAGCATACATAGTTTCGCTGATCATCTGTTCCCCTTTCGCATAGGCGCTATTGTACGCTTTAGTTGAGCAAAGTGCCGCAGCAATGTTGATTGGGGACAGACTTAAATGCGTGAAAACGCTCATTTAAGTCTGTCCCCAATCAAAAGACGGCCCCATATCGCTCAAAAGAAAAAGCCTCCGCAGGTTTCCCCGCGGAGGCTTTCGCCACAAAGACTATTTGTCGGCGTCGGTGTCGGCATCGACGACGGCATGGTCATCGTCAGCATCATCGGATGCGGCTTCGGCATCCTCCTGCATGGCCGCCTGCGCAAAGGCCGCGGCATCAGCCGCCAGCTCCTCCTCGCTCATGCGAGGCACGCGCTTCTTGGTCGGCATGCCGGCCGCCTTGGCATTGCGCTCCTCCTTGGCCGCCAGGATATCGCCCTCGCGCTCAAGGTAGGCATTCCACTCGTTGTCGAGCAGGGCGTTCACGGCGTCACCTTCGACGGTCTCGCGCTCAAGCAGCACCTTCGCCATCAGATCGAGCTGATCGCGACGGGCGTCCAGGATCTCAACCGCACGACGATGGGCCTCACGCATGATGCGCTGAACCTCGATATCGATGCGGCGCGCCGTCTCCTCGGAGTAATCCTGATGATCGGCGTAATCGCGACCGAGGAACACCTGATGTTGCGCCTCGCCAAACACTTGCGTGCCCAGCTCCTCGCTCATGCCCAGGCGCGTGACCATCTCGCGCGCCATCTTGGTTGCGCGCTCCAGATCGTTGCTCGCACCCGACGTAATGTCATCGCACATGAGCTCCTCGGCAACGCGACCGCCCAAGAACACGGCGAGCTCGTCGAGCATCTCGTTCTTGGTCTTGAGGAAGTGGTCCTCCTGCGGAAGCTGCAGCGTGTAGCCCAGCGCCTGACCGCGGCTGACGATCGAGATCTTGTGGACCGGATCGGAGTGCTCCAGGATGTGGCCCACCAGGGCGTGACCGCTCTCGTGGTAGGCAATCGTGGTGCGCTCGGCCTCGGTCATCACGCGACCCTTGCGCTGCGGTCCGGCAATCACGCGCTCCATCGATTCCTCGACCTCGTCCATCGAGATCACGGAACGATGACGGCGAGCGGCCAGCAGCGCAGACTCGTTGAGCAGGTTTGCCAGATCGGCACCAGTAAAGCCAACGGTCATCTGGGCGAGCTTCTCAAACTTAACGTCCTCGTCCATCGGCTTGTTCTCGGCATGCACGCGCAAGATCTGCTCGCGGCCCTTCACATCCGGACGGTCGACCGTAACCTGGCGGTCAAAACGGCCGGGACGCAGCAATGCCGGATCCAGGATGTCAGGACGGTTGGTGGCGGCGATCAGGATGACCGACTCGCTTTCCTCAAAGCCGTCCATCTCGACCAGCAGCTGGTTGAGCGTCTGCTCGCGCTCGTCGTGACCGCCGCCCAAGCCAGCTCCGCGCTGACGTCCCACGGCGTCGATCTCATCGATGAAGATGATCGACGGGGCCTGGGACTTGGCCTCCTTAAAGAGGTCACGCACACGGCTGGCGCCGACACCTACGAACATCTCGACAAAGTCGGAACCCGAGATGCTAAAGAACGGCACGCCCGCCTCGCCGGCAACGGCCTTGGCCAGCAGCGTTTTACCGGTGCCCGGAGGGCCAACCAGCAACACGCCACGCGGGATCTTGGCGCCCAGCTTGCGATAGCGATCCGGATCGCTCAAAAAGTCACGGATCTCCTCGAGCTCCTCGACTGCCTCGTCCACGCCGGCAACGTCTTCAAACTTGACCTTGGGGCGTGTGGCCTCGTTGGTCTTGGCGTTGGTCTTGCCAAACTGCATGTTCCTGTTGTTGGCGCCCATCATCTGGCGCATAAAGTAGAACATGATGGCGATAAGGGCGATCGTCGGAAGCACACTCATCGCCAAGTCGCCCCAAAAATCGGGATCGTTGGTGTTGACGATGTACTTGGTATCGGGGTGCTCCGCCATGAGCTCGGCAAGCGAATCGGAGCCGACATAGGTCGAGGAGAAGCTCTTGAGCTCGCTCGTATCGCCCTTGTCCTTCTTCGTCTTCCAGTAATGACCCGTCACGCTTCCGTCTTGAACCGTATAGGTCAGATCTTCGACGCGATCCTGCTTGATGGCGCTCACCATCTCGCTCGTCGCGAGCTTAACGGTATTGCTGGAGCTGGCAAAGCCGGAGCCCATGTTAAAGAAGGCGTAACCCAGAAGCGCGCAAGCCAAAATAAAATACAGCCAGCCCGTACGCGTGGGCTTCTTGCCTCCGGGCATCCCCGGGATCTTAGGCTCCCGGGGAGTCTGGGAATTGTTATCGTTACGGTCGTCGGGCATCTTACGAATAAACCTCCGGTTTCAAAATGCCCAGATACGGAAGGTTACGATAGCGCTCGGCATAGTCGAGGCCGTAGCCCACCACAAAGGCATCGGGGCAATGGGTTCCAACATACTTGGGCGTGATGGCCGAGACGCGGTCCTCAACGTCCTTCCACAGGAAGGCAGCGACCTCCAGCGAAGCGGGCTTGCGGCTCTCGAGGTTCTTCATCAGGTACTTGAGGGTCAGGCCCGAGTCCAGAATGTCCTCGACGATCAGCACGTCGCGACCACGGATGTCGATATCCAGATCCTTAATGATACGCACGATGCCCGAAGACTTCACACCGTCGCCATAGCTCGAAACAGCCATGAAATCGATGTTGGTCGGTAGCTCAATCTTGCGCATCAGGTCGCCCATAAAGACAACGGCACCGCGCAGAACCGCAATCAGCACCAGATCCTTACCCGCGTAGTCGCGAGTGATCTCCTCGCCCAGGCGAGAAACGATGCCGTCGATATCCTCCTGCGTAAACAGAACCTTCTCGATATCCGGATGTTGAGAAGCCATGACAACCCTTTCTTGTGCTTAATCGCCCACACACCGCCGTATGGACGCGAACTACACATTCTAGCAGCGCACGGAGTATATTTTCCAGCCCGCGCACCATCAGCGCGGGAATACCGTCAACGCCGCACAGAATAGCTGGCGTAGGACGCTATTCCGCATCGACCACACGAAGCAGATATGCCACGCGCGTTGCGGCCGTGCACTTAAAACGCTCGTCCGCGCGAACTCCGGCGACCCACACCACGGCACCTCCCGGCGCCGTCCTCACCATGGGCACGCCGGCGCGCTCGGAAACGGGAATGCGAGCCTCGCCTAGCAAGTCGGATACTTTCTTGCTTCGGCCACTCATCCCTAACGGGCACATCACGTCTCCCGGTGCGGGACCGTCCACCCACAGGCGTGCCAATCGCGCCTCGACAGGGATCTTGCCACGCGAGCCCGCCAGGATCCGCTCACTATCGCTGTCGGCAAAACCCAAGGCAGCCGCGTCTACCAAAGCTGTCACTTCCCCGGCAGCCGCAAGCTCACGGGCGCGACGCACGATATCGCATCCCGGCTCAACGGTCATCGGTTCTGTGACCAGTATACGTCCCCCGCCCAACGGCAAACGACCGGGTACGGTAACCCAGTCCGCGACCAGGCCCTCGCGAGCCGCCGGCGCCTTAAACGCCAGCATGCCAAACTCAATGCGTGCGTCAATCCCCGCCGGAAGCGTGACCGAGCCGGCACCCTCGGCAACGCAGGAAAGGACTCGCTCCACATGTCGCATCTCTGGACGAGCGCCCGGATCGATGCGTTTGATCGCCAGTCGCACGATGCGCCGCGCGATTACCACCTCGGCCGCAGCAAGGCGTCTGGCATCGAGCACTAGCGCGCCCGCCGCCTCCTTGCGCAGGCAGCTTCGAAACGCCTGTGCCGACAGCTGGGATAGAAACGCATCTTCGTCACCCAAGATCTCACAGGCGGCGCCAATCGTCTTGCACACGCTCGCATTACGCTGTGCCACCACTGGCATTACCCGATGGCGCACGTAGTTTCGCAGATACGAGATATCCTCATTGCTCTCGTCTTCACGCCACGGCTGACCATGTACCTGTAGATAGCCCACGAGCTCGCCATGAGTTAGGTCGAGCAAGGGACGCACCACGATATTCCTCCGGCGAGGAATGCTCGATAGACCAGCGGGCCCCGAACCCTTAATCGCGTTCATCAAAAACGTTTCCGCGCGATCCGAAGACGTGTGCGCGGTGCAGATACGAGCCGCCGTTCGCGGTGCCCCCGTCTGGGCGCAGAGTTCGCGAACATACCTCCGCGCCGCGGCATAGCGCACCTCGCGGGCCGCGGCCTCAATATTGCCCGACTCCCCATCAAAATAAGCGTGCTCCACACACAGCGGTAAACCATATTGCGCGCAGAGCTCACGCACAAAGGCCTCGTCGCCATCGGACGCCTTGCCGCGCAGATGATGGTTTACATGCAGCACATGCAGGCGCTCGCGAGCAATGGGGGCAACACCGCGTCCGTCTTGGATATCCAGCTTTGATGTGCACGCCATAAGAAGCAGTGCCGTCGAGTCCGCGCCGCCTGATACCATGAGCACGACAGGAGCTGCCTGCTGCCTCGTCCGGGTCTCATCGACTGCCCCAGGCACGGCATGGTGTCCGTAATGCTGTGATACCGTTGGCATTCGCTTCCTCCTTTATTCGTCCGCACCCATTGTATCCTTTGGAATCTTATGTCTTGCCTGCACCTTCATATCCTCGGCAGTGGCTCTAAAGGCAACTGCGCACTCATCGAGAGCCCGCAGGGGCTCATTATGGTCGATGACGGACTGTCTCGCCGCGAGACATTAAAGCGCATGGCAGAACTGGGGCTCTCGGCAGACAACGTCTCGGCTCTTCTCATTACTCATGAGCATAGCGATCACATCAAGGGCCTCGATGTCTGGTGCAAGCACTGGCACGGCCCCCTCTTTGCCAGCAGGGGCACTCTTTCGAGCAAAGAAAATCTTTCGCATCTGCCTGTCGAGGAATTCGATCCCGGTGACACCCTATCCATTGCCGGCATCCACGTGCAAACCTACTCAACGTCACACGATGTCATCAATCCAGTCGGCTATCGATTCGACACCCTCGATGATTCCATCGGTTTTGCCACCGACACCGGAGAGCTATCGAGCCAAGCCATGAACACCCTCGAAGATTGTCGAGTCCTCGCACTCGAAAGCAACCACGATGTGACCATGCTGCGCGAGGGAGAATATCCCCGCTTTCTTCAGGAGCGCATCCTGTCTGCAAGGGGACACCTCTCCAATGGCCAAGCCGCCGAAGCCGCGCGCGAACTTGTTACCGAACGCACCGAACAGCTCATTGCCATGCATATCAGCCAAGATAACAATCGTCCGAGCCTTACAGTCAAAAGCTATGCCAAAGCTCTGACCGCAACCCTGGATGACGAGGTCGGCAGCTCCGCAACCCTTCTCCAAGGATCGCGAAAACTCTCGATACGCCCCGCAAGCCAGCATCGGCCAGTAACCATTCAATAGACTGTCCTAGACAGCAAAAGGGGCCGAGAATCGCTTCCCAGCCCCTTTTGCTGTCTTTTAATAGCGCAGAACACCAACGAAGTTAGTCAATGGAGATCTTCGTAACGTTCTTCTTCTCGACGATCTTGGGAACCGTAACGGTCAGGATGCCGTCAGCGTACTTAGCCGAGAGGCCCTCGCTCGAAGCGTCCTTTAGATACACGCCACGCGTCGCGCTGTACGAGCTGAACTCCTTCTGCAGGAAGTTCTTGCCCTCGTTCTCCTCGTCTTCCTCGACATTCACGCTAATGGACAGACGGCCCTCGTTAAGCTCGACATCGATATCGTCCTTGGCGACGCCGGTCAGATAAGCCTTGACCTCATAGCCATCGCCCTTATCCTCAACGTCAACGGGGAACGCCTTAGAGGCAATCGAGCTGTTCGCTAGGTCGCTCATATCATCAAACAGATCGAACAGCGAGCTTGCAGAGGGACGAACGCCAAAAACCGAACGATAAGGAACCATGCTTGCCATGTTTACCACTCCTTTATAGGACTGCCGAGTCATCTTCCAGGTGACTGGGACTTCTTTTGACGCTCTTATATATGCCCACCCAGTGCTCATATATACATCGACTATAAAGTTTTTTGAGTCCAGTACTATAAGCATATCTAAGTGCGTATGACTTAGGTTTTAGGAAGGTTAAGGTTCTTTGAACCAGAGCTTAAATACCGAGTATGTCCCCAGCTACAAATAACAAGGGGCTTACAATGAGCGCGTACACGTTGTTGGTAACGAGCTAAAGGGCATCATGGACGACCAAAACCAGAACAAAATGTTTATGCCGACGCAGGGGGAAGATACTTCCACGCAGCCGCCACGGTTCCATCGCCCCCACATCTCGCAAGAGCCCATTAATGATCCGGAGCCCGAGTATGTGACGAGAAATCGATATCAAACACTCGAGGATGCCCAAACGGGGCGTAAACATATGGGCGTCGCCTCGGGAGACCCTGTATATCTGAAAGACGCACCATTATCTAAAAACAGCGCAGCTAGTGATGAGCCGATGAAAGCATCCGCCACTCATCAACAAAGAGGTCCTCGACCAAAGCAAACCTTGACGCATTCGGCTCGCTATCTCGAAACGCCAAAACAGGGAAAATCAATCTTCGTTTCATCAAGTAAACGACGCAAGCAGCATCGACTGACAATCCTGCTTTTGATCATTGTGGCCATAGCAGTTGCCCTTGTTATTCGATTTATCTTCTTTAAATAAAGGCTCAATACCAAAAACGATAAGATCGTCTGGTGTAATAGTGTTAGCGCCGGAATAATTTAGCCAAATATAGTCGGCCGAGATTGACCAATCCCG
>UQLD01000004.1 GCA_900541855.1 uncultured Collinsella sp.
GGAAAGAAGCTGCGCCGCGGGGGAGGCGGCCCCAATGGCTTTCTCATATCGTCTTATGGGCCCATCGCAGGGACTTGAACCTGTGAAGGAGCGAGCGTAAAGAAAACGTGGAGCGTTTTTAGCGAGCTGGCGAGGACGCCGGCAGGCGGGCGAAGCCGGTGCGGATCCGCGAAGCGGATACGCGGACGTCCTTTCGCCCGCACCATTGATTGAAAGAGCTCCCAGCAATGGGAGCTTTTTTGTTATGGGCCTCCTGTTGGTGTCACGTGGCTGCTTCGTGCGGGTATCCTAGTGCCAACGTGTGCCTATCAGAGGAGAGACCATGCTGTTGTCCGGTATCATTGCCGCCCTTACGAGCCTTCTGCTTCCCATCATCATTTTGCTGCTACTGCTTCCTAACGCCTGCTATGTCGTTGAACAACAGCATGCCGTGATCATCGAGCGTCTGGGCAAGTTTAACCGCATCGTCAACGCGGGCTTCCACATGAAGGTGCCCGTGATCGACCGCAAGGCCGCCACGGTGAGCCTGCGCACCATGAAAAACGGTTTTGGCATCGACGTTAAGACCCAGGACAACGTGACCATCGGCCTTGAGGTCTCTGCTCAGTACCACGTGAGCTATGACATGGGCGCCGGCCCGGCAGATTCGGGTATCTACAAGAGCTACTACATGCTGCAGGAGCCCGTCGACCAGATGCGCGATTTCATCACCGATGCCCTACGCTCTTCTATCCCTGTCTACACGCTCGATGAGGTCTTTGCCAAGAAGGATGACATCGCCAAGGACGTCAACGCCACTGTGTCCGAGCAGATGGCTGCCTACGGGTTCACTCTCGTATCGACGCTCATCACCAAGATCGCGCTGCCGACCGAGGTCGAGAACTCCATGAACGACATCAATGCCGCCCAGCGCAAGCGCGCTGCTGCGCAGGAGCTCGCCGAGGCCGACCGCATCAAGCGCGTCACCGAGGCGACCGCCGAGGCCGAGGCGATGGAAAAGGCGGGCGAAGGCATCGCTAACCAGCGCAAGGCCATCGCGCTGGGCATCAAGGATTCGCTCGAGATCATCCAGGAGACGGGTGTCGGCAACGACGAGGCCAACCAGCTGTTCATGTTTACGCAGTGGTCCGAGATGATGACGGAGTTCGCTCGTACGGGTAAAACCTCGACGGTCGTGCTGCCGAGCGATTTCTCGCAGTCGGCCTCGATGTTCGAGCAGATGCTGACTGCCGGCAAAGTTCAAAACGATTCGAAGGAGTAGACGCGCGTGAAATACACCGTTGTATGCGTCGGTAAGCTCAAAGAGCGTTTTTGGAAGGATGCCTGCGCTGAGTACACCAAGCGCCTAGGTGCCTATGCCAAGGTGGATATCCGCGAGGTGGCCGATATCGACCCGGCTAAGGCGGGCGGCGTGGATGCCGCGCGCGACAAGGAGGGGGCGGCGATTCTTGCAACCCTGCCGCCTCGAGCGCATGTGATCTTGCTGGCCATTGAGGGCAAAGAGCGCTCAAGCGAGGAGCTTTCGGCGCGGCTCGATGATCTTATGCTGCGTGGTAACAGCGACATCGCCTTTGTGATTGGCGGATCGGACGGCGTGAGCGATGATGTGCGCGCACGAGCCGACGAGATGCTCAGCTTTGGACGCATTACCTTGCCGCATAACTTGGCGCGCGTGGTGCTGCTGGAGCAAATCTACCGCGCCTGCAAGATCAGCCGTGGCGAGCCGTATCACAAATAGGTCGGCAATACGAAACAATGCCGTGGGACAATAGCCTTCGTTTTGAAGAACGTGTCTGAAAGGACTATGAGATATGAAGATTGGATTTGTCGGCTTTGGCAATATGGCGAGCGCTATGGCCGATGGCTGGATCGCCGCCGGTGTGGCTGCGAGCGATATGTGCGCCTGCGCGGGCCACTACGACGCCTTGGTTGAGCGCTGTGAGGCGCGTGGGATGGTTGCCTGTCGTGATGCGGCGGAGGTTGTCGCCGCATCCGATATCGTGGTTGCTGCGGTCAAGCCATACATGATCGAGAAGGTCTTCGCTCCGCTCAAAGACACCCTTGCTGACAAGGTTGTCCTTTCGGTCGCCTGGACTTGGGATAGTGCCAAGTGGGAACAGGTCCTGCCGGGTGTCGCGCACATCTCGACGGTGCCCAACACACCGGTTTCGGTGGGCGAAGGCGTCATCGCCTGCGAGAAGTCCTCTACACTCAACGACGAGCAGCGTGCCGTGGTGCTCGACCTGCTCGGTAAGCTTGGCACCGTCGTCGAGCTCGACACGAGCCTGCTGTTTGTGGGCGGCACCGTGGGCGGTTGCGCCCCGGCATTTGTTGCCATGGCGATTGAGGCCCTCGGCGACGCGGCCGTCAAGCACGGCATTCCGCGCGCCGATGCCTATCGCATTGTGAGCCAGATGGTGCTGGGCACGGCAAAGCTGCAGCTTGCGACTGGTCAGCATCCTGCGGCGATGAAGGATGCCGTATGCTCGCCCGGCGGTGCCACCATCAAGGGCGTCGTCGCGCTTGAGGACGCCGGCATGCGCAGCGCCCTGGTCAAGGCCATCGACGCCACCCTCCAGTAAAACCCGCCATTTAGGGACAGGTTTATTTTGGCAGGTTTTTCCTGCGGCTTTATCTCTATAGCAAAAAGCGCCCCGCAACTGGCTCAATTCCAGTTGCGGGGCGATTGCGTTTGCCCAGATAAAACCGACCAAAATAAACCTGTCCCTTTCTGGCAGGTTAGTCCCAGAAGCCGTCTTGATCGTCCTCGGATTTGGGTCCGCGGTCGACATACATCTTATGGGTGCGCTTCTCCATTACAAAGGCAAGAATCGCAAACAGTAGGATGCCGCCGGCGAAAAGGATGGCAAAACCGGTGCGGGTGCCAAACAAAAAGGAAAAAACTGCGTCCATTGGGTGCCTTCTTGCGTAGTTGAGTTGGGTCGTAAACGCTCATAAGTATATACTTGCCCATACATGTACAAGGTTGCAACCTAAATGGAATGTATATCGCCGGAGGATCTAATGCTTGATATCAAGTTTGTTCGCGAGAACCCCGATGCCATCGATACCGCCATGGCAAATCGCCAGACGTCTTGGGATCGCGAGAAGTTCTTTGAACTCGACGACGAGCGCCGTGCCGTCATCACCGAGGTCGAGGAGCTCCAGGCCACGCGTAACGCCGAGTCCAAGAAGATTGGCGCCCTGATGAAGGAGGGCAAGAAGGACGAGGCCGAGGCCGCCAAGGAGGCCGTGCGTGCCGTCAACGAGAAGATTGACGGTCTGGCCGAGCGCCGTACCGCTCTTGAGCAGGAGCAGTACGACTTCATGTCTCACCTGCCCAACATTCCGTGCGAGGCTACCCCGTACGGTAAGGACGAGGACGAGAACATCGAGCGTCGCCGCTGGGGCACTCCGCGCGAGTTCGACTTCGACTTTAAGCCGCACTGGGATCTGGGCACCGATCTGGACATCCTCGACTTCGAGCGTGGCAACAAGCTCTCCGGCAGCCGCTTCACCGTTCTCGGTGGCGCCGGCGCCCGTCTTGAGCGCGCCCTCATCAACTTCTTCCTGGACACGCACACCAGCCGTGGCTTTAAGGAGTGGTGGCCGCCCATCGTCGTCAAGCGTCAGACCATGTTTGGCACGGGTCAGCTGCCCAAGTTCGAGGACGACGCCTATCACGTCTCGGGTGATAACTTCCTGATTCCCACCGCCGAGGTCGTGCTTACCAACCTGCACGCCGGCGAGGTTCTCGACGCCGACACCTTGCCGCGCCGCTACACCGCCTTCACCCCCTGCTTCCGCGAGGAGGCCGGCTCCGCTGGTCGCGACACCCGCGGCATCATCCGCCAGCACGAGTTCGACAAGGTCGAGATGGTCAAGTTTGCCAAGCCGGAGGAGTCCGACGAGGAGCTCGAGAGCATGACCGCCGAGGCCGAGTACCTGCTGCAGCAGCTGGGCCTTCCGTATCGCGTGATTAGCCTGTGCACCGGCGACCTGGGCTTCTCTGCCCGTCAGACCTACGACATCGAGGTCTGGCTGCCGAGCTACAACGCCTACAAGGAGATCAGCTCCTGCTCCAACTGCGGCGACTTCCAGGCCCGTCGCGCCAACATCAAGTATCGCGACCCCGAGAACTTCAAGGGCTCGCGCTACCTGCACACCCTTAACGGTTCCGGCCTGCCGGCTGGCCGCACCATGGCCGCCATCCTGGAGAACTACCAGAACGCCGACGGCACCATCACGATCCCCGAGGTTCTGCGTCCCTACATGGGCGGCCTCGAGAAGATCGAGCCGGTCGCGTAGGTTTGCTGCATAAGCGATTTGCGAGGGCGCTCCTTTCTGGGGCGCCCTTTTTGTGCACAGAGCCTTACCATATCGTGCGGACAGCTCAATAGAAAACACACGAACAAACGTTCTGTATACAGCCATCTACCTGCTATGCTTTTGTTAAATAGAAGCGAGAGGAAGGGAATGCGATGGAGCTGTTTGATGAACGGGTAGTTTTATTTGAGAGCGATGAAGGTGGGGAGCACCTACTAGTTACGTGTGAACCATCCGGTATGGGTGGTTTGGTGGTACGGCAGACGAGCGAGGGTCCGTTGACCCAATGGTGCTTTGAGGAGTCGCCACATGTGGTCGAGACCTTTGTGACGCACGAGGGGCTTGTGACGCTTGAGCAGTTCTATGGAGTTGGGGCTTCTAACCAGGTGGCGCGCATGCTGAGTATCTCGTTTGCCGATTATGGCTGTGCCCAGCGGGTGCGCTCGCTTTTGAGGGAACTCGGTGCTGGGTTCGATGTAGTTGAAAAACCGATTGATCGCATCGGGGACGTTGGCGCATGCGGAGCTGCGTGAGGAACATATTCTCAAAAAAGTTTTAGATTGTGCTTGACTCCAACTAACTAAAGTGGTTTTATATGTCTTGCGCTGCGGCGTTACCTCAGCTGGATAGAGGGTCTGACTACGAATCAGAACGTCATAGGTTCGAATCCTATACGCCGCACCATTTGAACTTGAAGCCTCCGGCAACGGGGGCTTTTCTTTTATGGCGGCATCCCATGGATTCGAACCTCGGTCGAGGCGCGAGCGTGAAGCGGACTATTTCTTATCGACTCGTGTAAGATTCCGAGTAGGTGTCGCGGCCCATCCGCGACCGCTCCTTCTCTAGACGACCGATCAGGGTGATATTTCGTGGCAGAGCGTCCGACATACAAGCTCAGGTTTCTCGACCCCAAAAAGCGTTTTCCATCGATACCCGAGCAGCCTGCGGGGCGCTCGTATGGTGTTGTCTGGAAAGTCTTTGGCGAGGATCCTAAAGAGTCATGCTATGTCGTCGAATTCGTCGGCAAAAGCCATATATCGCTCTTGGGCTACGTGAGCGTGTCGGGCAAGGTTTATAAGGTCGACCGCCCTGTTCGGGAAGTACCGTTGCCCGAGGACCCTGACATGGAGCTGGTCCTTCACGAGTCCGATTCCAGTATTGGCGAGATTATGGTGAGGGAAGCCAACGGTGCAATGCGCGCGTGCGCGCAAACTGCCGGTTCTCCCGAAGGCTCCATGCGCGAGCAGTCCGACCACGAGACATGGAATTCGACTCGCGCCCTTCCTTACGGCGAGTTCATGGCTTCGATGTTCTTGCGCTACGTGATATTTGCCAACTCCGAAAGCGCTATTGCGAACACGGCGGGCGTCGACGGTCTCGATGCAGACATGCAAAACGTTGTTGACAAGATCAAACTCGTAAAGTTGCCCGAGCCGGTCGAGGTGTTTTTGGGCTTTGACACGGCACCGCTCCCCGATGCTATCGAGACGCTGCTTTACCGTGTTGACCATGCCGAGAATCCGAGCGGTATCGAGCGTTATGCCGCCGCCCTTATGAGCGAGATCGACTTGCCCCGCCTGCGCACCATTGCTGCCAAGTCCGAAATGAGCCTAGCGCGCATCGACCGCTCAAAGCTGTTCTATCTCAATTTTGATCGTAGCCTGCTGGACCAGGATGAGATTGACATGCTGCTTGCCATCGAGTGCTGTCTCAATCGCCTCTCCGGCATCCTTGAGCGCATCGGGGCCGGATTGGTCCCTGCGGCATCCTCGCCGAGCCTTGAGGGCTGCGCGCTCTTTGACGCGTGGCATATCGCCAAGACGACTAACGATGTTCCTCGACTGCTTGATACGGCCTCGAGCGACAACCCGTGGGGCAAACCGGGAACGGTGGCTTGCCAGTCGGGCGGTGAGTGGGACGTGCGCACCCGCTTCGCGCGTATCGTCGAGGCGCTCAACGTGGTCACACGGCTCGACTATACCTATCGGGCAAACGTTGCCGAGGGGATTATGCTCGTTCGGTTTGGGCGCTCTGTCGTGGATGCCATGCCGCAACGTGAATACGACGCTCAGGACGACGTCTGGCGCGAGTTGGACGAGGACGCGCGTGCGATTTGGGCTGCGGAGCACGACGCGCGCGTGGCGCTTACGCTTGCGGCGGCGTGTTTTGCCGCAGGTGCCTGCATTGCGCGCTGCTATGTTCAGATTGCGGCTCCCGACGGCGAGCGGGGCGAGCGCGTCATTGCAACATATTCCTTTGGACGTGCGGCCTATCTGGCCAATTGCGTGCCTGTCGCTAAGGATCTTGAGAGCATGGATATGGACGATATGCCGTGCAAGCGCATGCTTGAGGCATATGAGTCGGACGCGCCGGATGCGATTGAGCCTGCGGAGGTTCACGCTCGCCCGCGTGACGACCACCGTTCGCTGCCGCCGGCGTTGCGCGACCTGCTGCTTGCCGATACGGCTGATGAGCTCGAGGTCATGGAGATGGACGATGACCCGTATGTGGCGCGCGTCGTTGAGTTGCGCGAGCAGGCAAAAGTTGACCGTGCAAGTGCGTTCGAGGGTTTCTCCCGTCTTGTTGAGGAACTGGAGGCTAAGTGCGCCGTTGCCGAGCTTTTGGCAACGGGTCCGGTCCAGACGCAGTTTTGCGACAACCAGTTGGTGCGTATGGTGCTGCCGGTAATGGAGGAAGATCGCTCGGTGCGCATCCTGCGCGCTCCCGACGCGCTCTACTTTGCTCAGCACGAGATCTGCAGTTATTACGCCGATCAGGAGGATTTTGAACGGGCGTTACCCGAGGTGCGTCGCCTTTACGATTTGGCACGCTCGTCCATGCAGTCGCATTTTGCGCTCATCAATGTGTTGGCGCGCCTGGAGCGCTTTGACGAGATCATCGAGGTGGCGCGCCACGGCCTGCGCATCGCCAGTGACCGTTCCGCAATCGGTTATCTGTTCTATCGTCTGGCGTTTGCCTATTGGAACTGCGACCAGCTCGAGCTCGCGTTGGCGTGCTACCGCCTCGTGCCGCGCGGTGAGGAGTCGGGTGGCAGCGCGCTGGAGGAAATGCAGGGCCTTATGAATGAGATGGGTGTCAATGAGCCTCCGACGTTTGAGGAGGCCGTCGAGACCATCCGCAAGGCTGGGCTTGAATTGCCGCCTGTGCCTGCGGTGACCAATCAGCTTGCGGATGCCGCCGTGCAGCTGGTCGATAACGGCTTCTTTTTCCTAGCGCGCGTCTGCATCTTCCAAATGTGGCGCACCATGGGCAACGATGAGCTCGGCTCCCTCAGTCGCTCGCTGGGGTAGGGGCGAAAACTGCAAGGAGGAAAGGCTGCTAGGCAATTAGAAATTCCCTCTTGCCCATCTTAGGCTGTTTGGTTACTATAGAACGGCTGTTACGGAGAGCTGACCGAGAGGCCGAAGGTGCTCGCCTGCTAAGCGAGTATGCCCCAAAAGGGCATCTGGGGTTCGAATCCCCAGCTCTCCGCCAGTACGAATTTGAAGAAGGGCTCCGTAAGGGGCCCTTTTTGGTATGGAGAACGTTAGCTGGGGATTCGAACCCGAGAGGGCACGGGCGTTAAGCAAACGCGAAAGCGTTTGTAGCCCGTGGGCGAAAAGCCGCCAGGCTTTGAAGCCGGAGGGCATGCGCAGCATGCCCGGATATCCCCAGCTCTCCGCCAGTACGAATTTGAAGAAGGGTCCCATTTGGGGCCCTTTTTTGTGCGGAGAAAGGAGGCTGGGGATTCGAACCCTCAAAATTGAGGCGCCCCGTTGGACGCCTCATTTGGTTCGATGTGATATCGCTCCGGCCCTACGCCTTGGGCGCCTTGGCTACGGTCTCGCTCTCGGCTGTGAGCGGACGGTTGTCGATGCGGCGACTCAGGCGGTCGAGCTTTACCAGTAGCCACTCGATGGGGTTTGGCCCCGAGCCTTCCTCGTCGGCAACCAAATCCACGACGGCAATCTTGGTGCCGTCCTGCTTGAGCGTCACACTGCCTACCTTGTCGCCCACATGCACCGTGCCCGAAAGGTCATCGTAGCTAACCTTCTCGGTCACCTCACCGGCGAGTGAGAACACGGTTGTCTGCGCGGCGGGATCGGCGAGCGTGGCGTCGATTGTCTTGTCCGTCCAGTCGGTCTGGCCAATGCGCGCCATTAAGGGGTTGCCGTTGGTGGTCTTCTCCTGCGTATTGGCGATTGCGACCGTAACTTTGTGGCCGTAGTACCAGTTGGCAAGGGTTGCCGTATCGGCAAAGCGCTGGTCGTTGGTGGCGGAGTTCAAAACCACGGTGTATACCTCGTCGCCATCGCGATCGTAGCCGCTCGTAAAGCAATAGCCCGCGTCGTCGGTGGTGCCGGTCTTGCCGCCAATGTTGCCGTCCTGACCGAGCAAAATGTTGTGCGTATCCATGGAATGCGAGTGGTCGGAGCCGTCGGCGCCCATAACCTCGATCCAGGAGTCCTCGCTCGCCACGACCTTGCGGAACGTGTCGTTTTTCATAGCCTTCTGCATCATGAGCGCTACGTCATGTGCGGTCGAGTGCATATCGCCGGCCCACTCGTCAAAATCCAGGCCGTGAGGATTCTCAAAGACCGTACCGGTGCAGCCGAGCTTTTTAGCGCGTTCGTTCATGGCCTTCACAAAGGTGGCTTCGGCGTCGTTGGTCTTGGGGTCGATCTTTTTGCCTACGTACTCGGCAAGTGCGATGGCGGCATCGTTGCCCGAGGGGATCATCAGGCCGCGCAGGGCCTGCTCCACCGTGAGCTCGTCGCCTTCGAGTAAGCCGGCGGTCGAGTTTCCTACGGTGGCGGCAGCATTGCTCACCGTGATCTTCTCGTCCATTTTGCAGTTTTCGACGGTCAGGATCGCAGTCATCACCTTGGTGATCGAGGCGATCTTGACCTGATCATCGGCGCTGCGGGCGTAGTAGATGGTGCCGTTTTTCCCCATGACAACGGCATTGGTGGCCTCGATATCGGGGAGGTTTTCGGCCGTAATACCGCGCGCATCGGCGGTTTTGCCGCAAACGTCGTCAGTTGTAAGCACTTGGGCGCCGGCGACCGTTGGCGCGCCGGCAACAAGGGCGACGGCACAGATAAAGCCGGCGGCAAGCTGGGCAGAGCGCTTTGCAAAAGAGGTGAAGGGCTTCACGGATTTCGCTTTCGACGGGGTGGTCTCTTCTGGCACTAGAGTATATCGTTTGCCGGCGGTGGCGAGCGTCGAGCACGTGCATGGCCTGTATCTGTGCCCGAACGGACATGTGGGTGCTTAAGGTCGACTTAATCGCCCGCGCTTGTTGTGTGTGGCGAGCGCCCCCTCGGGCATAATGGAGCGCGAGAGGAGCACGCATGAACGAGCGCATTTTGGTGGTCGACGACGAGAAAGCCATCGCCGACCTGGTGGGTATCTACCTTACAAAAGAAGGCTTTGATGTTCAGATTGCCTATAGCGGGGCCGACGCGGCCAAAGCAATCTTGGAGCAAGAGTTTGATCTGGCGCTGCTAGATGTCATGCTGCCTGATATCGATGGCTTTGAACTCCTGCGCACGATTCGTGCCAGCCACACCTATCCCGTGATTATGCTGACGGCTCGCGATGCCCAGCAGGATAAGATTGGGGGCCTTTCGCTCGGTGCGGACGATTACGTGGTCAAGCCGTTCCGTCCGTTGGAACTTGTCGCGCGCGTACACGCCCAGCTTCGCCGCTATACCAGCTACGGTAGCCGAGCGCAGGTGGCTGAGTCTCCGGTCATTCAGCTCGACGGTCTCGAGATCAACCGCGACGCTCGTGCCGTGACCGTGGACGGGGCGCCGGTGCGTCTTACGCCTATCGAGTATTCCATCTTGCTGTATCTGGTTGAGCATCGCGGCAGCGTGGTGGCCGTAGAGGACCTGTTCCGCGCGGTGTGGAACGTGGACTTTATGCCCGGCTCCAACAATACGGTGATGGTGCACATCCGCCACCTGCGCGAAAAGATTGGCGACGACGCCCAAAAACCGCGCTTTATCAAAAACGTCTGGGGCGTCGGCTACATCATCGAATAACGCTTTTCGCTTGTGAGGATCTTGATATGACAAAAGACGATAGGCAAGCGTTCGAGGTGCCCGATCGACTCTTTGAATACGTGAGGGCGGTCGTCGACAATCGCGCGCTCGCGACGGTACTGCTCTTTTTGCTGAGCCTGCTGCTGGTCGGCATCGACAACATCGCTGGCATTTTGGCAGTTTTGCTTATCGGGTTTTTGCTGATCGATCGATTCGAAATCGTGCGCCGTTGCGTGGTGATCGGCGGTGCCGCGTGGGTAATCACGCTGGCGATCGGTGCCATGGCTCTTGGCGGCATTGCCGAGCCGGTGTTCTTTGACGCTGGCTTTGTATTCAACATGCTTGGCTTTATCCTGGCGCTTGCCGTGTGTGTCTTATTCTTTTGTGGCCGAGCGCTGTATTACCAAGGCTACGATCAGGGGGAACAGTATGCCGATCGCGTGCTTGCGGCCCGTATTCAGGACCGCCTGATCGATCATCCCGACGTCTGGGATAACATCGACGGCGACTTCCTGGAGGTCGAGGGCGCGCTCAACCGCGTGCGCGATCGCGAGCGTAAGGTGCAGCAGGCCCTACGCGACGAGTCGCATCGCAAGGACGACTTGGTCACATACTTGGCGCATGACTTGCGCACGCCGCTCGCCAGCGTGGTGGGCTACCTCTCCCTGCTGCAGGAGGCCCCCGAGCTGCCAGTCGAGCAGCGCGCGCACTTTACAGGCGTGGCGCTTGACAAGGCACATCGGCTCGACGCACTTGTCGAGGAGTTCTTCGACATTACACGCTTTGATTTCCACGATATTGTGCTCACGCGCGGCTACGTCGACTTGAGTCTGTTGCTGGCGCAGGTCGCCGATGAGTTCTACCCCATTCTCAACGAACAGCACAAGGAAGCACGGATTGATGTGTACGAGGACCTGACGGTACTTGTGGATGGCGACAAGATGGCCCGCGTGTTCAACAACATCATGAAAAACGCCATCGCCTATAGCTACGAAGGATCGACCATCACGATTGAGGCCGGGCGCCAAGATGACGGTGGCGTGCGAATTCGCTTTATCAATCAGGGTGATCCGATTCCGGCGGCTAAGCTCAAGGTGATCTTTGAGAAGTTCTATCGCCTGGATGCGGCGCGCGCGACCAATCGCGGTGGCGCCGGGCTTGGCCTTGCCATCGCCAAGGAGATCGTTGCAGCGCACGGCGGCACGATCGCGTGCGAATCGACGCCCGAGCACACGATATTTACCATCGAGTTGCCGGTGGCATAGCCAAGGTGCCCTTACAAACACTTGACAATGCGCTCACGTGTGTATGAGCCGCGATTTCTACTATCGATACTACTGAATTGATATCGATGTGGAGGTAAGCGGTATGACGGCTGCTGCGGCTATGGAGCCCACGGAGCTAGAGGAACTCATGGAGGCGCAGGCCCAGGCCGCGCACGAGCGCGAAGTCGGGGATGCGACTCGCCCCACGGCGGAGGACCTGGCGGCCTCGCCGACGCGCATCGATGTCAAGGGCCTTGACCTGTTCTATGGCGACCACCATGCGCTCAAGGACGTGTCCATAAAGATCCGCGACAAGCAGATTACCTCGCTTATCGGTCCCTCGGGCTGCGGAAAGTCCACGTTGCTGCGCTGCTTTAACCGCATGAACGACGGCATCAAGGACTGCCGAATCGAGGGCAAGATTGCGCTCGATGGTCAAGATATCCTGGGCGACTACGACATCTGCCGCCTTCGCCAGCGCGTGGGCATGGTGTTCCAGCGCCCCAACCCGTTTCCCATGAGCATCTACGACAACGTCGCGTATGGTCCGCGCGGAATGGGAGTGCGCGATCGCGTCGTGCTCGACGAGCTGGTCGAAGACTCCCTGCGACGCGCCGCCCTGTGGGACGAGGCCAAGGACAAGCTCAAAGAGTCGGGTCTGGGTCTTTCGGGCGGCCAGCAGCAGCGTCTGTGCATCGCCCGCGCACTTGCCGTGCAGCCCGACATTCTGCTGATGGACGAGCCGACCTCGGCACTCGACCCTGTGTCGACGCTGGTGGTGGAGCAGCTGGCCTGCGAGCTCAAAGAGACCTGCACGCTCGTGGTCGTTACGCACAATATGCAGCAGGCGGCGCGTATCTCCGATTCGGTCGCATTCTTTTTGCTGGGTGAGCTGGTGGAGCACGCGCCCACCGCGCAACTCTTCAAGAATCCGACCGATCCGCGCACGGCGGATTATTTGACGGGACGTTTTGGCTGATACCATCTAGAAAAGGTACCTTTAGGGTTAAGATGCGGTCATGCCGGCCGCAAAGGGGTTCAACATGATCTATTACGTCGAGGACGATGACAACATCAGGGATTTGACGGTCTATGCACTGCGCAAGCAGGGGATTGAGGCCGAAGGCTTTTCGTGCGACGGTGAGTTTAAGGCTGCCGTGGCGCGACGGGTACCCGATGCCGTCCTGCTCGACATCATGCTGCCCGATACCGATGGCTTGGCGATTATGCGTCGACTGCGTGCCGATCGCCTGACGGCGACGGTGCCCATCATGATGCTTACCGCCAAGGATACCGAGCTCGACAAGGTGATGGCGCTCGATGGCGGTGCCGACGATTACCTGACTAAGCCGTTTTCGCTCATGGAGCTTGCGAGCCGCTGCCGCGCACTGCTGCGTCGCGGCGGCATGGTCAAGCAGGCGAGCGATGTGCTCAGCGTGGGCGACATCGTGCTCTCGCCCAGCCATCGCGAGGTGACCGTTGCCGGCGAGCCGCTTAAGCTCACCCTGCGCGAGTTCGACCTGCTCGAGTACCTCATGCGCAAGCCCGGCGTGGTCTTTACCCGCGAGTCGTTGCTGCAGAGCGTGTGGGGCTGGGACTTCGACGGCGGTTCGCGCACCGTTGACGTGCACGTGCAGACGCTTCGCCAAAAACTGGGCGAGCATGCCAGCGCCATCGAGACCGTGCGCGGCGTGGGCTACCGCTTGGCCGAGCCTTCTGCCGGTGATGGTGCCGAAGGTGACGACACCGCGGCCACCGCATCGGAGGAGTAACCCGTGGTCTTCGCCCCCCAGGGAAAACATACGCTGTCGCACCGCGTTTTTGTGACGATCTTTGTCTGCGCCATGGCGGTTATCGTGGCGTTTACGGTGCTGGGTGCGTTCTTTGTGCAAAACACCTTGGCGGATGCCACGAGTACCAATCTGGCGCAGGAAACCGAGCTCATTGCTGCCGCTCTCGACGAACAGCAGGAGCCCATCCCGTTCTTGCGTAGCCTTGATCGCGAGGACTTGCGAATCACGCTGATTAACAAGGATGGATCGGTTGCCTACGACAACGAGGCGTCGCCTTCCACACTGCCCAACCATGGCGATCGCCCCGAGGTCATCGAGGCCTTTGAGAGTGGTTTGGGTTCCGCGGAGCGCGCAAGCTCTACGCTCGACGAGATTATGCTGTATCGCGCCGTCGCCCTTGATAACGGCCAGGTTGTCCGCTTGGCGCAGGCCCAGCCTGGCGTTACGGCGATTTTGCTGTCGATGGTGGCGCCGATGCTGCTTATCGCAGCAGCGGGTGCGGTACTCTCGTTTTTTATGGCGCGCCGCGAGTCCCGTGCCATCATCGCGCCGTTGCAAGAGGTGGATTTGGACCACCCACGCCGTAGCTATGAGCACGCCTATGCCGAGATGGTCCCCATGCTTGAGCGTATCGAGTCGCAGCGCCAGGAACTCAAGCGCCAAATGGCGGTGCTAGCGGACAACGACCGTATGCGCCGCGAGTTCACGGCGAATATCACCCATGAGCTCAAGACGCCGCTTACGGCGATTTCGGGCTATGCCGAGCTCATCGCAAACGGCATGGTCGAGGGCGAGGGCGACCTGCGCAACTTTGGCGGTCGCATCTATCGTGAGGCGGGCCGCTTGGCAGCGCTTGTCAACGATATCCTTACGCTGTCTAACTTGGACGAGGCCGAGCGTGCAACTGAGGGCGAGGCGGTGCCCATTGGTTCCACGGAGCCTATTGAGCTCTCGCGTGCCATCTACGCGGTTGAGCAGCGTCTTGAACAGGTCGCCCGTCAGGCGAATGTGACGATCAGTCATGAGACCAAGCCTGTGGTCATCGAAGGCGTGTCGCGCTTGATTGACGAGCTCATCTATAATCTGGCGAGCAACGCCATCCGCTACAATCGATCCGGCGGTGCGGTTACGCTGCAGTGCGGCACCAACGACGAAGGCCATCCGTTCCTTGCGGTCGCCGACACGGGAATCGGTATCGCGCCTGAAGAACAGGGCAAGGTATTTGAGCGGTTCTATCGCGTGGACAAGAGTAGGTCCAAGGCGCGCGGCGGAACCGGTCTGGGGCTTGCAATTGTCAAGCATGCGGCCCTGTATCATCACGCCACGCTCGATCTGTCGAGCGAGTTGGGCGTGGGAACCACCATTACGGTGACGTTTCCCATACGGCAGGACGAGCCATTCGCATAGCGATACAACATAGATATTGATGCAGACGCCGCATTTGACTTTCGGGTGCGGCGTTGTTGTGCAATTTTACGATTGCTTCCGACATTTTTACAGGAGAGCCTGTTTCTTATGTATAGAGTTTGGTCTCGGTAAAAAGATGCGATAACATACGGACAGTTTTGTCAATCCGAACTGGGGAAATGAAAGGCAAGCTGCATGACCCTTCTCGAACTGTTCCAGCTGCTGAAGAAGCACCTTCAGCTGGTCATCACCCTTCCGGTGGTCTGCGCGATCGCCATGGGCATCGTGTCCTTCGTTGCGATGGACAACACCTATACCGCGACGACGAGCATGTACATTCTCGCCAAGACCGACGATAGCGGTCAGATGAGCTACAACGATCTCTCGGCGAGTCAGATGCTTTCCAACGATATCGCCACGCTGCTGGATAGCGATAGCGTTAAGAGCGGCGCAGCCAATGAACTGGGCCTCACCGATCTGGATGACTACAAGGTGTCTGTTTCCTCCGAGACCACCACGCGTGTCATTACGCTTTCGGTTACCGGCACCGATGCCAAGGAGACGGCTAAGGTCGCAAAGGCCATGGCCAGCTCGGTGAGTACGGTCGCTCAGAACGTCGGCGCTGCCCAGAGCATCAACGTTATCGACGAGGCTAAGACCCCCGAAGCCCCCAGCGGCCCCAAGCGCACGCTGTATATTGCCGTCGCGTTCCTCGCCGGTATCTTTATCGCAGTCGCCTATGTCGTTTTGGCAGACATGCTCAATACCCGCATCCGCGGTGCCGAAGAGGCAGAAGAGCTCCTGGGCATTCCCGTTGTTGGCCGAATTCCGGCTATGAAAGGTGGTAAATAGGCATGGCTAAGGCAAAGAACACCGACAAGCTCGTTGTACAGAATGCCGCCAAGACCCTTCTGGCCAACATCCGCTTTGCGAGCGTGGACGACCCCATCCGCACCATCACCGTTACCTCCTCGATTCCCAACGAGGGCAAGTCTACGGTTTCCATTAACCTTGCTCAGGCAATCGCCACGAGCGGCAAGTCCGTGCTTCTGGTTGAGGCCGATATGCGCCGCAGGTCCCTTTCCGATATGCTCGGCGTTCGTTCGCGCGGCGGACTCTATGCGGTTCTTTCCGAGCAGATCTCCATTGACCAGGCGATTGTCGAGACGGGTCAGAAGAACTTCTACTTCCTCGATGCCGAGCCGCATATTCCCAATCCTGCCGACATCATCGTCTCTCACCGCTTTGCCAAGCTGGTAAAGGCACTGTCTGCCAAGTTCCAGTACGTCATCTTTGATGCTCCCCCGGTCGGCACCTTCATCGATGCTGCCGAGATTGCCAGCCTGACCGACGGTACGCTGTTCGTGGTGCGCGAGGACTTCACCAAGCGCGAGGAGGCGCTCAACGCTATCGGCCAGCTTAAGAAGTCCGAGAAGGTCAAGCTCATCGGTACCGTCATGAACTACTGCGAGACCGAGACCAGCGAGTACTACTACTCCTACTACACCAAGGACGGTAAGAAGGTTAAGAAGGGCTCCGACGATCAGGGGACTTCCAAAAAGGGCATCTTCACCAACCGAGCAAACGTTTAGTTGATTAAGGCTGACCTATGCGTGACATTCATTGCCATATCTTGCCGGGTGTAGACGACGGCGCCGCCGATCTCGATGAGAGCTTGGCGATGCTCGAGGCTGCCAAGCGGGCCGGTGTAACCAGAATCGTTTGCACTCCTCACTGCCGTGATCCCTATTTTGATTACGACAAGATGTGGGATGCCTTTGAGCTGCTGCGTGATAACGCTGACGGTTTTCCGCTCCAGATGGGCTTCGAGGTCAACCATCGAAAGCTCGTTGAGCTTGGTATCGATGCCGCGGAGCACTTGCATTTCGATGGGACCAACGAGTTTCTGCTCGAGCTTTCGACGCATGCCGATGCGTATGCGTTTAGAGAGTACGAGAACACGATTTACGATTTGCAGTGTCGTGGCTACCAGGTGATCATCGCTCATCCTGAGCGCTATCGTGCGGTTCAAAAGGATGTAAGCGTGGCGGAGCGCCTGGTCGATATGGGCTGCAAGCTGCAGGCTTCGGCGGACTTTATTGCCGGCGGTCGCTTTGGTCGCGAAAAAAAGCCGGCACAGCGCCTGTTCGATCAGAACCTGTACAGCTTCATCGCGAGCGATGCCCATAACGTGGGTCATTACGACTGCCTGGCGAAGGCTCGCGCGAAGTTTAGCGTGCGCGGAGCTCATTTTCGCTAATATCTGTCCCTAACGTTCGCATTGAATGAAAGGGCAGCCATGGATATCCAACTTAAGACGGGATGCTTTGATGACGCGGCGTTGGTGCGCCGCGTCGTTTTTATGGACGAGCAGGGCTACGAGAATGAGTTCGACGCTATCGACGAGGATCAGAACTGCATTCATGTGACGCTCTATGTAGACGGCGAGCTTGCCGGTTGCTCGCGCGTGTTTCCCGAGGAGCTTGAGCGCGTGGCTGACGCAGAGGCCCCGGTGTTGCCGGCATGCGACATGGACGAAGGCGTTGCGGCGGGGGAGACCTACATTATGGGGCGCGTCGCCGTGCTGCCGGCTATGCGTCGTCGCGGACTGGCGAGTGCGATTGTCGAGGCCAGTGCTGTGTGTGCACGCGATGCCGGCGCTAAGCTTATTAAGCTGCATGCGCAGGAATACGTGCTACCGCTCTATGCAAAGGTGGGCTACACGCAAATTGCCCCGGTAGATTACGAAGACGAGGGCCAACCCCATGTCTGGATGGCCAAGCGCGTAGATGGCAGATAGGGACGTTCCTTTTCTGCCGGCAGTTGGGGACACTCCTTGGCAATTGGCGCATCGGAGCGCTTAGACATACAGTTTTTCGATTCCGTATGTATATATGCGCGCTAATGGGTTATAAAATCTAAGTCTGAACATAGCAGGTCTGCGATGCGGCTCGGGCGACCGAGCCGTTTTTTGCGGACAGGGGTAGCGCGAAAGGACTGCACATGCGTCAATTTAAGACCGAGAGCAAAAAACTGCTCGACCTCATGATCAACTCCATCTACACCAATAAAGAAATCTTCCTGCGCGAGCTTATCTCTAACGCGAGCGACGCCGTCGACAAGCTCAACTTTAAGAGCCTGCAGGACCCGAGCGTCAAGATCGACCAGGGCGACCTGGCCATTCGCGTCTCCTTTGATAAAGACGCCCGCACCATTACCATCTCGGATAACGGCATTGGCATGACCGCCGAGGAGCTGGAGCGCAATCTGGGCACCATCGCCCATTCCGGCTCCGAGGAGTTTAAGACCGAGAACGCCGAGCAGCAGGGCTCCGATGTTGACATCATCGGTCAGTTTGGCGTGGGCTTCTACTCGGCTTTTATGGTCGCCAGCCATGTGAAGGTCGTCAGCCGCGCCTACGGCGAGGATGTCGCCCATGTGTGGGAATCCGACGGTCTTGAGGGCTACACCATCGAGGACGGCGAGCGCGCCGAGCACGGTACCGATGTCATCCTGACGCTGCGCGAGAACGAGAAGCTCGATGCCGACGGCGAGGCCGAGACCTACGATCGCTTCCTGACCGAGTGGGGTCTCAAGAGCCTGATTCAGCAGTACAGTAACTATGTGCGTTACCCGATCCAGATGATGGTGTCCAAGAGCCGCCAGAAACCCAAGCCCGAGGACGCCGGCGACGATTACAAGCCCGAGTACGAGGACTACCAGGAGCTCGAGACCGTCAATTCCATGACACCGATCTGGAAGAAGCACAGCTCCGATGTCGAGCAGAAGGACTACGACGAGTTCTACAAGTCCACGTTCCACGACTTTGACGATCCTGCGCGCACCATCAGCTTCCACGCCGAGGGCACGCTCGAGTATGACGCCCTGCTGTTTGTGCCGGGACGCGCGCCGTTCGATCTGTACAGCAAGGACTACGAGAAGGGTCTGGCGCTCTACAGCTCCAACGTGCTGATTATGGAGAAGTGCGACGACCTGCTGCCCGACTACTACAACTTTGTCCGCGGCGTCGTGGATTCCGCCGACGTGTCGCTCAACATCTCGCGCGAGACGCTGCAGCAGAACCGTCAGCTCAAGGCCATCGCCAAGCGTGTGGAAAAGAAGATTACCGCCGACCTTGAGGATATGCGCGACAACGACCGCGAGGCCTACGAGAAGTTCTTTGAGAACTTTGGCCGCGGCCTTAAGTACGGCATCTACTCGAGCTATGGCATGAAGGCCGATGAGCTTGCCGACCTGCTGCTGTTCTGGTCTGCCAAGGAGCAGAAGATGATTACCCTGGCCGAGTATGCCAAGGGCATGCCCGAGGATCAGAAGGCCATCTACTACGCTGCCGGCGACTCGCGTGAGCGTCTGGCCAAGATGCCCGTGGTAAAGGGCGTGCTCGACCGCGGCTATGACGTGCTGCTGCTGACGCAGGACGTGGATGAGTTCACGTTCCAAGCTATGCGTGAGTACGTTGCCGCCGATATGCCCAAGATCTATGAGGACGACGCAGCTCGCGAGGCTGCCGAAAAGGCTGTGGCCGACGGTGCCGAGCCCGAGGTCGAGGATCGTCATCTGGAGCTCAAGAACGTCGCGACCGGTGATCTTGACCTGGCGACCGAGGATGAGAAGAAGGAGGCCGAGGACGCCACCAAGGAGAACGAGGACCTCTTTAGCGCTATGAAGGAGGCGCTCGGTGACAAGGTCGAGAAAGTTGCCGTCTCCGCGCGCCTGACCGATGCCCCCGCTTGCATCACCACCGAGGGTCCGCTTTCGCTTGAGATGGAGAAGGTACTCCAGAAGGGACCCGAGGGCGCGCCCGACGGCATGCCCAAGAGCCAGCGCGTGCTCGAGCTCAACGCCAAGCACCCGGTCTTTGACAAGCTTGTCGCTGCCCAGAAGGCAGGCGACGCCGACAAGATCAAGCAGTACTCCGGTCTGCTCTATGACCAGGCTCTGCTGGTCGAGGGCATCCTCCCCGAGGATCCCGTAGCCTTCGCGGCGGCTGTTTGCAACTTGATGTAGTTGGGTCGTTACGCGGTTTTACCAAACCGCGTAACAACTCGACGCTGCAAACGCCCCTAAGCGGCAATCTGACGTTCAATCGTCGGTCGCGTACCGAAGTACGCTTCCCTCCTCTTTCACGTCACCTTGCTCGCTTAGGGGCGTTTTCGCTGACTTATGCTCAACCTGCGACGCTTTCGTGGTCCTAAGTAGTCATTGGGGACGTTCTTAAATGAATAGTTGGGTTGCTAATTTGTGCGGGTTGTGGTTTTGTGAGCTGCGGAAATTTGAGATACTGTACATCTGTACGTTAACTCATCTTCGTAGTATATTGCTACCCGCAAAACTCAGCACCATTGTGCCGCGAGGCGCTAAAGCGTCTACGTACAATGGTTGTCGATAGTACGATTCGATTCAACGACAGGATGGATGGTCCAAGCGTGAGTCTCGGCAGCAAACTATCCAATGCAAAGGTGTCCTTTGCGATATTTAAGCGCGACATTAAGCGACTGCTTGTGAACCCCGTCGCCTTGGTGGTTACCCTTGGCGTGTGCGTTATTCCCTCGCTGTATGCCTGGTACAACATCGTGGCCAACTGGGATCCGTACGGAAACACCCAGGGCATCAAGATTGCCATCGCCAACAACGATCGGGGCACCCAAAACGACCTGGTGGGCGAGCTCAACGCGGGCGATCAGGTCGTCGATCAGCTCAAGGAGAACGATCAGCTGGGCTGGACCTTCGTCGATTCTGCGGCCGATGCCAAAGAGGGCGTCGAGAGCGGTGAGTACTATGCGGCCATCGTAGTCCCCAAGAACTTCTCGGATAACCTGGTTTCGATGCTCGACGGCAACTACCATCAGCCCAAGCTTACGTACTACGTCAATGAGAAGAAGAGCGCTATTGCGCCCAAGGTTACCGACACCGGTGCAAACACCATCGAGGAGCAGATCAACTCGGAATTTGTCTCCACGGTGGGCGAGACCGTTGCCAGTATTGCCAAGGATGCCGGAGTCGATTTAAAGGACAAGGCAACCCAGACTCAGGATTCGTTGGCCGGTTCGGTATCAGAGGCTTCCGATACGTTGGGCGAAGTGCGTGATTCGATTGGCGACATGAATGCCGCCATCGATAAGACGAGTGGTTCCATTGCCTCGGCAGATGCGGCACTTGCCGGTCTGCAGGGTCAGGCGCCGTCGCTGACGCAGGCGATCTCCCAGGGCAATGACCTGCTGGGCGAGGCTCGCGCCACGGCGGGCAACTCTGTCGCCTCGCTCTCCAAGGCGCTCTCGGAAGGCAGCCTTGCGCTCACCAAGACGTCAGCCTCCGCAAACGCTGCGATTGGCAAGCTGACGGGCACGGTCGCATCTACGACTACCCGTATCGACAACTCGCTTGAGTCTCTCCAAGCGACGATCGACCACAATAAGGCCGTTATCGGGCACTTGGAAATTCTCGTCAATGACACGTCGACAGGTTCCAAGGAAATTGACGCGCGCATTGTATCGATCATCGATTTGCTCCGCGAGCAGAATGAAAAGCTTCAGAGCATCAAGGACGGTCTGTCTGCGCAGTCGAGCGCCATGGCGAATGACGCCGCGGCTGTCTCGGGTGCCAGCGACGCTATCAATAACGCAATTCAGACCGGTGCGACCAACCTTGGCCAGGCCCAGACGGACCTGGGTCAAAACGCGCTGCCGAAGGTCTCGAGCGCACTTGATTCGTTTGCCGCCGTCTCGGGTGATCTGACGGGAATCGTGTCTGGCCTCACGCCTACTATTGCAAGTGCGCGCGGTACACTTTCGCAACTCAACGCCACGCTCGGTCAGGCCAAGACCACGCTGTCCCAGACCGATGCCTCGCTTGCCAAGGTCCAGGACAAGCTCGCAACCGCCGCCAACGACATCGCGGCGCTACAGACCTCCGAGTCCATGGGCGAGCTGGCCGGCCTGATGGGCGTCGACGTCGATGATGTTGCAGACTTCATGGCATCTCCGGTCGAGCTGACCTCAAAGTCAATTTACCCGGTCAAGAGCTTTGGTTCGGGCATTGCCCCGTTCTATACCAATCTGGCGCTGTGGGTGGGCGGCTACGTGCTTATCGCCATCTACAAGCTCGAGGTCGACCGCGAAGGCATCGGCAGCTTTACCGCGCGTCAGGGCTACTTTGGCCGCTGGTTGCTCCTGGTGATCCTGGGCGCGTTGCAGGCCATCATCGTTACGGTAGGCGATCTGGTGATCGGCGTACAGTGCGTCAGCCCGCTGCTGTTCGTGCTGGGCGGCATCGCCATCTCGTTCACCTACGTCAATATCATCTATGCGCTGTCCACCACGTTTAAGCACATCGGCAAGGCTATCGGCGTCATTCTGGTTATCGTGCAGATCCCGGGTTCGTCGGGCATGTACCCCATCGAGATGATGCCAGGCTTCTTCCAGTGGCTGCACCCGCTGCTGCCCTTTACCTACGGCATCAATCTGCTGCGCGAGACGGTCGGCGGCATGTATTCGTTCAACTACCTGTTTAACCTGTGCATTCTGGGCGTGTTCTTGATCGTGGCGCTCTTTATCGGTCTGCAGCTGCGTCCGCTGCTGCTCAACCTTAACCTGCTCTTTGATAAACAGCTTTCCACGACCGGTATGATGATTTGCGAGTCCAACGACCTGCCGCGCCAGCGCTACTCGCTGCGCACGGCCATGCGTGTCATGCTCGATTCCGATTCGTACCGTCGCGAACTGCTCGATCATGCGGTCGCCTTTGAACATCGCTACCCGTACTACATCAAGGGCGGTTTTGCCGCCGTGGTGGGCGTTCAGGTCCTGCTCTTTGTCCTGTCGACGGTTCTCGATATCGACAATAACGGCAAGATCATCCTGCTTGTCATTTGGATCATCTCGGTTATTGCCATCTGCGGCTGGCTTATCAATATCGAATATATCCGAGCGAGCCTCAATACCCAGATGCGCATCTCGGCGCTTTCGGATGAGGACCTGCGTCGCGAGATGCGCGAACACACGGCCGCCATTCCTGCCGCCCGCCACATGTTTGGCCTCAACGCCAGCGAGCGTGGTGCCAAGGGCGGCGATCAGTCCACGGGCCGCTTGCCGCATATCGGCTCACACCATAAATCTCAGGGCAGCGACAGCACAGCCACAAATGATGGAGATACCACCGCGCTTGGCAAGCACTCCAAAGGAGGTGAGGCATAAATGAAGAACATCCTGCATCTGTTTAAGCGCGATGTCCAAAACGTGTCTCGCTCCGTGATCGGCTTGGTTGTCGTGATGGGCCTCATTATCGTACCGTGTCTGTACGCGTGGTTTAACATCGCCGGCAGCTGGGATCCGTACGGCAACACCGGCAATCTTAAGATCGCCGTGGTCAACACCGATGAGGGTTACGAGAGCGATTTGATCCCCGTCGAGGTTAACGTGGGCGAAAACGTGACCGCCACCCTACGCGGCAACGAGAGCTTCGATTGGGTTGTGCTCAACAATCGCGAAAAGGCTATCGAGGGCGTTAAGTCGGGCGCGTACTATGCTGCCGTCGTTATCCCCAAAACGTTTAGCGCTGACATGATGACGCTTTTCTCGACCGACGTGAAGCATGCCGATATCGAGTTCTACGAGAATCAGAAGGCCAACGCCATTGCGCAGATCGTGACCGAGAAGGGTTCGAGCGCCGTTCAGAACCAGGTTAACGAATCTTTTACCGAGACCATTACGAGCATCGGTCTTAAGACGGTGTCCAGCCTGCTCGATTACATGAGCACCGACCAGGTCAGCAACTTTATCGCCAACCTGTCCTCGACGCTCGGCGATTCGATTGGGGACCTGCAAGACGTTCAGGCTAATGCTTCGTCGCTGGCGGGCATTTTGAGCTCTACGTCCGATTCGTTGACGTCGGCGAGCGGTATGCTCCAGCAGACGGGTACGGTCGATGAGTCGACCAAGCAGTTGATGGAGCATGCCAAGAGCGGCATGAGCGATTCCAAAGAAGCGCTGAAGGCCGCCAACGACGCCATCAACGCCGCGATTGACGGAAGCGCGGGCTCGTTCGACAACGTGTCCGCCGAGCTTGCGAAGGCATTCTATGCCGCGAATCAGCATGTCTACCTTACGGTGTCTCAGCTCAACGATGCCGCGGCGGCGCTCAATACACGTGCCGACGATATCGACGCCACGGCCGACCAGCTCCGCGGCTTTGCCGAGCAGGTCAGTGACGAAAAGCTCCAGGAGAGCCTTAAATCTGTGGCAACATCGCTGGGCAGGATCGCTGTGGAGTATCGCAACAACGCCAAGGACTTGACGGCAACTGCTAAGTCCCTTTCTGACAGCATGGCAGAGGTCAACAGCACGCGTGCCGAGGTCGATCAGGCCATCGCCGATGCCAAGGCGGGCATTTCGGGCGCCAAGTCCGACTACGATTCCACGTTCTCGGTTAAGGCCAAGGAGCTCAAGAAGACGGTTTCGGGCATCCTGGACTCGCTCGATGGCATCTCGGGCGATCTGGATAGCGCCGTAGACGGCCTGACCGACGCATCCGGTTCGCTGGCAAAGGGCCTCTCCAAGGCTGCAAAGCTGGTCAACAAGGCTTCCGATCAGCTGGGCGAGGCGTCGGACAAGATCAGCGCGTTTAAGGACGAGCTCGATGGCGCCCTGATGTCGGACGACCTTGCCACGATCAAGACGATGATTGGCAACGACCCCGAGGGCCTTGCCGTGTCGCTTTCCGGTCCCGTCGCACTCGACCGCAAGCCGGTCTATCCGATCCGCAACTACGGTTCAGCCATGGCGCCGTTCTACACGATTCTGTCGCTCTGGGTCGGCTCGATTGTACTGGCGGCCATGATGAAGGTCTCGGTTGACGATGAGCTTATCAACGAGCTCATCCCCGTGCGCCTGCACGAGATCTACCTGGGTCGCTACCTGTTCTTTGGCGGTTTGGCCCTGCTGCAGGCAACGCTCGTGTGCGCGGGCGACATCCTGTTCTTTGGCATTCAGTGCGACAACCCGCTGCAGTTTGTGCTGGCGGGCTGGGTCGCGAGTCTCGTGTTCTCCAATATCGTCTACACGCTTACGGTTTCGTTTGGCGATATCGGCAAGGCGCTCGCTGTCGTGCTGTTGGTCATGCAGGTCGGCGGTTCGGGCGGCACGTTCCCCATCGAGATGACCGGCCCCGTGTTCCAGGCGATCTATCCGTTCCTGCCGTTTACCCATGGCATTAACGCCATGCACGCCGCCATGGCCGGCGCGTATCATATGGAGTACTGGGTCGAGCTGGGTATCTTGGCGAGCTATCTGATTCCGTCACTGGCCCTGGGCGTCGTCTTCCGCCGCCCAGTCATCAAAGCCAACGACTGGATCATCGAAAAGCTGGAGTCGACAAAGCTAATTTAGTGCGGCAACGTTAACGCTGATGTAGCACTAATGCCAGCGAGCGAGCCGCATTTGCGCCAAGGTGACGTGAAATTATTAAGTTACGCGGTTTTACCAAACCGCGTAACCGCTCGACGCTGCAAACGGCCCCAAGCGGCAATCTGACGTTCAATTTCAAGGGCGCGACCAGAAGGTCAGCGCCCTTTCATTTCACGTCACCTTGCTCGCTTGGGGCCGTTTTCGCTGACGTTGGCGGGACATCGAGGTTATTCAAGTCGGTACTTTAGTGGGCTGGATTGCACGGGTTGCTTGGTTGTTGCTACAGTAGCGGGGCGTACCGGGGGTCCGGTACGCCCTGTTTTTATTTGACCATGAGGCGGCACGCAGCCATACGCGTGCGGACACCACGCCCAGATTGAGTGCGAGGATGTTCCATGGCCCAATACGCTGCCAACGAAATCGAAAACATGCCCGATAGCCCTGTGGCCCGTGAGGATTTGGGCGCGGGCGGTATTCCCCGGGGTGCCGGCGCACGCTCGCCGCTGTTCTGGAAAGTTCTGCTATTTTCGGTGGCGGTCATCTGGGGCTACTCCTTTACCACTATGAAGGGCGCGCTCGACACCATTCCGGTGTTCGAGCTGGTCTACGTTCGCTTTCTTCCGGCATCACTGGTTATGTTTGCCATTTTCCATAAGCGCATCATCGCTCATTTCAATGCCCGCAACCTGATCGTCGGACTGGGCATGGGTGCGCTCATGTGGGGAGCATACGGACTGCAGACGATCGGCCTGGCGCAGACCACGGCAGGCAAAAGCGCGTTTTTGACGGGCACGTACTGCATCTTGGTTCCGTTTGCGAGCTACGTCCTAAGCGGCGAAAAGCTTACCCGTTACAACTTGGGCGCCGCGTTGCTGTGCCTGGCGGGCATTGGCTTGGTGGCGCTCGATAGCGTCGAGTTCAATGCCGGCGATGCCATTACGCTGGGCGGCGCGGTCTTCTTTGCCATCCAGATGGCGGTGACCGCCAAGTACGGTCGCAAGATGGACATCAACGTCATCACGTTTTGGATGTTTGTGGGCAATGGCGTCTTGAGCCTGATCTCGTCGCTGTTGTTCGAGACCCAAGCGCCCGCGTCCGTGTGGACGCCGAGCTTTATCGGCGTGATGGCCTTCCTCTCGGTGGGCTGCACGTGCGTGGCGCTGCTCATCCAAAACGTCGGCTTGGCGCACGTCCCGGCCTCGACGGGCTCACTGCTTCTTTCGATGGAGTCCCCCTCGGGCGTGCTGTTCTCGGTGCTGCTGATGGGGGAGGCGCTCACCTCGCGCCTGCTTGCCGGCTTTGCGCTCATCTTCCTGTCGATTATTTTGAGCGAGACGCATTTCGATTTCTTGCGCCGAAAATCACACCCGCAATTGTAAACAACTTGTTGCGCCGCCCTCCCAGGGCGGCATTTTTTATGTCATGCCCTTACAGTTGTGCCTTGCACTTTACGCTATCAAAGTGCGTGCTGCAAAAACGTTACTGGAGGGCATCTATGGTACCAGCTCTGTCCGATTTTCAACCGCAACCAGCGCCTCAGGCTACCACAGCGGCGCAGACCGCTATCGGTGACGGTCTTGTCGCAGAAGCTCAGGCTTTTGCAGACGAGCTCGCTGCGTGGCGACACGATCTACACCAGATGCCCGAGCTCGGTAACAATCTTCCGCAGACGTCTGCCTATATCCAGGCACGTCTGGACGAGATGGACATCCCCCATACCACGCTCGTCGACGGTTCCTGCGTCGTTGGCCTGATCGGTGCCGGTGCGGCCGCGGCCGCTCAGGGCAATGGCACGCGCAAGGACGAGCAGGCCGGAACGGTCGTCATGCTCCGAGGCGATATGGATGCCCTGCCCGTTGTCGAGGAATCCGGCGAGCCCTTTGCATCCACCAATGGCTGCATGCATGCTTGCGGTCACGATATGCACGCGACGGCGCTGCTTGGTGCGGCGCGCCTGCTCAAGGCCCGCGAGGCCGAGCTCGTCGACGCCAATGCCACCGTCAAACTGCTGTTCCAGCCGGGCGAGGAGACCTTCGAGGGCGCCCGCGCCGCCATCGCCGACGGCTTGCTCGAGAACCCGCGCCCTCAGGCGGCCTTTGCCATGCATGTCAACAGCCAGTCGCCGCTTGGCCTGGTGCTCTACGGCAGTCCAGCGCTTTCGGGCGTGTACGGTTTCCGCATCACGCTCCAGGGCAAGGGCGGCCATGGCTCGAGCCCCGAGATCTGCATCGACCCCATCACGGCCGGCGTCCATGTGCACCTGGCGCTCCAGGAGCTTATCGCCCGCGAGGTGCCGGCGGCCAAGGAAGTCGCACTTACCGTTGGTAAGTTTGCTGGCGGCTTGGCGGCCAACGTCATCCCCGACACCTGCGTGCTCGAGGGAACGCTGCGCGGCTTCGATGTTGAGCTCATGGAGCACCTCAAGACCCGCATCGCGGAGGTCGTTAACGGCGTTGCCACAACATATCGTACGCCGGCGACCATCGAGACGCTTTCGGATGTTCCGCCGCTTGTACTCGACAGCGATATGACTCAGGCGTCGCTTGGCTATGTGGGCGCAGTGCTGCCCAAGGCGGCTTTCTTGCCGCTTTTCCATGCCATGGCGAGTGAAGACTTCGCGCTTATCTCGAGCGAGATTCCGAGTGCGTACTTTACCGTGGGCGCGGCCGTAACCGACACGGACGAACACTTTGCCCAGCACCATCCCAAGGCACGTTTTAACGATGCCGAGCTTCCCCTCGGTGCCGCGGCCTATACCGCCGTCGCTTTGGGCTATATCGCCGACCACCGGTAGCACCCAACCTTGCCTTTCAAGCCTGCGGGCATGGCCGTAAGGCCTATGCCCTTGTCTTTCAAGGCAATCTTGGGCACTACCGGCGCCCGGCGCCGGCTATTCGTTTGTTAAATAAGGAGCAGTATGTCCCAGCAGCGTAAGTTCTTCCCCGGCTGGCTCGTTGTGACCTCCGGCTTCGTGATCATGGCCACGTGCTACACGATTTTCGTCAACTGCATGAGCCTGTTCCAGCCGCTGATCGTCAGCGACCTGGGCATTTCCCTTGCGCAGTACAACATCTCCAATGCCATCTCCACCGTGGTGAGTGTCGTGGGTTCGCTCGTTATCGGCCATGTTGCCGATAAGGTGAGTGGCCGCGTATTGGGCTCGCTTACCGTTATCGCCACCTCGACGGTGCTCGCGGGCATGAGCTTTGTGGGTGAGCTTTGGCAGGTCTATGTGCTCTTTGCCGTCTCGGGCTCCTTTGCGAGCACCTGGATCGTGTGCCTGGCGTGCTCCGTGGTCATGCTCGTGTTCCTGCTGGCATCCGAGCCCATCGCCGCCAAGCTGCGCGCGAGCGTGGCGGGGGAGTAGGTAGGCCAAAGCGCATCGCCGCTTGTCCGCTTCGTCCGCGGCGGCGCGTCTGGCCGAACGAGTCCCCATACCCTCGTTCGGTCAGGCGCGCCGCCGCGTTGCTGCTTTGTGCCGTATAATGTCCACTACCTATGACGCGATACAAAAGAAAGGTGTTTGCCCATGCAGGCACAGAAGGCGGAGGGAACCCGCGACCTTATCGGCGCCGAGATGCGCGCCTGGCAAAAGATGCAGCAGATTGCGGCCGGCGTGTTCGAGCCGTTTGGTTTTAAACCCATCGAGACGCCCGCGATCGAGCAGGTTGACGTGTTTGTCCACGGTATCGGCCAGTCGACCGACGTCGTGCGCAAGGAAATGTTCCGCGTGTTCAGCGGTGCCAACCTGGAGCGCGTCTTTACCGAGGGCACCGACACCAAACTCAAGCCCAAGCAGCGCCTGGCACTTCGCCCCGAGGGCACGGCCGGCGTGGTGCGCGCCGTCGTCGAGAACAATCTGGTGCCCCAGGGCTCCACGCCGTTTAAGGCTTACTACGCCGAGGCCATGTTCCGCGGCGAGCGTCCCCAGAAGGGCCGCCTGCGCCAGTTCCACCAGGTGGGCATCGAGTGGCTCGGCGCTCCCGATCCGGCGGCAGACGCCGAGTGCATCATCATGCTCATGGAGTTCTACAAGCGCCTGGGCTTCGATCTTTCCAAGCTTCGTCTGCTCATCAACTCGATGGGTGACGCCCAGTGCCGTCCGGCTTACCGCGAGCAGGTCAAGCAGTTCATCCTCGATCACGCAGACGAGATGTGTGACGAGTGCCGCGAGCGCGCCGAGCTCAACCCGCTGCGTGCCTTCGACTGCAAGAACGACCACTGCCGCGAGATCATGGCCGAGGCTCCGCTGATGGGTGACAACCTGTGCGATGAGTGCCGCGAGCACTACGAGCAGGTCAAGCGCTATCTGGATGCCGCCGGTATCGAGTATGTCGAGGATCCCACCTTGGTGCGCGGCCTGGACTACTACACCCGTACTGTCTTTGAGGTCGAGGCCCCTGGCGCCGGCGTCGGCTCCATCGGCGGCGGCGGCCGCTACGATGGCCTGGTCGAGCTCGAGGGTGGCAAGCCCACGGCGGGCGTCGGCTTTGCTGTCGGTTTTGAGCGCGCCCTGCTGGCCCTGCAGGCCTTTGGCAGCGATTTGGGTGCCGATGAGGCCCCGTGCGTCTATGTCGCCAACGCCGGCAAGGAGCTGCGTCAGAACGTCTTTGCCATTACGCAGGAGCTTCGCGCCGCAGGTATCGTGACCGAGGCCGACTATCAGGGTCGTTCGCTCAAGGCCCAGTTTAAGCAAGCCGATAAGGTAGGCGCCAAGCTCATCTTGGTCCTGGGTGGCGACGAGCTTGCCGCCGGCAAGGTCAAAGTGCGCGACATGCAGAGCCATGACGAGGTGCTCGCCGATCTGGACAACGTCGTCGAGGCGGTTCGCGAGCGCCTGTAGCGCATCTTTTTGAGCTTCGGGCCTGCTAACGTGCCCTGCTCATGGAGAGCGATTGTTACGGGGGTGTTTCGCTTTTATGCGGAATGCCCCCGTTTACGTATGCCGCCCACCGAGAAATACGACCATTTAGGGCAAAAACCTTTGCAATGCAGAAAATACTTTTGTGTGGTAAAGCGCAATCAGTGTCGAAAGTATTTCTCAAGCGCCTATAATGAATACCGCATGTTACGTGCATAGAAGGAGGAATGGGAGGAAACGTGGCTGAGAACCTAAGCAACCAGTCTGTACCCGAAGCCGCGGCGCGCGTCGCTGCCGTGGTCAACCGCCTCGTTAACCGAATCGGCTCGAATGCCGAGTCCAGGGAGCGTCTCGCCGAGATCGAGATCCCCGAGGAGCTGCGCGACAATCTGGCGCTGTTCTTGCGCCTGGAGCGCCGTGTGCTTAGCGAGTATGATCCCGAGATCGCGGACCTGTTCGACAAGATTTTGACAGCCGAGATTGTGGTCAATGCCGGCAACCCCGGTACCTGCGCTGCCGACGAAGCCGTCGACGAGCAGGGCGTGCCCACCGCCGACGAGCCCACTGCCGTGGCATTTCGTGAGGTCGTCGATTTGATCGACAGCCTGCCGCTCGATAAGCAGCAGGTCATCGTTCGCGCCTTTACGAGCTTTTTCCATCTGGCAAACCTGTCGGAGGAGAACTACCGTGTGGCGCAGCTGCGCGAGCGCGAGGCCGGTGCGTCGACCGATACCGAGGTCGATCCTGCCAACGAGCTTACCGTTGCCTATCACCAGCTGGTGAATGAGCTGGGTGTCGAGGGTGCCAACGAGCTGCTCGACAAGCTCGAGTTCCACCCTGTCTTTACCGCACATCCCACCGAGGCCCGTCGTAAGGCCGTCGAGGGCAAGATCCGCCGTATCTCCAACCTGCTGGAGGAGCGTCCGCGTCTGGGCGGCTCCGACCTGGTGGAGAACGAGCGCCATATGCTGCAGGAGATCGACGCCCTGGTGCGTACGAGTCCCATCGCGCTCAAGAAGCCCACGCCGGTCGAGGAAGCCGATACCATCATCGACATCTTCGATAACACGCTGTTCGACGTTATCCCCGTTATCTATCGTCGTTTTGACGATTGGGTGCTGGGCGACAAGGCCGGTACTGTGCCGCCGCTGTGCCCGGCGTTCTTCCATCCCGGCAGCTGGATCGGTTCCGACCGCGACGGTAACCCCAACGTCACCGCCAAGGTGAGCCGTGAGGTCGCCGCCAAGTACTTTACGCACATGGTGCTCAAGCTCGAGGACAAGTGCCGCCACATCGGCCGCAACCTCACGCTCGAGGCTACCTACAGCAAGCCGTCGGCCGAGCTCATTAACCTGTGGAACCATCAGGTCGAGATGAGCCCTCGTTACACGGCCCGCGCCGAGCTGATCTCCGAGCACGAGCCGCATCGCGCCGTCATGCTCGTCATGGCCGACCGCCTGAACGCCACCGTCCGTCGTATCACCGACACCATGTACCACAGCGCCGATGAGTTCCTGGAGGACCTGCGCGTCGTCCAGCGCTCGCTGGCCGCCTGCGGTGCCGTCCGTGCTGCCTACGGCCCGGTCCAGACCATCATCTGGCAGGTCGAGTCCTTCGGCTTCCATATGGTCGAGATGGAGTTCCGTCAGCACTCCGTGGTGCATGCCCGCGCCCTTAAGGATATCCACGAGAACGGTATCCATGGCGACCTGCAGCCCATGACGCGCGAGGTCATCGATACCTTCCGCGCTATCGGCTCCATCCAAAAGCGCTACGGCAAGAAGATGGCGCACCGCTACATCATCTCGTTTACCAAGAGCGCTCAGCATGTGGCCGACGTCTTTGAGCTGGCGCACCTGTCCTTTGCACACGAGGAGGATGTCCCCGAGCTCGACGTGATCCCGTTGTTCGAGCAGCTCGAGGACCTCGAGGGCTGCGTCGACGTGCTCGATCAGATGCTTACGCTGCCCGTGGTGCAAAAGCGCCTTGCCCAGACCAACCGCCGCATGGAGGTCATGCTGGGCTATTCCGACTCTTCCAAGGATGCCGGTCCTACCACGGCCATGCTCGCGCTGCACTCCGCGCAGGAGCGCATCGCCAAGTGGGCAGAGAAGAACGATATCGACCTGGTGCTCATGCACGGTCGCGGCGGTGCCGTGGGCCGTGGCGGCGGCCCGGCCAACAAGGCCGTGCTGGCGCAGCCCAAGGGTTCGGTCAACTGCTTCTTTAAGCTTACCGAGCAGGGCGAGGTCATCTTTGCCCGTTACGGTAACCGCACGCTGGCTCAGCGCCATGTTGAGTCCGTTGCTGCCGCAACGCTTTTGCAGTCGGCCCCGAGTGTCGAGAAGACCAACACCGAGACCACGCAGAAGTTCTGGGATATGGCCGAGAAGCTCAACACCGCAAGCCACGAGCGCTATCTGGACCTGCTGAACACCGAGGACTTTACGCCATGGTTCTCGACCGTGACGCCGCTGACCGAGGTCGGTCTGCTGCCGATCGGCTCGCGTCCCGCCAAGCGCGGCTTGGGTGCCAAGTCGCTCGACGACCTGCGTACCATCCCGTGGATCTTCAGCTGGAGCCAGGCGCGCATTAACCTGGCCGCTTGGTACGGTCTGGGCACCGCCTGCGAGCAGCTTGGCGATCTTGACCAGCTCAAGGCTGCCTACCAGGAGTGGCCGTTCTTCCGCACCTTTATCGACAACATCGAGATGTCGATCGCCAAGACCGACCAGCGCATCGCCAAGATGTATCTGCACCTGGGCGATCGCCAGGATCTGTCCGAGAAGGTCTTCACCGAGATGCAGCTCACGCGTAAGTGGGTCCTTGCCATCGTCGGTGATGAGTGGCCGCTGCAGCGTCGCCGCGTGCTCGGTTGCGCCGTCCGCGTGCGCAACCCCTACGTCGACGCCCTGTCCATCGCCCAGGTCCGCGCCCTTCGCGAGGTGCGTATGAACCAGGACGAGATGGCCGAGGAGAAGAAGGCCGAGTACATGAGCCTGATTCTTTCGACTGTGACCGGCGTCTCGGCAGGATTGCAGAACACGGGGTAATCGATAGCCCTGTGGCTCTCACCGGGGCCCGATGGGTTTCCCTCTGAATGCGTCCTCGCACTTGAAGCCCCCTTATCCTGCTCCTTCGGAGCTGCGGATAAGGGGGCTTCGTGCTGCGGAATGCATTCAGAGGGAAACCCATCGGGCCCCTTCGTCCTCGGTCTTCTGGGATTAAAGCTGAAGAGAAGAATGGCGCGCTTCGCGCGTTTTGGATGGGGTCTGTCCCGGCGGCGCGTTTGGCGCTTCGCGCCTCGCGTCTTATCGATCGGGATTGAGATGCATTTGGCGCTTCTCGCCTTACGACTGTAGCGGCCACGGTCCCAAGCGGGATCGCGGTCGTTTGGTTGTGAGTCAAATATGAACGTTGTGTTAACGACTCGGTGGACGGTGGTGTTTTTCGGTGAGCGGCGTATCCTTCCAACGGTTTATCTAGTGTGTCAGTTGAAAGGAAGAGGGCGCTCGTCATTGTTTGAATGTGAACTGCCGTTTGACCACAAGACGTTGCATCTGGAGCTCGAGGATAAGAACTTCGCGGGTGTGATGGAAGGTCACCAAAACGAGTTTAAGACTACAAAATCGCAGGAAGAGCTGGTAGAGGAGTCGCTTGCCAACCCTTATGGCTCGCCTTCGCTCGAGGAGCTTTGTGCTGGCAAGAAGGATATCGTCATCATCAGCTCCGATCATACGCGTCCCGTCCCCTCGCGTGTGACGATGCCTATTCTGCTGCATCACATCCATTCCGCTGCGCCCGAGGCTCGCGTGCGTATTTTGGTTGCTACGGGTATGCACCGTCCGTCGACGCACGAGGAGCTCGTCAACAAGTATGGCGAGGAGATCGTTGCCAACGAGGAAATCGTTATGCACGTCGCGACTGACGACAGCATGATGAAAAAGATCGGCACCCTGCCTTCTGGTGGCGAGTGCATCATCAACAAGATCGCTGCCGATTGCGATCTGCTGCTTGCCGAGGGCTTTATTGAGCCGCACTTCTTTGCCGGTTTCTCTGGTAGCCGCAAGTCCGTCCTGCCTGGCATCGCCAGCTACAAGACCATCATGTACAACCACAACGGTCAGTTTGTGAACGATTCCCATTCGCGTGCCGGCAACCTGTGCCACAACCACGTGAGCGAGGATATGTTTGCCGCCGCCGAGATGGCTCACCTTGCCTTCGTGCTTAACGTGGTGCTCAACGGCAAGCACGAGGTCATTGGCTCCTTTGCCGGCGACATCCACAAGGCGCACGAGGCTGGCTGCGAGTTCGTGAAGAGCCTTGCCGGCGTTGAGCCCGTCGAGTGCGAGATCGCCATCACCACCAACGGTGGCTATCCGCTCGATCAGAACATCTATCAGGCCGTGAAGGGCATGTGCTCTGCCGAGGCCACGCTTCCCGAGGGCGGCGTGATCATCGACGTCGCCGGTTGTGCCGACGGCCACGGTGGCGAGGGCTTCTATCACAACATCGCCGACAACGATCCGGCGGAGTTTGAGCGTGCCTGCATCGACCGTCCTAAGGACGAGACCCTGCCCGACCAGTGGACGAGCCAGATCTTTGCCCGCATCCTGGCGCATCACCCTGTGATCATGGTCACCGACCTGTGCGATCACCAGATGATCAAGGATATGCACATGACGCCGGTCAACACCCTCGATGAGGCGCTCAAGCTCGCCTTTGAGATGAAGGGTGCCGATGCCAAGGTGGCCGTCATTCCCGATGGCCTGGGCGTTGTCGTCGCTCAGCACTAGTACGCGGCCTAAACGAATCGTTTATAACCGACAAGAAAGATAAGGTTTTATGCTTACCAAACTCCTCTGCGAATTCGGCGCAACGGCCCTCATGATCATCTTTGGCGTGGGCGTGCACTGCGATACCGTGCTCAAGGGCACCAAGTATCAGGGCTCCGGTCACATGTTTACCATCACCACCTGGTCTTTTGGCATCTCGGTCTGCCTGTTTGTCTTTGGCGGCGCCGTGTGCATGAACCCCGCCATGGTGCTTGCCCAGTGCATCGTAGGCCTGGTGCCGTGGAGCAGCTGCATCCCCTTCATGATTGCCGATATGCTCGGCGGCTTTGCGGGTGCCGTGATCGCGTGGTTGATGTATGCCGATGAGTTCAAGGCTTCCGAGGGCGTCGTCGACCCTATTGCCCAGCGCAATATCTTCTCGACCAACCCCACCACCGAGGGTACGAACTATGCTCGCAACTTCTTCTGCGAGGCCATCTGCACCTTTGTGTTCATCAGCGCCATCCTTGCTGCCGCTAGCCGCGCCGGCGAGAACGTTTTGATGCTCGCCATCTGCGTCGGTCTGATCGTTTGGGCTGTTGGCATGGGCATGGGCGGCATCACCGGCTTCGCCATGAACCAGGCTCGTGACCTTGGTCCTCGCATGGCCTATCAGGTGCTGCCGATTAAGAACAAGGCTGACAACAACTGGAAGTACGGCCTGCTCGTTCCTGGCATCGCACCGTTTATCGGTGCCGCTCTGGCCGCGCTGTTTGTGCACGGTTTCTTGGGCATGTTCTAGTCTGAGGCTACATAGTTGTCCGCTGGCCGCATGGGGTAACTTCCCAGCGCGTCCTCGGACATGAAAGAACCCCCGCTGCGCACTTCGTGCGGCGGGGGTTCTTTCGTCCTGCGGAATGCGCTGGGAAGTTACCCATGCGGACAGCTGCGGGATCTTGGCCGCGTTGGAACAAGCAGCCCAACATATAAATCTGAATTTGGATTTGGATGGGAGGGGCTTGTTGCTGTTGGGGGCGGTGAAGCGCGAGTGACACTTTGGGATGCGTGGCGCCCTGGGTTGGGGCGATGCTTTGGGATGATGTTCTTACTTAGTTGAAGAGGGGTTTTATGGCCGATAAGTAGTCTTTGGCTACGTCGGCTTTGTCTACTTGAAAGTTGTGCCAGGCCCACCATTGGATGGTGGCTACGAAGCTTGAGGCTATGTGGTGTAGTAGGAAGCTGCGGTCCATGGTGCCGGCGGGGCCTGCGGGGTCGGCGGGGACGGTTTCGGCTGCGCGTGACATGATGGTCTTGCGGAGACAGTCGGCGAAGACGCGGGAGCCGGCGCCGGCTACGAGGGCTCGAACGCCCTGACGGCGTTCCCAGAGGTTGTTGAGGATATGCTCGACCTGCACGAGTGGGTCGTCGAGCGGTGTGCCATCGTCGTCGAGGGCGTGGGTGCAGATGTCGCTCACGAGCTCGGACAGTAGGTCGTCTTTGCTCTTAAAGAGGCCGTAGAATGTCGCGCGGCCTACGTGAGCGCGCGCGATGATGTCGCCGACGGTAATCTTGCCGTAGTCCTCTTCGCGTAGCAGCTCGGAGAACGCCGCGACGATGGCAGCGCGGCTTTTTTCTTTGCGGGCATCCATGGCTATGCATCCACGTGAACGAGCAGACAACGGAGCGTGCCGGAGCAGCCCTCGTAGGGGCGCTTGCCGGCGCCGTAGCCGACGGCTTCGATGTGGTAGCGGGCTGGCAGGTGCTCGGACGTGCGCAGTGCGGCGACGATGGCGGCGCCCGTGGGCGTCACGAGCTCGCCGGCGACCGGTGCAGGCGTGAGGGCGATATTGCCCGCCTGGCACAGGTTGACGACAGCGGGGACGGGAATGGGCATGAGGCCGTGGGCGCAGCGGATGGTTCCGTGGCCCTCGGAGAGCGACTCGACGACAATATCCTCGATACCAAGGTCATCGAGGCAGATGGCGACCGAGCAGACGTCGACGATGGAGTCGACGGCGCCTACCTCGTGAAACAGGACGGTCTCGGGCGTTTTGCCGTGAGCCTTGGCCTCGGCGGCAGCGAGTGCGGTAAAGATGGCGAGAGCGCGACGCTTGGCGCCATCGCTTAGCTGCGAGCCATCGATGATGGCGGTGACGTCCGCCAAAGAACGATGGTGATGGTGGTGGGCGTGATGATGGCCCTCGTGGCCATGGCCGTGGGCCTCATGGTCATGCTCGTGTGTGTGTTCGTGTTCGTGCTCGTCGTGGTCATGATGGTGGTGCTCATGTTCGTGCGTGTGCTCGGCAGTTGCTTCGTTGCCGTAGAGCCAGGCCATATCGTGATCGTGGTTCTCGAGCTCCTCTGCAAGCTGGATGTCGAAATCGCAGGCGTCGATGCCATGCTTGTTTGCACGCGTGACGGCGATCGTAAAGCCGTCGACCGGCAGTGTGGCGAGCTGTTCGCGCAGGTGCTCCTCGCTGGCGCCCAGGTCGAGCAGGGCCGCGACGGTCATGTCGCCGCTGATGCCCGAGGTGCCGTCGATGATAAGCGTGTGCTGATGGTTGGACATGGAATGCTCCTTAACGGGCGTGGGGCGTGCCGGCGCTCAGATGATTGATAAGACTTGCCTGGTAGGCGGCACCAAAGCCGTTGTCGATATTGACGACCGATACGCCGCTGGCACAGGAGTTGAGCATGGCGAGCAGTGCGGCTACGCCACCAAAACTTGCGCCGTAGCCCACGCTGGTGGGAACGGCGATGACCGGACAGCTCACCAGGCCGCCGACAACGCTCGCCAACGCGCCCTCCATGCCGGCGATGGCGATGACCACCTGCGCCTGTGCAAGTTCCTCGGCATGCGCGAGCAGGCGGTGCAGGCCGGCAACACCCACGTCGTAGAGGCGGTCGACCTCGTTGCCATAGAATTCGGCCGTCAACGCGGCTTCCTCGGCGACGGGCAAGTCGCTCGTGCCGGCGCAGGCGACGACGATGCGTCCGTTGCCAGTAGGGGAGGGCTTGCCGCCCACGAGGGCGAGCTGTGCGTTCGGGATATACCCCAGGTCGATGCCGTTGCCGAGGAGCTCCGAGGTGCGGGCTGCTTTTTCGCTGTCCAGGCGCGTGACCAGGATGCGCTCCTGACCGGCATCGCGCAGCGCTTCGATAATGGCGGCAATCTGCTCGGCGGTTTTACCGGCACCGTAGACAACCTCGCCGGCTCCCTGGCGCACCCCGCGCGAAAGATCGAGCTGCGCAAAACCCAGATCGGCGGTCGGCGCCGTCTGGATGCGTGTGAGGGCGACTGCCGGGGCGACTGCTCCGTCGGCAACATCGCTCAGCAACTGCTCAAGATCTCGCTTATCCATATATGTTCCCTTCGACGGCGCAAAGTCTAGCACTCAAAGGTATGTTTCCGAACACTAAAACAAAATTGTTCGGAAACTATAGGACAGACTGATTCAATTGTTAGACGGATCGACTAGTCGCGCAGGATGATGTCCATGGCGAGCATCAGGTTGCGCTCGTCGATGGCAAACGGGGCGGCTTCGCGCGTCTTGGGCTTGGCACAAAACGCGATGCCCGTGCCCGCGGCCTGAATCATAGGGATATCGTTTGCCCCGTCGCCGATCGCGACGGTGTGGGCCATATCGACACCGCACTCGACTGCCCAATCCAGCAGCCGGATGAGCTTGGATTCCTTGGTCACGATGTCTGCCGCCAGCTTACCGGTGAGCTTGCCGTCCACGACCTCTAGGCGGTTAGCCAGGCAAAAATCGATGCCCGCGGCGGCCACGATCTTGTCGGCGACCTCGTGGAAGCCGCCGCTTACCACGCCGACCTTCCAGCCCTTGCTGTGCGCCGAGCGCACAAGCTCCAGCGCGCCAGGAGTAAACGTCACGCGCTCAAAGGTACGCTCGAACACACTCTCGTCCAAGCCGGCAAGCAGCCCAACGCGCTCCTCGAGCGCCTGCTTAAAGTCCAGTTCGCCGCGCATGGCGCGCTCAGTGATCTTCGCCACTTGCTCGCCTACGCCGGCCTCCTCGCCCAACAGGTCGATGACCTCCTGGTCGATGAGCGTGGAGTCGATATCCATAACGATGAGGCGTGCAGTCATGGCGGGCCTTTCCGAGTGCAGTTGTATTGGGACACATTGTCGCACGTGGCGCGCCTTGGCGACGGCCGCGGTGCGTCAATTGTTTCGTCTCCGTCAAGTCTTTGGGCAGGAGCTACTTTTCCGCGGCACATCGACGCAGGTGCGATAAGATAGAACGCCATGTCCGGCTGCGCGGTTTACGCAGGCAGGGCAAATCTGTACGACGCCGCCCGGAACGACACGGGGCGGCACAGATCCATAAAGGAGGATCACTGGTATGAGCCAGACCCGTCCCATTGACGAGCATTCCATGCACACCCGTACCTGCGGCGAGCTTCGCTTCGAGAACGTGGGCGAAGAGGTCACCCTCACCGGTTGGGTGAGCCGTCGCCGCGACCACGGCGGCCTTATCTTCTGCGACCTTCGCGACCGCGAGGGCATCACGCAGCTCACCTTCGACCCCGAGCACTCCGATGGCGATGCCTTTAAGATCGCCGAGACCATGCGTCCCGAGTGGCCCATCAAGATCCACGGCGTCGTGCGCGCTCGTGGCGAGGAGACCACCAACACCAAGCTCGCGACCGGCGAGATCGAGGTCCTGACCGATCATGCTGAGGTGCTCAACACGTCCGTCACCCCGCCGTTCCAGATCGAGGACGGCATCGAGACCAGCGAGGACACCCGCCTGCGCTATCGCTATCTGGACCTCCGCCGTCCCGAGATGATGGCCAACCTCAAGCTGCGTTCCGACTTTACCTTTGCCATTCGTGAGGCGCTGCACAACCGTGAGTTCATGGAGGTCGAGACGCCCTCCCTGTTTAAGTCCACGCCCGAGGGCGCTCGCGACTTCATCGTTCCCAGCCGTATTCAGCCGGGCAACTTCTACGCCCTGCCGCAGTCCCCGCAGCTCCTGAAGCAGCTGCTCATGGTCGGTGGCGTCGAGCGCTACTACCAGGTTGCCAAGTGCTTCCGCGACGAGGATCTGCGCGCCGACCGTCAGCCCGAGTTCACCCAGGTCGATATCGAGATGTCCTTCGTGGACCAGAACGATGTCATGAGCGCGCTCGAGGAGGTTCTTGCCGATGCCTTCGGTCGCATGGGTGTCGAGATGCCCACGCCGCTGCGTCGCATGAACTACTGGGAGGCCATGGACACCTATGGCTCCGACAAGCCCGATACCCGCTACGGCATGCACCTGGTCGACCTGACCGACATCTTTGCCAACTCCAAGTTCAAGGTCTTCGCGACCGCTGCGAACGAGGAGGGCTCTGTCGTCAAGGCCATCAACGCCAAGGGCGCCGGTGCCTGGGCGCGTGCCAAGATCGATAAGCTCGCCGGCGTGGCCTCCACGTTTGGCGCCAAGGGCCTGGCCTGGATCGCCTTCCGCGAGGACGGTTCCATCAACAGCCCCATCGTCAAGTTCTTCTCGGACGAGGAGATGGCGGCTCTGCGCGAGCGCATGGACGTCGAGCCCGGCGACCTTGTGATGTTCGCCGCCGGCCCGCGCCTGCTTTCTGATGAGATCCTGGGCGGTATGCGTTCGCACATGGCCAATGCGCTCGAGATCAAGCGCGAGGGTCACGACTTCCTGTGGGTCGTCAACTTCCCGCTGTTCCATTGGGACGAGGATCGCAAGGCCTATGCAGCCGAGCACCAGCCGTTCACCCTGCCGACCGAGACCGACATCGCCAAGATCGAGGCCGATCCCCTGGCAGCCGGTTCGTGCACCTACGACTTTGTCATGGACGGCTTTGAGGCCGGCGGTGGCGGTATGCGTATCCACAACGCCGAGATGCAGATGTCCATGCTCAAACTCCTGGGCTTTACCGAGGAGCGTGCCGAGTCTCAGTTCGGCTTCCTCATGGAGGCCCTCAAGTTTGGTGCGCCCCCGATGGGCGGTTTCGCTCTGGGCCTGGACCGCGTGTGCATGCTGCTCACCGGTTCCGACTCCATCCGCGACGTCATGGCGTTCCCCAAGACGGCCAGCGGCTCCGACCTCATGTCGGGCGCCCCGAGTGCCGTTAGTGGCGCCCAGCTCAAGGACGTCAGCCTGCGCCTGATGTAGGCGAGCGGCTACATATTGCCTGTTGCGAGGGAAGGACACGTACCTTCCCTCGTTTTTTATGGGACGGGGGTGCGCCGGTAACGTACAATAACTACCACATGGCTGGGTTTTGCCGGCCGAATGTGCGATGCCGCGGGAGGGGACATGGTCGAGTTTACAAAGACGATTAAAGATCCGTTGGGATTGCATGCCCGCCCGGTTGCGCTGCTCTATGACATTATCGCCAAGCATCGTAGCGACGTGTCAGTCAGCATCGGCGACCGCCATACCGACGGTCGCGACGTTATGGGCCTCATGGCTCTCTACGGCGAGTGTGGCGAGGATATCATCTTCCGCGTTTCGGGCGTAGACGAGGCTTCCTGCGTTACGTCGATCAGAAACCTCTCGCTCTAAGCATGACGGGGCGCGGCAAAGGACAGCTCTTTGCCGCGCCTTTTTGTTTCGTATAGGAAACTTTTTCGAAAACTGAATAGAGACCCTTTCCAAAAAGTTAACCACGTGCTAGTTTACTAAAGCGAACATAGACGTGGTTAACTTTTATCACGTCGATGTTGAGGACGAACTGACGTTAGGAGCAACTCATGTCTTGCGGACCGCAGATGCCGGCCATGCCGCTTTCGATGGTAAAAGCGGGCGAAACCGTGCGCGTGTCTCGTGTAAAGGGCAATGAGGACATGAAACACCACCTCAAGGACCTCGGCTTTGTCGAGGGCAACGAAATCCACGTGGTGAGCTCGAGTGGTGCCAATATCATCGTCACGGTGCTGGGCGCACGCTTTGGCATCGATTCCAAGGTTGCCATGCACATCATGACCGTCGGTTAGTCCGCAGCATTTCATAAAAACCGAAAGGGGGACAAGAGGATGAAGACGTTGGGTGACGTTAAGGTGGGCGAGAGCTCTACCATCGTCAAGCTTCACGGTGAGGGTGCGCTTCGCCGCCACCTTATGGACCTGGGGCTCATCAAGGGCACTTCGTTCAAGGTCGTGAAGGTTGCACCGCTCGGTGATCCGGTCGAGATCAACGTGCGCGGCTACGAGCTTTCCATCCGCAAGGAGGAGGCGGCTGTCGTCGAGGTCCAGTAAGGGCTCGCGGCGTATATTTCTGCAGATAAAGTTAGGTATTTCTAACTTAATGCAGCAACTTTGAAGCACATTATCCAGCCTGTGCGGAGAAAGCAGCGCAGGCACACAAGGAAGAAGGATTGAATGGCGGATTCTCAGATCCATGTCGCGCTGGCGGGTAACCCCAACTGCGGCAAGACCACGCTTTTCAACCTGATCACCGGCGCCAACGGCTACGTTGGCAACTGGCCCGGCGTCACGGTTGAGAAAAAGGAGGCCAAGCTCCTAAGCGACAAGAACGTTACCATCACGGACCTCCCCGGCATCTACTCGCTTTCCCCCTACAGCCCCGAGGAGCAATGCTCGCGCGATTATCTCATGAGCGGCGAGCCCGATGTCGTCGTTCAGGTGGTCGATGCCACCAACCTGGAGCGCAATCTATACCTGGCGCTTCAGGTCATCGAGACCGGCCTGCCTGTGGTCGTTGCCCTCAACATGGCCGATCTGGTCGAGAAGAATGGCGACAAGATCGACACCGACAAGCTCTCCAAGAAGCTTGGTTGTCCGGTCATGATGATCTCGGCTCTTAAGAACAAGGGCATCAAGGAGCTCTTCGAGCAGGTCAAAAAGTCCGCTGCTTCTAAGGGTCAGGTGCCGGAGCACAAGTTCGATTCCTCCATCGAGGACGTTCTGACGCACATCGAGAACAACCTTCCGGCGAGCGTTCCCGCCAACAAGCGTCGCTACTACGCCGTCAAGCTGTTCGAGCGTGATGCAGACGCCTGTAAACTCATCAACCTCACTAAGGAGAAGGCTGCTCGCGTGGAGGAGCTGGTCGCCCGGTGCGAGCAGGACTGCGACGACGATGCCGAGTCCATCATCACCGGTGAGCGCTATGGCGTCATCGCGCACATTATCGACGAGTGCATGACCAAGGCTCCTGCCAAGATGAGCACCTCCGAGAAGATCGATCGCGTGGTTACCAACCGTATTCTGGGCCTGCCGATCTTTGTGGTCATCATGTTCTGCGTGTACTACATCGCCGTTTCCACCCTGGGCGGCACGGTGACCGACTTCACCAACGACCAGCTCTTCGGTACCGACGGTTGGTACGTGCTCGGCCAGGGTCGCGACGCCTACGATGCAGCCGTCGAGGCCGCAGGCGACAACGCCGACTCGGTTGACCCGGCGCAGTACGGCCCCTATGTCCCGGGTATCACCACCGTGGTGCACGACGCCCTTGTGGCGGGTGGCACCGAGGACGGCGGCCTGGTCGATTCGCTGGTCTGCGACGGTATCGTTGGTGGTCTGGGCGCCATCTTCGGCTTCGTCCCGCAGATGTTCCTGCTGTTCGTGATGCTGTCTTTCCTGGAGGACTGCGGCTATATGGCCCGCGTCGCCTTCATCATGGACCGCGTGTTCCGCCGGTTTGGCCTGTCCGGTAAGTCCTTCATCCCCATGCTCGTGTCCTCGGGCTGCGGCGTCCCCGGCGTCATGGCCACCAAGACCATCGAGAACGAGAAGGACCGCCGCATGACGGTCATGACCACCACGTTCATTCCCTGTGGCGCTAAGCTGCCGATCATCGCCCTGCTCATGGGTTCCATCATCGGCGATTCTTCCACCACCGCCGCGTGGATCAGCCCGCTCTTCTACTTCCTGGGCGTCTTTGCCGTCATCGCCTCGGGCCTCATGCTCAAGAAGACCAAGCTCTTCGCCGGCCGTCCGACCCCGTTTGTCATGGAGCTTCCTGCCTACCACTTCCCGGCGATCCGTTCCTGGGCGCTGCACGTGTGGGAGCGCTGCTGGGCCTTTATCAAGAAGGCCGGCACGGTCATCTTTGCGTCCACCGTCGTCGTTTGGTTCCTCTCCAACTTTGGTAGCTATAACGGTTCCTTTGGCTTCCTGCCTGCGATGGACGGCATCCCCGAGGAGTTTATGGACTACTCCGTGCTTGCCATGCTGGGCAACCTGGTCGCTTGGATCTTCGCCCCGCTCGGCTTTAGCACCTGGCAGGCCACCGCGCTGACTGTCTCTGGCCTCGTCGCCAAGGAGAACGTCGTCGCCACCGCCGGCTCGCTGCTGTCCGTCGCCGACGCGGGCGAGACCGACCCGAGCCTGTGGACCGCGTTTGCCGGCATGTTCCCCACCATGGGCGCTTGCGTTGCCTTTGGCGCGTTCAACCTGCTGTGCGCTCCGTGCTTTGCCGCCATTGGCACCATCCGCAACCAGATGGATTCCGGCAAGTGGACTGCGATCGCCATCGGTTACGAGTGCGCCTTCGCTTGGGTGATCGGCCTGTTCATCAACCAGTTCTACAACTTGCTTGTTCTTGGACAGTTTGGTATCTGGACGATTGTGGCCATCGTGCTGCTGGTTGCGATGCTCTTCCAGATTTTCCGTCCTATGCCCAAGCACGCTTGGACCGACGAGGACGAGACCAACACTGCTTCCGCTGCAGTTTCCGCCTAAGTCCGAATAAGGATCAACCCCTTTCCACGAGCCCGGGTGTCTCAGTGACACTCGGGCTTTTTGACGCAATGGGGGACAGATTGCTTTGCTCCAGAAGTAAGATGTGGCGTTTCCGCAGATAAAACCGACCAAAATAAACCTGTCCCTATTTGGTAGGTGGAGAATGGGGTAAAGTAAGTGCTGGTTAACTAGAGGAGGCTTGCTATGGCACCTATCGATATTGTTGTACTGGCTGTTATCGGCGTTGCGTTTGTCGCCGTGTGCGTGCGCATCTACCGCAAGGGCACCTGCGCCGACTGCGCTCAGGGTGGCGTTTGCACGGGGCATTGCTCCAACAAAAAGACGTGCGCTGCACTTAAGGGCGTAGACAAAATCGCCGAAGACTTGGGTCGCGGTATCAAATAAGGTCCGGACATCCAAGCGCTCCGCGGGCATCCGTTCGCGGGGCGCTTTGTGCATTTGAGGGAGAGTACGGCGAGTCGAAGAGTATTTTTGGGGTATCGTTAACTGGACTATTAATTGGCAACTTATCTATAACGGAGTAACCGCATGAGCGCTCGCGTAACCATGAAGGACATAGCCGCCGAGCTTGGCGTTTCCATCAATACCGTGCACAAGGCTCTGACGGGAAAGGCCGGCGTGAGCGAATCCGTGCGCGCCAAGGTGAACGCTAAGGCCGAGGCCATGGGCTATCACCGCAACACAAGTGCCTCAAGCCTGCGCCGCAAGGATATCAATCTGGTGTTTTGCCTGCCCCGCGCATCGCGCGAGGGAGCGTACTTTTTCCGTTACCTGTGGGAAGGCTGCAATCGCTTTGAACAGGAGGTCATCGACCGGGGCATTACGGTTGAGCGCGTTGAATTTGGCGTGGGCGGCTACGCTGATGCACTCGAGCAAATCGACGAGCGTCTGCAGGTGGGCGAGAAGATTGATGGCTTGCTCGCCTATGCGCCGGGCGACGATCGTGCGACTGAGCTTTTGGGGCAGATCGCCGAGGCGGGCGTGACGATTGAGCTTGTCGACGGCGACCGTCCGCATTTGAATCGTTTGGGTGCGAGCTTGGCCGATTATTCGACGGCAGGCAGCCTTATGGCCGAGCAGGCGGCAAACCTGGTCCATGCTTCTGGGGCCGACGCCCGCGTGCTCCTTTTGACAGGCGACCCATATACCGATTCGCACTATCTAACCGCCCGCGCCTTCCACAATTACCTGCGCGAACGTGATATTCCATGGCAGGTTGAGGATCTTGCAGGTGCCCATGCGCAAGTCAAACAACTCGAGCATGAGCTCGAAAAGCGCTTGAGTGCGCCGGACGCCCCCGAACTTATCTGTAGCGTTTTTGCCGTTGGTTCCGAAGTGGTTGCCGACGCGCTCGTCTCGACCGGCAAGGCCGGTCAGGTCATGGTGATCGGCAACGACCTGTTTCCCGAAAGTGCTCTGGCCTTGCGCCGCGGTATCTTTACCAATATTGTCTATAAGGACCCGACGAGCCTGGCGTATCGCGGCGCTAAGACGCTGGGCGATTATCTGCTGTGGGGAAGGACCCCGACGGTGCCCGTCCAGAAGGGTGCTGTCGAGATGGTATTTGCCAGCAATGTCGACCGCTACTGCGAACTTGCGGGTATTTAGCCGATTGAGCAGGTACCCCCTCTTGCGACGTGCATTTTTGGGAGTATTCAGCATTGGCATGCCCTGAATGAGGTGCAGAACGACTGTTTTAAGTGCCCCCGATGGCGTAATTTGCCATCGGGGGCACTTTTTATGCCGATCGGGCGCTATCTGCGTTCCAAATAGGACGCTGAGGATGGCGCACGGCGCGCTCTAATGCTGAATACTCCCAAAAATGTACGTCGGGACATGACCCACCTGAGCAAAAGCGCTCAAGTTCGGTGTTCGGGGACGCCAACCAGTCCGCAATACATGCAAGTCACATCCCCAGCAACCGTTGAACGGGCAAAATCTACCGTTCACCCCGTGGTGGTTAGGTGAACGTTCACCTTTTGAGGTGCAATGGATTAGTATAGTGAACGTTCACCTAAAGGATAACGAGCGCGCCGTGCGCCCGCCTTGCCAGCAAAGGGGCTGTTTGATGAAAAACTTTATGGACGATCAGGATTTCCTGCTGAGCACCAAGACCGGCGAGGAGCTGTTCCACAACTTTGCCGAGGGCATGCCCATCGTCGACTATCACTGCCACATTTCTCCTAAGGAGATTTGGGAGGACAAGCGTTTCGAGAACATCACCGAGGTTTGGCTGGGCGGCGACCACTACAAGTGGCGCCTGATGCGTGCCAACGGCGTCGACGAGCGTTTTATCACTGGCGACGCCCCTGCTCGCGAGAAGTTCCAAAAGTGGGCCGAGACCCTGGGTCGCTGCGTCGGCAACCCCGTCTTTGAGTGGAGCCACCTGGAGCTTAAGCGCTACTTTGGCTACGAGGGCGTCCTCAACGGCAAAACTGCCCAGGAGGTTTGGGACCTTGCCAACGCCAAGCTCGCCGAGAACAGCTTCACCTGCCGCAACCTGATCAAGCAGTCCAACGTTCGCATGATCTGCACTACTGACGACCCCGCCGACAGCTTTGAGTGGCACAAGAAGATTGCAGCCGACGACAGCTTTGACGTTCAGGTCGTTCCCGCCATGCGCCCCGACGCCGCCCTGCGCATCGAGCGTGGCCAGGAGTTTGCCGACTACTGCAGGCACCTCTCCGAGGTTGCCGGCGTTGAGGTCGGCGACTTTGAGGGCATGAAGTCCGCCATTTCCAAGCGCTACGACGTTGCTCACGAGCTGGGCTGCCGCGCCTCCGACCACGCACTCGATTACGTTATGTACGTCCCGGCTACTGCCGACGAGATCGAGGCCATCTTTGCCAAGGGCCTGGCTGCTGAGCCGCTCACCGAGGAAGAAGTCCTCAAGTACAAGACTGCCTTTATGCAGTTCGTTGCCGGTGAGTATGTCCGTCTGGGCTGGGCCATGCAGCTGCACTTTGGCTGCAAGCGCGACAACAACCGCGCCATGTTCGCCAAGCTCGGTCCCGACACCGGCTACGACTGCATCTCCAACTACACGCCGTCCGACCAGCTCGCCGATTTCCTCAACTCCATCCAGGAGACCTGCGGCCTGCCCAAGACCATCCTGTACAGCCTGAACCCCATCGATAACACCATGATCGATACCGTCATGGGCTGCTTCCAGGAGGCTCCGACCGCCGGTAAGATCCAGAACGGCTCCGCCTGGTGGTTCAACGACAACGAGGTCGGCATGCGCGAGCAACTCACGGCTCTGGCTAACGAGGGCGTGCTGGGCAACTTTGTGGGCATGCTTACCGACTCCCGCTCTTTCCTGTCCTATCCGCGCCACGAGTACTTCCGTCGCGTGCTGTGCAGCGTGATCGGCGAGTGGGTCGAGCAGGGCAAGTACCCGGCCGACATGGAGCTGCTGGGAGCCATCGTGCGCGACATCAGCTACAACAACGCGGTCCGCTACTTTGGCTTTGACCTGGATACCGTCGAGGCCTAAACCCGCATCGAATCACACCGAACTCGGGAGCGCCGTTGCCACACGCGGCGCCCCCGTTTTGCCTGCACGCTAACAGCAATCTAAGGAGAGACATCGATGGAGAACATCAGCTACGAGACGCTCGAGAAGATCGGCTACAAGGGCTACCTGCTGCCCAAGGACGCGCCCGAGAAGGTTCTGCAATTTGGCGAGGGCAATTTCCTGCGCGCCTTCGTCGACCGCTTCTTTGACATGGGCAACGAGGCAACCGGCTGGAACGGCAAGGTTGTCATGGTCCAGCCCATCAGCGGCGCCTTTGGCTTTGCCGATGGTATCAACGCCCAGGACGACCTGTACACCGTGTTGGTGCGCGGCAAGGAGAACGGCAACACGGTTGACGAGTCCCGTGTGATCAGCGCCTGCAGCCGCTGCATCAACCCGTACCGCGAGGACGACTACCGCGCCATGATGGAGGTCGCCGTCTCCGACGATTTGGAGATTATCGTCTCCAACACCACCGAGGCCGGTATCGCCTACGACCCGTCCTGCAAGGCCGACGACATGCCGCCCGCGAGCTTCCCCGCCAAGCTTGCCCAGGTGCTCCACACCCGCTGGGCCGCCGGCAAGCCGGGCGTCATCGTGCTCGCCTGCGAGCTCATCGATCACAACGGCGAGGAGCTGCTGCGCATCATGAACCAGTACGTGAGCGACTGGGGCTGGGAGGACGAGTTCTCGCAGTGGATGGCCAACGACTGCACCGTCTGCACCACGCTTGTCGACACTATCGTCCCCGGCCGCATCCGCGACCCCAAGGAGGCCGCTGCCGTGGCCGAGCGCCTGGGCTACGAGGATCCCTTCCTGGCCGTGCGCGAGCCCTTCCAGATGTGGGGCATCCAGGGCGACGAGTCGCTTGCCGAGAAGCTCCCCTTCGTGAAGGCCGGCCTGCCGGGTGTCTTTGTTACCCCCGATGTCACCCCGTACAAGAAGCGCAAGGTTCGCATCCTCAATGGCGCCCACACCGCCTTCGTCCCGGGCTCCTGGGTTGCCGGCTTTGACATCGTGCGCGATTGCATGCACGACGAGACCGTCCGCGGCTTCATGAACACCATGCTCTACGACGAGGTCATCCCGACGCTTGCCGCCGACCTGGACGTCGAGGACTGCAAGGCCTTTGCTGCCGCCGTCGAGAACCGCTTCGACAACCCGTTTATCGACCACGCGCTGCTCTCCATTTGCCTCAACTCCACGGCCAAATGGCGTGCTCGCGACCTGCCCACGCTCAAGGACTATGTTGCCGAGACCGGCAACCTGCCCAAGTGCCTGGCGACGAGCCTCGCTACGCTCATCGCCTTCTATACTCAGGAGCTCGTTGCTCGCGAGGGCGATGGCCTGCACCTGCGCCGCGCCGACGGCACCGAGTACACCGCTCAGGACGATGCCTTCGTGCTCGATTTCTACGCCGCCCACGCCGGTGCAGACGATACCGAGCTGGTGCACGACGTGCTCACCAATGAGCAGATGTGGGGCGAGGACCTTACGCAGATCACCGGTCTCGAGGAGTTTGTCGTCAACGCGCTCACCGTCGTGCGTGTCGAGGGCGCCAAGCAGGCCTTCGCCAACGCTCAAGCGTAAATTCCCGGTGCGGGCGCCAGACGGCTTGCCCGCGCCTCGACTTCTGCTCAACCTGTAGGGTTAGGACCATTTGTAATGAACACTATCCAGATCAATCCGGCCGATAACGTGATCGTCGCGCTGTCGCCGCTTGCCAAGGGCACCGCCGTCGCGGTTCCCGGGGTGGGCGAGGTCGCTGCCGCGGAGGATATTCCGCAGGGCCACAAGATGGCCGTGCGTGCCATTGCGGCGGGGGAGAACGTTGTCAAGTACGGTCTTCCTATCGGCCATGTGACGGGCGACATCCAGCCCGGTCAGTGGCTTAATACGCATAACGTCAAGACCAACCTTTCGGGCGAGGTCGAGTACGTTTACAATCCGACGCATCCGGTCGTTGAGCCGGTTGAGCCCGAGACCTTTATGGGCTTCCGTCGCGCCGACGGCCGCGCCGCCACGCGCAACGAGCTGTGGATCATCCCCACGGTCGGCTGCGTCAACGAGGTCGCACGTGCCATGTGCGAGCAGGCTCAGGATCTGGTCGAGGGTTCGCTGGAGGGCGTCTATTACTTTCCGCATCCGTTTGGCTGCTCGCAGACCGGCGCCGACCATGCCCAGACCCGTCGCCTGCTGGTAGCGCTCTCGCGTCACGCAAACGCTGCGGGCGTGCTGTTCCTGTCGCTCGGCTGCGAGAACTGCACGCATCAGCAGGTGCTCGACGAGCTGGGCGAGTACGATCACGAGCGCGTTCGCTTCCTTACCTGCCAAGATGTTGCCGACGAGCAGGTCGAAGGCCACAAGATTCTGTCTGAGCTGGCCGACCTGGCCAAGCAGGCCAAGCGTGAGCCCATTCCGGCCTCCGAGCTGGTCATTGGCCTTAAGTGCGGTGGCTCTGACGGTCTTTCGGGCATTACCGCCAACCCCACGATCGGTCGCGTGAGCGATATGCTCGTCGCCCGCGGTGGCACGTCGGTGCTCACCGAGGTCCCCGAGATGTTTGGCGCCGAGAGCATTCTGCTCGATCGCTGCGAGGACGAGCAGGTGTTTAACGCCGCCTCCGACATGCTCAACGGCTTTAAGGATTACTTTATTAGCCATGGCGAGGTCGTCTACGAGAACCCGAGCCCCGGCAACAAGGATGGCGGCATCACCACACTCGAGGACAAGAGCTGCGGCTGCGTGCAAAAGGGCGGATCTGCCCCCATCGTCGACGTGCTGCCGTACGCCGGTCAGGCTACCAAGCATGGTCTGAACATGTTGTGCGGTCCGGGCAACGACATGGTATCCACCACGGCCCTGACGGCTGCCGGCTGCCACGTGATCCTGTTCTCGACCGGCCGCGGCACGCCGTTTGGTGCGCCGGCGCCTACGCTCAAGGTGTTCACCAACCAGCGCCTGTGCGACCACAAGGCCAACTGGATGGACTTTAACGCCGGTGTGGTGGCTACGGGCGAGCGTACGCTCGATGAGGCTGCCGGCGATCTGTATCAGCTGGTGCTGGACACGGCGAGCGGCAAGCTTACCAGCGCCGAGCGTCGCGGCTGTCACGAGATCAGCATCTGGAAGGACGGAGTCTGCCTGTAGCGATGACACGTTGAGCGCGTGATTGAATAAGCTGCTGCAAAGACTGGGCGACCCCGCCGAGGACAATCTCGGCGGGGTCGTTTTTCGTTTCTCGTTGCGTTGTCGTGCACGGCTTTTTTGGGAAGGGTGCCCGGCACCTCCCTCATCTCCAGAGAACAATGAACGTTCACCTAGTTGTTGCGTGGTGCTGAATCGACTTGATAATCAAAAATGCAGGGATTTTTTCATTTTCAGGCCCGTTCAACGGCAAAAAACGACCGTTCAAGGATAATATACAAGTGAACGTTCACCTATCATAAGCAATCGCGCATAATCTAGCTAAACGTTCACCCTGAACGGCATGCAGACAGACGTCGGTATGGACTCCAATGTCTTGTTCCAAGACAATCGAGAAAAGAGAGGGAGCTCGATGACTAACAAGATCGGTAAAAAGCGCAAGATCACATTCTGGACGCGCTTGGGCTTTGGTATGGGCGGCATGCTCAACTCCGGTGCCCTGACCTTTACGCACAGCTACATGGTGCTGTTCCTGTCCACGGAGTGCGGCCTGTCCGCAGGCGAGGCTGCGCTGATCAGCTCGTTCGCCATCTATCTCAACGCCATTCTGTGCCCGCTTATGGGCTTTGTGGCCGATAACTTCTACGCTACCAAGATCGGCCGTATCTTTGGCCGCCGCCGTTTCTGGATCTTGCTGGCAATCCCGATGATGGTCGCCGAGCCGCTCATCTTTGTGGCTACGCCGTTCGGTTTCCCGTACTACTTTGTGCTGTACCTGATCTACAACGTCGCGTATACGTTCTGCACCGCCAACCTGTCGCCGCTTACCATCGAGATGACCGACGACTTCAAGGAGCGTACGTACCTCACCGGCTACAAGCACCTCTTTGGTAACGCCGCCGGCTTCCTGATGGCAGCACTCGTCGGCTTTGGCTTTGGCACCTTCGGCGAGACCAACCCGTTCAGCTACTTCATCATCGCTACGGTCAACGCTTCGGTCATGGCAATCTCGCTGCTGTGCGTGTACCTGTCCACGTGGGAGCACACCCCCGAGGAGGTGGCTCAGGAGAAGATCGAGAGCGTCGGCGAGGGTATCAAGAAGTTCTTCATTGACGTTGTCTCTACCTTCCGCAACAAGTCCTTCCGCAAGGTCCTGTATGCACAGGTCTCCACGAAGCTCGCTGCTGCCTGCTGGTCTGCCTGCCTGTCCTTCTTCATCGTCTACTGCCTGCAGATTCCTAAGTCCTATGAGTCCGTGATGGAGATGCCCGGCAAGGTCGTCGCTATCGTCTGCACCGCCATCTGGGTTGCCCTCATGGCCAAGAAGGGCTTCCACAAGTCTTGGTACCTGGCCAACGTCGGTTGCGCTGCGTGCATCATCGCCTACAACTACTTCGCCTTTGGTCAGATTAACGGCACCTCCACGGTCGCCATCGCTATGATCGCCTACCCCATCATCTTCGCTATCTGGAAGTTCTTCTACGTTGGCTTTCAGTATCTGCCCGATGTTCTGCTCAACTACATCCCCGATGTCGATGAGCTCATCACCCTGCGTCGTCGCGAGGGCATCTACAGCTCCGCTCAGCAGCTCTGCCAGCAGATTGCTCAGGCTATCGCTGTAAACGCCTGGGCTATCGTCCTCGCTGCCTCCGGCTTCATTCAGACCGCCGGTAACAGCGACGCCGTGACCCAGCCCGCCACCGTGCCTCTGTACATCTGCGGCTACATGCTCATTGGCTGCGCCGGCTTCTTCCTGCTCGCGGCTGTCCTTGCCCGCGGCATCAAGATCGACAAGGAGCAGTGCGACATCCTCTGCGACGAGATCAAGCGCGTCAAGGAGGGCGGCAAGATGGCCGACGTCCAGCCCGAGGTCAAGGCTCTTTGCGAGGAGCTCTCCGGCTTCAAGTACGAGGACTGCTTCGCTCACAACAATGTTGGCTTCCAGGACGGCAGCGTAATTCCCGCCGAGTAGGGCAGGCGCATCGTCCAAACCACAGGGCCGTGCCACCGGAGATCCACCGGCGGGTGCGGCCTTTTTTTAAAAACGAGTAGTATGAACTTCTGATTACATTTGAGGGAGAGACCCATGGAGACGAACGTTATCTGGCGCAACGCCCGCGCGGCCGTTATTGAGCTCGACGACGGTGGCTACTTTACCTGTGCCGATACGTGGGAGATCTTTGTCAACGATGAGCCCGTCGGTACCACGAATACGGTCGAGACCTATGTTGACGGCCTGGTTCCCGGCAAGCGCAACCTGATCCGCTTTGTCTGCGGCGAGCGCGAGCTGAGCGTGGGCGTCACCACGCCCGCGGAGCCCTTTACCATCAACGTTCGCGACTGCGGCGCCAAAAACGATGCCGAGCACGATGACACCACCAATATCCAGGCTGCCATCATGGCTTGTCCCAAGGGCGGGCGCGTGCTGATTCCCGCTGGCAACTACCGCATCAAGTCCCTCTTCCTTAAGAGCAATATCAACATCGAGCTCGCCGAGGGCGCGGTGCTGCTGGCCCGTCACGACCGCGCGGCGCTTGCCTACATTCCGGGCACGGTCACGGGTGACAAGGGCACCGGGTATGCCGGCACCGATATGCTGCCCCTGGGCCGCTGGGAGGGCGAGAGCTTTTCGACCTATTGCTCGACCTTTACGGGTCTGAGCGTGCACGACGTGTGCATCTATGGCCGCGGCGCCATCGACGGCCAGACCGATTTTGCCGAGGATAACTGGTGGAACAAGGACTTTAAGAATATCTTCCGCCCCGAGGAGGGCCGCGAGATCGCCCGCCCGCGCATGATCTTCCTGTCCGAGTGCCAAAACGTGAGCCTTGCCGGCTTTACCGTCCGCAACAGCCCAGCATGGAACATCCATCCCGTTCTGTGCGAACACGTCGATGCCCTGTGCCTGTCCATCGAGGGTCCCAAGAACTCCCACAACACCGACGGCTTCGATCCCGAGAGCTGTGGCTTTGTTCGCATCCTGGGTTGCCAGTTCTCGGTGGGCGACGACTGCATCGCCATCAAGAGCGGCAAACTGGGCATTGAGCCCGAGCTTCGTCCCGCCACGCATGACGTGTTGATCGCTCACTGCTACATGCACGACGGTCATGGCGCCGTGGTGTTGGGGTCCGAGGCTGCCGGCGGCATCAAGGACCTCACCGTGAGCAAGTGCCTCTTTGAGCGCACCGACCGCGGCCTGCGCGTTAAGACTCGTCGCGGTCGCGGCAAGGACGCCGTCAACGAGGGCATCACCTTTGAGCACATTCGCATGGACGAGGTGCTCACGCCTTTCGTGGTCAATTCGTTCTACTTCTGCGATAAGGACGGCAAGACCGACTATGTCCAGAGCCGCGACGCGGTGCCCGTCGACGACCGTACGCCCGGCTTTGGCGCCACGACGTTCCGCGACATCGAGGCCACCAACTGCCACGCGGCCGCGGCCTATATTACGGGACTGCCCGAGAGCAAGGTGACGCGCCTGACGTTCCAGGATGTCCATGTGACCTTTGCCGCCGATGCCGAGCCCTTTGTGCCAGCCATGGCCTGTGGCGTGGAGCCGATGGTGCGCCAGGGCATCATCGCGCAGAACGTGAAAGTCCTCGACCTGCAAAATGTGGTGATCGAGGGTCAGGATGGCGATGAGCTGCAGCTCGAGAACGTCGATAAGATTGTCCGTTCCTAGCTGGAATTGATGACCGGGGCCGCATTGCCGAAAAAATCGGCTATGCGGCCCTTGTGCCATGCGGCCGCGCTACGCATCATAACGAGAAGGTATACATGCTCAATAAAACGATTTGTGTCGGGGTCGATGGCTCGGATGCCGCGATCTCGTCCTATATTTTTGCTCCCACCGAGGATGCTTATGCCCTGGAACCCCGACCTGCAGTTTTGATTGTGCCGGGTGGGGGCTACGATCATATTTCGCCTCGCGAGGGCGAGCCGGTGGCGCTACGCTTACTTGCGATGGGGTATCAGGCTTTTGTTCTGGACTACTCGGTTGCGCCCGCCACCTATCCGCTTGCATTGCAAGAACTTGCGCGGGCGGTCGATACCGTGCGAAGTCATGCGACGGAGTTGTGCGTCGATCCCAATCGAATTACGGTCATGGGTTTTTCGGCGGGTGGACACCTGGTTGGCTTGCTCGGGGCGCTTTGGGACAAACCTTGGCTTGCAGAGTCGATCGCGACATCGCCTGAGTCGATTCGGCCTGACGCACTTTGCTTGTGCTATCCGGTCGTAAGCTCGGGGACCTATGCTCATCGTGGTTCGTTTGAACACCTAACGGGTGCCGATGACGCTTTGGCTCAAAAGTTGTCAATCGAGAATATGGTGGGCGAGGGCTTCCCTCGTACGTTCTTGTGGCATACCGCCGATGATGCATCGGTGTCAGTTCAAAATAGCCTCCTTCTTGCGCAGGCTCTTGCCGACCACGGGATTGGCTTTAGCCTACATGTCTTTCCGCATGGAAAGCATGGGGCATCGCTCGCTTCGGCCTTAACGGCATTTAAGGGCTGCGCCGAGCATATTCAGCCACAGGTTCAGGGCTGGCCTGAGCAGTTCGCTGCCTGGGAGCGTGATGGACGATGAGCGAAAGCATCTATACACTGCGCGTTTCGAGGGCTGCGGCAGGAGCATATCCAACGATTTCCGATGCCTTGGCGGCAGCCGATCAACTCTATCTGGATGCCGAGCAACCGGTGACAATCCATATCGAGCCGGGTGAGTACCGCGAACGGGTCGAGATTCATCGACCGTATGTGACGCTGGTGGGCGAGACGGCTGACAGCGTGCGTATCGTGGGCAGTCTGGGCGCCAAGATGCCCTCGGGGGACGGATCGGGCATTGACGGAAAGCTCGGCACCTTTAGGACCTATACCGTTTTGGTCGATGCCGACGACGTGCGGCTCGAGAACCTCACAATCGTCAACGATGCCGGCGACGGTCGCGAGGTGGGGCAGGCGATTGCCCTGTACGCCGACGGCGACCGTTTGGTGGTCGACGCCTGTTGCATTACGGGGCGCCAGGACACGCTGTTTTTGGGCCCGTTGCCCCCGCGCGAAGTCAAACCGGGCGGATTCATTGGGCCCAAGCAGTTTGCGCCGCGTCGGGTGGGCCGTCAGTATTTTCGACGCTGCCGGATTGAGGGCGACGTCGACTTTATCTTTGGCGGCGCGTGTGCCTATTTTGAGGGGTGCGAGATCCGCTCGCTCAACCGCAATATGGACGTGAACGGTTACGTGACGGCGGCATCGACGCCCGAGGGAGAGCCATATGGCTTCGTGTTCCACGGCTGCTCGTTTACAGCCGCGCAAGACGTGGCACCGGATTCGGTCTATTTGGGTCGTCCTTGGCGTGAGTGGGCCCAGACCGTGCTGATCGATTGCTGGCTGGGACAGCATATCAAGCGCGAAGGTTGGTGGGATTGGGCTAAGCCGGCGGCGCACGAGAGGGCGCACTACGCTGGTGCAAGCCTACATGGCCCGGCGAGTGATGCCGAAAACTGGGTGCCATGGGCGCACGAGCTCGATGCGACAGCCACTACCCGATACGCCCGCGAACAGGTGCTTTCCGGTGCGGACGGCTGGGACCCCGAAGGTGGCCCGGGCGACGCTGCGGAGACCGACAGTCTTTCCGATAACGGTCGCACGGTGCATATCGACACCTATTACGAAGACGAACTGGCGTTTCGTGAGCGCCTTAAGCGTGAGGGCCGCTCCGCCGCATTTAAGGGCACGACGCCCGAAGACTTTGAGGCATGGCAGATTGCGACGAGGGTTCGGCTGTTTGACCTGTTGGGCCTATCGATTATGGATCGCGTGTCGATTGAGGCGCGCGAGCTCGATCGGGTGCAGATTGCCGGCGGTATCGTGCGCACCCATGCGATGCTGCAGGTGGAGCGCGACGTTTGGATGCCGTTCTACCTGCTCGAGCCGCAGTCGCCTAAGCTCGATGCGCGCGGCCGCAAGTGTTGCTATGTCTGCCCGCATGGCCATCAGGGAGCAGGCGCCGCAAGTGTTGCGGGCGTGACGGGCGTGCCGGCGGTCGATGATGCTGTGCGTAAGTTCAATTACGACTACGGTCTACGTTTGGCGCGTATGGGTTACGTGACCGTCTGCCCCGACGCACGCGGTTGGGGATACCGTCGTGACTGGAAGGGTCAGGGCGATGACGAGAACAGCTTTCTGCGCGGCACGTGCCTAAACCAGGCGCGCATGGCCGAGCCGCTGGGACTTACCGTTGCGGGCCTCAACGCCTGGGATAACATGCGTCTGATCGATTACCTAGAGGCGCGCGGCGACATTGCCATGGACGACCTGGGCTGTTTTGGCTTTTCGGGCGGCGGATACATGACGCTGTATCTGGCGGCGCTCGACCCACGTGTATGCAAGGCGTTTGTCTCGGGCTACCTGTACGGTGTCGATGATTCGCTGCTGCATCTCAACGGCAATTGCAGCTGCAACTACACACCCGGACTTTGGCGCTTGCTCGACATGGGCGATATTGCCTCGCTTATTGCGCCGCGCCCGTTGTTAGTGCAGAGCTGCGAAGAAGATCATCTGAACGGTTCGCGCGGGCTGAAAAATGTCGATGAACAGCTCAAGATCGTGCGCGATGCCTACAAGTTGCTGGGCCGCAGAGATGCTCTGAGGCACGAGGTGTGTCCGGGTGGACACCATCTGGGAGTGACACATCTTGTCGAGGATATCGAATGGCTCGATTCGCACGTTGCGAAATGCGACCGTGCTTAGCCCCTCGGCATGTTGCAAATAAACGGTACGTACCTGTATGGCCGCCAATGGGCGGATGAGGAGAAGATTATGGAAACGAAGAACTTGAGTGAATCGACCATTTGCTGCTTTGGCGATTCGACCACATGGGGGGATAACGGATGCGGCGCAGGCGGCAACGACATCTCTTGGACTTCGCATCTGGGCGCGTTGCTGGGAGGTGCAGTCGTCGAGAACTTTGGCATCAAGGGTTCGCGTATCGCCATCAAGGCCGACCGTACCGATTCATTTGTCGAGCGCTTGGACGGCATCGACGATGCGGCCGATGTCTATGTTGTCTTTGGCGGCGTTAACGACTTTAGCCGCAACGTGCCGCTTGGCGAGTTGGGCAGCACCGATGTGCATGAGTTCTATGGTGCGGTCGACTATCTGATCCGAACCATCACGGCGCGCTCACCTCAGGCAAAGCTCGTGTTTATGACGCCATGCAAGACGAGTGGTAAGCACGAGAAGGATATCCCGGCAAGCGATGAGGCGAACCATTTGGGTCTGACGCAAGACGCCTACGTGCGAGCGATGCTGGAGGTCTGTGACCGTTACTCCGTTCCGGTGATTGACCTGTATGCGCAAAGCGGCATCAGCCCGTTTTTGCCGGAGCACCGCGAACTCTATATGCCGGACGGTCTGCATTACAGCCCGGCTGGCTATGAGCGCCTGGCGCATCGCATCGCCGCGGGCTTAGCCACCGTTTGCCGTTAAAAGTCTGCCGTTCGCGGGGAATATAGGGTTAACGTTCACCCTATATTCCCCGTTCGCGTTACACTAGGGTTAACGTTCACCTATCATTAACGTCAGAGGGGACAGCAATGGGTTGCAATCAAATCCTGGACCGTTATATCGAGCAGTTGATCGAAACCTCTACGCCGCAGGCGCCGGCTTGGAATATCGAAAAGCTCCGTGCCGGTAAGGAGAACACCTGGAACTATATCGACGGCTGCATGATCAAGGCGCTCATCGAGCTGTACGAGATCACGGGTGAGCAGCGCTACCTGACGTTCGCCGACGACTACATCGATTTCTTTGTCCAGGACGACGGTACCATCAAACATTACAACCCCGAGGAGTACAACCTCGATAACGTTAATGCGGGCAAGACCCTCTACAAGCTCTATGACCTGGTGGGCAAGCCCAAGTATCGTGCGGCCATGGATACCATCTATCGTCAGCTCGAAACCCAGCCGCGTACCAAAGAGGGCGTGTTTTGGCACAAGGCCGTCTACCCCAACCAGATCTGGCTCGACGGCATGTATATGGCGCAGCCGTTCTACATGCAGTACGAGCTGAGTTTCCACAACCGTCGTGCCTGCTCAGATAGCTTCCATATGTTCCAGGTCGTGCACGACCTGATGCGCAACCCCCTCAATGGTCTGTACTATCACGCTTACGACGCGAGCCGCAAGCAGTTCTGGTGCGACCCGGTCACCGGCCTTTCGGCTAACTTCTGGCTGCGCGCCGAGGGCTGGTTTGCCATGGCGCTCATCGACACGTGGGAGCTTATGCCGCCTTCGATGTCGGCCGAGAAGGACGAGATCCGCAAGATGTTCCACGACCTGATTGACGCCATGCTGCCGTATCAAGACGAGAAGACCGGCATGTGGCATCAGGTCATCAACCTGCCCAATATCGCCCCCAACTACCTGGAGGAGTCGGGCAGCGCGATCTTTGCCAACGCCATCATGAAGGGCGTGCGTCTGGGCGTGTTGGGTGAGCGCTACTACCAGTACGGCCGTCGAGCCTTCGACGGCATCTGCGAGACCTGCCTTTCCGAGCACGATGGCCAGCTGGCGCTCGACAACATCTGCCTGGTTGCGGGCTTGGGAAACACCGCGCACCGCGAGGGCACGTTTGATTACTACATGAGCGAGCCTATCGTCAAAAACGATGCGAAGGGCGTGGCGCCGCTGGTGCTTGCCTATATCGAGACCATGCATCACGACAAGCTGGCCGGTAAGCGCGATCCGCTCGCCCCCTCGGGCGTGTGCTCCATCGAGGACCCGTTTGGCGGATACACCCCGGGCATCAACGCTCATAAGGGATGTGAATAACGTGGGGGCTATTACTCCGGGCGTACGTTTGCACGACCTTCCGCAGGGGACCGTCGAGGAACGCATTCGCATGGCGGGAGAGCTGGGCTTTTCGTGCATTCAGCTGCCGAGTAAGGTGCTCTACGCATCGATGGGGATCGATCGAGGCGGCCTGACCCGCGAGCTTGCCGACCATTTGCGTGCGGTGCTCGACGAGGCGGGCGTTTCGGTCGCCGTGCTCGGCTGTTATAAGAATCTGGCGACGCCCGATCGCCAACAGCTCATGGATAACTTTTCCGAGTACGAGGCATGCTTGAACTTTGCCCAGATGCTCGGCGGATGCCCGGTTGGCACCGAGACCGGTCGCCCCAATGCGCAGAACCGCGTCGCGGTCGACCGCATGACCGATGAGGCACTCGATGCGTTTGCAGACGGGCTTGCACACGTCTGCGATCGGGCCGAGGCCGTGGGTGGGCAAATTTTGATCGAGCCCGGTTGGAACGAGACGGTTAATACGCCAGATCGCTGCCGTGAGGTGCTGGAGCGCGTCTCGAGCCCGTCGCTCGGCGTGATCTATGACCCAGTGTCGCTGCTGCACCCCAGTGTCGTTGACGAAGCGCAGGAAATCACAGCGCGCATGCTCTACTTATGCGGCAGTAAGATCCGCGCGCTGCACGCCAAGGATTTTGAGGTCGTTGATAACGAGGATGAAGCCGGTTGGTGCGACGGTACGGGTTCGCGCCTGGTGTGTCATGGCGTGGGCGAGACGGGACGATATGACTTTGAGCCCGTGGTGGCCTGGGCGGCTGCCGCCTGCCCTGGGATTCCCTGCGTGGTCGAGAACAGTGTGCCGGCGACGGCGGCTGACTGTCTGGCGACACTCGAGCACATGTCCGCTCGCTGCGGGGCTTCGCATCGCGAGTTATAGCATTGGCTTTTGCCGTGGCGGTCGATTAAGTTTGCCTGACTGGGGCAGCGGTGAAGGATCTTTATCGTCGCCCCATTGGATTGAATCAAAAAGGGGAGTTGCGTGGCTATCCACATTGTCGAAGAGGCGAATCGTTGCCTAGGTTGCAAAAGGGCATTCTGTCAGCTTAAGGGCTGCCCGGTTCAGACGCCTATTCCGCAGGTCATTGACCTGTTCAAACGGCGTCGTCTAGAAGAGGCGGGCGAGCTACTGTTCCAGAACAATCCCATGAGCGCGGTCTGCTCCATGGTTTGCAACCATTCGGGCCAGTGCGAGGGCGCTTGCATTCAGGGCCGTAAGGGCGCACCCGTGCATTTTTCGAGCATCGAGAACTATATCTCGACAGCGTATTTGGACCGTAAGGAGTGGAAGCCCGCACCGTCGTGCGGTAAACAGATTGCCGTGGTCGGTTCCGGTCCCGCTGGTATTACCGTGGCTATCAAGATGGCCCAGCTGGGCTGTGCCGTCACGGTATTTGAGCAGCGCCCCGAGATTGGCGGTGTGCTGGAGTACGGTATCCCCGAGTTCCGTCTGCCGCGCTCGCTCGTGCAAAAGTACCGCCACGTGATGTGCTCGCTCGGCGTGCGCGTGCGTCCGTCGACCACCATCGGCGGTGCGCTCCACATCGACGACCTACTGCGTGACGGCTACGATGCGGTCTTTGTTGGTACCGGTACTTGGCGAGCTCGAAAGCTGGGTATTCCCGGCGAGTCGCGCGGCAACGTGCTGTTTGGTATCGATTATCTGGTCGATCCTACGAGCGTGGCAATTGGGCAGAACGTGGCGGTTATCGGCGCCGGCAACGTGGCCATGGATGTTGCCCGCACAGCCCTGCGCTCGGGCGCTCGCAAGGTCACCGTGTATGCCCGATCGCGCCATATCTCTGCCATCGATGATGAGGTGGAGCTGACCGAGCTCGATGGTGCCGATATTGTGTGCGGCAAGGCGATCTGCGCCATCGACGATAACGGTCCGGTGTTCGAGACGGCTATCTTTGACGAGGACAATAACGTGGTGGGCTACGAGGAAGAGCTCGACCATGCGTCTGCCGACACGGTTGTGATTGCGGCGTCTCAGGTGCCCAAGGACAAACTCGTGCTTACAACGGGCGGTCTGGAGACCGACCATCGCGGCCTGCTTTCGGTCGACGAGCACGGCATGACCACCGTGCCTGGCGTCTTTGCCGCCGGCGACGTGGTCAACGGCCCGCTCACCGTGGTTCATGCCGTGGCAGGCGCCAAGCTCGCCGTCGGAGGCATGACTACCTATCTGGGCCTCTAACTCCATCCCACCCATCAGTTGCGGTGAAATACGGATTGTTTTGGCTGTCAAAAGTCTCATCTACTCCGTATTCCACCGCAACTTTTTTGTGAGGGTCGGGATTGAAGGTGGGGAGTACGAGCGAGTGCGAATGCGGCGGTTGCTGATACGATAGGTATGTCTGCAAGTGCCGCCGAGCGGCTCAAACGAAAGGAAGCCTGTATGGAGTCATCTGCCTACCCGATGCTCTTTAGCCCGATCAAGGTCGGTACGACCGAGGTCAAGAACCGCGTCTTTATGCCGCCGGTGTCCACCAACCTGGCCGATCATGGCTATGTGACCGACGACTTGGTCGATCATTACCGTGCCCGTGCCAAGGGCGGCGTTGGCCTGATCATCACCGAGGTCGTGACGGTCGAGCCTACCTATACCTATCTGCCGGGTGACATGTGCTGCTACGACGACACGTTTATCCCTGGCTGGGAAAAGCTCGCCGCCGCCGTGCATGAGTATGGCTGCAAGATCATGCCGCAGCTCTTTCACCCCGCCTACATGGCCTTTAACATTCCGGGCACGCCGCGCCTGATCGCTCCGTCCTTCGTGGGACCGTCCTATGCCCGTGAGGCACCGCGTCCTATCACGGTCGACGAGATTCACGAGCTCACGCATCAGTTTGGCGACGCCGCTGTGCGTATGCAAAAGGCTGGCGTCGATGGCGTCGAGGTCCATGCGGCGCATGCCCACGGCATGCTTGGCGGCTTTTTGACCCCGCTCTACAACAAGCGTACCGATGAGTACGGCGGCTCGCTCGACGCCCGTATGCGCTTCTTGCTCGAGGTCATCGCCGAGATTCGCGAGCGCTGCGGCAAGGACTTTATCATCGACGTCCGTATCTCGGGCGACGAGTACACCGATGGCGGCCTGACCCTCAACGACATGATCTACGTCTCGCGTCGCCTGGAGAAGGCCGGCGTCGACATGATTCATGTGTCGGGCGGCACCACCATCAAGCGCGGCTCCGCGATTCCCGCCGCCGGTACGCAGCAGGCCTCGCATGCCGCCTGCTCGCGCGAGATCAAAAAGCACGTCAACATTCCCGTCGCCACCGTCGGCCGCATCAACGAGGCCTGGATCGCCGAGGAGCTGATCGAGGACGGCGCTGCCGACATCTGTATGATGGGCCGCGCCAATCTGTGCGATGCTGAGTTCTGCAACAAGGCCGCTGCCGGCAACGCCGATGACATCCGCCCCTGCATTGGCTGCCTGCGCTGTCTGAACGGCATTATGTTTGGCAAGCGCATCTCCTGCACCGTTAATCCGGACGTGGAGCGCGACGAGGCCGGCTACGAGCCTGCCGCCGAGGCCAAGAACGTGCTCGTTGTGGGCGCTGGTCCTGCGGGCATGGAGGCAGCCTACATTGCCGCCAAGCGCGGCCACAACGTGGTGCTCGTGGACAAGCAGGATGAGCCGGGCGGCGAGATGCGCATCGCAGCCGTTCCGCCGGCAAAGCAGGAGCTCACCCGCGTGATCAAGTATCAGTACCGTCGTCTGGCCGAGGCCGGCGTCACATGCGTCTTTGGCACCGAGCTTTCGGCCGAGGACATTCAGCGCGACTACGCAGGTTACGAGGTTGTCCTGGCTTATGGCGCCGAGCCCATCGCTCCGGCCTTCATGCAGGGCTTTAAGCAGGTTATGACAGCTGACGACCTGCTGGGTGGCAAGGCTTTCCCGGGTAAGAAGATTGTCATCGTCGGCGGCGGCACCGTCGGTTGCGAGACGGCTGACTACCTGGCCCCGCTGGTCAACGACCTGTCGCCGGCCAACCGCGATGTCACCGTCATCGAGATGACCAAGACGCTTGCCGCCAACGAGGGCGGTGCCGGTCGCGCGGTGCTCATCACGCGCATGCTCTCCAAGGGCGTCCACGTGCTGACCGAGGCCAAGGTGACCGAGATTACCGAGGACACCATCAGTTACGAAAAGGATGGCGAGGTCCACACTATCGCCGGTGCCGATACACTGGTGCTTGCCATGGGCTATCGTCCCAATACCAAGCTGGCCGATGACCTTGCCGCTGCCGGTGTTGCCACCCACGTGCTGGGCGATGCCAACAAGTGCGGCAACATCCGCGACGCCATCGGCGATGGCTACAAGGTTGCCTGCGAGCTCTAGCCAACCCCTTGGCGCATGTGGGGCCTATCCCCACGGCGTCAGTCGGTAGATAGCAAAAAGCGGCGGTCGTCCCGTACATGGGACGACCGCCGCTTGCGTTAGCAGCAATGAACCGTGCGGTTAGAGCCCCAGGATCTCCTTGACCTTGGCGATGATGGCCTCGTCGGTGGCGTTGGCAAAGAAGTACTCCTGGAAGTGCTCGCCGGCAAGTGCGCCCTTCACCAGGTCCTGATCGATCTCGCCCAGGACGTCGACGAGCGGACGCATGGTCACAGCGCGCACGCCGTCGAGGATCTTCTTATTACGCTGCTCGGGCTCAACACGCTCGGCGGGGTAGCCGTTGCCCGAACCAAAGCCAAAGAGCTTCTCGAAGGTGTACTCGAGGTTGAGCTCCTGGCCCCAGCCGTTCTTGAGGGCGAAGGGCATGGCGACGGCGTTGCCATCGTTGACCTGGGCAAAGGTGTAGGCGTCGAGCGGGTCGGCAACGTGGCCGCACAGCACGCCGGGGAAGGAGTTGCAGGCGAGCATGGCGCCCTCGCCGGTGCCGCAGCCGGTCACGACGTAGTCGGCAGCACCGGAGTTCAGCAGCACGGCGGCAAGGATACCGTTCTGCACGTAGGTGAGGGGCTTGGAGTCGGCGTCGGCATACATACCATAGTTAAAGACGGTGTGCCCCATGGGCTCGACGACCTTCTTAAGGGCAGCTTCGATCATGGGGTTCTTGGAGTTCTGAGAGTTCTCATTGATCAGAGCGATCTTCATTGCGAATTACCTTTCTATTTCTAACATGCGGTGAAATACGGACTGTTTTGCCTGATAGAAGCCAAAGCCAATCCTTATCTCACCGCAACTCAAATGAAAAACGAGTGGATGAAACCTGATATGGGCAGTTGCGGCGACGCTTATTGAGGCTGCTTTCCAATGTATGCGAGGATGCCGCCGTCGACGTAGAGGATGTGGCCGTTGACGAAGTTCGATGCATCGGAAGCCAAGAACACGGCGGGGCCCTTCAGATCCTCGGGCGTGCCCCAACGGGCGGCCGGCGTCTTGGCAATGATGAACTGGTCAAACGGGTGGCGGCTGCCGTCGGGCTGCGTCTCGCGCAGGGGTGCGGTTTGCGGCGTGGCGATGTAGCCGGGTCCAATGCCGTTGCACTGGATATTGGCCTCGCCAAACTCCGAGCAGATGTTCTTGGTGAGCATCTTGAGTCCGCCCTTGGCGGCGGCATAGCCGGCGATGGTCTCGCGACCTAGCTCGCTCATCATCGAGCAGATGTTGATGATCTTGCCGTGGCCCTTGGCGATCATGCCGGGCAGGCAGGCCTTGGACACGATAAACGGTGCGTTGAGGTCAATATCGACGACGCGGCGGAAGTCCTCGGCGCTCATGTCGAGCATCGGGGTGCGCTGGATAACGCCGGCGTTGTTGACCAGGATGTCGGGCGTGGTGCCAAAGTCGGCCTCGATCTTGGCGATGAGCTCGGCAACGACGGCCTCGTCGGTGACGTCTGCCACGTAACCATGAGCCTCAAAGCCCAGCTCGCGGTAGTGCTTCTCGGCCTCGGCTACCTTGTCGGCGTGACGTGCGTTAAAGGCGATCTTGGCGCCAGCCTCTCCGAGCGCCTCGGCGATAGCCATGCCAATGCCATAGGTGGCGCCGGTTACCAGTGCGACCTTGCCGTCCAGACGGAAGCTGTCCATAAGATCAGACATAGCGATCCTTTCAAAAGAAACGTTCATCTATATAAGTCTTGCTTTTCATACAAGGTCAGTATAGGAGAAGAGGATGATTTAAAAATCAGATTCTCCTAAAATCAGGTGAACGTTCACTTTTAAAAGGTAAACGGTGATTTCGCCCTTGCCGCGCGGACGTTTATTCGCTCTGTTCCTGCGTGCCCTCTGCGATCATGTTACGGTTATACACCAGGTGCAGATACATCGCGTCGTGCGCGGCGGTGGGATTGCGCGAGGCGATGGCGTCGGCCACATCGCGGTGCGTGCGGATAGTTTCCTCGACGAGCTTTTTTCCGGTCACGTCGATAAAGAGGGGGACGGATGCCTTGAGCACGCCCATCAGGCGGGGAACGACGAGGTTTCCGGAGCTCTCGGCAATGGCATTGTGGAACGCGGTGTCGGCGGCGGAGTAATCCTCACCGGCCTCGGCCAGGCGCTCGGATTCGTCGCAGAGCTCTTTGATACAGACGACCTGGTCGTTGGTTGCGTGCTCGGCCGCCATGCGTGCCATCTGCGGCGGTGCCACGGCCCTCTCGCACGTCAACGATGCCGGTTTTTGGATGTGCTCCTCGTTCCTGGAGATTGACGAGAAGACCACCCTCAAGTCCTGGACCGTTATGGAGACGCTCATCGGCCTTTCAGGTCTTGCCTGCGCCCTGGTGATTTCGTTCTTCGCCTAGTTCGCGTAGCTAAGCATCTTTCACCGAGTGCATCGCTCGGTACCTATTCACACTTGATTCATTAACCAACGATTGGTACAACCGTTCAAACCAAAAGAGGAGAGCATTATGGACGAGAAGACCAAGGCACAGATTCAGCAGGAGGCAGCCGACTTGGTTGCCAAGCTGCAGCCGCGTTCCGGCAAGTTTCGCACCATCAGCCCCGAGATGGACCCGCTGCGTCTGGGCTCTGGCTGGTCCATCGAGGATCTGGACAAGCCGCAGGTCATTATCGAGTCGACGTTCGGCGACTCGCACCCGGGTTCTGCCGGTCTGTTTGAGTTGGTCGAGGAGGTCCGTGCTGGCGTTGACGAGGCTGGCGGTCACGGTGCCCGTTACTTCTGCACCGATATCTGCGACGGCGAGGCCCAGGGCCACGACGGCATTAACTACTCGCTGCCCAGCCGCGACATGATCGCCAACATGATCGAGATCCATGCCAAGGCCACCCCGTTCGACGCCGGCGTCTTTGTCGCCAGCTGCGATAAGGGCCTGCCTGCGAACCTCATGGCCATGGGCCGCATCAACATCCCCTCCATCGTCGTTACCGGCGGTGTCATGGATGCCGGTCCCGATTTGTTGACCCTGGAACAGCTCGGCGCGATTTCTGCCCGCTACGAGCGCGGCGAGATCTCTCGCGAGGAGCTTGAGTTTGCCAAGCACAACGCATGCCCCAGCTGCGGTGCCTGCTCGTTTATGGGCACCGCGTCGACCATGCAGGTTACCGCCGAGGCCCTGGGCCTTATGCTCCCCGGCACGGCCCTGCTGCCCGCAACCAGCTCCGATCTGCGTGAGTTTGCGCGCGAGGCCGGCCGTCAGTCCGTGTGGCTCTCCGAACACAACCTGTGCCCGCGCGACATCGTGACCAAGGGGTCCTTCGAGAACCTCATTATGGTCCACGGTGCCATTTCGGGCTCCACCAACTCGCTGCTGCATATCCCCGCGATTGCCCGCGAGTTTGGCATCGAGATGTCCGCCGACGACTTCGATCGCCTGCACCGTGGCGCCCACTACCTGCTCAACGTTCGCCCCGCAGGTGAGTGGCCGGCGCAGTTCTTCTACTATGCGGGCGGCGTGCCGCGCATCATGGAGGAGATCAAGTCGATGCTCCACCTCGATGTCATGACCGTCACCGGCAAGACCCTCGGCGAAAACCTCGAGGACCTTAAGAACAACGGTTACTACGAGAAGTGCGGCCGCTACTTGGAGAAATGGAACCTCAAGCGCGAGGACATCATTCGCCCGTTTGACCAGGCTTTTGGTACCGACGGCTCCATCGCCATCCTCCACGGCAACCTTGCCCCCGAGGGCGCCGTCGTCAAGCACACGGTTGTTCCGCGCGAGATGTTCCAGGCCACGCTTAAGGCCCGTCCGTTCGATTGCGAGGAGGACGCCATCCACGCCGTCCTGACGCACGAGGTCAAGCCCGGCGATGCCGTTATCATTCGCTATGAGGGCCCCAAGGGTTCCGGTATGCCCGAGATGTTCTACACCACCGAGGCTATCGCCAGCGATCCCGAGCTGGGTGCGAGCATTGCCCTTATCACCGATGGCCGCTTCTCCGGCGCCTCCAAGGGCCCGGCTATCGGTTACGTTTCGCCCGAGGCTGCCGTGGGCGGCCCGATTGCCCTGATCGAGGAGGGCGACCTTATCCAGATCAACATCCCCGAGCGCTCGCTGTCTATTGTGGGCATCGCCGGCAAGGAGATGGAGCCGGCCGAGATCGATGCCGTCCTGGTCGAGCGCCGAGCCGCTTGGAAGCCCAAGGCTAATCGCTATACCTCCGGCACGCTCAAGTTCTTTACCGAGCATGCAGTTTCCGCCATTCAGGGTGGCTACATGGAGTAGCGCCCATGCGCATCAAATATCTCCTCTCATAGATGTGCGGCACAAAGAGCCCCGAGCCACGTCACCGGGGCGCGTTGTTCAGCGCCGCCGGGGCGCTCCACTCAAACGACAAGAGACGTCTTACGCAAGCGCCCGCGTCCGTGGATAAAACCACGGGCGTGGGCGCTTCACTTTATTCCCAGCCGCTTTATTCCCAGCCCTTCCACACGTCAGGCTCGTAGCCAACGGTTGCCTGGCGGCCGTTGCGAACGATGGGCTCACGAAGAATCTGCTGGTTATCGAGCACCTTTTCGAACTTCTGGTGGGCAGCAAGATACTGTACGAGCGCAACCGTGTCGGCATCTTTCGCCTTTGGATCGATCACAGCGTCGATCCCGCCGACGGCGCGCGCCACGCTTTCGAGCTCGCCTTCGCTCAATTCTCGTCCGTCCATGATACGACAAGGGAGCCGAGCAAAAACAGAGCAGGCGGAGATGGAGGAGGACGGCGACCGACCGTCGGCAAGAGTCGGCCGGATCGGACTGGCGCCCAGCGCGCGCCGGCGACACGCTCGCAGCTGCACACATAGCCGATGTACAAGCTCGCCGCGGCGTTCCCTCGCCCCGCGGTGTGGCGATAGAGAAGCACGCCACCCGTCAACGATGGCGCCTCGGTGAAGAAAATCAACGTCTGGGTTACATCCCTTGAAAGGGGCGAAGACGGCTGCTAGAATACCTCCCCGCTATGAAGGATTTGACCAAAGCATACATCGCAATTCGGCGGCCCCTGGTATACGGGGCCTCTCCTGTTGTTCCCCAAGCGCGCTCTGAGCAGCCGCTTTCTTCCTGTCGTATCTGATGCACGCATAGCACGTGCATGTTATTTCGCCCGTGGGCCGGCGCGCCTTCGGCGAAGAATCGAATAGATACGAAGGAAGCTTATGTCTGATAATTGTACGGTCGCGCCCGCCAATGGGCGCATTACCGGTACCCAGATCCGCATCGTCGCGGTCGTCGTCCTGGGTGCCTTCTTGGCGCTACTGAACCAAACGGTGATGTCGCCTGCGCTGCCGGTCATCATGTCCGATTTCGCCATCGATGCCTCGACTGCCCAGTGGATCATGTCCATATACCCGCTGGTGAGCGGCATCATGGTCCCCGTTTCGGCGTTCCTTATCGACAAGTTCAGCACCCGCGCGCTATTCTTCGGGGCGACGCTGGTGTTCGCGCTGGGCACGCTGCTGTGCGCCGCAGCCCCTGATTTCCTGTTCCTCATCATCGGTCGCGTGTTGCAAGCGGCGGGCTCAGGCGTGCTCATGCCGCTTGTCTCGGTGGTTCCCATGCTGGTGTTCCCCGTCGAGAAACGAGGAACGGCTATGGGCATGGCGGGCATCGTCATGTCGGCGGGTCCCGCGGTCGGCCCCGTCGTAGGCGGCGCGGTGATCGACACGTACGGCTGGCGCACCATGATCGGCGCCATCGTCCCCCTCGCAATTCTCGTGCTGGTGCTGGGCGTGTTCATGCTGAAAAACGTGGGCGAGCTGAAGAACCCCAAGCTCGACCTGCCCTCGGTCGTCCTCTCCACCATCGCCTTCGGCGGACTTCTCTACGGGTTCTCGAGCGCCTCGTCGATGGGTTGGGGCAACCCCGTGGTGCTCGGCTCGATCGTCGCGGGTGTCGTGTGCTTGGTGCTGTTCGTCGTACGCCAGGGCAAAATCGAGGACCCGCTGCTTCAACTGGGCACGCTCAAGACGCGCGAGTTCCGCGTGGCCGCCATCATCGTCACGCTCATCAACGCCGCATGCCTGGTCACCAACACGCTGTTGCCGTTGCTGCTGCAAACCTCGCTTGGCGCTTCGGCCTTCGAAACCGGCATGGCCATGCTTCCCGCCGCGGCGGTGGGCATCATCATCAGCCCTATCTCCGGCGTGGTGTTCGACAAGTTCGGTCCGCGTGCCATCTCGATCGTCGGCCTGGCCCTCATGACCGGCGCCCTGTTCCTGCTCTCGCTTTCGACGGTAAACACGCCCATCTTGGTGGTTGCGCTGTTCTGCATGCTGCAGTCCGCCGGCCAGTCGCTCGCGAACATGCCGGTGAACACATGGGGTGTCAATGCCTTGAAAAATGACATGATCGCCCACGGCAACGCCATCGCGAACACCGGCCGCCAGGTCGCCGGCGGTTTGTGCACGGCGCTCATCATCACGGTCATGACAAGCGTCACCGCGTCGGCCGGCGTCGATGCGAGCATCCAAGTAGCCACCGCCGTGGGCGCGGGCGTCGCTTACAAGGTGTGCGCGGCAATCGGCCTCGTTTCCCTTATCTGCGCCATATTCAGCGTGCGCACCAAGAAAACCGCACCGAAAACGAAGGAGGCATAAGCGATGTCCGAGATTCTGTCCGAGCGCATCCCGCTCGAGCTCGAGGGGACGCCCGTTTCGAGCATCATGATTGAAGAGCCGTTCACCTGCACGCAGGATTGCACGATTTCCGACGTGGTGCGCATGCTCGCCGAAAACGAGGTGAGCAGCATGCCCGTAATCGATGAGCGCAACCAGGTGGTCGGGTTCATCTCCGACGGCGATGTCATGGGAGCCATCGCGCAGCATCGCGCTCACACCATCTTCACGGGCGGCGACGCGTCCATGCTGTACTTCGACGATCAGAGCCTTGAGCAGCGCATCGAAGACCTGAAGGATCGCTGCGTCATGGATTTCGCGACGCGCCAGGTAGTGTGTGCCCGTCCCGAGCAGAGCATCGCCCGCGTCGCCGCGCTGCTGGCGAAGAAGAAGTTCAAGAAGCTTCCTGTGGTTGATGACGAGGGCAAACTCGTGGGGGTCATCCGCCGCTCCGCCATCACCAAATACATCTTCGGCATCCTTTTCCAATAGGGGCAGGTCGCACTTGAGGCGAACATCTCGAGGCATCGAGCCAGCAACTGGACCAGACAACCTTGACACGCACGCGCTTTCCCTCGATGCTTCGGTAAGGGGAGCTGCGAAAATCGCAGCACGGGTGATCGGCGCCGCGCCCCCGAAGGCAAAAGCGAACACGGGAGCGATACGATGGGAAAAGTCCTGGACGAAGATTTGGTTTATGAGATTCTCTCCGTCGTGGCAGAGATTCCGGCGGGATGCGTCGCCTCGTACGGTCAGATAGCGCGCCTCATCGGCAGGGAGAAAAACTCTCGCCTGGTCGGAGCGGTGCTGAGCGAGGCGGATCGCTACGGCGATTATCCCTGCCACCGCGTCGTCAACCACGCGGGACGCCTCGCGCCAAACTTCCCCGACCAGCGAGCACTACTGACGGAGGAAGGAGTCGCCTTCCGAGACAACGGCTGCGTCGACATGAAAAAGCACCAGTGGAACGAGTAGCCAGGCAGCGTAGCGTCGAAAGGAGCGACGCCACGGGGAACGACCTGCGCCCCGCCGCCGGACAACCTATGGCAAAGTGACACGTCCCACAAAGAGCGGCGCACCAGTACGAGACACGACCGCGACGTAAAAAGACCCTATGATACTCGTAAGCATCTATCTGATTGCCCGCCTCGAGGTACCCAAAGAACGAGAGATGCCGAAACCCCTAGACAAAGAAAAAGGTCGGGAGCTTTTATGCTTCCGACCTGAAGTTTCATGGTCGCGGGGGGCGGATTTGAACCACCGACCTTCGGGTTATGAGGTCGCTACGACGTTGTTTCATTCAGACATTTCGACCCAAATTGAAGTCAATATAACTCCAGGTCATTTGATGTTTTCATAGATTTACGAAAGAAAAGTACGCGGAATAATTCGACCCAAATTCGACCCACAACGAGCTTGAAAGCGGTCAGGCGGAGCATTACCCTTGGGGTGTGACCCCACGCAGGGCCCACCACCAAGGGTAATGCCCACCCGCCCCAGCCCTTTGCGCCATTCCGCGCAACCGAGCGCGATTCTCAGGCACTTCAGGCAAGGAACACGATGAACGACCGACCTCTCGTCATAGGCAAAGGAACGAAGCAACGCCGCGACAAATACACGTGGCGCTACCGTCACAGCCTCGGCAAGGATCCGGTCACGGGCAAATACCGCTATTCGCCGTGGCAGACCATACATACCACCAAAAGCCGAGAGGTCGACGCCGCACTCGAAGCCTACAAGGCAGAACTCAACAGCGGCACCTACGTCCAAAAATCGAGGGACACCGTCGGCTCGTACGCAAAAAAGTTCCACGACAACCGCGAAGGAACCATCACGCCGCTCGCCTACTCGACATCCTACTCAATCGAGAACCGGACGCGCACATCACATGCGTGATGCTCATGCTCGACACCGACGTGAGAAGGGCAGAAGCCCTCGGGATGACGTGGTCCGATGTCTCCGTCGAGAACAGAAGCATCCTCATTGAGCAGCAGTTCGCGGCCGATCGAAGCGTTCGCTCGCCCAAAAGCAAGAAAAGCGTGCGGAGGATCTCGATAAGCGAGACGCTGACGTCGTATCTCGAATTCTGGAAAAAGGAGCAGGCCCGCGAAATGGAAGCCTTCGGCCTGGAACAAGTCAAAGGCACTCCGCTCGTCCACTCATTCGAACGAACGAAAGACAGGCATCCCCAAGTCAACTTCATGGACCTGAATGGGTTTTCGCGCTGGTTCAGAAACTTCAGCGTCGAGAACGGGTTCGGCAAGTTCGAAGGCGTTCGAACATACCATTATGTGAAGGAAACTGTCGACGGGGAAACGATTTCGAAGCGTTATGAGCATAAAGAGTGGCTCGAATTGAGGGATTACCTCAGGAAGCATCCCAAGGTTCGCGAGGCGAGGCATATCAGCACATATGAGAGCGAGCACCTTCCTTACGGATATTCGGGCCTATCGAGCCACACCGCTACTGCCGCTACTGCCCGCTACTGCCCGCCAGCTTCCGAACCAGCGGGCGGTAGCAGCACCCCGAACATCTCGCCGACAGCGCAGAGAGTCGTCGACCTGGCGGCCAAGGCCGACATCGAGGACGTGATGCTGTGCGACCTGCCCGGCGTCCTGTCCTTCCTAGGGCTGCCACCTGAGACGGAGATGCCGCCGGGCAACAAGGGGAAGACGAAGCTCAAGAAGCTCTACAGGAAGGTGGCGCCGAACAAGGCATACCACTCCGGCGAGCGCGCCAAGGATTTGATCTCGCACCTCGACATGGCAGAGATCAGGGCATCGGCGCCCGTCCAAGAATTGGGATGCAGTTCAATACGAGCTCGGGGCTCTTTTCGTCTAGATTGGGGACGCATGGCCGGACGAAAACAATTTGCGTCTGGTGATAAGCGTACGAAAGCGCAATTTACGTCTTAATTCCGTACGCAAATCAAGACGAAAATCGTTTACGTCTGCTTTACTCCGTACGAAAACGGTTTTCGTCTTGCAGGGCAGTTGCCGTTTCTACAGTTCAACTTCCAGTTCGGCTTTGTGCTCGTAGAGGTAGTCGCGCATGTAGGGGATGGCAAATGAGACCTTGCCGTACGAGTGAGCCTCGATAATCGATTCTCTTAACAGGCGGCTGCGGACGGAACTCACCTGTTGAGGCGTTTTGTTTAGGGCATCGGCAACCATGCTGGTCGAGCTCGTCTGCCCCAAAGACGCCATGCTCAGCAGATAAGCGATGCACGTGGGCGGAATGCGCTGCAGCGCGGGCTCAATCACCATGGCGCAGAAGCGTTCGCGTGCCGTTGCAATGCCACGCTCGGCTTCTTCTTCTCCAATAATCGTTGTATGTGCGCGTCTTGCCAACTGCCATGCGTAGTATCCAACGAGTTGGATCATGAAAGGATAGCCCTGCGTTGCCTCGGCAAGTTGGCCGGCAATACCTGGCTGCAACTCCATGCCAGACGCTTCAATGGTTTCCTCGAGGGAGTACGACACTTCAGTTACTGCCACAGCCTTCAGATCAAAGGGGAGGGCGCGGCGCAAAAACGCAAGTGTCTTTCCGTTGATGATGCTTTCAATCATCGAAGGCAGCCCAGCAAAAACAAAGGCGATATCAAGGTCTTCGCCGATAACCTGCTGAATCGCAATGGAGAGCGTTCGGACCTCATCGAGCTCTGCGTCTTGAACCTCGTCGAGAGTGATGAGCAGGCCATTTCCATTCTTGGATATTGTCTGTCTCATGGCGTCGCGTAGCGATGGGCCGATTCGCTCAATATCTATGCTGCCGATGGATATGCCAGCTACGGTGGGCTCAAATCTGGCGTGTTTGGCCTGGAATTTGGGCTGCAGCTGTTCGAGAATGCGCTGGCAAAGTCCCTCGGTTGCGACCTCTTTTATGACCGTCCAGCCACGGCTTTGCGCCAAACGTGAGCACTCGTCAAGGAGGACCGTCTTGCCCGTTCCACGGACGCCGGCTATGCGCATTAGGCGCCCAGGGGCACCAGGCCCGTTGGTGAGGCCTTCACTGAATTCTTCAAGTACATCTTCGCGGCCGATAATCGTGGGAGGTGTTTTACCTGCTGTGGGCTTAAAAGGGTTTGTTTGCATGTGAGCCACCTTTGCTCAAGATATAGCAAGATATAGCAAAGTATAGTGAGATATAGCAAAGTAAGCGCTACTCGCGGGTTTTGCGGTGGTGCTATTTTCCAAATGCCGCGCGGATAAAGCGCTGGGCGAACAGCTTGTTGGCGACGTTGATGACATGGCCCAGGAACAGTGCCGAGATGGCGGTCGTGACGCCAAAGCCGCCCAGGTTGTACATAAAGATCAGCGACAACGCGAGCGAGGCGGCGACATGTGAGCAGTCAAACACGATTTTTACGTCACCAAAGCGGCGTTTAAGCTTTTCGGCAATGACTTGCACCAAGCCGTCGGGCGCGTTGGGGACAACGCCCATGTTGACGACGAGACTTACGCCAAATGCGGTGACAGCGAGGGAGAGCAGCATGGTCGCAATCTGTGTGGGGAGTGCCGTGGGATGCAGTGGGTTGACCGCCATGAAGAGGTCGGTCAAGCCGCCAATCAGCGTTGAGAAGAACAACTCGAGCAGGATGCGCGGCTGGAACTCGCTTCGCAAGATGGCTAATTGCGCCACGATGTAGGCGACGTAGGTTGCGGTGATCCAAAAGCCGAGCGTCTTGCCAGTGAGCATGGATAGGGTTGTGGCAAAGCACGTGAGCGCGGCGACGCCCAGGCCGGATGCCGTCTGGAGACTCATACCGAGTGCCAGTACTGCAACGCCCACCAGATACATCAGCATTCTGATGACGGTATGGCACCAGTCGATGTTCTCGCCATGCATGATGATGAGCGGTCGCATGTTGCTACCCGTCCTTTCGGTTGTGCGAAAAAGCTGACCCGGGCCGGCAAAAGAGGGTTATCGGAGGCACTGCTGCAAAAGCAGAAAAGCCGGCCCCACGGTCAGTCGTCTAGGAAGTGTCTCGCTGTGCCGGAATGGGACTAAAGGTCCAACGAGACGGGAAGAAAGCAAATGGCATTGCGTGGGCGATAAGATGCCAAGATGGTAGGGTGCGTCTTAGCATCATATTGCCCACGCTCAACGAAATCGGTTTCGTTTGAGCCTAAGTATACGCACGGGATTTTATTTGCGAAGAGAAAAACAATAAAAAGTGAACGTTCACCTAATCGTAACAACTCGTTGGCTGTAGTTGCGGTGGAATAGTTCCTGTTTTTGCTGCTGAAGGCCTTGAACAGGAACTATTCCACCGCAACTTATGAGGGGGCGGGGGATGCGATAGTATTGCATGGTGGTATTCGATCAACCGAGGCTTCATCCGAGGGCTTTATGGAACAGCACCAGCATTATCAGAGCCTGCAAGACCAGGCGTACAACGCACTGCGCTCCAAGATCATCTACGCCGAGCTCAAGCCCGGCACACGCCTTTCGGCGATTGGTCTGGAAAAAGAGACGGGAATCGGGCGCACGCCCATTCGCGAGTCCTTTGTGCGCCTGCGTGAGCAGGAGCTGGTGGAAACGCGTCCCAAAAGCGGCACCTACGTCTCTAAGATCAGCATGGAACGCGCCGAGAACGCCTGTTTCTTGCGTGAGAAACTCGAGAGAAGCGTGCTTATTAAATGCTGTTCGGCTGCTACGCCCGAGCAAAAGCAGCGGCTTGAGCAGATTCTTACCGAGTCCGAGTCGCTCGACCATGGCGAAACGCGCCGTTTCTTTGACCTGGATAACCTGTTCCATGAGACATGTTTTGAGATTGCCGGTCGTCACATGTTGTGGGATTGGATGAAGAGCATCAACACGCATTTTGAGCGATACAACTGGTTGCGTATGGTGTCGCAGGATTTGGATTGGGAGCCGATTCGTCGTCAGCACCGTCGGATTTTGGAGGCCATTAAGGAAGGCGACACCGATACGGCGAGCTATCTGGCAGAGACGCACTTGCACCTGATGCCCGAGGAGCAGGGCCCGGTTATCGCCTTGCATCCCGACTATTTTGAGCTGTCCAAAGACTCGTTCATCTAATCAATCCCCATATAAGTTGCGGTGAAATAGGGGCACGAAAAAGCTGCGACGCTACTTGGAGGAAAAGACCGGAAGCAAGGGTCCATTCCTCCAGACGGCGCCGCAGCTGTTTTGGTGGCTTGGCTTTTGTTGAAGTGGCTCAGCTGGGCGTGGTCGCCAACCGAGTAGGAAAAGCGGCTCGGGGGCGTGTCGCTTCCGTCACGTTCTATCAGCATACAAGACGGTTTTGGTTCTTGTTCGTGACGGAAGCGGCGCGCTTCCGAGCCGCTTTAAAAGAAAGGGGGCGAGGTCTAGGGCACGCCCCCTTTCACGATAGAGAGCTAAACCTAGCCGCGGACCTTCTTGACGACGTCCATGGCCTCGCGGGCAATCTGCTCGACCTTGGAGAAGTCGCCATCGGCAAACAGGGCCGGCTTGACCATCCAGGTGCCACCGCAGGCGATGATAGCGGAGGAGCTCAGGTACTCCTCGACGTTGGCGGTGCTCACGCCGCCGGTAGGCATAAAGCGGTGACCGACAAACGGAGCGGCGAGGGCCTTGATGGTGTTCAGGCCGCCATACTGGGACGCGGGGAAGAACTTGGTGACCTTGAGGCCCAGGTTCTCGGCTGCGGTGACCTCGGAGGGGGTCACGGTGCCGGGAAGGACGGGCAGGTCGATGTCGATGCAGTGCTTCACGACGTCCTCGTTGTAACCCGGGGAGACGATGAACTTGGCACCGGCTGCGCGGGCCTGCTCAACCTGCTCGACGGTCAGGACAGTGCCGGCGCCAACGCACATTTCGGGCTCGGCCTCGGCCATAGCGGCGATGCACTCGGCGGCGCAGGCGGTGCGGAAGGTGACCTCGGCGGACTTCATGCCAGCTGCCATAAGGGCGTGGGCGAGCGGAGCGGCGTCCTCGACCTTATCGAGCACAACGACCGGCACGATGCCCAGGGACTCAAGCGTGGTGTAGAACTGATCGAACATGATGTTCCTTTCGATGCGTGGCGCGCATGGGCGCGTGATTACCAAATGTGCTGGTCAGGAGCCGATTTTGGATTGGTTATCGGAGGCACTGCTTGGGGTTCAAGCAATTCCAAAACCGGCTGCTCGACCAGTCATGTAGGGAATGCCAGACAAAACCGGAATGGGACTGGTGGTTTTGCCCGGCCGGAGGAATCGGGGAGCGGGCCGCAGGGGTATGGGATTGGAAAGCTGCGGCCTGCGGAATGGAGACGGACTAGCGCGCGACGCGGGTGCCACCGTCGGCGGCTGATGCTACGGCTGCAATCTCGTCTGCGGTCACCAAGTTGGAGTCGCCCTTGATGGTGAGCTTGAGGATCGAAGCCGCAATCGCGTAGTTGACGGCAGCCTGCGGATCGAAGTCGTTGATGAGGGCGTGGACCAGGCCGGCGTTGAAAGCGTCGCCGGCGGCAACACCCTCAAGCACGTGCACATCGTGAGCAGGGGAGAACCAGTGCTCGCCGCTCTCGGCGTCATAGAGCATGCCCATCCAGATGGAGCGCTCGACGCAGGAGATGTTGCGGACGACCGAAGCGACCTTCTTGCAGCCGTACTCGGCGCAAATCTGACGGGCCATCTCGACGTAGGTGTCGCGCTCCTCGATGCCGTGGGCAAGGGAGCCGGAGACGCAGGTCATGCCGAGGCCGGCGGGTGCGTCCTCGTCGTTGGCGATGCAGATGTCGACGAGCGGCAGGAGCTCCTTCATAGTGGCCTGCGACTTCTCGGGCGACCACATCTTGCCGCGATAGTTCACGTCGCACACGGTCGTGATGCCCTTGGCGCGGCAGGCGGTGAGGGCATCCTTGCAGGCGGCAGCCATCTCATCGGAGACGGCGGGGGTCACGCCGGAGAAATAGAAGACATCGATGCCCTTGAGGATCTCGTCCCAGTTAAAGACGTCGCGCTTGGCCATGTTGATGGCAGAGTACTTGCGGTCGTAGACGCAACCGTTACCGCGCTGCGAGGCGCCGACCTCAAACACATAGGAGCCAAGACGGTCGCCCTGACGCACGACGCGCGTGGTGTCGACGCCGTAGGCCTTCAGCGAACGCAGGGCGCACTCGCCCAGACGGTTGGCCGGGACAACGGAGACGTAAGCGGCCTTGTCGCCCTGGTAGGCCAGGGAAAGCGCAGTGTTGGCCTCGGCGCCGCCGTAGCGGACGTCAAACTCGGTTGCCTGCTCAATACGCAGGTGGTCTTTGGGTGAGAGTCTCATCATGATCTCGCCGAAGGTAAGAACCGTTTTACCCATGGTCGCGCAGCTCCTTTTACTCGTGCGTACACCTTTGATATGGCGTTGGCACGCAGGTGCCAAGACGGTAGGGTGCGTCTTTGCACCTGCGTGCCAACGCTCGCCGAAATCGGTTTACGAAATCGGTTTCGTTTCGAGTTGTAGTATACTCACCTACAGCGTTTTGCAACCGAGATTTTTAAAAAATGCCTAAAATGGCTCAGACTGCCGACATTGGGAAACGGGGTGCGCTATGGCGCAGATGAGAATCAAGGACATTGCCGCCGAGGCGGGCGTGAGTCCGGCCACGGTCTCGCGCTACCTCAACAACCGCCCCGGGCAAATGACCGAGGAGACCCGTGCTCGCATCGCGGCAGTTATCGAGCGCACCGGCTATCGCCCACGTGCCGCCGCGCGCAATCTGCGCAGCTCGCGTACGAACCTCATCGGTGTGATTCTGGCTGACATCGCCAACCCGTTCTCGAGCGCCATGCTTGAGGGCCTTTCCGCCAGCGCCGCGGCGCGCGGCTGCTCGCTCATGACGGCCATTAGCGGCAACGACCCCGCTAAGGAAGCGGAGTCGCTCACCAGACTTATCGATGCCGGCGTGGACGGCCTGGTCGTCAACACCTGCGGAGGCAATGACGAGGCGATCGCCGCGGCAGCGGGACGTCTGCCCGTCGTGCTGCTCGACCGCGACGTTGCCGACGGCGGTGTTGACCTGGTGACATCTAACAACCGTGAGCTGGTCGCCGGCTTGGTAGACGCCTTGGCAGCTGCGGGCAGCGAGCGTCTGTGCCTGCTCACCGAGGCAAGTGACGATAGCCCCGTGCGTCGAGAGCGCGCCGAGGCCTTTGCCGACGAGCTTTCGCGCCGCGGCCTTGCGGGCGAGGTCGTCACCCTGGCCGACGGTGGCGCCACGGGCGTTGGCCGTTTGGACAAGACCATCCGCGACTACGCGGGCAAAAGGCTCGGCCTTATCGCCGTCAACGGCCTGGTTTTCCTGCGTCTGACCGAGGCGCTGGCGCAGCTTGGTCCCTCGCTGCCGGCGGGGCTCAAGATCGCGACGTTTGACGACTACCCCTGGAACCATGTGCTCTTTGGCGGCGTCACCACGGCCGCGCAGGACACCCTCACCATTGCCGAGCGCGTAGTCGAGCGCCTTTCCGAGCGCATCGACGTCGTTACCACCACCGTGGGCGAGGCCGCAAAGCTGGCGCCCAAACGCATCGAGATCCCCGGCCACATCGAACACCGCGCATCGACCTCGCGCTAACCATTCGTTCGCAACTGCCTGTTCACACACGTTTTTTGAGCGCTTGATACGCTTTAACCCTGCGGAAACATTTTTCTGCGATAGTATCTGCGATATAGACCAGTCGAAACCCGCCCGAAAGAAAGGGGAGCGACATGAACCAGCAGAACATCGATTACGTACTCCGCTCCGTAGAGCAGCGTGACATCCGCTTTGTACGTCTGTGGTTTGTCGACATTCTCGGCCGCCTCAAGAACTTTGCCATTAGCCCCGAGGACCTCGAGGTCGCTTTTGAGGAGGGTATTGGCTTTGACGGCTCCGCCATCGAGGGCTTTGCCACGCCCGAGGAAGCCGACATGCTGGCGTTTCCCGATGCTTCGACCTTCCAGATTTTGCCGTGGCGCCCGAGCCACAACGGCGTCGCCCGCGTGTTCTGCGATGTGTGCACTCCCGATTGCAAGCCGTTTGCCGGCGACCCGCGCGATGCCCTGCGCCGCATGTTCCGCAAGGCCGAGAAGGCCGGCTATCTGCTCAACGTGGGCGCCGAGCTGGAGTATTACTACTTCCCCGACGAGCACACCCCCGAGCCGCTCGACAACGTGGGCTACTTCGATCTTTCGGTGAGCGATGCCGCTCGCGACCTGCGTCGCAACACGGTCCTCACGCTCGAGAAGATGTCCGTGCCCGTGGAGTACACCTTCCACGCCGCCGGCCGCTCGCAGCACGGCATGAGCCTGCGCCACGCCGAGGCCCTGAGCATGTCCGACGCCATCACCACGGCCAAACTCATCATTAAGCAGCAGGCTTACGAGAGCGGGTGCCACGCCTCCTTTATGCCCAAGCCGTTGGCGGGCGAGGACGGCAGCGCTATGTTCCTGTGCCAGTCGCTATTCGACCACGACGGCAACAACGTCTTTTGGGGCGAGGACGACGAGAAGTACCACCTCTCCGATATCGCCAAGCACTACATGGCCGGCATCTTGGCGCACGCGCGCGAGATCAGCGCCATCACTAACCCCACGGTCAACTCGTACAAGCGCATCACCACGGGCGGCGACTCCGTGCCGCAGTACGCCACGTGGGGCCTGCGCAACCGCGCGAGTATGGTCCGCATTCCGGTCTACAAGCCCGGCAAGCAGCTGTCCACGCGCATCGAGCTTCGCAGCCCCGACCCCATGGCCAACCCGTACCTGGTCAACGCCGTCACGCTGGCGGCTGGTCTGGACGGCATTGAGCGCAAGCTGGAGCTCCCGCCCGAGGCCACGGCCGAGACGCTCAAGCTTACCGACCGCCAGATGGTCGAGGCCGGCTACACGCCGCTGCCGCGCTCGCTCAAAGAGGCGCTCGACGTGTTTGAGGACTCGCAGTTTATGAAGGATGCCCTCGGCGAGCATATCCACAGCTTCTTCCTCAAAAAGAAGCGCGACGAGTGGCATAAGTTTGAGTCTACGATCACCGAGTGGGAGATCAAGCACTACCTGGCGAACTCCTAATCGCGCTGGCTTGTTCCAGTACGATTGAGCTCATTTCTTTGGAGGCCGATATGTCCGAAAAGAGTGCCCTGTTCATGGCGCGCACGACGCGCTTCCACGAGTTTGCCCGCAGCTTGACGACCACCCTGGGTGTCGAGGTGAGCCTGGCAACCCCCGATTCGCCGACTGCGGCGCACGACTTTGACCTGCTGATCCTCGATTCCGATGGCATCCGCAGCGACCGCATCGATCAGATTGCCAAGTGGCTCGACGACCGCGGCGGCGTTCCCATGCTTGTGATCGTCGACGACGAGGCGCTTAGCACCCTGCGTCTGCCGAACCACGCGCATGCCGACTTTGTATGCCCCACGGCGACGCCCAACGAGCTCAAGGCTCGCGCACAGCGCCTGATGGGCGAGGAGGAGACCGTCACCGCCGACGATGTGCTCAACATCGATAACCTCGAGATCAACCTGGCTACTTATCAGGTGACGCTCGATGATGAGCCCATCGACCTGACGCTGATGGAGTACTCGCTGCTGAGCTTTTTGACGACGCACCCCAACCGCGCCTACAGCCGCGAGGTGCTGCTGCACCGCGTGTGGGGCTTTGAGTACTGCGGCGGCACGCGCACCGTCGACGTGCACATTCGACGCATCCGCTCCAAGGTGGGCCCGCAGATCGCGGCGCACATCACCACCGTCCGCGGCGTGGGCTATCTATTTAAGGACTAGATTTCCACCACAAAGGGGACAGGCACTTTTGTGGTGGTTTTGACGCAGGTACGGATTCCTTTCGGGTCTGCGGCAGAACTTAAGCCTTCCTAAAAGATTGCGTTCTCATACACGTACGCCCGCATATTGGGGTACAACTCAACGTGAACAATGATGGCCCGCCACATGTTTGGCGGGCCTTTGGTTATTTGACGAAAGGATCGCAGCTATGAGCGAGTACGATTCCCAGCGTCCCCAGGATGCGGGCAACGCCGGCGAGACCCAGCAGCAGCCGCGCGTGCAGGTGGAGTCGACGCCTGCCGGCAGCAATATTCCCTACGTGCAGGCCTACGACACGCAGACCGGCAAGCCGCTGGGCGGTGCGCAGGTCGTGAACAAGTACACGGTGGTCAAGACCAAGACCAAAAAGCTGCCGATTTTCATTACAGCGCTCGCCGGCTGCGCCTGCGGCGCCCTGTTGGTCATCGCGCTCATTATGAGCGGCACGCTCGATATCGGTGGCGGCAAGAATGCCGTGACGGCGGGTGTTGCGGGTTCGTCGACGCAAAAGATCACCATTGACTCCGAGGATACTACGCTGGCCGAGGCCGTTTCCGCCAAGGCCCTGCCCTCCGTCGTTTCCATCACTGCCACTTCGAGCGGCAGCCAGAATGGCTCGCTTTCGCAGTCTGCTGACGAGTCGGATGGCTCGGGCAGCGTCGGTTCGGGCGTGGTGCTCGATACCGAGGGCCACATCCTCACCAACAACCACGTGGTCGACGGCTACGACCAGTACGTGGTGACCATGGACGACGGCACCACCTACGAGGCCGAGTTCGTGGGCAACGACGCCTCGAGCGACCTGGCCGTCATCAAGCTCAAGGATGCCGACGCCTCCAAGCTCACGCCGATCGAGATCGGTGATTCCTCCAAGCTCAACGTGGGCGAGTGGGTCATGGCCATCGGCTCGCCGTTCGGCAACGAGCAGTCTGTCTCCACGGGCATTGTGTCGGCACTGTATCGCTCCACGGCCATGAGCTCTACCAACGGTAACACTATCTATGCCAACATGATCCAGACCGATGCCGCCATCAACCCGGGCAACTCGGGTGGCGCGCTCGTTAACGACAATGGTGAGCTGGTGGGCATCAACTCGCTCATCGAGAGCTATTCGGGCTCCAGCTCGGGCGTGGGCTTTGCTATTCCCGTTAACTACGCCAAGAACATTGCCGACCAGATCATCGGCGGCAAGACGCCGGTTCATCCGTATCTGGGCGCCACACTTTCGAGCGTCAATGCGCTTAACGCCCGCACCAACAAGCTGAGCACCGATAGCGGCGCGTATGTGGCGAGCGTCGTTGAGGATGGTCCTGCTGCTAAGGCCGGAATTCAGGAGGGCGACGTCATCACCAAGCTGGGCGACGACGAGATCACGAGCGCCGATGGCCTGATCATCGCACTGCGCAGCCACGAGGTGGGCGAGAAGGTCGAGATCACGCTTATGCGCGGCAAGGACGAGAAGAAGGTCACGGTCGAGCTGGGCTCCGATGAGGAGTTGCAGAACCAGCAGCAGGACGACAGCTCGACCGACACCGGCAACGGCGGTATTACCGACGAGCAGCTGCGCCAGTACCTGGAGGAGCTGCTGGGCCAGCAGGGTCAGGGCCAGGGCTACGGCCAGGGCTACTAGCGAGCCGTTTCGCATATGCCGAAGCCAGAGGGGCTGTCCCGCCAAGTGTGGGACAGCCCCTCTTTTCTTATTGATCCGTTGGGGACGGAGGAAAACGGATCGCTTGGGGCTGACAAGAGGCCTGGTCCGGAATGGTCTGGACAGTTAGTTCAGATACGTATAAATCTGGGGCAGCTTGGGATGCGTTTTGAGCAATTTTTGATTGGGATGGGGCTCGAATGGGTGTTTGGAAGGGAGAGCGGGACGTTTACATGGTCTCGAGGAGCCCAAATTAGTTGAAACAGGGGTGTTCGTGCCTGATTCAGCTCTAGGATTTATACGTATCTGAACTAACTGTCCACTCCAGTCTGGCGGCTGCCGATTCGGTGCGGTTCGAGACCGCTATTCGGCCTCATTGCGACCGGTGGTACTCTAGTATCCGTTTGAAATCGAGCGAAGGAGTGCCGCTATGGAGCAATCGAGCCTGTTTGGTGACGGCGTGGACATCGATACCGAAACGCCCGCGAGCGCGGATGCCACCGCACCGGTCGACGCCCGTGCCCAGGCGGCAGCGCGTGCGGCCGAGTTGCGCCACGAGCTCGATTACCACGCCTATCGCTACTACATGCTCGATGCGCCCGAGATCACGGACGCCGCCTTTGACAAAATGCTCGTTGAGCTGCAGGAAATCGAGGCGACCTACCCCGACCTGGTGACGCCCGACAGCTATACTCAGCGCGTAGGTGGCTACGTGAGCGAGCAGTTTACGCCGGTCACGCACATGGCACGCATGTATTCCATGGACGATGCCATGGACCTGGATGAGCTCGACGCGTGGCTCCAACGCACCGAGGATGCGCTCGGCGCCGGTAGCGTCACCTATACCTGCGAGCTCAAGATCGACGGCCTGGGCGTGGCCCTTACCTACCAAAACGGCACCTTCGTACGTGCGGCCACACGTGGCGATGGCACCACGGGCGAGGACGTGTCGCTCAACGTGCGCACCATCAAGGATGTGCCCATGCACCTGTCCGAGCCAGCGCTTGTCCACATGGGCGCCGACCGCGAGCGCACCATTGAGGTGCGCGGCGAGGTCTATATGCCCAAGGGCAGCTTTGTGCGCCTGAACGACGAGGCCGATGCCGAGGGCCGCGACCCCTTCGCCAACCCGCGCAACGCCGCCGCCGGCAGCCTGCGCCAAAAAGACCCCAAGGTCACGGCGCGCCGCGATCTGGCCACCTTTATCTACGCCATCGCCGATACCGACCCGCTGCACGTCCACAGCCAGCGCGAGTTCCTCGATTGGTTGCGTAGCGCCGGCTTTAGCGTCAACCCCAACGTGGCTCGTTGCGCCACGCCGGCCGAGGTCCACGAGTTCTGTGCCCAGGCGCTCGAGCACCGCGGCGACCTGGACTACGACATCGACGGCGTGGTCGTAAAGGTCGATAGCTTTCAGCAGCAGCTCGACCTGGGCTTTACCGCCCGTGCGCCGCGCTGGGCCATTGCCTTTAAGTTCCCGCCCGAGGAAAAGCAGACCGTCTTGCGCGAAATTCGCATCCAGGTGGGCCGCACCGGTGTACTCACGCCGGTCGCCGAGTTCGACCCGGTGACGGTCGCCGGCTCTACCATCGCGCGCGCCACGCTGCACAACATCGACGAGATCCGCCGCAAAAACGTGCGCGAGGGCGACACCATCATCGTGCACAAGGCAGGCGACGTAATCCCGGAGGTCGTAGGCCCGGTGCTCGACAAGCGCCCGGCCGATTCGGTCGACTGGCACATGCCCGAGGTCTGTCCCGTGTGCGGCAGTCCCGTGGTCCACGAGGACGGCGAGGTTGCCTACCGTTGCGTGTCCATCGACTGCCCGGCGCAGCTCAAGGAGCGTCTGCTCCACTGGGTGAGCCGCGGCTGCATGGACGTTGACGGCCTGGGTGACGAGATCGTCGACAAGATGATCGCCGCCGGCCTGATCCACGACGTCGCCGACTTCTACCAGCTCACGGTCGACGATATCGCCGGGCTAGACACGGGGCGTACCTATGCCAGCTCCAACAGCAAAAAGGGCGTCAAGAAGGGCGACCCTATCCCGGTGGGCCTCAAGACGGCCGAGAAAATCATCGCCGAGCTCAACAAGTCCAAGAGCCAGCCGCTTGGTCGCGTGCTATTTGCCCTGGGCATCCGCCATGTGGGCAAGAGTGTGGGCGAGGTCATCGCCGAGCGATTCCTGTCGATCGACAAGCTTATCTTGGCGAGCGAAGAGGATATTGCCGAGTGCGAGGGCATCGGTCCCAAGATTGCGGCGAGCGTCAAGCAGTTCCTGGCCGTGCCCGAGAATCTCGCCGTGCTGGAACGCCTGCGCCAGGCGGGTCTGTCGCTCGAGGTCGATTTGGGCGCCGCACACGCGCAAGCTGCAGCTGACGCTGGCGTGGCGGGCGAGCTCGCCGATGCACAGCCACTCGCGGGTCTGACCTTCGTGCTCACCGGCACGCTCGTCAACCGCACGCGCGACGAGGCGGGCGCGGCGCTCAAGGTGCTCGGCGCCAAGGTTTCGGGCAGTGTGTCAAAGAAGACGAGCTATCTGGTTGCCGGTCCCAAGGCGGGCTCCAAGCTCACCAAAGCCGAGCAGCTAGGCGTACCCGTGTTGGACGAGGATGCACTCGAGCAGATCTTGGCTACTGGTGAGGTGCCCCAGGCTTAGGACATCGATAATCAAATTAGAAAACCTCCCGGAAAGGTTGATACTTTCCGGGAGGTTTTTATTTGGGCGTGGTGGCGGGCAGCATGATCTGCGTCATGTAGGTTGCTGAGGGTGACCCTGCGGAGCGGTGTCGTTCCGGAGCGATAGAAGATTCATACAAAGCAAAGGGGCCCCGCAGTGAGGTTCCACAACGGGGCTGCCCCATTGTGATGAGTTTTATACACTTTAACATTAACATTAACGTGTATACTTAGCAGTGAAGATATATGTTGAGAGGAGCAGTTATGGTTACCGTCGCGTTTTCGGAACTGCGCCAAAACCTTACGCAGGTGGCCGAAAAGGTTGCCAATGAGGGCGAGGAGGTTGTGGTCTTCAAGCGGAGCAAGCCGTTGTTCAAGATCGTGCCGCTCGACTATCAAAGCCCGGTTGCAGTGGAATATGACGCTGCCCAGGAGCGCGGGGGTGCAAAGCCGACGTGCGGCTCGGACAAGCCCAAGCGCGACGTGGGTACGATGTGGCATCCCAAGATCACCTGGAAGGAGATCCGTGAGATGCTCGCGGAGAATGAGGACTACCAGGAGTATCTCGATATCGTAGCCAAAATGCCAAAAGGAACGCCGCTCGATACGATGACGGTTGAAGATGAAAAGCGCGTCGCGAGGGAGCGCTACCTATGAGAGCATTTCTCGATACCAATTTTCTGCTCGATTGCGTGCTTCCGGGCCGGCCGGAGCACGCAGCGGCGCAAACGATCAAGGGGCTCGTCGACGTGGGGCTTATCGAAGGCGTTGTTTCGGCCTGCTCTCTCAAGGACGCGTATTACATTCTCACCAAACAGGCCGGCGAGGCGCGCGGGCGCGAGGTAGTGCGCGACTGCCTTAAGAGCTACTCGGTAGAGTCTCTCGACCAAGAGGCTTGTTTTGCCTCCGCCTATTCCGATGAGCCGGACTTTGAGGACGGCTGTATCCGTGCGATGGCCGAGCGTGCCGGCGTGGACTTTATTATCACGCGTGACCGCGCCGCTTTTGTGCGCTCGACCATCAAGACCTTCTCGCCTGCAGAGTTCATCCGTGCGTTTCCGATTCCAGAGGAGTAAAACCGCCACACCGGGGACTGTCCCCGGCGTTTGGCGAGCTTGTTGGGAGGCTCCTGGTCCAGTGACTGTTACAAAAAACGGCTATAGCAAATTTGTTGTACTTCGGTCTGAAGACTATGACTTCATGGTTCAGGAACAGGCTAAGGCTCGTCTGATGGCTCGTATAGCTGTGGCCGAGCGGGAGCGTGCTGCTGGCATGGCGCGTGATGCCTTTGAGGCTCTCGATGACCTTGAGGCAAAATATGGCCTATAACGTCAAGATTCTGCCTTCAGCCGAACGTTTTCTGGGCAGTTCTTATTTGGACGGGGCAACCGGCACCGTGATCTGCGTCACGTAGGTTGTGGGGTCGTCGCTGATGATGTCGTCGATAAGGGCGATTTCGCGTTGCCCCGCTACGCTGCCAACTTGTCAAAAGCCCCGCGTCGGTTGAGCACGGTAAACGCGACAACACAGATGACTGCCGACAGAATCGACCCGCACGGCGAAGCGATGCCCATGGGAAACAGCGTGTCGGAATAGGCGTTCGACAGCAGCCACGCGCCCGGCACGCGAATGAGCGCCACGGCCAGCACGTTGTGCGCAAAGCCGATGTAGCTCTTGCCATACGCAGCGAAAAAGCCGCTAAAGCAAATGTGGATGCCGGCAAAAATCGCGTCGAAAATATAGCTGCGCATATAGCCGGTGCCGGCCGCGACCACCGCAGAGTCCTTGGCAAAAAAGCCGATAAACGCCGGCGCCACCAGCCACATCAGCACCGTGATCAGGCAGCCGTACACCACCGAGATCGTCATGGCGTCTTTAAGCACCTGACATGCGCGGTCGCCCTTGCCCGCGCCGGCGTTTTGCGCCGTGAGCGCGCTGACGGTGGCACCCATGGAACTCGGCACAATGAACAAAAAGCTGATCATCTTCTCGACCAGGCCCACGGCGGCGGCGTCGACGAGCCCTCGGTGGTTGGCAATGACGGTGATGAACATAAACGCCACCTGGATGCAGCCGTCCTGCACGGCCACGGGCACGCCGATCTTAAGAATGCTGCCGAGCACCTCGGGCTGGGGGCGCAGGTCGCTGCGCTTAACGTGGATGTTCGTGCGGCGGCTCTTGAGCCACACGAGTGCGAGGGCAACGCTGGCCGTCTGGGCGGTTACCGTGCCGAGCGCCGCGCCCACGGGGCCGAGCCCCATGTGCCCGATAAACAGAAAATCGAGCGCGATGTTAATGATGCACGCCACGCCGATCACGTACATGGGCGAGCGCGAATCGCCCAGCCCGCGAAAGATGGCCGAAAGAATGTTGTATGCGGCGATAAACGGAATGCCGACAAAGCAGATACGCAGGTAGGCGGCGGTTCCTTCGACTGCCTCGGCCGGCGTGCCAATGAGCGCCACGATTTGCGGGCACAGTGCGAGCAGGATAGCGGCCAGCACCACCGAGACACCCATAAAGAGCGTGATGGTGTTGCCGATGGCGGTCTCGGCGCGGTCGAAGCGACGCGAGCCCACGGCGTGGCCGACGATGACCGTCGTTCCCATGGCCAGGCCCACGAGCGTCACGGTAATGATATAGAGCGTCTGCGCGCCATTACCCACGGCGGTGATGCCGGCGGCGCCGCTAAACTGCCCCATCATGTACAGGTCGGCCATGCCGTAGAGCATCTGCAAAAAGTACGAGAGCATATAGGGCAGGGCAAAGACCGCGATGGTCTTAAGGACATTGCCGCGTGTGAGGTCGTGTTCCATGGGCGGGGCTTTCTGGCTTGGTTCGTTTAGCTACCAGTGTAGTGAAAACCCTACAACGATTGTAGAGTCAAGGTTTGTGTTGACGCCGGAGCGAAAAAAGTCTCGCGCACCATTATTCCGAGTGAATATGGACACACATCACGAGAACTCGCCGCCGGCGCTAACCTTGCAGAAAACGATTTCGGAATACTTGACACCATTATTCGGCGCGCAATAATACGTGCGTTTGCGAACAACGTTTGATGGGGGTTGAACCTGCGTGCGCAATCTCAAAATACTGTTTTCCTATCTAGGGGCATACCGTCGCGATGCCATCCTCGGCGTGTTCTTTGTGTCGGTCGAGACGGTGCTCGAGCTGTTTATCCCGGTCATCATGGCCAACATCATCGATGTGGGCGTGCCTGCGTGTGATATCAACTACATGCTGCTACAGGGTGCGTACATGTTGGTGTGCGCTGCGCTTTCGCTGGTACTGGGCTTGGGTTATGCCCGCACGTCCGCCCGCGTTGCCTCGGGCCTAGGCGCCAACCTGCGCGAGGCCGAGTACAAAAAGATTCAGACGCTCGCTTTTGGTAACCTGGACAACTACGACGCCAGCTCGCTCGTCACCCGCATGACCACGGACATCACCGTTATCCAAAATGCTGTGGGCAACGGCTTTCGCCCTATGGTGCGCGGCCCGGTGACGCTTATCGTCGGCCTTATCTACGCGCTGATGCTGTCGCGCCCGCTCGCCACCGTCTTTGCGATCATCTTGCCCGTGCTGGCAATCGTACTGGGCGTCATCACCTATCGCGTCAGTCCGCTCTACCGCCAACTCCAGACCTCGATGGACCACCTCAACGGCGTGGTACAGGAAGACCTCACCGCCGTGCGTGCCGTCAAGGCCTACGTTCGTACCGAGCACGAGGAGGCCAAGTTCGACACCGTCAATACCGAGCTCGCCGGCACTGCGACGAAGACCTTTGGCAACGCGGTGCTCAACCTGCCGGTGTTTCAGCTGTCGATGTACGTGGCTGCGCTCTCCATCCTGTGGATTGGCGGCCGCATGATTCTCGCCGGCAAGCTGGGCGTGGGCTCGCTCACGGGCTTTATGAGCTACGTCCTGCTGATCATGAATTCGCTCATGATGATTTCCAACGTGTTTTTGCTGCTCACGCGCGCTCTTACGAGTGTGGGCCGTATCGCCGAGGTGCTCGATGAGGAGCCCTTTATCGCCAACCCCGCGGGAGACCTCGCGATTGCGGCGCCAGCGGACGGCAGTATCGAATTTCGCGACGTTTCCTTTAAATACCGCGCGGATGCAGCCGAGGATGTGCTCGAGCATATCGACCTTCGCATCGAGAGCGGCTCGACGGTGGGCATCCTCGGCGGCACGGGCTCGGGCAAGAGCTCGCTTGTGCAGCTGATTGCGCGCCTGTACGACGCTACCGAAGGCGCCGTGCTTGTGGGCGGACACGACGTGCGCGACTACGACCTCGCCGCCTTGCGCGACGCTGTGGGCATTGTGCTGCAAAAGAATGTGCTGTTTACGGGTACCGTGCGCGAGAACCTGCAGTGGGGCAATCCGCAGGCGTCGGACGATGAGCTCCTCGCGGCTTGCCGCGCGGCGTGCGTGGACGAGTTCCTTGATCGCATCGGCGGGCTGGACGGCGAGTTGGGCCAAGGCGGCGCCGGTGTCTCGGGTGGCCAGAAGCAACGCCTGTGCATCGCGCGCACGCTGCTCAAGCATCCGCGCGTGCTCATTTTTGATGACTCCACCAGCGCGGTCGATATGGCGACCGACGCTAAGATTCGCGAGCACATCGCCCGGATTTCCGATACGACCGTGCTCATCATCGCCCAGCGCATCGCGAGTGTCATGGATGCCGATCGCATTGTGGTATTGGACGACGGTCGTGTCCACGGCGTGGGCACGCACGAGGAACTGCTAGCGGGCGACAACATATACCAGGAGATTTATGCCTCGCAGATGGAGTTTGCGAGGAACGCGGACGCCGGCGACGGCAGCGACGATGGTTGCGCGAATGATCCGTTTTCCTCCGTCGCATGCGGATCGCCCTTGGAAGGGGGTGAGCGTCATGCCTAAGACCGCAGCCCAAGCACGCCCGGCCGACCTCAAGCGCACTGTGCGCCGCTTGCTCTCCTACATGGGGCATGCCAAGTTCTCGTTGCTCGCGGTGGGCGTGCTCGCCTCCGTTGCCGCCATCGCGAGCCTCGCCGGCACCTACATGGTGCGCCCCATCGTTAACGGTTTGGCCACGGGCGGGGAGGAACTGCTCGCCAAGCAGGTCATCCTGACGGCGATCATCTACGCTGCGGGCGTGCTCTCGGCCCTGGGCTACTCGCAGATCATGGTGCGCGCGGCCCAACGCGTGGTGTCCGATATTCGCCGCGACCTGTTCGCGCACATCCAGACGCTGCCGCTCAGTTATTTTGACAGCACGCGCTCGGGCGACATCATGAGCTTTTTCACCAATGACGTCGACACCGTCTCCGAGGCGCTTAACAACAGCTTTGCCAACGTGATTCAGGCCACCATTCAGGTTGTGGGCACCACGGCCATGCTCATCATCCTTAACTGGCAGCTCACGATTATCACACTCGTGTGCGATGCGGCCATTGTGCTGTATGCGCGCTATTCGGGCGCGCGCTCTAAGCGCTTCTTTGCCGCCCAGCAGGCATCGCTTGGCGACCTGGACGGATATATCGAAGAGATGGTCTCGGGCCAAAAGGTCATCAAGGTCTTTAACCGCGAGGCGGCGAATGTCGCCGGCTTTGCCTGCCGCAACGACGAGCTTCGCCGCACCGGCACCGCCGCCGTGAGCTATGCCAACTCCATGGTGCCCATGACTGTCGTGATTGGCTACGTCAACTATGCCATCGTCGCCGTGGCGGGCGGCATGCTCTGCATCAAGGGGCTCGCCGACGTAGGTGCGCTCGCGAGCTACCTGGTCTTTGTGCGCCAGGCCGCCATGCCCATCAACCAGTTTACGCAGCTCGGCAACTTCTTGCTCAACGCGTTGGCCGGTGCCGAGCGCCTGTTTGCGGCTATGGACCTTAAGCCCGAGGTGGACGAGGGCTGCGTGGAGCTGGTGCAGACGGGCGACGCCGCATGGGCGTGGAAGATTCCCGAGGGTCAGGGCGTGGGCGCGTACGGGCACTTGCATGATGTGGTTGCTGTTGATGAGTCGGGCCGCGCGGTGGCCGCCGACGGCACCGAGCTCACGTGCGGCTTGGTCCCGCTTGCCGGCGACGTGCGCTTCCATGCCGTGGACTTTTCCTACGTGCCGGGCACCCGTGTGCTCACGGACCTCAACCTGTTTGCCAAGCCGGGGCAAAAGATCGCGTTTGTGGGCTCGACGGGTGCCGGAAAGACGACCATCACCAACCTCATCAACCGCTTCTACGAGGTTGATGACGGCGAGATCACGTACGACGGCATCGACGTCAAGCACATTGCCAAGGCCAGCCTGCGCGGGTCGCTCGGCATTGTGCTGCAGGACACGCACCTGTTTAGCGGCACCATTGCGCAGAACATCCGCTTTGGCAAGCTCGACGCGACCGACGAGGAGGTGCGCGCCGCTGCCGAGGCCGCCTGCGCCGACTCGTTTATCCGCCGCCTGCCGCGGGGCTACGACACACCGGTCACGGCCGACGGCGCCAACCTGTCGCAGGGTCAGCGTCAGCTGCTCGCCATCGCGCGCGTGGCCGTCGCTGATCCGCCGGTGCTCATCCTGGACGAGGCCACGAGCTCCATTGACACGCGTACCGAAAAGCTCATCGAGCGCGGTATGGACCGCATCATGCGCGGTCGCACCACGTTTATGATCGCGCACCGCCTGTCCACTGTCCGCGACGCCGACGCCATCATGGTCCTCGAACACGGCCGCATCATCGAGCGCGGCACGCACGAAGAGCTGCTCGCCCAGCACGGCGAGTACTGGCAGCTGGCGCATGGCTTAAAAGAGCTGGATTAACCCGTTCGAGCACGATGCTTTGATCCCTCCGTGCCCCTCACCTCGCCTCAAACCATCACAACATTCGACGTTTTTTGCCAAAATCGGGAAAAGCATCGAATGTTGTGATGGTTTTTCTGCCACTCGATCGAGTGGAATCGCTTTCTTGCGCACGAAGGTGTGCGAACCCGTGAGCAGGGGAATAAGGTTGGTTATCCGACTCCATTGGAGGGCTCATGGATCTGCCGATCGTCCTGTCCCATAAGACTGCCTGGCTGTACCACAACGTGGCGCGCCCGTCCGAGCCGCTCTCGCGAGCAAGCAGTCTATACGATGAGGACTCGCTTGCCAACGAGGGGGAGCCGACCGCGAGCCTGCCCAAATTGGGACTCGATGCCAAGGGACTGAGGGCTTCAACGGCAGTTGGGATCGTTACCGACTATCTGGTTTCGCTTGGTATTCCACGAGAAGAGCTCGATCATATCGACACGCTCGTCAACTTCGATTTTGAGCGCTCGACACCGGCTGGATTCAGGTGCCACGTGTTTGGAGCGCCGGTACCTTCAGACCATCTTATCGAGGTGGCAGAGGGCCTTCTGGTGGTTGATGAGGTCATGTGTTTTGTCCAAGCGGGTTCGTGGATGAGCGAGCCCGAGCAGCTGGAATATGGCTACGAAATCTGCGCCCGATACCATTTGAATCATCTGTCGACAGGCGATTATATCGAGATGGGTCAGAGGTATACCGTTGCCGACTTGATTGCCTATTGCAATGAGAACCGATCTCGTCAGGGGGCTATACGCGCGGCCGCCGTGCTCAAGCGCGTGCACGATGGCGCGCGGTCGCCCATGGAGACGGCCACCGCAATCATGGTTGTAGCAAAACGTTCCCAGGGCGGGCTGGGATACGCCAAGATCGAGCTCAACCATCGGGTCAATGTTCCCAACGAGTTCAAATATCTCGCAAAGGCCGGGTATTTCGAGATCGATGTATATGCGCCTGCAAGCGGTACAGGGATTGAATACAACGGCTCGGACCATCTTGATAAACAGCGCAGCGCGTCGGATGCGGAGCGTATGACCGTGCTGAGCGCGCTGGGCTTTAGGATGATCGTCCTCACCGGGACTCAGTTTGCCCACCAGCTGCAATTGCACCGGGCGATGAACGCCATCGCGCTCGCTATGGGCCTTAAGTGCGACCGAAGCGAAGCGTTCCAGAAACGTCAAAACGACCTGCGAGAATTCGTGATTCGACACTGGGACGGCGGCCTTTAGGGGCGTTTTGGTCCTTCTACGGGGTGCCGTGGGCAGGCAAGCCATCACAACATTCGACGTTTATCGCCAAAAACGGGAAAAGCATCGAATGTTGTGATGGTTTGTATGCTGAGGATGGGCTTGGGAAGCCGGTCTTGCTCGAAGCGACCTGTCCTGTCGTACGGGTGTCGGCGTGATTCTCTCGTGGGGTATTATGTTTTCCGAAGAATAAAACGCCGCGTGAGGGGAGGGCTGCGTGGACGGGCACGTGCAACATGACGGCTTTGGCCGCGACATCAACTACCTGCGCATTGCCGTTACCGACAAGTGCAATTTCCGCTGCATCTATTGCATGCCGGCCGATGGCGTGGTGCCCCGTGCACACGACGAGCTGCTCAGTGCCGAGGAAATCGCCCGCTTTGTGCGCTTGGTGGCGGGGGAGGGCATTCGCCGGGTGCGCTTGACGGGTGGCGAGCCGCTGGTCAGCCGCCGTATCATCCCGCTCATTCGTGACATCCGCGCGATTCCGCAGATCGAGGACATCTCGCTCACCACCAACGGCGCCTTGCTGCCCAAGCTGGCGCCGCAGCTCAAAGATGCCGGACTTAACCGCGTCAACATCTCGCTCGACACGCTCGACCCTACGCTGTTTGGAAAAATCACGCGCCTGGGTCGACTCGAACAGACCATGGCTGGCATCGACGCGGCGCTGGCTTGGGGCTTTGAGCCCGTTAAGGTCAACTGCGTTGTTGTGCGCCGGCTCAACCAGGATGTGGCGGCCCTCGCACGGCTGACCGTCGACCGCCCCATCCACCTGCGCTTTATCGAATACATGCCCATCGGCGACGAGCACACGAGCTCGCATTGTGCCGTAGACCCTCACGCGCCCGCGCTCAATCCCGAGCTGTGGGACGCGAGCGACACCGTGCCGAGTGACGAGCTGCGGGCGCGCATCAATGCCGGGGCAGCCGCGGCGGGGCTGGGCGAGCTCGAGCCGCTCGACATCAACGACGCTCCTGCCGGCGCGGGCCCTGCGCGCTATTGGCACTTTCCTGGCGCGACGGGAACGGTCGGTTTCATTAGCGCCATGTCCAACCATTTTTGTGCGAATTGCAACCGTCTGCGCCTGACGGCCGATGGCAACGTGCGTCCGTGCCTGTTCAGTGATGCCGAGTATTCGGTGCGCGACGCCCTGCGCCGTGGTGATGATATGCAGGTACTTTCGATTTGGCGCGATGCCGTGGCCCACAAACCGCAGGAACACGCGATAATTGAGGGCACGCAACGATTTATGTCCCAAATCGGAGGATGATCATATGGCCAAGAGCAGGTACGCCGATGCCACCAAGGCCGCTCGCAGGGCCGCGATGTCTGCCCACAAAGGCACGGCTGCGGCGAATGCTGGTAACGCCGACGCGTCCGCACAGCCGACTGCCAGTGCTGCCACCGAGCCCGCCCGCGACGCCCGTCGCGACGAGCTGACGCATGTGGACGCCAAAGGCGAGGTACGCATGGTCGACGTGTCCGACAAGGCCGAGACCCATCGCATCGCCATCGCCGAGGGCACTATCCTCATGCATCCCGAGACACAGGCCATGGTGCTGCAGGACCGCGCCAAAAAGGGCGATGTGCTCGCCTGCGCGCGCGTGGCGGGCATCATGGCCATCAAGCGCACGAGCGACATCATCCCCATGTGCCATCCGCTGCTCATTACCAAGAGCAAGTGCGACATTGCGCCCATCGCTCCGGCGGGGACGCCGGCCGAGGACGTGCCCGAGGGCTGGGCGCCGGCGCGCGCGGACGGGCAGGTTGGCTTTCACGTACTGGTTACGGCCGGCGTGACTGGCAAGACGGGTATTGAGATGGAGGCCCTGACCGGCGCGAGTGCTGCGTGTCTGACCATTTACGACATGTGCAAGGCGGTCGATCGCGGCATGGAGATCGTCGACGTGCGCCTGCTGCACAAGGAGGGCGGCCGCTCGGGCGTATGGGACCGCGCAGAGCGTCAGGCCGCTGCTGTTGAGTCCGTGGCCGCTGACGGCGCCGCGCCCGCGAGCGCACCCGTCGCCGTCGCGCCCGCAGCTCCGACACCGGCCGTCCCCGCGATTGCGTTTATCGGCTACCAAAACTCGGGCAAGACCACGCTCGTCGAGAAGGTTATCGCCGAGCTCACCCGCCGCGGTCTGCGCGTGGGTTCGCTCAAGCATCATGGGCACCACGGCTTTGATATCGATGTGCCTGCTAAGGATACGTGGCGCCATCACCAAGCCGGATCCAAGCACGTGGGACTCATCTGCGCCACGCGCTGGGCGGAATACGCCGACACGCGCGAGGAGGACGAGATGCCCGCGCGCGAGCTGCTGTCGCGCTACAACGATGTCGACGTGGTGATCATCGAGGGCTACAAGACCGAGGGCTTCGACAACATCGTGGTCGCGCGCTCCGGTGTCGACCGTCTGCGCGGCAAGAGCTCGCTCGACCTGGTCGACGGTCACACGCTGGCCCTTGCCTGCAACGAAGCCCTGGCGCGTCAGGCCTTCGACGCCGGCTTTGCGACCCGAGCCATCAACATCAACGACGCCCGAGCCATCTGCGATCTTATCCAAGACCACCTTCAGGCTTGACGCTGCGCCGGCCCCAAGCACCCCATCTCGCCCCTCAAGCCGTCGCTCGCGTACCAAAGTACGCGTCGCTCCTCTTTCGGGGCGACCTGGGGCACTTGGAACCGGCTCGCTGCGTTGCCATAACATGCCAAATAGGGACAGGTTTGTTTTGGCAGGTTTTATCTGGGCAAACGTCACTTCCACCACAAAGGGGACAGGTACCTTTGTGGTGGATTTTGCTTTGCAGTAAAAACCATCACAACATTCGATGAAAATCGCGATTTTGCCGAAAAACGTCGAATGTTGTGATGGTTTGCGCTGCGGGACAGGCCACCCTTCGGGTCCGGTCACCACAAGGGGGCCCAGGCACCTTTGTGGTGGTTTTTGCTTTGACGGGCCGCGCCTGCGCCTTGGTATACCATGTACGCCGTTCACGAATACACCCCACACCGCCGCACAACCCAGAAAGGCCCCCCATGGACGCCACCTTCAGCCACATTAAAGCCGTACTCTGCGATATCGACGGCACGCTGCTCACGAGCCAGCACACGGTGTCCCCGCGCACCGTGGCGGCGATTCGTGCCCTGCGCGAGCGCGGCGTACTCTTTGGCCTGTGCACCGGGCGCGACGCCCGCGCGACCGAGGCCATGTACGAGCTCTGGGGCATCGAAGGCCTGGTAGACGTGATGGTGGGCTGCGGTGGCGCCGAGGTCATCGACCGCGCGCATGACATCAACGAGCTGAGTTATCCGCTGCCGGGCGAGACCATCGCGCGCATTTGCAAGCACATGGCGGACCTTCCAGCAACGCCCGTCTGCCCCCGAGACGGCGTGTTCTACGTGCCCGAGAGCAACGCGTGCGTCGAGCACCTGTCGCGCGTCGACGGCGTGCCCTACCAGGTGGTCGATTTTGCCGAGTTTTTGCGCGAGGCGCAGCCCAAGGTGATGTTTACCATGGCGCCCGAGGTGATGCCGCAGGTCATCGAACGGGCGTCGACGTTCGCCGACGACACCGTTAAGGCGGCTGCTCTACAGACCACGCAGCGACTCTACGAGTTCATGGATCCGCGCGTGTCCAAGACGCGCGGCCTTGTGCGCGTGGCGGAGCTCAACGACATGGAGCTCGAGAACATTTGCGTGTTTGGCGATGCCGATAACGACACCTGCATGGTGGCCGACGCCGGCGTGGGCGTGGCCATGGCAAACGGCAGCGACGCCACCCGCGCCGCAGCTGATTTTGTAACCGCGAGCAACGACAAAGACGGCATCGCGATCTTTATCGAGGAGCATCTGCTGTAGCGCCGGGGGAGAACCGCCACAATGGGGATAGGCGCCTTTGCGGTGGCCTCAGGCGATTTGGGCGAGTTGATGCCTGCAATCTGCGCGCAAATACCAATATGGTTGTCTGAACATTACGCTTCTGACTACCGATGAGTTAAAGATATTCTCATCAGTTTGGTAGGGTATTTCTCCCGGTAAATGACCTACAGCTCATGGTCAATTTTCGACTGTTTACAGGATGTTTACTCTTGAGCAAAATGTTGTGCAAATAAATCTAATGCCATTAAAAAATGATGGGCAACTAAATTACCAGTAGAAACAAAAAATAGATAGCGAATAAACGAAGGTAAATCTGAGCAAATGTCAAGAGAATTGACAATTCGCTACAAAACTATCGGTTTATTTGCCCAGATGTTCAAACAATCGTTAGAATAGTCATTACTAAGCGTGCGCAATTTCAGGTTGCGCAGATACGTTTGATAGTGAAAGAGCAAGATCGCGGTCTCTTGGGGAGGAGACATCGATGAAAGCAAATTCAGACAAATCTAAACAGAGTAATAAAGCGACGCGCCGTGTACTGGCAGGCGTTTTGTGCGGAGCCTCCGTTTTGAGCCTGGTACTGTCGCTCGTCATGCCCCCGATCTCGCAGGCCATTGCCAACGATGACCAGGCAGCTCCTACCGAGGAAACTGTGATGGGGGGGGGTTCCTCAAGTGAGTCCGCTGCTGTAGATAACACCAGCGAGGATGCCGAAAACCAGAATAGCGCCGCCACCTCTGCGAACGCGGCTACTACTGTGAACAAGGGCATCTACAAGCCCACGTCTATCGGTATCGGTACGAATATCGATATCTCCACCCCCGATCCCGGCGTGGCCACCTACGTCGGCCGCGACATGTACATCGGTGGTAAGCCGAACAAAACTAGCACTCTTGATGCGAATAACGCCCCCACCGGCTCATATGCCGCTGAGGCGGAGGGCCTTACCGTGGTCCACGGCAAACTGGCCATGAATCCTATCAAGGAGAGTTGGGGCGGCCAGGGCTTCCGTTTCGGCACCGTTGGTTTTGGATCGCAGTTTCGTCCCAGGGAGGGAAGCACGGTGCTTGCGGTCGCCGGCATAAACAGCTTGATTGAGAACATGAATACCGGTCAGGGAACGACCTCAGATACTGCGACGGTTGGTGCTTGGACCAAGGGTGCTTGGGTCGGCAAGGCGATAAAGACTGACTCCCACCCTGGCTATGACTATACCGCGCAGATCGCCGGTCCCATTACCTATTCCTATTGGGATTCGAATGCTAACAACGGGCGCCAGTCTGTCGTGAAAAAGCAAGGTAATTGGTTCGAGGGCTCGGATGCTCTGAAGAGCGACCTGTTCAATCAAAATGTTGATTTGACTAATGTTAACGGTAACGATTATTCGAGCTACAACGGTGCAGATGGATACCTCTCGAAGCTATCGAAACAGCTCGCCTCGTTTGCAAATACCGGCACAGTTACGGATGGTTCCGCAATTAGCGACAACAGCTACGCAATCAACAAGTACGATAACAAGGGAACAAGCTATACACTCACTTTCGATGGTAGTGAGAAGTCTGTTTCCGGTGCGCTTGATACCGGAATCCCGAACAATACGATTCGCAACACCGAGCGACTCATCACCTTTACCGGCGATGGAACTTCTAAGCAACAGGTCTTCACCATCGCCGGTTCCGAGCTCTCCAACTTGAAGGATGGCGTCTACTACCGCGGCGTCGACTTTAAGTTCACCAATGTCCCCGAAGGCGCATCCATTGTCGTGAACGTTACAGGTACTGATCCTGTCGAGTTCCACAACGGCTGGCGCTTCTGGTGGGGCAATGATGAAATATCTCGTGGTTACGAGAAACAGTACGCCGGTCAAGACCTTGGCGTGAAATACTCGCTGGCCTCCCAGTCCATCATGTGGAACTTCGTGGATACCACCAGCCTTACCATTCGCGGCGGCATTGCAGGTGAGGGTCGAGAGGACTGGGACGGCAAGGACGGCAAGTGGACCGACGATGACCCCGCCGCTGCTATGCTCGGATCGATTCTCGTTCCCAACGGAAGCTTCGACGACCATGTGACCACCAACGGTCGTGTGTACGTGGGCGAAGACTTCATGATGAACAACCCTAACGCCGCGTACGACTTCGGAAATAATCTCGAGGGTAAATCGGCTTCCGTCATCGATATGGATCAGGAGCGTCACAATTTTCCGTGGTCCGGGTCGTATACACCGGACGGCTCTGCCATTGCGTGGAGCAAGGTCGACGCTGCGGACGGCATGACGCCGCTTTCTGGTTCCTCGTGGACGATATACGGCACTGTCGATGATGCCAAGAATGAAACGTATCCCATCGTTACGGTAACGGATGGCGGTGCCAATGATTACTCTTCGGATGATGGCGAGCTTCAGTTCAACTATTTGAATCAGAAGGCCAAAATTGGCGATCCCAACGATAAAGACTACTTCACGTACTACATTCGCGAGGTCAAGGCGCCGGCTGGTTATCAGAAGTCGGACACCATCTACTACGCAACCATGAACAACACCGGCGAGCAGGTGAACTATGTTCAGGGTCATGTGGACACGGTGAACGGAAATAAGCTCGTTTCATTCGATGATTCCAACACCACGGGCGCCATCTCCAACACCAAGATCACCGGTACGGTGTCTTGGACCAAGGTTGAGGAGAGCGACACGGGACACACTCCTTTGGCTGGTTCCGAGTGGGCGCTTACCAAGGTAAAGGATGCCGATGGTGCCGAAATTCCGGACGCTGCATCCCTGACTGTGATTGATAACGATACGAATGCGGAAGCTGTCAGCAACAAGTGGGCAGATTCTGATCCCGCCGATGGCAAGTTCAAGCTCGAGGGTCTGCTGCCGGGCACGTACACGCTCACGGAGACCCAGGCGCCGTTTGGCTACGAGCTGAACCAGACAACCTACGAGTTCACGGTGTCCAAGGCGGACGGTTCCATTGCGTGGACCGAGGGAAAGAAACCGAGCATTGTTGAGGGCACTACGTACATCTCCGATTCTCTCACCACCACGTCCGTGGAAATCCCGGTGACTAAGTCCGTCCGTAATACGGACTGGCCGAAGGATTCCAGCGGGAAATACGTTGCGTTCGACTTCAACATCGAGGCTGCGGGGGATTACGCAACCAACGTGCCCATTCCTAACCCGGCAGACCTCTCCATTGCACCCGCAGCAGGGGAGACCGACGCCGCCAAGCCCAACAACATCACGGCGACCTTTGGCGCCATGACGTTCAACAAGTCGCACCTGTCCGATACCCCCGGTACGGCGCGTGACTACGCCAGGACCTACACCTACACGGTGAAGGAGGTCGCGCCTACCACCGGTGCCATCGATAAGCTCCGCTACTCCAAGGCCGAGTACCAGGTTGCCGTCACGGTGAAGGCCGTCATGAATGAGACCACTGGCAAGTACACCGGTCTTACCACCTCTACCACCGTTACGCAGATGAAGGACGACATGGGCAACACCCTTGGCGAGAACGGGCAGGGCGTCGTGGTTGAACCCTCCGCCGCCGCGCCCGACGCCATTCCCGCCTCCACCTTCACCAACACCTACTCCACCTCTTTGCCCCTTTCTGGTATGTCGGGCGTCACTCTGACGTACCTTGCCGGCGCGGCGGTGCTTTGCGCTGCTGCGGTCTGGATGCACATTCGTCGCAAGGCGAATGCGAAGGGAGGTAAGCGTCGTGAATAAGAAAGTTTGCTCCTTCCCGATCTTGTTTGCGCTGCTTGCCCTCCTGATCGGCACCTGCGCGGTTGTGTTCCCCGCTTCCGCGCAGGCCGCGCCGACCTCGACCGGTTCCATCACGGTGAGCGGCACCGTGGCGAGCAGCTACGACGCCTACCAGATCTTTAGCGCCAACGTCGTCGACGGCGACAGCGACGCCAAGATTGCCACCGACCTCGCCTGGGCAAGTGACGCCGTGCGCGACGCCGCGCTGCCTGTGCTGCACAGCGCCGGCATGCCCAAATCCCAGACCACCGCGCAGGAAGCTGCCGAGTGGCTCAACACCGATTCCCACCTTACGAGCGCGCTGAGCGCACAGCTCGCTCGTTCCCTTCAGAGCTCTGATGCCGTGTCTGTGGCCCTCAACGCGGGCACGGCGGCCGAGCTGCCCTGCGGCTACTGGCTCATCGTCGCCAACGACGAAGCCATTTCCCAGAACGAGGCCGGCACCGCGCCGATCATGGCGCTGGTGGGCGGCAGCGCCGTCACCGTTAAGCCCAAGGCGGCGACCCCCAAGGTGTCCAAGCATGTGCTGGAGGACAGCGCCGCCGCATGGCAGAAGGCCGCCGACGCCACGGTCGCCGACGACCTGTACTGGCGCCTCTCGGCCACGGTCCCGGCCGGGCTCACGGCCTACGACACCTATACGGTGCAGTTCGTCGATACCATGGGCGCGGGGCTCGACCCCTCCAAGGTCGCCGCAAGCATGCGCGTGTACGTGACGGCGGGCGCGGACGGCGGCTTCGACGCGGTCCAGGCCGGCAAGGACGGCCGCGCCGGCACCGATCCCGCGAAGGGCTGGACCGACATCACGGCCCAGTGCGCCACCAAGGTGGCGGCCGACAGCAAGACCTTCACCGTACGCACCGGTGACCTCATCGCCGCGCTCGGCGGGGCCGACGCCTTTACCGCGGGCGCCCGCGTGGTCGCCGTGTACAACGCACCGCTCAACAGCGCATGCAACCACGGCATCGCGAAGGGCAACCCCAACGAGGTCTACCTGCGCTACCCGCGCTCTCCCTTTGCCGACCAGTCCGGCGATGCCGGCTTCACCCGCACGCCGAGCGACGACGCGTGCGCCTACACCTGGGATCTCGCGCTCACCAAGCGCGGCAGCGACGGCGACAAGCCGCTTGCCGGGGCGGTCCTGAGCGTCACCGACGACCGCGGCCGCACGCTGGCGGCCGACGGCACGTGGGATGCGGAGGGCAAGGCCACCGTCACCACGGGCGAGGACGGCCGCGTGACCGTCTCGGGCGTGGACTCGGGCAAGCTGGAGGTCCGCGAGCTCAAGGCGCCCAAGGGCTACACCGCCTTCGAGGGCACGCGCTCCGTGACGGTCAAGGCCGAGGGCCTGGACGTCGACCAGGTGGCCGCCGCCAAGCCCAAGCTCACCATCACGGCCGAGTCGCCCCTGCGCGCCGACAGCGCGGACGGGTCGACGGGCAGCCTGGAGGCGTCGCTCATCAACACGCCCACCGGCACACCCCCTAGCATTACCACCGGAGGCTTTATGCCCTCGACTGGCGATATGGCAATGTACGCCGCGGCCGCCGCAGCGGTCGCCGGAGCCGCGCTCATCGTGGTCGCGCTCCTGGTCAAGCGGGGAGGTGGCAGCCATAAAGAGTAGCTGGCAGCCCCACAGAGAGCGGGGCGAGACGTAGCGAAGTAGATGCTAAGACACAGACAGACAGATTTAGATCAAATGGAATTCGAGCAGAAAGCAGAGGAAAAGAAGATGAGCATGAGCAAGAACATCGCACGCCTGGCAGTAACCGCCGGCCTCACAGCAGCGTTGAGCCTCGGCGGCGTTATGGCTCCGGTGAGTATGGCGTTTGCTGAGGGCGCGACGACTTCGGACAACAGCATCACGATCAAAAAGGTCAACGACGCCAACAAGGACAATACGTTCAAGGCCTACCAGATCTTCAAGGCAAAAGTCGCTGATGATGAGAGCAAAGGAAAAGTTGCTTCCGATATTGAATGGCCAAGCACGACTATCGGGCTCAAGGTAATCGCTGCTATTAAAGGATCTGCCAAGTACAAGGAAATCGTGGATGCAGACGGCGCTGCGGCGCTTGCGGACAGTGCCACTGCCCCGGTTGTTGCCGAGTGGCTTGCTAAAAATGTGACGGGTACTTCTGCCAGCTCGGAAACCAGCAGCGAGGGTACGCGCGTTGCTCCCGGTGACGTGCTGTATGCAATTGCGGCTGCGATTACAGACGAGACTCCTGCGGGAAATTCTTTTAAGGTGGATGATCCTTGGACGCGCCCGAATGCTTATGGCGATGGTTATTACCTGTTCGTGTCTGACGGCCTTACGGATACGAATAAGCCGAACACTGGCACCTCCCCGATCTTCGCTATCGTGGGTGGTAAGCCCGTAACAGTCACCGAGAAGACCAGCGTTCCTACCGTCAAAAAGGAAGTTCTTGAGGGCACGAAATGGGGAAACGTGAGTGACTCGTATATTGGGCAGGAGGTTGAATATAAACTGACTGGCTTCGTTGCTGATAATATCGCCACGTTCAACAAGTATCAGTATGAATTTCATGACACATTGAGCAAGGGACTGGAGGCTGCTGAGGGATCTGGAAACACGCCGAAGGATCTTCACGTTTATATTGACAACCAAGGCAGCAAGACCGAGATCGCGCAAGGTGACAATGATGGATATAAGGTAGTTTTACAGCGAGACAGCACTACTAAGAAGGAAAATCTCACCATTGCCTTTACCGACCTTAAGACCGTGAAGGATAAAACCGGTAATAGAATTAAAGTTGATGCTGATTCCAAGGTGGTTGTGACCTATAAGGCAACGCTTACCAGCGATGCCGAATACACGGTCACCGGCAACACCAATGATGTCAAACTCGTCTATTCGAATAACCCCATGGTTGAGGGTACTGGCACCTCCACGTCGGAGCGAGTTACTGATCATGTCTTCCGCCTGGATGTGACCAAGGTCGAAAAGGATAACGAGGGCCAAAAACTTGAAGCTACCTTCCAAGTTGAAATGACCAAAGAGGGAAATTCTCAGCTTCAGACTAAAAAGTGGCTGACCCAAACTGGCGGCCTTACCGACAAAGAGGAAGATGCCGGAAAATTCAAGACCGACAAGGAAACTGGCAAGATTTATATCCCTGGTCTTGTTAAGGGAACGTATGAGATTACCGAATGCAATACTCCTGCTGGTTACAACACCCTTGCTCCGTTTACCATTACGGTGAATCCGACATACGACGAGAACGGCAATCTGACGAATCTCGATGTGACGTCCAGCGATACCGTTATGGTTACCCCCAAGAAAGCAAACGACGCGACCATCCCCGTCACCATTCGGAACAAGAAGGGCTCTGGCCTTCCCCTCACCGGTCTCAACGGCGTAACCTTCACTTGGATCGCTGGTGGCGCGGTGCTGTGCATCGGCGTGGCGCACCTCATCCGCAGCCGTAAGCAGGCTGAGGAGTCCGAGCAGGAGTAACGCTCACTCACCCATCCCTTTGGCAGGTGGGATGTGATGGCCATGAGACTTGCGGACACTTTTCTCGTCCATCCACGTTCTTGCTTTGCCATTCTTTTTTCAGGGCAGACTCCGCACTGGAGTCTGCCCTGTTTTTTGGGACAACGCAGCCAGCCTCCACCGTCCGATGCGGGTACGTTCGTCATCGCGTTTCTTGACTCGTATGAGGTTCGGATTAAGGTCCGTAGGCGCACGCGCGGTGCGGACGGCAGAAGGCATTTGCGCCGCAAAAAGCGCAAATAAGAATGCCCGGGGTTCGGAGTCCGGGCATTTAACAAAACCAGAAAACTAGGCCGCCCGCGCTTTCGAACACTTACGCGGGATGCGTCGTTTCCTGTAGCTATTGTATCCCGATTCGTCCCGCCGATTCGGGACATTTTGAAAACGCAAACACGTCGGGCAAATCCGAACAATGCGGCCAGGCTCCGCCGGATGAGGAATCGTGTTTGTAACTATCGAACAAATGTTTGTCAAAATCGCGTTTACCAGCTGTAAGTGTGAGTGCTCGCAGTAAAATACCCTTGCGACGCATCCCGTGCGCGGGCGGCCGACGACTCGATCGGAGGTCACCATATGCTGAAATTCCTTAACGCGCTCGCCGCCCTCGCGGCGGTGGGCTCGTTCGTCATCGTGTTTCTTGACTCGTATGAAGTTCGGTTTAAGGTCCGTAGGCGCACACGCGGTGCGGACGGTGGACGGCATTTGCGCCGAAAGCGCAAATAAGAATGCCCGGGGGTCGGATCCCGGGCATTTAACAAAAGCTGAAAACTAGGCCGCCCGCGCTCCCAAACATTTACGCGGGGTGCGTCGTTTTCTATTGATATTGTATCCCGAATCGCCCCGCCGGTTCGGGATATTTTAAAAACGCAAATGCGGACTTAGGCACGAACGGAATCTCGTTAATTCCGAAAATTATGTATAATTCCAATTAAAAATGGAATCAAACGAAAACGATGGAAATGAACGAAGCGCTAATCTACTTACAAGAAGCACTAGGCCTCTCCGCCAAGACCAAAACTTGGCCTGGATCCGCACGCTTGCCATTGCATCTGCGGGCGATTGAGGTCCGCGCTGTTGACGCAAACGGTTTTTCGTTTTTGCTTGCAAGTTTGCCTACTGGCGTCGGGCTTCCCGAGGCTAAGAGAGTCTATAGCCAGCTAGCCTTGCGCGCGGAGACTCCTGTTGTCGTTTCGTTTCCTGATGCCGATGCACGTCAGCGCAAAGCATTGGTCGCACAAGGGATTCCCTTTGTCTGCCCTGGTAGACAGGCTTTTCTTCCATTTATGGGCACGGCCTGCACGGAGAGGGGCGGTGCCTGGTTTCGCAATCATGCGACCAAGATGTCACCCAACGCACAGGCTGCCGCAATCTGGGGAGCAGCCCAGGAGCCATATCGTCCCTATGACCTTTGTCGTGCGCTTGGGATTTCGGCAAGCCGTGCGAGTGAGGCCATAACCGAGCTTGTTGACAGGGGACTCGCGAGGCGCGAGCGTCGCGAGCGACGTGTCGTCGTGTTCCCTGTTGCCGTTGATCTTTTGCTCAGTGAGCACATGGCAGAGCTCTCCTCGCCTGTCTCGAAGGTCTTTTTTGCAAGGAAGACGCCGCAGGTCGACTATCTTGTTGACGCCGGGGAGACGGCGCTCGCTGCGCGTTCGATGCTCGCTGCGCCGGGCATGGAACAAAAGGCCGTCTTAAGAAGTGCATGGCGTCAACTGAGCGACCTCGAAGTCGCAGACGGGGAGTTGCCGGATAACGAAACGGCGATGATCCAAGTGTGGCGCTATGCGCCCGTGTTTGCCGACTCCTCCCGCGTCGACGACATTTCGCTTGCGCTATCTTTGGCGGCAATCGACGATGAGCGAATTCAGTTCGAAGTCGATCACATGTTTGGAAAGGACTATCCATGGCAAGAAGCGCTGTAGAAGGCCTCCAAGAATTTCAGCAGCATATGCAAGAAGCTGCAGGATCGTATGCCCTTATCGGCGGCACGGCATGCGACATTTTGCTCGCGGAGGCGGGACTTCCGTTTAGGATGACTCACGATTTTGATGTTGTAATTGTCGCCGACGACCGGTTGCCTCAGACGGCAGAAGCTATATGGACTTTGGTGCGTGATGGCGGCTACCGCTGCGGCTGGGGCGAAGGCAAAGGCTCATGTTTTTATCGGTTTACAGAGCCTAAGAGGCCGGGCTACCCCCATATGATCGAACTCTTCGCGAAGTGCCCCGACTTTCTAAAGGGTCGTGAGGGGATTGATGTGGCGCCAATTCACGTTGATGAAAACATAAGCAGTCTTTCGGCAATTTTGTTGGACGATGCTTACTACAGCTTGTTCCTTCAGGGAATTCGGACCGTAGGCGGCGTTTCGGTCTTGGGCACGGAATACATTGTCCCGTTCAAAGCGAAGGCGTATCTCGACCTAAAAGCTAGAAGGGAAGCGGGGGAGAACGTTGATTCGAGGAAGGTAAAAAAGCATAAACGCGATGCGCTGAGGCTTGCTCAGCTGCTTGGCGAGTCGGAAGGCGTCGACCTGCGCGGAGAACTGAAGGACGATATGCTTGCGTTTGTTAAAGATTGCGAGGTGGGCGACGTCAATCTGAAACAGATTGGGGTTGCGGGCGCAACGATGGTGCAGTTGCTCGAGACGATGAAAGCAACATATGGCTTGATTGGTTGAGTGGGGTTACGTGGCCCGGACGGTGCAATCTGGCTGCGTTATCCGGCGCGGGGCTCGCTAATCGGCTATTATTTGTTTAGACAACTTGAGTTGTAGAGGAGTGACTGGCGATGGTGCAGGGCGCCAAACATATGAAGAGCAATAACGCCGCGGACAACGGCGGCTCAAGCCCTCAGCCCAAACCCAAGCGCCGCCGCAAGCGGCTGCCGCGCTGGGCCGACCGGCTCATCACCATCGTCATCATCCTTATTGGCGTGGGCCTTATGACCTGGCCGTGGATCTTGGACCGGCTCGAGGCCTCGGGCGTGTTCAACCAGATCAGCACGGTGTCCAGCACCGTGGACGCGCTGTCTGCCGAAGAGCGCGAGCGCATTCTGCTCCAGGCGCGCTCCTTTAACGAGCAGCTGGCGGGCGAGGCCACCGAGCTTCCCGCCGACCAGATTGAGCCCTATGCTCAGCAGCTCATCTTTGACCGCGACCCCATGATGAGCTGGGTCGAGATCCCCTCCATCGACGTGAGCATGCCCATCTACCACGGCACGAGCGAGGAAGTCCTTATGGCGGGCGTCGGCCACCTGGAGGGCACGAGCCTGCCGGTGGGCGGCACCTCGACGCATTGCGTGCTCACCGCGCACTCGGGCATGCGCAACCTGAGCATGTTCGACGACATCCACTCGCTGGAGCCCGGCGACCTGGTGCTGCTGCACACCATGAACAAGACGCTCGCCTACAAGATGGTGGACTCCGAGGTGGTGCTGCCCGAGGAGATGGAGTCGCTGACCATCGAGCCCGGCGCCGACAAGGTGACGCTCGTCACCTGCACGCCCTACGGCGTGAACGACCATCGCCTGCTGGTGCATTGCGTACGCACCAAGTACAGCAAGAAGGACGTCGACAAGCAAAAGTCGCTGGCCGGCCGCCACTGGGGCAAGCGCGAGTTTGCCGTGCTTATCGTGGTCGTGGCCATTGTGCTGTTGCTGCTGGACATCGTGATCCACGCGGTCCGTAAGCGCCGCAAGGCCAAGGCCTCGGCATAAGACATCGTCCAGAACCACCACAATGGGGACAGGCATCTTTGTGGTGGTCGGGGGCTTCCAAACCATCACAACATTCGATGAAAATCTCGATTTTGACGAAAAGCGTCGAATGTTGTGATGGTTTTCGTTGCGGGCGGGCCGGTCTTCGTTGCGGGCGGGCCGGTCTTCGTTGTGGGCGGGACGGTTTTCGCTATGGACGGTGCGGTTTTGTTGCAGAACCGCCAGCCCGCCGCCTGCCAGCCCGCCGCCCTCGTTACGTTTTCGCTGCATTTGGGTAAAGCGCCTGCTCCAAGCGGCGTTGCCTTGTATACTAGAGCGGTTTATCTGTTATGCGGAAGGGAGCGCCTATGGCACTCAGCGAGAAAGACGTGCGCGGCATCGCCGAGTACGCAAAGATCGCACTGACCGATGACGAGCTCGCCCAGATGACGTCCTACATGAACGACGCCGTCCAGATGCTCGAGCCCGTCTTGCAATATGACTTGCCCGACGTGGAGCCCACGTTCCATCCCATCGGAAGCCTGTCCAACGTGATGGGTGATGACCTGCGCGAGCCCGAGCGCGACCTGCCGCTCGACGTTGCGCTCGAAAACGCCGGCAGCGCGCGCGACCGCTACTTCCGCGTGCCGTCCATTTTGGGAGAGGGGGAGAGCGAGTAATGGCGCTAAGCTTCGATTCCCTTACCGCCGCCCAGATCGCCGCGGGCGTTGCCGCCGGCGACTTTACCGCTACCGAGGTGGCCCAGGCATCCCTTGCCGCCATCGAGGCGCGCGAGGGCGGGGTCCAGGCATTCCTGCAGGTGGCGCCCGAGCTTGCACTCGAGGCCGCCGCGCGCGTGGATGCCGACCGTGCCGCAGGCAAGCCGCTGCCCCCGCTTGCGGGCGTGCCGCTGGCCATTAAGGACAACATGAACCTCGTGGGCACGCGCACCACCTGCGCTTCGCGCATGCTCGAGGACTACCAGAGCGTCTACACCGCCACCTGTGTCCAGCGCATGCTCGATGCCGGCTGCCTGCCCATGGGCAAGGCCAACATGGACGAGTTTGCCTTTGGCAGCTCCACCGAGAGCTCGGCGTTCCATCGCACCAACAACCCCTGGGATACCGAGCGCGTGCCCGGCGGCTCTTCGGGCGGCTCCGCTGCCGCCGTCGCTGCGGGCGAGGTCGCGCTCTCGCTGGGCTCGGATACCGGCGGCTCCATTCGCCAGCCGGCGTCGCTGTGCGGCGTGGTGGGCTTTAAGCCCACGTATGGCGCCGTGAGCCGTTACGGCGTGGTCGCCTTTGGCTCGTCGCTCGACCAGGTGGGCCCCTTTGGCCGCACGGTCGAGGATGTCGCGCTGGCCATGAACGCGCTTACCGGCGCGGGCCACGATCCATACGACTGCACCAGCCAGGATTGCGCCGTCGACTTTACCGAGCATCTCAACGACAGCATCGAGGGTAAGCGCGTGGGCATCATCCCCGCGTTTATGGAGGCCGAGGGCCTGACGCCCGAGGTCAAGGCCGCTGTTCAGCGCGCCGCCCAGGAGCTGCAGAACCAGGGCGCCGAGCTGGTCGAGGTCGACCTGCCGCACCTGGACGCCGCTATCGCCGCCTACTACGTCATCGGCCCGGCCGAGGCGTTCTCCAACCTGGCCCGCTTCGACGGTATTCGCTACGGCTATCAGGAGGAGGGCTGCGCCAACCTGTCCGACCAGAGCTCGCTCTCTCGCGCCCACGGCTTTGGCGCCGAGGCCAAGCGCCGTCAGATGCTCGGCGCCTACCTGCTGAGCTCGGGCGTGTACGACAAGTACTACTACGCTGCGCAAAAGGCCCGTACGCTCATCACGCGGGACTACGACGCCGCGTATGCCAAGGTGGACACCATCCTCATGCCCGCCTCGCCGCGCACGGCCTTTAAGTTTGGCGAGATCAGCGACCCCACGCAGATGTACCTCTCCGACCTGTACACCATTTCGCTCAACATTTGCGGCAACGGTGGTATCTCGGTGCCGCTGGGCCTGGGCGAGGATACTCAGCTGCCCGTTTCTGCCCAGCTGGTGGGTCCGGCGTTTAAGGACCGTCAGCTGCTCACGTTTGCCCGCGCCCTGGAGCGTGGCTTTGCCGATGCCGCCACGGGTGCGCCCGCGCTTTCCGTCGCGCCCGATTTTGCCGGGAAGGGAGGCGAGCTGTAATGAAGGAGCTTTCCGAGGTCCTGCAGGATTGGGAGGCCGTGATTGGCCTGGAGATCCATACCGAGCTCACCGCACTCGATACCAAGATGTTTTGCAACTGCAAGCTCAGCCACGATGACGAGCCCAACGCCAACGTGTGCCCGGTGTGCCTGGGCCTGCCCGGCGCCCTGCCGGTGCCCAACAAGCGCGCCATCGAGAGCATCGTCAAGGCCGGTCTCGCCACCAACTGCGAGATTCAGCGCCACTCGATGTTCTACCGAAAGCACTACTTCTATCCCGACATGGCCAAGAACTTCCAGACCACGCAGGGTTCGGTCGCCTTTGCCATGTACGGTCACCTGGACCTGGATGTGACCGGTCGCGGTGCCGCCGAGCGCCCCGACTGCGCGTTTGGTGAGGCCGAGGCCCAGAGCCTGGCGAGCGCCTCGGCCAACGCCGAGGGCCTGTCCACGTCCATGACGTCGACCATGCGCGAAGGCAATCAGCGCGCCGGCCATCTGGCCAGCTATGACGCGTCCAACCTGCAGATGCCCGAGCGTCGCGAGGACGGTTCCTACACGGTGCCCATCCGCATCCTGCGCATCCACATGGAGGAGGATGCCGCCAAGATGGTTCACGTGGGCGGCGCCGAGGGCCGCATTACCGCCGCTGCCGAGTCGCTCGTCGACTACAACCGCTGCGGCACGCCGCTGATTGAACTCGTCACCGAGCCCGACCTGCGCACGCCTGAGGAGGCTCGCCTGTTTATGGAGAAGCTCCGTCGCATCTTTGTGACGCTGGGCATTTCGGACTGCTCCATGGAGAAGGGATCCATGCGCTGCGACGGCAACGTGTCGCTGCGCCGCCGCGGCGAGACCAAACTGGGTACCAAGACCGAGCTCAAGAACCTCAACTCGTTTAAGAGCCTGCACGACGGCCTTGCCTACGAGATCTGCCGTCAGGCCGAGGTGCTCGAAGAGGGCGGCATCATCTACCAGGAGACCCGCCACTGGGAGCCCAGCCGCAAGCGCACCGTGGTCATGCGTGTGAAGGAGACGGCCGACGACTATCGTCTGTTCCCCGATCCCGATCTGGCGCCGTTCGATCTGGACGACGAGTTCATCGACCGCTGCCGTGGCGAGATCCCCGAGCTGCCCGATGCCAAGCGCGCCCGCTTTGAGGCCGACTTTGGCATTAAGGCGGCCGATGCCGAGCAAATCGCCGGCGACCCCGAGTTTGCCGAGTTCTTTGAGGCCGCCGCTGCCGGTATGGCTGGCAAGGAGGCCCAGACGGTCGCGAACCTGCTGGTGAACGAGATGATCGCTTATCTTAAGAGTGCGGGTGTCTCGCTGACCGAGTCCGGTATTGCGCCGGCTCAGGTGGCAGCCCTTGCCAAGCTGCTGGCGACCGATGCCATCAGTTCCAACCAGGCTCACGAGGTCTTTGAGGCCATGGCCCAGACTGGCGATGACCCCAACAAGATCGTCGACGAGCGTGGTATGCGTCAGGTGAGTGATACCGGCGCGCTGCAGCCGATCGTGGACGAGGTGCTGGCAAACTGTGCCGATCAGGCGCAGCAGTATCGTGACGGCAACCAAAAGGTTATCGGCTTTTTGGTAGGCCAGTGCATGAAGGCGAGCCGTGGCAAGGGCAATCCGAAGCTCTTCAACGAGTTGCTGAGAACGTCGCTCTCGTAAACGGGAACCGAGGGGTCCCGGCAGGGCGGGTGCTTCCTCAAAATTTCGAACAGTCCTGCGCAAGACGAAGGCCACATTAAGTGGCCTTCTTTGCGTGCGGAACT
>UQLD01000005.1 GCA_900541855.1 uncultured Collinsella sp.
ACCGCAGGAAGCTTGGATACGCCTAGGCGCGGTCCAAGAAATCGTCCGCACCCCCATTTAGGAACTATTTCACCGCAACTTATAGGGAATCCTAGGCGATGTGGAGGGGGTTGGCGGCGTCGACGGCGTCGGGGACGTCGGAAGGGCCGTCGGGGACAGCGTCTGCCGGGTCCTCGTCGGGGGTCTCGATCTGTTTGATCATGACCTCCTGGCCCTGCAGCAGGTATGTCTCGCCGCTACCGCAATGGGGACAGGTCTTGCCGTGCTCGACCGTCGCGTAGTCGCAGCCACACGCCTCGCAATGTGTCACGGCCTCGACGGACTCCACGATAAGCTCCGCGCCCTCGGTGATAGGCTTTTTATCTGCTGCCCAGCGCCAAGCGTCGAGCAGCAAGTCGGGAACGACGCCCGAGACCTCGCCCAGCAGCAACGTCACGCTCGAAACGCGACGCACGCCATGAGCGCGCGCCACATTCTCAACATCACGAATGATGTGATAGACGATTCCGAGCTCGTGCACTTTTAATTCCTTCCGCCGTTCTACCGAACGGCGGTCGGCTTGACGCTGCGCGAGCCCCAGACGGGCGATCTGCCTTTCAATCGTCGGGCATGGGCAAAAGCCCTATGCCCTCCTCTTTCAAGGCACCTCGCCACGCCTGGGACTCGCTCGCTGTCCAACCGCTCTCTGCGCCGTTCTCCTGCTTGTTGCGTTTCTTACTTCTTCCCGAATTTGATCTTGATTGCACGCTTTAGAGCGTACTTGCCGAGGCTTGGGAGCTTTTGCTCGTATTTGACCATCGTGGAGCACTCGGGGCGGTCGCGATCCAGATGGATGGCGTCAAACGCGCACTTGGTGGTGCACAGGCCGCAGCCGATGCACTTGTTGGGGTCGACGATCGAGGCGCCGCAGCCCAGGCAGCGGGCGGTCTCGGCGCGCACCTGCTCCTCGGTAAAGGTCTCAACATACTCGCTAAACGGCGCAGCCTTCTCGCGCTCGCGGTCCACGTGGGCAACCTCGCGGCTCGCGTTGTCGTAACTCTCGATCACGACATCGTCGCGGTCGAGCGCGGTGTAGTGGCGCTGGTTGCGGCCGATGGTGAGCGTGGAGCCTGGCTGCACAAAGCGATGGATGGACACGGCGGCCTCGTGACCGGCGGCAATGGCGTCGATGGCAAAGCTGGGGCCGGTGTAGACGTCGCCGCCCACAAAGATGTCTGGCTCGGCGGTCTGGTAGGTCTGGGGATCGGCAAGGGCACCCTGGCCGCGGCCGAGCTCCACCTTGGAGCCAGCCAGCAGGTCGCCCCACACAATGGACTGGCCAATCGACATGACGACACGGTCGGCATCGACACGGCGCAGATCGTTCTCGTCGTACTCGGGCGCAAAACGGCCCTCGTCGTCAAAGACGCGCGTGCAGCGCTTGAAGGTGATACCGCACACACGACCGGCCTCGTCCAGGTGAATCTCCTTGGGGCCCCAGCCGCAGCTGATGTGAGCGCCGTCCTCAACGGCCTCGCGACGTTCTTCCTCGCTGGCGGGCATCTGGGCCTCGCTCTCCAGGCAGAACATCTCAACGTGCTCAGAGCCCAGACGGCAGGCGTTGCGGGCAACGTCGATGGCCACGTTGCCGCCGCCCACCACAATGGTGCGGCCGGACAGGGAATCGATCTTGCCGCTGTTAACCTCGCGAAGGAAGTCGACGGCCACGGTCACGTCCTCGGCATCCTCGCCCGGAATACCGGCAAGGCGGCCGCCCTGGCAGCCGATGGCAACATAAAAGGCCTTAAAACCCTGCTCGCGCAGCTCATCGAGCGTCACATCGCGACCGACCTCCACGCCATAGCGGAACTCGGCACCCATCAGGCGAATGATCTCGACCTCGGCCTCGATAACGTCCTTCTCCAGCTTAAAGCTGGGAATACCGTAGGTGAGCATGCCGCCCGGACGCTCGTTCTTCTCGAACACGACGGGCTTATAGCCCTTCTCGGCCAGATAAAAAGCGCAGGACAGACCGGCCGGGCCGGCACCGATGATGGCGATCTTCTGGTCGAAGCCGCCGGCACGCGTCGGCGTCACCACGGGCGGGACATAGCGGGTCGCGGCGTCCAGATCGCGCTGGGCGATAAACTTCTTGACCTCGTCGATGGCCACGGCGGCGTCCACACGGCCGCGGGTGCAGGCATCCTCACAGCGGCGGTTGCACACACGGCCGCAGATAGCGGGCAGCGGGTTCTCGCGCTTAATGAGTGCTAGGGCCTCGTCATAGCGACCCTGCGCCGCGAGCTTCAAATAACCCTGAACGGCAACATGCGCGGGGCAGGCCGTCTTGCAGGGCGCGGTGCCGGACTTGTGCGTCTCGATGCGGTTGTCATTGCGGTAGTTGGGCGACCACTTGGTGTGGTCCCATTTGGTGGCATCGGGCAGCTCCTGGCGCGGATACTCGGGCACCTGTCCGCCGGCCTTTTTGCTGCAGAGCTTCTGGCCCAGCTTAGCGGCACCGGCCGGGCACACCTCAACGCAGCGACCGCAGGCCACGCACTTGTCCTTCTCGACCTTGGCGACATAGGCCGAGCGCGACAGGTTGGGCGTGTTGAACAGCTGCGAGGTGCGCAGGGCGTAGCACACGTTGACGTTGCAGTTGCAGATGGCGAAGATCTTGTTCTCGCCGTCGATGTTGGTGATCTGGTGCACAAAGCCGTTGTCCTCGGCCTGGCGCAGGATGTCGTAGACCTCGTCGCGGGTCACGTAATGGCCACGATCGGTCTCGACCACGTAGTCGGCCATATCGCCCACGGCGATGCACCAATCGGCCGGGTCGTCGGCGCAGCCCTCACCCATCACGCGACGGCTCGCGCGGCAGCTGCAGGTGCTAGCGGCATACTTACCCTCGTATTTGTCGAGCCAGTGCTCAATATGCTCAATAGGCACCGACGTGCTCGCGGCGTCAATGGCCTTCTCGACCGGAATGACGTGCATGCCGATACCGGCGCCTCCGGGCGGCACCATCGGTGTGGCCTTGGACAGCGGGCCCTTGGATGCCTGTTCAAAGAACTTGGCGTAGACCGGGTGCTCCTCGAGCTGGCTCACGCGCATGTTGAGGAACTCGGCGGAACCCGGCACCAGCATGGGCAGCACCCATTGCTTGGCGCGCTCGGGATTTTCCCAGTTGTACTCGAGCAGGCCCGTGTAGCTCATATCGTCGAGCATCTTCTCGATCTGGGCCTCGGGCATGCCGGTGAGCTTGACCATCTCGGGCAGCGTGTAGGGACGGCGCATCTTCATCTTGCAGAGTACCTCGGCCTGCTCGTCAGTTGCGGCCTCGGCAAACGACCAGTACTCGTAGCCCAGCAGCTCGTCGCGATGCAGCAGGCGGTTAGTGCAGTGCTCGCACAGTTTGACGATGGCCTCGCGCGGATGCTCCGGCAGCGGCGGCACAAACTCCGCACCGATATCGGGCTCGGTGTAGCTAATCCCCGGTCCGTTGAGAATCATAGTCGTCCCTTCTCTTGCCGCAGCCTGGCAGGCACGCAGCGCCCCTCTTTTTACGGGCTCGACATGCCCCCACGCCGTTCACCCGTTATTGTTGACATTGTGTCAAAAACAGTATTGACGAACCGTCAACAATATTCAAGACTGTTAGGCGAACGGTCAGGCTCAAACGGATGAAAGGCGGCAAGCACATGAGCAGTAACGCAGCGAACACCTCTGTGGCCGACGCCGTCCCCGCGCCCGACAGCACGGCAAAGCGCTTGACGGGCGACGAACGCCGTCGCGAGATCCTCGATGCCGTGCGCACCGTAAGCTCCGAGCTGGGCGTGTCCCACCTATCGGTATCGGCCGTGACCAAGCGAGCCGGCTGCACGCGCTCGCTGTTCTACCACTACTTCGCCGACATGGACGCCGCCGTCACCGCCGTCATGGACGAGGCAATCGACGGTTTTATCTCCGAGCTCGAGCAGTGGAATGCCAACCGCACCGTCGGCGATATCGAGGGCGCACTCGACACCGTCGCCCCGCTCTTTAAGCGCCTGGTCGCCAGCGGCCACGAACTGCCGCACACTCTGACCTCCAACAGCGGCGCGCTCTACGGCGGCTTTTTGCACAACGTGGTCCAGCGTGTGGCGCAGTATATCTGCGACACCACCGTGGTGGATTTTGTCGCCCACCACGAGCTGCGCATCGACCATGTCTACGAAACGTTCTACACCCTCATCATGGGCCTTTTGATGTATATCCGCACGCACCCCGATGTGCCCGACGAGACGGTCAAGGAAATCATCGCCTCGACACTCCACATCGAGGGCTATACCGCCAAGTATCCGGAGCGCAAGCCCCAGAACTGACGACATTTGGCCAAACTGCCCGCGATCAGAAGAGGGGCCGCGGGCGTGTGAAAGGAGAGCAGCATGCTGTTCGATGTTTGGGGTAGCGATACCCTTATCCACTGGGCCGGCTGGGCCATGGTCTTTATTGGCCTGATCGTGCTCAACGAGGTCGGCCGCCGCACCAAGCTGGGCGCGGCAATCATCTTTGGCGTGGCTCCACTGGCCATGACCATCTACTGCGTCGCCATCGCCATCGGCGTCTCGCAGGGCGCCGAGTGGGCGCTCACCAACCCCACCCATGTGTACCAGAACAGCTGGTTCCACTACGCCAAGGTATACGCAGCGCTGGCCGGTTGCTGGGGCTTCATTGCCATTAAGTACCAGTGGGGCAAGATCGGCAAGGTGCATTGGTTCCGCGCATGGCCGTTTGTGATCGTCGCCATCAACATCATGATCGCCGTCGTGTCCGACTTCGAGAGCGCCTATCACTTCTTTGTCCTGGGCCAGTCCACCTGGGTCACCTCCGAGGGCGCCACGCAGCTGGCCGGCTGGAACAACGTGTTCAACGGCATCGCCGGTATCATCAACATCTTCTGCATGACCGGTTGGTGGAGCGTCTATGCCTCCGAGGATCAGACCGACATGCTGTGGCCCGACATGACCTGGGTCTACATCATCGCCTACGATATCTGGAACTTCTGCTACACCTACAACTGCCTGCCCACCCACTCCTGGTTCTGCGGCTTTGCGCTGCTGCTGGCGCCCACCGTCGCCGCCTTTATCTGGAACAAGGGCGGTTGGATCCAGAACCGCGCCTTTACGCTGGCCATTTGGTGCATGTTTGCCCAGGTGTTCCCGTACTTCCAGGAGGAGTCCATCTTTGTGACCCACTCCACGCTCGACCCCGGCGCCGCTACCGCGGTCTCGATCGCCGCACTGGTCGCCAACGTCGCCGCGATTATCTACATCGCCTACCGCGCCAAGAAGCTCGGCCGCAATCCCTACAAGCAGGATGTCTTTGAGGGCACCAGCGATTGGGAGAAGGCCACCGCTCGCCGCGCCAAGGTGGATTACGCACATGCCGAGTAACATGTTGGTCGCTGTTGGCACCTGGGCATAGGCCCGCCTGCCAGATTTTCAATCCAATGTCTCGCAGAGCCCCCGGAAAGCGTTTCACTCGCTTTCCGGGGGCTTTTGTCGTTGCGTCTCTAATCATCATCTATTCAAAAACACGCGCACATATAAAATCGGATTTCGAATCATGCGGCGGCTCTATGGGGTCCCGTTTTTGGGTACAGTGTTGTCCCGATATTGAGCTTGGGGGATGTATGAATGATGAGACGATGGGCCAAGAGGATGCGGCCCAAGATGCAGAAGCGTGTGCCGAAGCCCTGGAGAGCCTAGACCGGATTTCACTTGATGAGATTGCGTTTGACGATTCGGGCGTTGATGTGCAGGATGAGTCGGAAGCCGAGGCGCAGTCCGATGGTCAGGATGCAGACGACGTTGAGCCTGCCGAAGATGGGGCAGGTCACGAAGACACCGATAGCGAGGCCGGCAACCAGCCCGAATCCGACACAGGCGAGGAAACCGTCCTGCTCGACAGCTTGCCGGCCGAAGATTCGCTGACCCGCGAGCTTCCCGGCCTGGGCTCCGCTCCTGCCGTGGACGAGACCATCGCCATGGGCGATATTCCCCTACCGTCCGTTCCCTCGGCACGCGAAGCCGAGGTTCGTCATCGTAAGATGTCGCCCAAGCGCCGCAATCTGATGGTCGCCGGTGTCGTGGCCGTCGCGCTCGTCGCCGGCGGTGCAGGCTATGCTGCCTGGAACGGATATCAGCAAGAGCAGGCTGCCGCTGTCGCCGCCAATGCCCACACGATGATGTCAGTGCAGATTGGCGTGCATGCCGCGGGCCTCGACTGCTCAACTGACTCCAAGATTCCCGTACAGGTGAGCGGTCAGGATTCTGACGGCTCCTCCGTGAGCGAAACGCTCTATGTTGACGAGCACGGCCGCGGCATCAAACTGCTGCCCGGCGATTACACGCTCTCCATCGCTGCCTCCCCCATCGCGGCCGACGGCACCATCTATACCGTCCCGACCACCAAGACGCAGGTCACCGTTAAGAGCGATGGACAGGATTTAAGTGCCCAGGCCACCTTTAAGCTCAAAGTGCCTTCGGCCGACACGGTGACTGACGACCAGATCGATGCCGCCGCCAAGTATGCCGAAGAGGGCGGTGCGAGCTCCGCCGCGGCTGCCAAAGTGCTCCAGCAGGCAGCAACCGCGCGGCGCGACGCCGCCGTCAATGCCGTGAGCGCGCAAAAGGCACAGGCGTCCCGTGATGCTGACGCTCGCCACAAGGCAACCGACCTCTACCAGCTCGATATTCCCGTCGAGTGGTACGGCAAGGTCGCAACTTGGCAAAACGGAAGCACGCTATGCATCTATCTGGGCGACGACGCCAATACGCCGCTCGTGACGCTCGTCGCGGTGCGCGAGGGCGAGAGCTTTACGCCCGATGAAGGCGATACGGTTTTGGGCGCGGCCAATCTAGGCAACGGTTATACCGTCTACGCCAGCGGCCCCGTCTATCCGTACGTGGTGCCCCAGACCATCAACGGACAGACGCAGAACCCCGTGTCAACCTACCCCATGGACACGGCCATTGAGCTTGTCGAGCTTACGACCGGCAACCGCTATACCTATAGCCAGATCAAGAACGACCTGGTGGGTAAAGACGGCAAGGCCGATGGTGCCACTAAGCTCGAGACCGACTACCTCGCCCAGATTCTCCTGCCGAGCATCAAAGCCCAGGACTAGCTGGCCCGAAGACAGCCGCCCAACACCCCATCCCTAACGCAGTTGCGGTGAAATAGGGACTGTTTTTGCTGGTCAAACCGCAAAACAATCCCTATTTCACCGCAACTTATTGGTGGCCTTTTGGGTGGCACTCAGCGCCACGGATCGGCTTCGAACATCGGCTCGCGCTCGGGGCGGCGATCGCTGTAGGGATCGTAGCCGTCGTCGTCCTCGTTCTCGGCACGGATGTAGGGGTCGCGCGGCTTGGGTGCCGGCTTAGGCGCAGGCTTGGGTGCGGCATCGGTCGCCGGCGTGTTTGTCTTGCTCTTGTCTATCATCTGCATATCTCCTTGCCATGTACTCATGCTCAACATCATCGATTGTCGCACGAAAAAGGGCGGCGGACCCGATTGGATCCGCCGCCCTTGGCGTTTTGCGATGAGGTGCGGTTAAAGCCGGCCCCATAATTTACTCTGCGTCGGGGACCTCGTAGGTGGCCGCCGGCGTGTTATCGCACACGACGGTAAAGCCGCCGTCCTTGTCGACATCGACCGTCACCTGATCGCCCTCGCGCACCGTGCCGTCGATGATGGCGGCGGCGATGGCGTCCACGACCTCGCGCTGGACCAGACGCTTGAGCGGACGGGCACCGAACACGGGGTCCAGGCCACCCACGGCGAGCATCTGCTTGGCCGCCGGGGTGATGGCAAGCGTCATGCGCTCCTTGGCCAGGCGTGCGCGGACGTCGGCGAGCTGGATATCGACGATCTTCTCGATCTGCGCCATGCCGAGCGGATGGAACACCACGATATCGTCGATACGGTTGAGGAACTCGGGGCGGAAGGTCTGAGCCATGGCGGCGTCGACCTGATGGCGCATCTCCTCCTCGTCCTTACCGGACAGATCGGCGATGGCTTTGGAGCCCACGTTGGACGTCATGATGATAATCGTGTTCTTGAAGGACACCTGGCGACCCTGGCCATCGGTCAGACGACCGTCATCAAGCACCTGCAACAGCACGTTAAAGACATCCGGATGAGCCTTCTCCATCTCGTCGAGCAAGATCACAGAGTACGGACGACGGCGCACGGCCTCGGTGAGCTGGCCGCCCTCGTCGTAGCCCACGTATCCCGGGGGCGCACCAATCAGACGCTGGACGCTGAACTTCTCCATATACTCGGACATGTCGATACGCACGAGCGCGCGCTCGTCATCGAACAGGCACTCGGCCAGCGCCTTGGCGAGCTCGGTCTTGCCCACGCCGGTGGGGCCCAGGAAGAAGAAGCTGCCGATGGGCTTGTCCGGATCGGAGAGGCCCGCACGGCTGCGGCGCACGGCCGCGGCAACGGCGGAGACGGCCTCATCCTGACCGATGACGCGCTTATGCAGCTCGCCCTCCAGGCCCTTGAGCTTGTCGAGCTCGCCCTGCATCATCTTGGACACGGGCACGCCGGTCCAGGCGCTCACGACCTCGGCGATCTCATCGGAGGTCACCTGCTCGTTGAGGCCCTCGCCGTCCTGCTGCTTTTGCGCCTCGAGCGCGGCCTCGGAATCCTGAATCTGCTGCTGCAGGCCCGGAATCACGGAGTAGCGCAGCTCGGACGCACGACCCAAATCGCCGTTGCGCGTCGCACGCTCCTCCTCGCTCTTGGCCTCGTCAAGCTGGCTCTTAAGCTCCTGCACGTGGTCGATGGCGTTCTTCTGGTTGAGCCAGCCGGCCTTTTGCACGTTGAGTTTTTCCTGGACCTCGGCAATCTCCTGGCGCAGGGCCTCCAGACGCTCCTTGGAGGCGTCATCGGTCTCTTTCATGAGCGCCTGTTCCTCGATCTGCAGCTGAGTGAGCTGACGCGTGGTGGCGTCGATCTCGACCGGCATGCTGTCGAGTTCCATGCGCAGGCGGCTTGCCGCCTCATCGACCAGATCGATGGCCTTGTCGGGCAGGAAGCGGTCGGCGATGTAGCGATCGGAGAGGTCGGCAGCTGCCACGAGCGCGCTATCGGTGATATGCACACCGTGGAAGATCTCGTACTTCTCCTTCAGACCACGCAGGATCGAAATGGTGTCCTCGACGGTAGGCTCGCTCACCATAACGGTCTGGAAACGACGGGCGAGCGCCGCGTCCTTCTCGATGTACTTGCGGTATTCGTCGAGCGTGGTCGCGCCGATCGCGTGCAGGTCGCCACGGGCGAGCGCCGGCTTGAGGATGTTGCCGGCGTCCATGGAGCCCTCGGTGGCACCCGCGCCCACGATGGTGTGGAGCTCATCGATGAACAGGATGACCTTGCCCTCGGACTTCTGGACTTCCTTGAGTACGGCCTTCAAGCGGTCCTCGAACTCGCCGCGGTACTTGGCGCCGGCGACCAGCGCGCTCATGTCGAGCTCGATAAGGTCGCGGTCGCGCAGGGTGCTCGGCACGTCGCCGGCCACGATACGCTGGGCGATGCCCTCGACGATGGCCGTCTTGCCGACGCCCGGCTCACCGATGAGCACGGGGTTGTTCTTGGTGCGGCGGGACAGGACCTGGATGGTACGGCGAATCTCGTCGGTACGGCCGATGACCGGGTCGAGCTTGCCGGCGCGGGCGAGGTCGCAGATGTTGCGACCGTACTGCTCCAAGGCCTCAAACTGGGTCTTGTCCTCGGCAGACGTCACGCGGTCATCGCCGCGCAGCTCCTCGTAGACCTGCTCGATGCGCTCCTTGGTCACGCCGGCATCGCGCAGCACGCGGCCGGCCTCGCCCTTGTCCTCGGCAAGTGCCATCAGCAGATGCTCGGTCACCACAAAGCCGTCGCCCATCTTGGTGGCCTTCTTCTCGGCCTTTTCGATGACGCGGACAAGCTCGTTGGACAGGCCCATCTGCTGGCCCTCGCCCGAAACCTTGGGCGCGTGGTCGATGGCGTCTTGTGTGGAGCGTGCGAGCTGGGCCGGGTCGGCACCGATGCGCTCGATAATCACGGAGATATTGCGCTCACCGGCACCGAGCAGGGCAGACAGCAGGTGAATCGGCTCCACCGCGCCGGCCTGCGCGTCAGCGGCCGTGCTCATGGCGGTCTGCAACGCCTCGCGCGACGTCATTGCTAGCTTATCGATTCTCATGGAATCACCTCTCTTGGGGTGGCCGCCCTACGGGGCGGCTTCACGTTGTTCGAGAAGTATTGTTGCCAGCTTTGCGCGATCTTATACACAAATCTAAGTCTCTATATATAAGATTTTCTAAGTGATTGATGGATAGGGTACTGAGATGTCAGCCCGCCGCTGCCCAGGCGCACTACCATCTCGATCTGTAACATCTAGCAGCCATTTTTGGTCCTAGGTGTTACAGATCGAGATGAAATGCTCAGCGGCGCCCGTTTATCTAAATCTGTAACAACTACTCGGCAAATAGGGCCCTATCTGTTACAGATTGAGACAAACAGAAGACACCCGAATCGAAAATCTAAATCTGTAACACCAGGCCCACTTTTAGCGGCCAAGACGTTACAGATCGAGACAAACCGAGAACTACTACAAAGGGGACGGGTACCTTTGTGGTGGTTGCAGTCTCTATTTACTTGCCGAACCTGTGCTTCCCGATTCGCCGCTCCAGGGCATCTCATCCTCGAAGAGCCATATACGGGCAGACCCACTATCGCGTGCAGTCTGCGGGTCGGGCAAGCAGGTCTGTTCATAGGCATCTTGGATACACTGACCCATAAAATCGTTGAGCTCGGCCTGGTCGCCCTCCATGACATAGGCTGCATCGCCGGCCATGATGTAAATACCCGGACCCTCATTGCCCTCGTAACCCGGATCGTACGAGACATCACATAACTTTGCGCCGTTTGCAGTGTCCAGCTCGATGGAAGAGTGACATCCGCCAACCATGTCGTTCGCTTTTGCCCGATAGGACGCATATCCGTACCAACGCTTAAATGTTTTGCCCTTGAGTAGCTCGGACGCCCTATCGATCAGGCTTGTATCCGTGGTATAGCGCATGGCCCCAAGCTGAATACTCGGATAATTGCTAATACCCAGCACAGCCGGCTGCTCATCAAAATCAACGGTAATGGTCTCGGGCTTGTCGTCGCCGGTCAGAAGTTCGACAGATTGAGCCACAGGCTTGACCAACGGCTCCGTCACCGCAGCAGGTAGAAATGCCATACCGACAGCGCCCGCGCCAACCACGGCGATTGCAAGCGCCAAGACAATCAATCCAATACGGGCAGAACGGCTCACGGCAAAACACCCCACAACACAAACCCGCGCCATGTGCCCTAATGATACCTCCAGCTAACACTATTGCCAAAAGAAGCCGCGCGCTCCCCACCACCACGAAGGGGGCAGGTCCCTTTGTGGTGGTTTTCGACGCTAACGGTCGACCATCTCACGCCATGAGATTAAACTTGAATTGTTCTCTGAACATATCCATTTCTGCCTATCCTCAACAGCTCTTTGTCTCGAGGAGCGCATATGAAGCCGTCTCATTCCACCGGTCGCAACGTCATCGCCATTCTCGCCGTGCCCATCATGATGCTCTTCCTTATCGCCATTACGCCCTTTTCCCTTGGTATCGCCTCGCCCTTCGATTTATGCGGAATGGTCGACGCCGGCTCGCGTGCCACCTCGCTCTCCTTTATCTGCCGCGGCGTGTTTTACGAAGATCGAATTCCCACCGGAATTTGGCAGTCAAAGTTGCCGCTGCTCGGTCAGATCGACGGATGCTCCCCCTATTTCTGCCTTGAACCTCAGGCGCTAAACTATCTGATTGACGACCAGCCACTCGACTCCATCACCCTCGCCTACGACTACGCACCAAACACCGATGAGCGCCACATGAACCAAGTCCTCGACAAGATGCTTGGACAGTGCGGGCTCACCGAGGAGGCCGGTCGAACCATCTATAGCAACCAGAAATTAAAGCGAACAGAACTCCGCCGTGTCGGAAAAATCAAAGGGCGAAACGGGGCCGCCTACTGGGAGGCCTGGGCAACACGCGACAAGGGCGAATTCGGACACAGCACCTATATGGTCACCGTCTACACCAAAGACGGAATTAAGGACAATGTTGACGATTTCGCGTCATCCAAACTCGGCATCCCCAAAACAACCAAACCCGCCAGCCCGGATGAAATTCTGTAGAACCGACCATTAAATTGCCGCTTAACGAGCACGGCAGCATCGAGCTCGCCCCCATCACCACGAATGGGACAGGCCCCTTTGTGGTGGTTTTCGACCCTGGCGCTCAACTGTCTCGATCTGTAACAACTAGCTGCCGTTTTGGACCTCAGATGTTACAGATCGAGACGAAATGTTCAGCAGTTCCCGTTTATCTAAATCTGTAACAACTACTCGGCAAATAAGGGTCTACCCGTTACAGAACGAGACAAACCGCGGACCACCACAAAGATGCCTGTCCCCTTTGTGGTGGTTTTCGACAAAAAGAAGCCGCCCCATTAACAGAGGCGGCGTCAAGCAAGTCTATTTATTAGCGTCCCTCAAGACCCAACGAGAACGTCGCGGTAGCCCCGGCCACACCTTTCCCTCGGGCGACCCTCGCGAAGCGCGTGAGCACGAGGGAAAGGTGTGGCCGGGGCGTACAGCAGAGTTACTCGGCAGCGGCCTTGAACTTGTTGTAGTTGATCAGGCAACCGGCCTTGACGATGGCACGCTCCTCTGCCGTCATATCGGCAATGTAGAGCTCAATCTGCTCGACCGCACCGTCGGCGCGCACTACGTAGGCGGCGATGTCCTTTAGGTCGCCGTCGAGCACGGCGCGGATACCCGGCACAAAGACGTAGTCGCCCACCTCAAAGTTGGGCTCGGCCTCCATCTGGAAGGGCACCATGCCCCAGTTCATCACGTTGGAGCGATAGCGCTTGGTGGCGTACTCGTGGACGATGTTGGCCAGACCGCCAATTACGCGCTGGCAGCTCGCGGCCTGTTCGCGGGCAGAACCGTCACCGGGCTTCTTGGCATAGAGCATGGAGCCGTACTCAGCCGCCTTGGCATCGGCCACGACGCCCGCACCGGCCAGTGCCTCAAACACGCTGGCAAGCTCGGCATCGAGTGCTGACAGGTCACCCGCGGACTCGCCGGCCACGCGGCGCTTCTCCACGGCGTCGACCTCCTTGGAACGGCCCACGTAGGCCGGGTCGCGGCGGCTGAGCGTAAACTCGGCCAGCCCCAGCGGATTGGAGCGGAAGGAGCTCGTCTCGCCCGAGGGGATGAGCTCGTCGGTCGTAGTGACCGGGTCCATGATCTTGGAGCACACCTTGAGCAGGATGTCATCGCCGAGCGGCTCCATCGCGGGCCACGGCTTGATGTTGGGGCCTTCGACCAACTCGTCGGCAGGCTCCGCCTTGCCAAAGCCCCAGTACACACGCTTTTTGTACGGCGCGTCGTCAAAGGTGTACTCGCAGGCCTCGTCCCAAGTCTCCTCGGGCAGGTCGGTCGCCGGCGTCAGGACGCCGCCATTGGCAGCCGTCGCCGCAATGGAGCGGGCGTCCATCAGGGCCACGGCGCTCAGCTGGCCATTGCCCGGCTTGGAACCCTCGCGGTTGGGGAAGTTGCGCGTAGTGTGGCGGATCGAAAGGCCGTTGTTGGCGGGCGTATCGCCGGCGCCGAAGCACGGGCCGCAGAACGCCGTGCGAACGATCGCACCGGCCTCCATAAGGTCGTAGATATAGCCACGGCGCGTAAGTTCGAGCGCCACGGGCTGGCTTGTGGGATAGACCGACAGCGAGAACTCGCCGCAGCCGGTGTTGGCGCCCTTGAGCACGCGGGCAGCCTGGACCACGGAGTCGTAGTTGCCGCCCGAGCAGCCGGCGATAACGCCCTGCTGCACGTGCAGCTTGCCGTCGACGATCTTGTCGAGCAGGCTAAAGTGCGTCTTGCCCTCGCCGATCTTGGCGGCCTCGAGCTCCACCTCATGCAGGATGTCCTCGAGGTTCTCGTTGAGCTCGTCGATCTCAAAGCCATTGGAAGGATGGAACGGCAGCGCAATCATGGGCTTGATGCTCGACAGATCGACCTCGACGCAGCCGTCGTAGTAGGCAACATCGGCGGGCTTGAGCTCGCGGTAGTCGTCGCCGCGGCCGTGCATGGTCAAAAACGCATGCGTGTCCTCGTCGGTGGCCCAGATGCTCGACAGGCAGGTGGTCTCGGTGGTCATGACATCGACGCCGTTGCGGTAATCAGTCGTCATGCTCGCGATGCCCGGGCCCACAAACTCCATGACCTTGTTCTTGACGTAGCCCTTGGCAAAGACGGCGCGGATGATGGCGAGCGCCACATCGTGCGGGCCGACGCCGGGGCGCGGGGCACCCGTGAGGTAGATGGCCACAACGCCGGGGTAGGCGACATCGTAGGTATCGCGCAGCAGCTGCTTTGCCAGCTCGCCGCCGCCCTCGCCTACGGCCATGGTGCCCAGGGCGCCGTAGCGGGTGTGCGAGTCGGAGCCCAGGATCATCTTGCCGCAGCCGGCGAAGTTCTCGCGCATAAAGGAGTGGATGACGGCGATGTGCGGCGGGACGAAGATGCCACCGTACTTCTTGGCCGCGGAAAGGCCAAAGACGTGGTCGTCCTCATTGATGGTGCCGCCCACGGCGCACAGCGAGTTATGGCAGTTGGTGAGCACGTAAGGCAGCGGAAACTGCTCCATGCCCGAGGCGCGCGCCGTCTGGATGATGCCGACAAAGGTGATGTCATGGCTCGCCATGGCATCGAAGCGAATCTTGAGCGCCTCGGGATCTCTGGACGTATTGTGTGCCTGGAGGATCGAATACGCGATGGTGCCACGCTTGGCATCCTCGGGCGTCTGCGTAATACCGCGCTCGGCGGCCTCGGCCGCAGGCACAACCTCGCTGCCGCCGCGCAGGTAGATGCCGTCCTCGTACAGCTTGACCATACTGTCTCCCACTCTGCCCAAAAGATTTGGGCGCATAGCATACATTCGTTCAATATCGTGCCATAGAACGGTTGCAAGTGGGTTACGAATCTCGGCGTTCACTTTATCTCAGTAAAGCACAGGGCGATATTGGCGCAAGGAGTGTCCCAAAGTGCCGGCACAGAAGGAACGTCCCCAAGTGCCAGCCAAAAATGGGAGTGGATAACCTCCCGTTTCTAGCCCTCAAGCGGACCAAAAGTGGGAGATTATCCACTCTCATATTGTTAGGATTTGCGTCGTAGAGCCGCCGTAACTAAAGATCGGTTCCCGCGCCCAAAAGCTTGCGCATGACCTGTTCGGGGTTAACCGAGCCGTCGCGCGGGGCCAGGGCGGTGATCTTCTTCTGCATCTTGTACTCGTGCAGCTCGTCCTCGAGCTGGCGCACGCGGGCGCGGAGCTTTTCGTTCTCGCGCTCGCGCTCCTCGGCACGCTCCTTCATATCGAGGATGCGCACCACGCCGGCAAGGTTGATGCCCTCGTCGGTCAGCTGGTTGATGAGCTCCAGGCGCTCGATATCGGCACGCGAATACAGACGCGTGTTGCCGCCCGAGCGCTGGGGGTTTACCAGGCCCTTGGACTCGTAGACGCGCAGAGTCTGCGGATGCATGCCGGTCAACTCGGCCGCCACGCTGATCATGTACAGCGGTTTATTCCTATTGTCCTCGGCCATGCTACCTGACCCCTTTCCGTCTCGTTATCGTCCATCATAAGCCCGCGGGCGCGGGTGTGCGCCACGACCGCCCTAGTACGTCGCCTTGTAACGGTTAACCTTCTCGCGATAATCGCGCGTGTCGGCCTCGCGCAGCCTGGTCATGGCATCGCGCTCGTCATCGGACAGGTTCGTGGGAACCTGTACCTTGATTTCGACGAGCAGCGCGCCTGTGCGGCCACGGTGCTTAACGTCGGGCGCACCCATCTCCTTAAAGCGGAACTTCTTGCCCGTCTGGGTGCCAGCGGGCACCTTCAGACGAACCGTCGCGCCGCCGGGCGTGGGCACATCCACCGTGCAGCCGAGCGCCGCCTCGTAGACCGAGACCGGTACCTCCATGGTCACGTCGGCACCCTTGCGCTTAAACAGCGGATGCTCCTCCACGTGCGTGGTTACGACCAGGTCGCCGCGCTCGCCGCCGGCAACGCCATACTCGCCGCGACGTTTATAACGCAGCTTGCCGCCGTCGACCGCGCCTGCAGGCACCGAGACCGTAATGGTCTGCTGCTCGCCCGTCGAGGGAATGCGATAGGTGACCTTGTGCGTCACGCCGCGAAACGCGTCCTCAGCCGTCACATCGACGGTCAGCGACAAGTCGCCGCCCTTGCGCGCGCGGCTGCGACCCGCGCCGGCACCGGCAGTGCCTGCAGCCCCGGTAAAGCCCGAGCCCCAATCGCTGCCCCAGGCGCCATTACCGCTAAAGATGCTGTCGAAGATATCGCCCCAGCCGCTCGCGCCGGCACTGGCTCCGTAGCCACCGCTATACGCGCCGCCCGCGCCCGGCATGCCGCCAAACATGAGCATCTGGTCGTACTCTTTGCGCTTCTTCTCGTCCGAAAGCGTCTCGTAGGCCTCGCTGATCTCCTTGAACTTGGCCTCATCGCCGCCGGCATCGGGGTGATATTTTTGCGCGAGCTTGCGAAACGCGCTCTTGATCTCTTTGTCGGAGGCGCTCTTGGATACGCCCAGGATGTCATAGAAGGTTTTGCCTGCAGCCATCGTAGCTCCTCTCCTGTTACGTCCGCCGCCCATGCAGACGACGGCCCATGCTTTCATATGGCACTAGGCCAGAAAGGGCCCCGGGTGTTGCCCCGGGGCCCTTCTCAATTACTCCTCGGTGCTCTCGGCCGTATCGGCCGCAGCATCCTCGGGCGCCGCTTCGGGCTCCGGTGCGGGGCGCTTCTCGCCACCGTAGGTCACCGTCACCATCGCGGAACGCAGGATGCGATCCGCCATGCGGTAGCCCTTCTGGTACACATCGTTGACGGTCTCGTCGTACTGCGATGCGTCCTCGACGCGACCCACAGCCTGGTGCTCGAGCGGATCGAACGCCTCGCCCTTGGGGTCGATGGACTCAACGCCCTCGTGCGCAAACACATCGAGCAGCTTGGCATGAACCGCGTCAACGCCATCGACGAACTGCTTAAAGTCGTCGGAAAGCTCTTGGCTGCGGGCATGGTCAATCGCGCGCTCGATATCGTCGATCACCGGCAACAGCGCGGTGACAAGCTTCTCGGTCGCGCGCTCGCGCTCGGCGATACGCTCGTTTGCGGTGCGGCGACGGAAGTTCTCCCAGTCGGCCTGCAGACGGGCGGTGCGCTCGGTGGCGTCCTTTGCCTTGTCCTCGGCGGCCTTCTGAGCCTCTGCCGCAGCATCGAGCTCATTGCGCACGTCGGTAAGCTCCTTCTGAGCCTGCTCGAACTTAAGCTTAAAGTCGTTGTCGGCGGCTTCCTCACCGGCGCGGATAGCGGCTTCCACCATCTCGTCCTCGGTCATCGTCGCCTCCTTGTTGGAATCCTCTACCTGGTTCTCGGCAGCCTCGGCGGCCTCGGCCTCGTTGGCCTCGGTATCGTCAACGGCCTCTACGGGAATCTTCACGTCCTTCTCCTCAGAGTCAACGGGGGCGGCGCCAGCGGCGGCCGCCTCCGTGCGAGCTTTACGGGCGGACATGATTATTTGTCCTCGTCGTCCACAACCTCGTAGTCGGCATCGACGACGTCATCGTCGGCAGGCTGGGCGCCGGCGGCACCGTCGGTCTGCTGCTGAGCGTCGGCGTAGACAACCTGGGCCAGCTCGTAGGCCACGGACTGCAGGGACTCGCCGGCGGCCTTGATGGCCTCGACGTCAGAGCCCTCGAGCGCCTTCTTGGCGTCGGCGATAGCGGCCTCGGCCTTGGACTTCACGTCGGCGGAAACCTTGTCACCGAGCTCGTTGAGGGTCTGCTCGGTGGAGTAGCACAGGCTGTCGGTCTGGTTGCGGACCTCGACCTCTTCCTTCTGCTTCTTGTCCTCCTCGGCATGAGCCTCGGCGTCCTTGACCATACGATCGACTTCGTCGTCGGACAGAGCGGTGGAGCCGGAAATGGTGATCTGCTGCTCCTTGCCGGTGCCCTTGTCCTTAGCGGAGACCTTGACGATGCCGTTGGCGTCGATGTCGAAGGTGACCTCGATCTGCGGCACACCGCGGCGGGCAGCCGGAATACCGGTCAGCTGGAACTTACCGAGCGACTTGTTGTCGCGGGCAAGCTCGCGCTCGCCCTGGAGCACGTTGATCTCGACGCTGGTCTGGTTGTCGGCAGCGGTGGAGTAGACCTCGGTCTTGGAGGTCGGGATCGTGGTGTTGCGGTCGATCATCTTGGTCATGATGCCGCCCATGGTCTCGACGCCCAGCGACAGCGGGGTAACGTCGAGCAGCAGGATGCCCTCGACGTCGCCGGTGAGCACGCCGCCCTGGACGGCAGCGCCGTCGGCAACGACCTCGTCGGGGTTCACGGACATGTTGGGCTGCTTGCCGGTCATGGTCTTGACGAGCTCCTGGACGGCGGGCATACGGGTGGAGCCGCCGACGAGGATGACCTCGGTCAAATCGGAGAGCTTAAGCTTGGCGTCGCGCAGGGCGTTGGTGACAGGCTGCTTGCAGCGCTCGAGCAGGTCGCGGGTGATCTTCTCGAACTCGGCGCGGGTCAGCGTGTAGTTGAGGTGCAGCGGGCCGGACTGGTTCATGGTGATGAACGGCAGGTTGATGGTGGTCTGCTGGGCGGCGGAGAGCTCCTTCTTGGCGTTCTCGGCAGCCTCCTTCAGACGCTGCAGGGCCATGGGGTCCTGACGCAGGTCGACACCGTTCTCCTGCTGGAACTTATCGGCCATCCAGTCGATGACGCGCTGATCCCAGTCGTCGCCGCCCAGGTGGTTGTCGCCCGAGGTGGACAGAACCTCAAACACGCCGTCGGCGAGGTCGAGGATGGAGACGTCGAAGGTGCCGCCGCCCAGGTCGAAGACCAGGATGCGCTGGTCGGTGCCCTGCTTGTCCAGGCCATAGGCAAGAGCAGCAGCGGTCGGCTCGTTGACGATACGCTTGACGTTGAGGCCGGCGATCTTACCGGCGTCCTTGGTGGCCTGACGCTGGGCGTCGTTGAAGTAGGCCGGGACGGTGATGACGGCGTCGGTGACGGTCTCGCCCAGATACTTCTCGGCGTCGGCCTTCATCTTCGCGAGCGTCATGGCGCTCACCTGCTCAGCGGTGTAATCCTTGCCCTCGATGTCGACGACGGCACGGCCACCCTGGCCCTCCTTGACCTCGTACGGCACGGTCTTGATCTCGGAGGTGCACTCGGAGTACTTGCGGCCCATAAAGCGCTTGATGGAGAACACGGTGTTCTTGGGGTTGGTGACAGCCTGGTTCTTAGCGGCCTTACCCACAACGCGGTCGCCGTCGGCACGGAAGCCCACGACAGACGGGGTGGTGCGGTCGCCCTCGGCGTTCACGATAATGGTCGGAGAACCGCCCTCGAGGACGGCCATTGCGGAGTTAGTAGTACCAAGGTCGATACCAAGAATCTTGCCCATTAGAAATTCCCTCTCTCTTGTGCGTTTGCACCGACTCGGCGGTCTGCCGAGCGGTGTTTCGGCTTGTCTTTCAGGATGTAGTGTATCCCCTTATGGGCCGGAATATACAAAATCTAAGTCAATTCATATAAGATTTCTTATTGCCGAGAGTTTAGGTTCGCAAATACGCAGGTAGACGCACTGTTTGAGTTCTCGGCAAATCTATCGAGATCTATGTAGAGATGGCTGAGGTTTGGGTCCGAGGGTGCCTGGGGCTGCCTTGCGGAAAGCTCGTCCCGTTTTGAGCGTGGATTCCGGGTCGCAGTTTCCGTCTGAAGGCTCAACCGGAAACCGTATCCCGTTTTGAGAGCTGATACCGGCTCGCATTTTCCGCTAGCGGGCCTAACCGGAAACTGCAACCCGTTTTTCGACAAAATAATGGGATGCGGTTTCCGCAAGCACGCTCAATCGCCCTATATTTCAAGTCACCTTTAGCTAACATTTACGCAGCTCAACGGCCCCACCTGCGTGTTTTTTAGTAAACCTTGGCATACTCGGCGAACGGTATGAAGATGCCGGTCAGAGGGTATTGCAAACGGTCGCTCCCGTGGTATGTTTTTGCCCGAATCAAACCGGCGCGCATCGCCTGTAGCGTCGGTCAACAGAGAGGAAACTACCATGGCTCATCCCGTAATTGATGCCGACGAGTGCATCGCTTGTGGCGTTTGCGTCGACTCCTGCCCCGCTGGCGTTCTGGAGCTCCAGGACGTCGCTACCGTCGCTGACGAGGACTCCTGCGTCGCCTGTGGCGCTTGCCAGGACGCTTGCCCCGCTGGCGCGATCACCGAGATCGTCGAGGAGTAACAACTCCCCCACTTGCACACTCAAAAGTACACCGTGCACAAAAAAGGAGGCTTCCGCATCGCCGCGGAGGCCTCCTTTTGCATGTGTGGGCAGTTGCGGTGGAATAGTTCCTGGCTCATTGCTTAGATGCCGATTGTAGGAACTATTTCACCGCAACTTATAAAGACGGTGTCGGGCTAGGACAAATCATCTTCGTAGGGCATCAGGTCTGCTAGGTAGCCTTTTTCCTTGAGCATCGCCTCGATCTCGTCGAGGGTCTGTTCGTCCTCCGCCGCAATGCGATGGAAGTGGTAGCCGCTGGTCACCGTCAGCAGCGGAAAGCTCTTGCCGCTCTCGATATCGCGCAGATAGCGCTCGACATCGCGACGATTGCGGATGTCCAGGTCGGCCGTAATCTTACCGTACACGCGGTGATTGACGATCACGTTGAGCACGGCGCCTCCGGCATCGACGATACTCGTGAGCTCATTGCCTGCCTGCTCTACGCTGTGGCGAACCTTGACCAAGCGCGTGGGCACAGCGGGGCTGCTGGGGGCCTCCTGCAGCACATAACCACGGTTGGTCGCCACGATATCGTGCCCATCGGCGCGCAGCAGGGCGATGTCTTGCACGACAATCTGGCGGCTCACACCCACCTCACGAGCAAGTGCGCTGCCCGATACGGGCCCCTTGGCCCCCTCGAGCACGGCCATGATGGCACGGCGACGCTCGCGGGCGTTCATTATTTACCGTCCAGCAGACGCAGGTGCTTAAGCGAGAGGTCGAGAATCGGCGCAGAGTGCGTCAACGCCCCCGAGCTAATGTAGTCGACGCCCAGATCAGCCAGGGCGCGGATATTGCTGGCATCCACATTGCCCGAGCACTCGGTCTTGGCGCGGCCGGCGATAAGCTCAATCGCGGCAGCCATGTCGTCGTGGGTCATGTTGTCGAACATGATGATATCGGCGCCGGCCTCCACAGCCTCGCGCACCATGTCCAGGTTCTCACACTCGATCTCGACCGTCGTGGTAAACGATGCATGGGCGCGCGCCATCTCGATCGCACGCGTCACGCCACCGGCGGCGTCGATGTGGTTGTCCTTGAGCATGACAGCCGTCGACAGGTTATAGCGGTGGTTGCTGCCACCGCCGATCTCGACTGCCGCCTTTTCAAACACACGCATGCCCGGTGTGGTCTTGCGCGTGTCGACAAGCACGGTCTTGGTGCCCTCGAGCGCAGCCGCCATCCGATGCGTGTAAGTAGCGATGCCGCTCATGCGCTGCAGGTAGTTGAGCGCCACGCGCTCGCCCGAAAGCAACACGCGCGCGTCGCCGCGCACCTGACCCACATGGTCGCCGGCGTGCACCTCGTCGCCATCCGAGACATCGAACAACACGGAGCTCTGCGGATCCAGCAGCTCAAAGGTGCGGGAGAACACGTCTAGGCCGGCGATGATGCCATCGGCTTTGGCGATAAGCTCCACCGTGGCGGGGCGCGCCGTGGGGCACACGCTCGCCGTGCTCACGTCCTCAAACGTAATGTCCTCGCGCAGAGCCTGCAGAATCAGATCATCGACGACGAGCTTCATGGTAATGGGATTCATGGTCTACTCCTCCACGGCCTGCGTGCCGGCGGCACGGGCCAAATCATCGATTGCAAGGGTGTCGGCGCTCAAGGCGCGGTGACGCCCGTCGAGCGCGGGCTCGCCCGCCTGCTCCACGGCCAGCGACTCGCCGGTACGCATGTACCACGCGGCGCGACGACCCCAGACCAGCGCCTCGAGCAGGCTGTTTGATGCAAGGCGATTCTTGCCGTGAACGCCGTTGCAGGCCGTCTCGCCCGCGGCGTAGAGCTCGGGCATCGAGGTGTGGCCGTCCTTGTCGACCCACACGCCGCCCATAAAGTAGTGCTGCGTGGGCGTAACGGGAATGGGCTCGTCCAAGATGTCGCGGCCGTCCTCCAGGCAGCGCGCGCGGATATTGGCAAAGTGCCCGGTCACCACGTCGCGCTCGACGGGGGCAAAGCTCAGCCACTCGTGCTCGGTGTCATCCTGCTTCATCTGCTCGCGGATGGCGGCGGCGACAACGTCGCGCGGCTGCAACTCGTCGGTAAAACGCTCGCCGGCGGCGTTGAGCAAAATCGCGCCCTCGCCGCGGCAGCTCTCGCTGATCAGGAAGGTGCGACCCGGCTGCGGCGAGAACAGACCCGTGGGATGGATCTGCACGTAGTCCAGGTGCTCCATCTTAATGCCATGCTCCTGAGCGATGTAGCAGGCGTCGCCCGTGAGCTGCGGGTAGTTGGTCGAGTGGTCGTACACGCCGCCAATGCCACCCGTCGCCCACAGCGTGTGGCGGGCATGGATCTTAAACGGCTCGCCGGCATGCGCGCCCTCAGCGGCATTTACCAGCTCGTCGGCGGGACGAACCGAGTTGTCCTCGTCCACGGGAACGGCGACGATACCGGTGCACACCGTGTCGCCGTCACGCTCGCCCGTCAGGATGTCGGTCATGGCCACGTGCTCCAAAATCTGCACGTTGTCCAGCTTGCGGACAGCCTGAAGCAGCTTAGTCGTGATCTCCTTGCCGGTGATATCGGCATGGAAGGCAATGCGCGGACGGCTGTGTGCACCCTCGCGGGTAAAGTCGAGGCTGCCGTCGGCCTTGCGCTCAAAATCCACGCCCATCGCTAGCAGGTCGTTGATGACCGAGCGGCTCGAGCGGATCATGATGTCGACGCTCTCGCGGCGGTTCTCGTAATGGCCGGCGTGCATGGTGTCCTCAAAGAAGGCATCGTAGTCCGAGCCTTCGGGCAGCACGCAGATGCCGCCCTGCGCGAGCATCGAATCGCACTCGTCGACCGCGCCCTTGGAGAGCATGATCACGCGCGTGCTCGTCGGCAGATTGAGGGCCGCGTACAGACCCGCCACGCCGCAGCCGGCAATAACGACGTCGCACTCCATATCGGGGTATTGCTTGGTTTCCACAGGAATCCTCTCCCTTGTAATGTGACATAAGGGACCGTCCCTCATGCAACATTGTTCTAGCGCGCTGCGTACTCGAGCATACGGTCGAGCGTGAGCTTGGCCTGGTCTGCCGCCTCGTCCGAGACGCCGATCTGCACCTCGCCCTCGCCCGTCTCCAGGCAGCGCACGAGCTTCTCGAGCGTGATGAGATCCATGTTGACGCAGGTGGGCTGCACCGCGGGGAAGTAGAACTTCTTGCCAGTGCCCTGGCAGCGGCGCTCGAGCTCGTAGAGCACGCCGCGGACCGTCACGATAATGAACTCGCTCGCGTCGGACTCCTCGGCATACTTGATGATGCCGGCGGTGGAGCCGATGTAGTCGGCCTCGGCCAGAACGTCGGCCTTGCACTCAGGATGCGCCAGCACGAGCGCGTCGGGGTGGGCCTCCGTCACGTCGACGATCTGCTCGACGGTGATGATGTGATGGCGCGGGCAGTAGCCGTTGTTGAGGATGACGTGCTTTTGCGGCACCTGCTCGGCTACGAAGCGGCCCAGGTTTTGGTCGGGAATGAACAGGATATGCTGCTGCGGCAGCTCGGACACGATCTTGACGGCGTTGGAGCTGGTGACGCACACGTCACTCCAGCTCTTGATCTCGACCGTCGAGTTGACGTAGCAGACCACGGCAAGGTCGTCACCGTACTCGGCGCGGGCGGCGTCGACCGTCTCGCGCTTGACCATGTGAGCCATGGGGCAGTCCGCGCCCGGCTCGGGCAGCAGCACGGTCTTAGTGGGATTGAGCAGTTTGGCGCTCTCGCCCATAAACTCCACGCCGCACAGCACGATGGTCTGCTGCGGCAGGCTTTTAGCGAGCTTAGCCAGGTAGAAGCTGTCGCCGACGTAATCAGCCACGGCCTGCACCTCGGGCGCCACGTAATAGTGCGCCAGAATCACCGCGTCGCGTTGGATTTTTAGTTGCTGAATGGCCTCGACGAGCTCTGCGGGCACCAGCGCCGCGCGCTCCGTTGCCGTCGTTGCCGATGCCAGGCCGGCCGCAATATCGCGTGCAAGCTCCGATGCATCCATGTTCGCGCTCTGTGCCATCAAGGCCCCTCTCTTTTGGCGAATCTTGGGGCTTTAGTATGACACCTAGGTTTACAGCTGACAAGACAGCTGTAAACCTAGGTGTAAAGCTGAAATAAAGATTCAATCATGTGTCAGGTCCATTTTCGAACTGGCAAGCTGAGGATAGCCGAGCTCTCGATAGCGCAGGAGGCATCTTTCGCCACCGCAATACCGCTCGCGCGAGTTGCGCGACGTGGGGCGCAAATGGGACACGCCTCCGCGAGCGGTCCGCACCCAATGTGGCAAAATCGAACTACTAAGGGGGCTCAGAATGCTCAAGATTATTGCCTGCGACGACGACGTCGCTTTTCTAGATAGACTGCACGACTGCACCGGATGATCGACCGTTGGTCGAGCGAGACGGGCACGGCGGTCGATGTTGCGCTCGTCACGCGCGGCGAGGACCTGCTGGCGCGCCATGCCGCGTCGCGCGCCGACATCATCCTGCTCGACATGATCATGCCGCTCGTCAACGGCATGGACACCGCGCGCGAACTGCGCCAGGCCGATACCGCCGTGCGCCTGGTGTTCCTCACCTCATCGCCCGAGTTTGCACTGGAGTCCTACGAGGTCCGCGCCTTCGATTATCTGCTCAAGCCCGTGGCCTACGAGCGCCTGGCGCAGTTGCTCGACGAGCTTTCGAGCATGCGCCCGGCGGCAACCGACGAGCTCGTGATCAAAACTTCCTTTGGCTACCACGCCCTGCGCCTGTCCGACATCGAATATGCCGAGGCGCGCAACAAGCACGTGGTCTTCCACCTGCGCGACGGTCGCGATATCGAGGCACTCGAGTCGTTCCGCAGCGTCGAGGACCGCTTGGAGCAAAACGCGGTCTTCTTTAAATGCCACCGCAGCTACCAGGTTAACCTGCGCAATATCGATCACTTTGACCGCACGGACATCGTCATGCGCTCGGGCGCGTGCATCCCGCTTTCGCGCAGCTGCAAGCAGGGATTCCAAGACGCCTACTTTGCGGTGCGCTTTGAGGGTGGGAGACACTGATGGTCTCCTCGGTCGAAATGGTCCTTTGGGCAATCCACCACGCCACGACGCTGCTCTTTGGCGTCTTTGCCTCGGCGGCGCTGTGCGGTGTCGAGATCAACCGGCGTCATGCGCTTGAACTGGTGCTGGTCGGCGTCGTGACCGGCGCTGCCTTTTCGATCGCCAATGCCGTCGGCGGCGAGCTTTTCGCCCGCCAGGTATATCCGCTCGTCGTGCATCTGCCGCTCGTCATCTATTTGTGCGCGCGCTACCGCCTGAGCCCGCTGCTTGCCGTGCTCGGCATTACGAGTGCCTATCTGATCTGCCAGTTCAGCAATTGGATGGGCATCGCCGCATTTGCCGCAACCGATTCTCAGATCGCGTACTATCTGGCGCGCATCGCGACCACACTCGCCGTCTTTGCCGTCCTGATGCATTGGGCCGGCGACATCGGTCCGCGCTTGGCGATTAAAAGCACCACCGAGCTGGGCATCCTTTTAATCCTGCCGCTCGTCTATTACGTCTTTGACTATGCCACCAACGTCTACACCACGCTGTTCCACTCGGGCTCGGTGGTAACGGTTGAGTTTTTGGCATTTGCGCTCTGCGCGTTCTACCTTATGTTCCTCGCCGTCTACCTGCGTGAATACGAAGAAAAGGAAACCGCCGAGAGAGAGCGCTGGATGCTCGAAACCCGCGACAGCGCCGCCATCAAAGAGCTCGAGGCTTGGCGTCAATCTGGGCGCGAGCTGTCGATTCTTCGCCACGATATGCGCCACTTCCTACGCGGCCTGGCCGCTTTAATTGAGGAGGACCACACCGACGAGGCGCTCAAACGCATCGATGAACTCTGCGAAGCCGGCGATCGCACCGCCGTACGCCGCTTCTGCGCCAACGAGACCGTAAACATCGCGCTTTCGTCATTTAACTCGGATATCAATAGAAACGGCATTACCGCCAACCTGCGCGCCGCCGTACCCGAAACCATCCACGTAGGTGACGCCGACCTGTTTAGCGTGCTCTCAAATGCCTTGGAAAACGCTATCACCGCCGCAAGCGCCGCACCCCAAGGAAAGCGATTCGTCGACTTTGACCTGCGATTAGAGGACGCCCAGCTGCTGCTGTTAGTTTCCAACACGTTTGACCGCGCGCCGCGCATGGTCGACGGCATGCCCGTGACCCGGCATGCGGGCCACGGCTTTGGCACCAGGAGCATCAAACTTGCCGTGGAGCGCATGAACGGCAACTGCCAGTTCCGCATTAACGGCGATCGGTTTGAGCTGCGCGCTGTGATGTAGAAGTGCGGTGCCGATCTCGAGGCGCGCCTTGCCCGCCAGGCAATCGCTCGCCGGCGCCAATCCGCTACAGCGGTGCAGCCGCCGGGGTCAGCTGCTTAATGTATGCCCACATGCGCTGCTTGGCGGCTTTGTCAGTGAGCGCCGCCTCAAAGCCGTCGAGCGCGAGCACGCGGCGGCCCTGCACATGGGCGACCAGGCCGGGCTTGAGCATGGCGGTGTCGAAGTCATCGATCGCCACGAGCATATCGGCGTAGGTCTCGCGCATGGCGTCAGCCGCGTTGTTGTCGAGCAGTAGCACCGCCTCGGGGTCCAAGGCCTCGAGCGCCTCGCGGAACAGCTCGCACGGCAGAGTCTCGCCCACCGCGACCGCTCCGTCACCCACGCCGGCGACGCTTGCCAGCACGCAAAAATCCTCGGGCGCGTAGCCGATGGCCCCAAGCGCCTTGCGCAACGCCGCGCCATCCGGGCCGGCGGCAAGCTCGCCACCCGAACGCTCGGCCTCGTCCAAATCGCCTTTGACCAGCACGATCGGCGAGCACGCGTTGCCCGCGATACGCACGCCACGGACCGCAAGCGATGTGAGCTCCTGCTCGGTCGCCTGGGCGATGGCTTCTTTTTTCTGGCTTTGTGACGTGGGCATGCGCTCTCCAATCGTTTGCGTGCCCACCATTATATAAAAGAGCTGCCCGCGAGTGGTTGCTTTGCGGGCCACTGGGTATAAGCACGGTCGTACTGAGTTTTACGCGGCTGAGCCGCGTCGCATTATGGAGGTCACCATGGCTGACATTAAGCAGATTACCCCCGAGAACTTCGATTCCATCGTTAACGACGGCCTGCCCGTGCTAGTCGATTTTTGGGCGCCCTGGTGCGGGCCCTGCCGATCGCTCTCGCCCATCGTTGACGAGGTGGCAGACGAGCTGGCTGGCAAACTTGCCGTTGCCAAGTGCAACGTCGACGACAACCAGGACCTGGCCATGAAATATGGCGTCATGAGCATCCCCACGCTGATTGTCTTTAAGAACGGCGAGGAAATTGACCGCTCGGTCGGCGCTCTGCCCAAGGCGAGGCTGCAGGCGCTGCTGGAGAAGCATCTGTAATACGCTTGTTACTTACCCGCCGTCTATGAGCGCTTTTGCACCGCTCGCCGGACTTCTAGATGCACCGAGTCCAACCACGGATAGTATGGTAGTCACAAACAGCCCCCAGTGAACGGGTGCGGGTCGCACAGACTCGTACCCGTTTTCTTATGCAGCTGCACGCAGAGCGGGCGTAGTAAAATCTGAACCACTGAACTGCCCCATACAAAAGGAGATTTCCCATGCATGATGTTGGAATGAACATGAGCCAGCTTGCCATGAGCGTCAAGCAGGTCGACGACACCATCGAGCTCGCTCACGAATGGAGCCATCAGTTGCTGCATGCGACCGAGAATTTTGACATGGAGCGCATCGGCGCCAAGCTCGAGACCGCCATGGCCGCGCTGCACGAGGCCCACGACGCACTCGAGGGCTACGAGGAAGCCATCGAGGCCGACCACAACTCCGTCGGCTCCGTGAAGCTGGTGTAAGGTGGCCGAACACGAGCACGGCTGCGGGTACGAGCACGAGCACCCGCACGGGGCGGACGGTGACGCGGGCTGCCACTGTAGTGGCTCCGGCTCCGAGCTGGTCCGTTTTTCGGTTACCGCACCCGACGACCTGCTGCGCCGTTTTGACGAGCAGATCGCACGCCGCGGCGACGTGGCCAACCGATCCGAGGCCGTGCGCGACCTGATTCGCGCCTCGATCGCCAAAGAGCAGATGCGCACGCCCGATGAGCATGTTATCGGGTCGCTCACCATGATCTACGACCACCATACCGGCGATCTGACGCGCCGCCTGGACGAGGTGCAGCACGACTACACCGACGAGATCGTGTCGACCATGCACGTGCATCTGGATCACCACAACTGCTTGGAGATTCTGGCGCTCAAGGGTCGCGGCGAGCGCGTCTACGAACTAGCCGACCGCCTGCTGGGCCTGCGCGGCGTTAAGCACGGCGAGCTCACGTGCGCCGCCACCAAGCAGAGCCTGGGGCTGTAGCGGAATTTCCCGCAGCGCACCCGCCAAAAAGGGACAGGTTTGTTTTGGCAGGTTTAGAAGTTTTACCTACCAAAACAAACCTGTCCTTTTTTGGTCGGTTTTGATGAGGGGTGTCGCATGCGGCATGTGCATATTCATGTGACGGGCATTGTGCAGGGCGTTGGCATGCGACCGTTTGTGTATCGCGAGGCCATGGCGCATGGCATTTGCGGATGGGTGCTCAATGCGGGCGACGGCGTGCATATCGAGGCGCACGCTTGTGCCGAGGCGGTTGACGGATTTGTCGCTGCGCTTTCTGAGCATGCGCCCGCGGCGGCTCGCGTTGAGCGAGTCGATATTGCGGATTTGGAGCCTGGCGGTTGGAGCACTACCGATGAGCAGGGCTTTCACATTGTGGCGTCGCAGGACCAGACCGCGCACACCACACTTGTCTCGCCCGATATCGCCACCTGTGACGATTGCCTGCGCGAGTTGTTCGATCCCGCCGACCGACGCTATCACTACCCCTTTATCAACTGCACTAACTGCGGACCGCGCTTTACCATCATCCGCTCGCTGCCTTACGATCGAGCGGCTACCTCGATGGACCGTTTTCCCATGTGCCCCGAGTGTGCCGCGGAGTATGCCAATCCGCTCGACCGGCGTTTTCACGCGCAGCCCGATGCCTGCTTTGATTGCGGGCCGCATATTACGTGGCGCGAAGCGAGCGTGGGCGATGAGCCGGGCGAAGCCGCCGCGTCGCTGGCCGTCGGCACCACACGCGAGGCCAGCGACGCTATCATCGAGCGCTGCGTTGAGCTGCTGGCCAGCGGTGGCATCGTCGCCATCAAGGGCCTGGGCGGATTCCATCTATCCTGTGACGCTGCCAACGAGCAGGCGGTGGCCGAGCTGCGCCGTCGCAAGCGTCGCAGCAACAAGCCGCTTGCCGTCATGGTGCGCAGTCTTGCCGATGCCGGGCGCCTGTGCTATATCGACGATGCTGAACGCGATCTGCTCGCCGGCAGTATCCGCCCCATCGTGCTGCTGCGCCGGCGGGCTGTTTGCGGGAACGACGGCGATTCTTCCGACGCCCTCGTACTCGCACCGTCCGTCGCGCGCGACCTGCCCGAGCTCGGCGTCATGCTCCCCTATACGCCGCTTCAGCATCTGTTGCTCGCCGCGGCAGAAGCCTGCGGTATGCACGCGCTCGTCATGACCAGCGGCAACCTGAGCGAAGAGCCCATCGAGACCGATGACGATCTTGCCTGGGAGCGCCTCGTTGCCGCCGGCATTGCCGACGCGCTGCTCGGCAACGATCGAGCGATTCTCTCGCGCTATGACGATTCCGTGGTGCGCGTGGTCAACGGCGCCGTTATGCCCGTTCGCCGCGCTCGCGGATATGCACCCCAACCGCTGCCGTTGCCGGCGCTCGACCGCGCTCCGTCCTGCGTACTCGCCTGCGGGCCGCAACAAAAGGCCACGATTACGCTCACGCGTGAAGGGACGAACGGCGAGGCGACCTGTTTTGTGTCGCAGCATATCGGCGATGTTGAAAACGGCGGGACCTTCGATGCCTGGAACGCCGCGCGCACGCGCTTGGAAGATCTCTTTGACTTGGCGCCCGCCGCCTTGGCCTGCGATTTACACCCCAGCTATCTATCGGGCCAGTGGGCGCGCGAGCAGGCGCGAAAATGCAATCTGCCGCTCGTCGAGGTGCAGCACCATCATGCGCATATCGCGAGCGTAATGGCCGAGGCCATCGCCGCGAGCCAGCTTACAACCGACGCGCGCGTCCTTGGCATCGCCTTTGACGGCACCGGCGCCGGCACCGATGGGACCATTTGGGGCGGCGAGTTTCTTGTTGCCAGCCTTGGCGGCTTTGAGCGCGCCGCGCATTTGCGCACCTGGGCGCTCCCCGGTGGGGCGGCCTCCGTGCGCGACGCCCGCCGCAACGCCTTCGCCCTGCTCAGTGAGCTCGGCCTGCTCGAGCACCCAGGTGCCGCTCGGCTTTTGGACAGCCTCGACGAACAAACGCGCAGCGTGACAGCCACCATGATCGAGCGCGGCATCAACAGCCCGCGTACCAGCAGCATGGGGCGTCTCTTTGATGCCGCGGCAGCAATTCTGGGCATCTGCGACAAGGCAACCTACGAGGGCGAACCCGCCATAGAACTCGAAGCCGCCGCCTGGCGCGCGCTCGACAACGAAATCGCCCATTTTCCCGACGACAACGCCGGCTATTTCGCATCTGGCCCATCGTGGCTGGACGGCCCCTATGTTCTGGACCAGAAAGCGCTCTTTGAGGCACTTTTGGGAGGAATTGAAGCCGGAGCGCCCGCCGACAGGCTCGCACTCGATTTCCATGTCGCCGTCGCGCGCTCCTCGGCGCGCATCGCCAGCGATATCTGCGTGCACGAGGGCATCGACACCGTCGCGCTCTCGGGCGGCGTGTTCATGAACCGACTTCTGCTTCAGCTTCTCACCCGCGAGCTCAAAAGCGCAGGCTTTACTGTCCTTGTCCCCCACACCGTACCCGTCAATGACGGCTGCATCGCCTACGGTCAGGCAGCAGTCGCACGCACTCGCCTCGCACAGGTCGCGCCACAATAGGCTGTTCGGCCAGCCCGCAAGCCGCCGTCTCACAGGTGTAGCGCGTTTGCCCGCAGCGCCCGCGAGCGCTACCATCAACTGATGGATTATTGAGCGCCCGTCCAGCGCAAAGCGTATAAAAGGGGAACAATATGTGCCTTGCCGTTCCCGGTAAAGTAGTCAAACGCGACGACGACCTCAAGGCCACCGTCGACATGATGGGCATCGAGCGCCCCGTGTCGCTGCGACTCGTGCCGATGGCGCAGGTTGGCGACTATATTCTCGTACACGCCGGCTTTGGCATCCAGATTGTCGACGAGCAGGAAGCACAGGAAACGCTCGAGCTTGTTAATGCCATGTCCGAGCTGGTCGAAGAAGACCAGCTTGCCACCAACCCGGCGGAGGCTTACTAGTGGCGCCCGAGCAGCCGGCTCGCTCCGGTATCGACTTCTCGGCATTCCGCGATCCCAAGCTGGCTCGCGAGCTCATCGAGCGCATTCATGAGCTTGTCGGCGACCGCGCCATCAACCTTATGGAAGTCTGCGGCACGCATACTGTGAGCATCGGGCGCTATGGCTTTCGCTCCATTATGCCGGCAGGGCTCAAGCTGCTGAGCGGCCCGGGCTGCCCCGTCTGCGTTACCGCCAACCGCGACGTCGACCACGCAATCGCGCTCGCCAACATAGACGGCGCCATCATCACCACCTTTGGCGACATGATGCGCGTGCCCGGATCATCCACCTCGCTCGCTGCGCAAAAAGCGGCAGGGCGTGACATTCGCATCGTCTACTCCCCGCTCGACGCGCTCGACATTGCCGAGCAAAACCCTGATCGCCCGGTCATTTTTATGGGCGTGGGCTTTGAGACTACGACGCCCACCATCGCCGCCGCCATCTTGGAGGCCGAGGCGCGCGGGCTTTTGAACTTCTCGGTCTATTGCGCCCACAAGACCACGCCGCCGGCGTTGCGCGCCATCGCCAACGACCCCGAGACCGCCATCGACGGCTTTATCCTGCCGGGCCACGTCGCCACCATCACGGGCTTGGCGCCCTTCAGCTTTTTGGTCGACGAGTTCGATACCCCGGGCGTGGTCACGGGATTTGAACCGGTCGATATCCTGCAGGGCATCTGCATGCTGGTCCAGATGGTTGTCGAGGACAGGCCGGCGATCGACAATGCCTACCGCCGCGGTGTCAATGCGAACGGCAACCCCGTGGCGCGCCAACTGGTCGAGCAGGTGTTTGAGCCGTGCGGCACCACATGGCGCGGTCTGGGGCCGATTGCCAACTCGGGCCTCGCAATCCGCCCCGAATTCTTGCGTTTTGATGCCCGTGCTCGCTTTGACGTGCCCGTTGAGGCGACGGTCGAGCCGCGTGGATGCCGCTGCGGCGACGTGCTGCGCGGGGCCATTACGCCAAGCAGCTGCCCGCTCTTTGGCCGCACCTGCACGCCCGAGCACCCCGTCGGCCCGTGCATGGTGAGCTCCGAGGGCAGCTGCGCGGCTTACTACCGCTACCGTAACTAGTCCGGACGCACCCGCACACTGGCACCACCCACGATTGGAGTTTTCGATATGTCCCATAGCGTTACCGATAGCACCGTCCTGCTGGGCCACGGCTCCGGCGGCCAGATGATGAAACGCATCATCGATGAGGTCTTTTTGGATGCCTTTGGGTCGTCCGAGCTGCTCGAAGGCAACGATGCCGGCGTCGCCGCGCTGCCCGCGAGCGGGCGCATCGCCATGTCGACCGACAGCTTTGTAGTCTCGCCGCAGTTCTTCCCCGGTGGCAACATCGGCCGCCTCGCCGTGTGCGGAACCGTCAACGACGTCGCGACCTCGGGTGCCAACGTGCGCTACCTGTCGTGCGGCTTTATCCTCGAAGAGGGCTATCCCATGGATAGGCTCCGCCAGATTGTGCAGACGATGGCCGAGACGGCGCACGAGGCGGGCGTGTCCATAATCACGGGCGACACCAAGGTGGTCGAGCGCGGCGGGGCCGACGGCGTCTATATCAATACCGCCGGCGTGGGCGAGGTGCCTGCGGGCGTGGCGCTCAGCGGCGCAAACTGCCAGCCCGGCGATGTCATCCTGGTCTCGGGTACACTGGGCGACCACGGCATCGCTATCATGAGCCAACGCGAGGGTCTGGCGTTTTCGAGCACGATCGAAAGCGACGCCGCGCCGCTCAACCACCTGATTGCCGATGTGCTTTCCGCAGCACCCGACACACGCTGCTTCCGCGACCCCACGCGCGGTGGCCTGGCCTCGACGCTCAACGAGTTTGCGCAGGCCAGCGGCGTTGCCATGGAGATCGACGAGGACGATGTGCCCGTGCGCCCCGACGTGCAGGCAGCCTGCGAGATGCTCGGCTACGATGTGCTGCAGGTGGCAAACGAGGGCAAGATGGTTGCCGTCGTGCCGGCCGAGCAAGCCGATGCCGCGCTGAGCGCCATGCGCGCCGCCCGCTACGGCGAGAATGCCGCCATCATCGGCCGCGTGCTGCCACTTGCCGAGGGCGCCCATCCCGCCGTGCGCGTGCGCACCGGCTGGGGCTCGACCCGCATCCTCGACATGCTCGTAGGAGAGCAGCTGCCGAGGATTTGCTAACGACAAAGGCTCAGGGCTATTAAAGATATTCAGATTCCAAACATGCCCGGCACGCATGCCCAGTATTATGAGGTGCGTTTTGAAACCCAATGACGGGAGCTTTCATGGCAGCAGCTTTTTCCCATGTGATTTTTGATCTGGACGGCACCATCCTCAACACGCTCGAGGACCTGGCGGCCGCCGGCAACCATACCTGCGAGGCGCACGGCTGGCCCACGTTTGCCGTTGACGAGTACCGCTACAAGGTGGGAAACGGCATGCTCAAGCTGGTTGAGCGCTTTATGCCCGCCGAGTACGCAGGCGACGGCCGCATGTTTGAGCAGACGCTTGCCGAGTTTAGGGCTTACTACGGCGAGCACAAGGAAGACCACACCGCTCCCTATGCCGGCACGATCGAGATGCTCGACCGCTTGCGCGCCGCGGGCGTTCAGCTTGCCGTGCTCACTAACAAGGACCACGTCTCGGCGGCTCCGCTTATCGAAAAGTATTTTGGTTCCGAGCGCTTTGCGCTGGTGCAGGGCCGTGTCGATGCGTTTCCGCCCAAGCCCGAAGCACCCGTCACGCTGCATGTGATGGAAGAGCTAGGCGCCGACCCGGCGACCACGCTCTACGTAGGCGATTCCAATGTCGATATCCTGACCGGCCACAACGCCGGCCTTAAGAGTGCGGGCGTCAGCTGGGGTTTCCGCGGGCGCGCAGAGCTGGAAGCCGCCGGCGCCGACTACGTGGTGGACACCCAGGGCGAGCTCGCAGCGCTAATCCTGGGCGAGTAACGAGCGACACTGCTTAACGCAGCTGCGACAATGCTGTTGCGCGGAAAGTAGTCGTTGGGGACGTTCTTAAACGACTAGTCAGACAAGAACGCCCCAACGACTACCCCAACAATGGCAACGCCGCAGGTAGAGGACGGACAGCGAGCGGACACCAGAGCGAACAAATTGGCATGAAAAGAGGACGGCATAGACCTTCTGGTCATACCGTCCTCTTTGAATGACAAGTTGTCGCTCTGGTGCCCGCGCAACGTCGAGCAGTTGCGGCGTTTGGTAAAACGCCGCAACGAACTAGCTCAGCATTGCATCCATCATCTCGGAGTTGACGGAGTCGTCGGCAGACCACTCGCCGTCGTCGTTGCAGGTGTACTTGAAGATAACCGTGGTCTTCCTGGGCTCGGTGGCCTTGGTCACATCGACCATAACCTGACCGGCCATCTTGTACAGCTCGTCATCGGAAGGAACCGTGTCAAGCGCGGCGACCTTCTCCTGATACTGGGTGGAGAAGTCCTCGACGATCTTGTTCATAGACTTGCAGGTGATAGAGACCTCGGCGGTCGCGACACCCTTGTCCTCGTCGACCGTCACGTCGCCGATCTTGTAGTCAAAGCCCTCGAGATAGGTCTTGGCATACTCCTTGGGATCGATACCCAGCTGCTCGAACTCGTCGCCCGAAGCTTCCTCCAGACCAGAAAGGAAGTCGTCGCCACCGTTCTTGACCTCGTCAAACTGCGTCGTAAGATCCTCGGTGATGAGCTCCTCAACCGAAGGACCTCCACAGCCGGAAAGCACGACCACGCATGCAACCAAGACGGCCATGAGGGGCGCAAGCAGCAGCTTCTTTTTCATGTTGTTCCTCCCAATGAGCGGCACCGCGCTTCCCGGACGCGGCACACGTTGTAATAAGTAAGCCCATACTATCCACTTATGAACACCCTCGGCAACGCGAAGGCGCGGTCGGTTCGTTTTAGCGTCCGAACGGTTTGCAAGCCCGCCCAACGCGCAATAAAACGCTTCCCCACGGTGCAATAAAAAAGGTGGCCGGAAAACCCGACCACCCTTGCACATCCTTTGGATGCCGCAGTTTACTTGCGGACGACCTTAACGATGGCGTCACCGGCGGCGACAGCAGAGTCGGCCTCGACGGCGAGTTCGACATCGGCAAACTCGGCGGTGTTGGACACGGCCACGACGACGCAGTCCTTGTAACCGGCAGCAGCGATCTTGGCGCGGTCGATCTTGAGAATGGGCTGGCCGGCCTTCACGACGTCGTCGGCCTTGACGAAGCCTTCGAAGCCGTCGCCGTTCATGTTGACGGTATCGACGCCAACGTGCACCAGAACCTCGATGCCGCTATCGGACTGCAAGCCCACGGCGTGACCCATGGTGACGGTCACCTTACCGTCGCAGGGAGCGTAGACCAGATCGTCCTCGGGCCACACGGCACAGCCCTTGCCCAGAACCTCGCCACCAAAGACGGGATCGGGCACGTCAGCCATCTTGATGACCTTGCCCTTGACGGGCGAGCACAGCACGTCGGCGCCAGCAGAAGCAGAGATAGAGGCCGGAGCAGCGGCAGCCGCGGGCTCAGCCTTCTTCTTGAACATGTCAAACAGACCCATATGTTTTCTCCTCTTGATTAAGCGCAACGTTGTGCGCATGCCTACGGTAATTATAGTGCCAAATGGTTCAAATGCTAAGGTGGGGACTCGAATCGCGAGCCCTTCCCGGTAGTGTTCGTGGGGCGAGCATCTCCTTTGCATCGCGGGTCGATAAGCCGAGTATCGCCTGCACACGGGACGGGCAGAAGCGGGCGCACCAAACCCGATACTTCTTTTCGCTCTCGAGTCCTGCCGCCGCCCCGTCCCTGACACTTCCTGATACCGACCGAAACGTGCCAAAATAAACCCGTCCCTTTTTGGTAGGTTTGGCGAGTGTGGATTTTCGGACGCTTAACTAACGAGCGTGGATAATCTCCCACTTTGACTTTGAGGCCGTCACCGAGCCAAAAACGGGAGATTATCCACGTTCATTTTGGATGACCCCCTTGTACCAAGCCGAGCTCCATGGTCAAGTAATAACGACTTCTCATCATTAGATTGTTTACATGAATTCTAATAACTATTTAATCCTTAAACTCGTTATTAGAATTGATATGATTAGCCTAATAACGAGTTTCCGGCACTAAAGATATGGAGGGCGCGATGCAAATCGAGGAGAACGGCCAGGGAACGCTCCGCAATAATCTATCGGGGAAATTGGCTTACTATTCGTTTTTTCCAACGCCCTTGCAATCATTGAGGCAGCTAAACCTCACCGAGGAAACCTATCGCACGCTTTCCGCATGCTCACGAAAGCTTGGAGAGCTTGAAGGCATGCTCTACTTTGTTCCCAACGCCGACATGTATCTGACAATGTACGTGCGCAAAGAAGCACTCCTTTCTTCGCAAATTGAGGGAACCCAGTGCACGTTTGACGACCTACTTAGTCCATCGCAAACACAACTCCATCATAAAGATGTCGCAGACGTCGTGAATTACGTCCGTGCTGTCGACCGCGGCGTAGAACTGCTCAAAAAGATGCCCTTGTGCACGAGACTTCTTAGGCAAGTTCATGCGGTCCTGCTGGACGGAGTGCGCGGAACGGAGAAGAATCTAGGCGAACTGCGCTCCTCACAAAACTGGATTGGCCCCTCAGGCTGCACCATTGCAACCGCATCGTTTGTCCCTCCAAACATTGAAGATTTGAGTAACACGCTCCAGGACCTCGAACGCTTTATCAATGAGCCTCAAGTCGAAATGGATCCGATTGTGCGGGCGGCGCTCGTCCATTACCAATTTGAAATTGCCCATCCATTCCTAGACGGAAACGGTCGCCTGGGCAGGCTTCTCATTACACTTATGCTCATCAATGATGGCGTTCTTCATTCTTGCTTGTTCTATCCATCGTTCCAGTTCAAGAAAAATCGAAGCGAGTACTACCGGCAACTCACATCCGTAAGGGAGAGAGGCACTTACGAGGAATGGATAGAGTTTTTCTGCAACAGTCTTCTCGAGAGTGCGGAGGACTCGGTAGGGTCTTTAAAAAACCTTGTTGACCTCCATAACCGTTCCACAGCAACCATTACCGAAAATCTCGGAAGGACTGCTGCAAACGGGCAAAGGCTGTTGGGCATTCTTGAAGAGCACCCCATCGTCGACACCGCATTCATCGCTGCCCAACTCGATATCGGCAGGAGTACCGCGAGCTCGCTCGTCAAATCATTTGAAGAATTGGGTATCCTCCGTCCGCTCGACGAGTCAAGACAGAGATACCGGCAGTACGGGTATGAAGAGTATCTTTCGATTCTCAGGGAAGACGCCGAGCCGATTAGATAGGCATCGCAACCCAGGCAAATTAAAGCGAGCGTGGATAATCTCCCACTTTGAGCCTGCACACAGGCCAAAAACGGGAGATTATCCACGCTCATTCCTGAGTAGTCATTTATGAACGTCCCCAATGACTAGTCCGGCAACGCCGATGTTTCGGCAACGACAGCGAGCGAGCCGCATTCGGAGCAAGACGACGCCGCAGGTAGAGAACGGACAGCGAGCGGGTCGCATTTGAGACAAGGTGACGTGAAACGAAAGGGCGCTGACCTTCTGGTCGCGCCCTTGAAGTTGAACGTCAGATTGTCCAAATGCGGCCCGCGCAGCGTCGAGCAGTTACGGCGTTTGGTAAAACGCCGTAACTAACGTGCTCCGTACTGCTCGTAGTAGGCGTCGATGGCGGTCTTGAGCTCGTCGTCGATGACAACCTTGCCGTCGATCTCGTGGTTGTAGAGGGTCTCGACGACCTCAGCCATGGAGACGATGCTCGCGACGGGGAAACCGTACTTGGCCTCGATCTCCTTCTGCGCGGTGGTCACACCGCCCTTGCCGACCTCCATGCGGTTGAGGGACACGATCAGGCCCTTGATCTCGACATCGGCAGCAGCCTTGACCTTGGGATAGGTCTCGTCGATGGACTTGCCGCTGGTGGTAACGTCCTCGACCATGACCACGCGGTCGCCGTCCTTGGGCTCATAACCCAGCAGGTTGCCCTTGTCGGCACCGTGGTCCTTGGCCTCCTTGCGGTCGCAGCAGTACTTGACCTCCTTGCCATACAGCTCGTGGTAGGCAATTGCGGTCACGACGGCCAGCGGAATACCCTTGTAGGCCGGTCCAAACAGCACATCAAAGTCGTCGCCAAAGTTATCGTGGATGGCCTGGGCGTAATACTCGCCCAGCTTCTTGAGCTGATAGCCCGTCACGTAAGCGCCGGCGTTCATAAAGAACGGGGACTGACGGCCGCTCTTGAGCGTAAAGCTGCCGAACTTAAGGACGTCGGACTCAACCATGAACTTGATGAACTCTTGCTTGTAAGCCTCCATGCAGGCTCCTCTCGTAATCGCGTACGTGCCTTCCAGTTTAGCGCAGGCGAAGCGTCGATGCGGGTACGCTTTAAGGCCACATCCCCCGTTAGAGTAAGGGACTGGCCGGCGGCTCATACGCTAGTCCTTGGGTGTCCAGGACCAGAAGAAGTTGATAAGGGCCACACGTGAGGTGGTGCCGGTCTTTTTGTTGATCGAGGAAATGTGACGATAGAGCGTGGAGCGCGAAAGGAAAAGCGTTGTGGCGATGTCCTGAACGCTCTGGTCCGAAACGACCAAGGCCTCAAGAATATCGCGCTCGCGCTCTGTAAGCTCAAAGGTGGCGACGAAGGCATCGAGGCGTTCATCGGACGTGAGCTCCGCTGCCTCCACGGGCTCGGGGTCGGAGCATGTGGGCGCAAGATCCCCACCAAGATCGTCGGTAGCAAGCGACAGGCCATCCTGCATCACGACATCATCGGCCCGTTGCCCCAACTGCCCCAGCAGCGTAATCGCAATACCCACAAACATCACGAGCGCCGCGCCGACTGCCGCCAGCACGTTTTGACTCGAGATAATCGCCACTGCCGGCGCCGTCACGAACATCGAGCACACGTTGTTGACGACGCGACCCATGCACGGCCAAAAATATGACCAGCGCGCATAGAGCGAGACGGCGGCATATTTTGTGGTAAAGAACACCACGAAAAAGCCCGAGCCCAGATAAAAGATGATCGTGGCAGCAAGCTCGTTGCCGCCATTGCCATCGACGATGAGCACAAAGAACGAAAGCGTGGACAGTATGGCGGCACATGTCATGCCGATATTCATATACGAGCGGCCGTGCAGGTCAAATAGTGCGCCAGCGACCAACGAGCTCACGACAAGCAGCAGGCGCGGCCAATCGCCCAAATCGACGGCTCCGACAGCATGCAGGGTCGTGAAGCCCGCGTTGAGAGCGGCGAATACGCTGGAAAGATACGCCGTCGCCACGGTCAGGCGAACTACGGCGCGACGGAATGCCGCCTTTGCCTCGGGATCGTCATGCCACTTGGCGCCATATTCCAGAGCATCTACCGAAAGCCCGGCAGCACTGGGTTCAAAGTTGGGGTCGGACTCGTCGCACAGCTTGGCGCGTCGGGCACCGTGGAGCAACGCCACCTGCGCGATCGCACAGACGACCAGCACAGCCTGCTGAGGAATACCGACAGGCATCACCATGTGGTTGATCACCTGTACCAGAACGCCCATGGCATAGGAAAGTGCGGCGGCGCGCGCCAGGCAGGGCGTCTGCGCAAAACGCCGCGCAAGATTGGCATGGGCGGTCGATCCGCAATAGCCCAGGGCGCAGCACGCCACCAGGCCGCCGGCAATTACTACCTCAAACCGCACTGCCGTAATCATCAGCAGCAACGCCGATACCAACAGCACGCCTGTAATATCGCTCGTCGCATCGATCGTCTGGGGAAGGCGATAGTACAGAAATGGGCGCACGAAAAAGCCAATCACGCTCGCGCCGACAACGATGCTCTCGTAGATGACGACCTCACTCGATGGCACGAACTCGGCTATGCGCACATCAAAGAGATACTCGCACGCCAAAAACGTGAAGAAGAACAGCGCCAGGCATATAATCTCCCGAATGCCCCGACGCAAATATGCGGTTGTGTCTCCCATGCCCCTCACGGTTAACCCCCGGCCGCTCAATTGTCTGGAAATCTATTTTAATAAAGAACCAGTCTCAATATCGAAGCCAGGCTCGAAATGTTGCCAATTCGACCCCAGCCGTCCACATCACGCCGCGATTTTGAGCCGCATGGACCAGAAGGAACGCGCGCAACGCCACTTCCTTGATGGGCATCCCGATGCGAACGCGCCCGGCGAGCATTAACTGCTCGCCGGGCGCCTTGGTTAGGAGACTCTGAAGTTAAGTGTCTCAGCTTCCTTAGGACAGGTCCTCACCATTCGTCTCGATGACATGCTTGTACCAGTCGAAGCTCTTCTTTTTGGAACGCTTGAGAGTGCCGTTGCCCGCATCATCGCGGTCCACATAGATAAAGCCGTAGCGCTTGGACATCTCGCCCGTGCCGGCAGACACCAGGTCGATCGGGCCCCAGGTAGTGTAGCCCAGCAGGTCAACGCCGTCCTCGGTCACCGCATCGCGCATCGCGGCAATATGCTGGCGCAGGAAGTCGATACGGTAGTCGTCGTTGATGGAACCATCCTCCTCGACAACATCCTTGGCGCCCAGACCGTTCTCGACCACAAACAGCGGCTTCTGATAACGGTCGTACAGGTCGTTAAGGGTGATGCGGAAGCCCAGCGGATCGATGGCCCAGCCCCACTGGCTCTCCTGCAGGTAGGGGTTCTTGGCGCCGGCGAAGGCGTTGCCCTGGGTGCGCTCGACATCGGGGTTGTCGGCACCGGCAGAGCAACGGGTGCTGTAATAGCTAAAGCTGATGAAGTCGACGGTGTTGTCGGCCAGGATCTCGCGGTCCTCGTCGGTCATGCCCACATCGATGCCTAGACGCTCGAGCTTCTTGACGGCATAGGCCGGGTAGTAGCCGCGGCTCTGGACGTCGACGAAGAAGTAGTTGTCCTGGTTGTCGAGCTGTGCCTGGCGCACATCGCCCGGACGGCAGCTGTAGGGGTAGTAGCTACCTGCGGCGAGCATGCAGCCGATCTTGACCTCAGGGTCGATCTCGTGAGCGATCTTGGTTGCCCAAGCGCTGGCGACGAGCTCGTTGTGGGCGGCCAGGTACTCGACAGCCTCCTTGTTCTCACCCTCCTCAAAGACCAGACCGGCACCCATAAACGGCAGGTGCAGAATCATATTGATCTCGTTGAAGGTGAGCCAGTACTTCACCAGGCCTTTGTAGCGGGTGAAGATCGTGGTCGCGAGGTTCTTGTAGAAGTCGATGAGCTTGCGATTGCGCCAACCACCGTACTCCTTGATGAGGTGAATCGGGCAGTCGAAGTGCGTGATAGTCACGAGCGGCTCGATGCCGTGTGCCTGGCACTCGCGGAACACGTCCTCGTAGAAGTCCAGGCCAGCCTCGTTAGGCTCGGTCTCGTCGCCGTTGGGGAAGATGCGGGTCCACGCAAGGCTCATGCGGAAGGTCTTAAAGCCCATCTCGGCAAAGAGAGCGATGTCCTCCTTGTAATGGTGATAGAAATCGATGCCGGTCTGCGCGGGATAGTAATAGCCGCCCTCGAAGTCGAGCATCTTGTGCTGGTCGGAGACCACCGCATAGCGCTCGGGGCCGTGCGGAGCCACGTCCACGTTGGCCAGGCCGCGTCCGTCCACGTTGTAGGCGCCCTCGCACTGGTTGGCAGCCGTCGCGCCGCCCCACAGGAAGTCATTACGGAAAGCCATGCATCGATCATTTCATACGCTGCTTGTCGTGGTTTCAGCATCCCTGCAAACGGGGTACCACTCAACGACAACAGCGCGGGTCGACACTTCTTTTCGCGCGCAGACGCCCGGCAGCCACCCCGCCTGACACTTTTTGATACCCGCCTGTCCAATCCACCACAATGGGGACAGGCACCTTTGTGGTGGTTTGGGCCCGTTTGTCTCGATCTGCAACAGTTAGGCCGCCAAAACCGGGCCTGGTGTTACAGATCGAGACTGTTCGGCCTGTCCCCTGCAGTTTGTCTAAATCTGTAACTGGTAGAGACGATTTAGCCCGCTAGATGTTACAGATCGAGACAGAAGATTCTAGTCGCAGGCGATGTCGAGGTTCTTGCCGGTGAGGCCCACGCAGCCGCCCTCGCCGGCGGAATATTTGACTGAATAGGAAAAAAAGGAAAAAATAGGAAAAAAAGGAAAGGAGACTCATGACTGAAACCATCTTCTCCCCCTCATTTGGAAATCGCCCGTCCTATCTGGTGGGGCGCGGAAGCGTGATTTCGACATTCATCTCCGGCCTTGAGCAGGAGCCGGGCAATCGAGACCGAGCCATGCTCATGCTCGGCCAGCGAGGCAGCGGCAAAACGGTTCTCCTGTGGGAACTTGCCGATCGCGCCCGCAAGCTCGGCTTCGTTGTCGCCACACCCACCGTAGCCTCCGAGGATATGCTCGAGCGCATTGTTGAGAAGATCCAAGAAGCAGGCGAGCCTTACGTCAATAAACGCCATCTTCCTAAACTCACGAGCGGCAGCCTAAGTGTTTTTGGGTTCTCGGCAGGCCTCGAGTTCACACGAGACGTGCAGGAGACCAAGAGCTTTCAGTTCAAACTCACACAGCTCGCGCGCAAACTGACCGAGCAAGGACATGGCATCCTCATCCTCATCGATGAGCTCCAGGCCAATTCATCCGAGATCAGACAGCTCGTCACCGCCTATCAAGAGCTGGTCGGTGAGGGACTCAACGTCGCGCTTGTTATGGCAGGGCTCCCGGGAGCAGTCTCCGCGACGCTCAACGACCGCGTACTGACATTTCTCAACCGCGCGCGCAAGGTCACGCTCGAACCGCTTTCAGTCGGAGATGTGGATGCCTATTATCAGCGGGCTTTCGAAGAGCTCGGCCTTGATATCCCAAGAGACCTTCGCCTCCATGCCGCTCGCGCAACCCAAGGCTCGCCCTATATGCTGCAACTCATCGGCTATAACATCGCCAATCGCTGCCAGGCAGGAGAACACGTAACGCCAGAGCAAGTCGACGGAGCAATCGAAGCGTCAAAGGCCGATTTCGAAAACGATGTGTGTGAAACGACGCTCGCCGCGTTATCGGACCAAGACGTCGCGTTTCTCTCCGCAATGACTGATGACAAAGACGCCGTGTCTCGCATTTCTGATGTTGCGAAGCGCATGTCAGTCACACCCGACTATGCGCAAAAGTATCGCCGGCGCCTCATCGACGCCGGCGTTATCGAGCAGGCGCGCCGCGGTTACGTGCGCTTCGCCGTACCATATATGGCTGACTACCTGCGCAGCCAGCTCTAGCCAACCACCACAATGGGGACAGGCACCTTTGTGGTGGTTTGGGCCCGGCTTGTCTCGATCTGTAACAGTTAGGCCGCCAAAACCGGGCCTGGTGTTACAGATCGAGATTTTCGGGCGGCCCTCTACGGTTTGTCTAAATCTGTAACAGGAAGAGACGATTTAGCCCGCTAGGTGTTACAGATCGAGACAGAAGATTCTAGTCGCAGGCGATGTCGAGGTTCTTGCCGGTGAGGCCTACGTAGCCGCCCTCGGCAGCTTTGGGGCTGTCAGCATGGCAGAGGACCCACTTGTCGGTCTTCCAGTAGCAGTAGCTGTCGCCGGCGGCAGGCATGTCGGCTGCGGCCTCGGGGCGCGGCCCGTTGGTGCCAGCGGGAAGCGCGACCATCACCTGGAAGCCACCGTCGTCAACCATGCACGGCGTGTAGTGGAGCGTGGTGTTGAAGACCTCGACGACCTTGCCCGCCGGCACGCGGAACGCCTTGACGCACGCGGTGTCGAGCTTGCCGTCCTCGATCTCCCAGCGATGCGCCACGAGCAGGATAAAGTCGCGCGCGCCCAGGTTGAACTCACTCGCGCGGTGATACTCCAGGCAGTTGAGACGCGTATTGTGGCCGTTGCACCAGCCCAGCTGGAAGGGGCGGCCACCAAACATGAGAAAGCCCAGTTTATCGGCATCCTTGACGCCCTCGAGCTCCGGCGCACTTGCTACGTACTTGCTGCCCTCGGGAATAGGCGTGGCAGAGAGCGCATCGAGCACGGGCGACGTGAGCTCGGACGGAACGTTATCCCAGACGTTGCCATAGGATTTGAACTCGGGATCGTTGACAGAGTAGATATGCATGTTCACTCCTGTTCGTAAATGTGACTATACAAACATTCTAGAACAAACATGAGCGATTTTGAACGCTCGTCCCGACCACTCAGCAAAAAGGCGCCCCCGCATAAGCGAAGGCGCCCAATGCGCGCGTTTTAGGCGATAACGCCCTTATGCCTGCTGATAGTGCAGGTGCTTCTCGTCGATAACGGCCAGGTCGCGGTCGAGGTAGCGGCGCGCAAGCCAGTTTGCCATGGAAAGGTTCTGGTCCAGGTAGTTGCCGCACTCCTCGGGAGCGGCTCCGGGGACATCGCCCTCAAAGCCGGCAACAAACTCGAACAGCTCACGCACGAGCGGCAGGATCTCCTCGCTCGTCAGCTCACCAAATACGACGAGGTAAAAGCCCGTGCGGCAGCCCATGGGGCCAAAGTAGACAATGCGGCTCGACCACTCGGCATGGTTGCGAAGGAACGTCGCGCCCAGGTGCTCGATGGTGTGGCACTCGGCCGTGTTCATGACCGGCTCCTTGTTGGGCGTGGTCAGGCGCAGGTCAAACGTGGTGACGGCGGCGCCGGTCGCCGGATCGCGGTCGATGCGGCTCACATACACGCCGGGCTCAAGCAGCAGATGGTCAACGGAAAAACTCGCGATGCGCTCCATGGCAGATCCTCTCGGTAGTCAATTTAGGACGGGGCTCTTTTAGCTGGTTCGAATGGTCGCACCAATCATACCAGTCAAAAAAGCCCCGTCCCAAAAAGACAACTTAGCCCAGAACGCGGGCCATGCGCGCCTTGAACTCGGACAGGAAGCGCGGGGCGTCGACGGTCAGCGCCACGAGTGCGCTCTTGTCGGGGTCGGACAGACGGCGCTCATCGCAGATGGTGCGACCGCGGTACTCGCCCAGCAGATCAACACGCAGGTTGCAGCCGAGCGCGCCCACGAGCGTGGGATCAATCGCCACGGCAACCGCCAGCGGATCGTGCAGCGCGCAGCCACCCAGGTAGGGGGCGTTCATCTCGTACGAGCCAATGTAGTGCTCCACCATACTCGCAAACGCGCAACCGGCCATGGTGCCCGAGCCCGTCCAACCGGCAATGTCGCGACGCGTGAGCACCACGCGATGCGTCACATCCAGACCCACCATAGTGAGCTTGCGGCCCGAGCGCAGCACCGCGTCGGCTGCCTCGGGGTCGCTCGCCATATTGGCCTCGGCGCCCGCGCTCACGTTACCGGGCACGGTAAGAGCGCCGCCCATCACGACCACGCGGCCGATGGACATCATTGCCGCCGCATCGCGCTCCAGGGCGAGCGCCAGGTTGGAGAGCGGGCCGGTCGCCACGTAAATCAGATCGGGACCATAGGTGCGCGCGGCATCGATCAGATAATCGACCGCAGCGTTACCGTCGGCCGAGGTCGCCCCCACCGGCTCGTAGGGCGACGCGGGCACGCTCGCGCCGCCGATGCCGTTCTTGCCGTGAATGAGCGCGGTGGACGCCGGCGGCGTATAGGGCTCAGTCGCCTGCAGAGGACGGTCGGCACCCAGGTACACCGGAACCTCGGGGCGACCCAGCAGATCGAGCACCGCCAGGCAATTGTGCGCCGATTGCTCGACGCGCACGTTGCCAAAGCACGTGGTGATGCCCACGAGCTCCACCTCGGGGCTCGCGATGGCATAGGCCAGCGCCATCGCATCGTCCACTCCCATATCCAGATCAAGGATCAGCTTCTTGATTGCCATTGTTCTACTCCGCTTCTCCGTCTTTATCGTTTAACCAAACCAATGTTCAACTTCGGCGCGCGTGGGAATCGATTGCTGAGCGCCCAGGCGCGACACCGTCACTGCCGAGGCGCGAGCACCCGCGGCCATGCACTCAAAGAGCGGCAGGCCCTCTAGGCGAGCCGCCGCCAACGCGCCAATAAACGTATCGCCGGCGGCCGTGGTATCGACTACCGTGCTCGAAAGCGCCGGCATGCGCAGCAGCTCGCCGTCATCACCGAGCGTAACCGAGCCGGCACCACCCAGCGTGATGACCGCAGCTCCGGCGCCCTTGTCGAGCAGCGCATTGAGCGCGGCGACGCAACTCGCATCATCCGTGGGCAGAATGCCCGTCAGCACCTGGCACTCGGTCTCGTTGGGGCAGACCAAGTCGACCGCAGGCCAGACCTCCGCAGGCAACTCACAAGCAGGCGCCGGATTAAAGACCGTATAGAACCCCAGCCCATGAGCGCAAACAAGCGCCTCGGCCGTCGCTGCAAGGTCACATTCACCCTGGGCGATAAAGACGCTTCCGGCAGCCGGGGCAATCTCGCTGGCGTCGCCGTCGAGCTCATGGGCCACCAGACGCCTCAGCGCGCAGGCAACGTCCGCGCCCGCAAGCGCATGGTTGGCGCCCGGTGACAGTATGATGCGGTTGTCGCCCTCGCAGCGAATGATGGTCGCGGTACCGGTCTCCACGTCATCGCGAAGCGCCACGAACTCAACGCCCACGCCAGCATCCTGGAGCCCTGCCACAAGCGCATCGCCAAAGGTATCGCGCCCAACAGCGCCGATCATGCACGTGCGCGCACCCATGCGCGCAGCGGCGACGGCCTGGTTGGCGCCCTTACCGCCGGCGTTGGTGATAAAGCCGCTACCGCCGACGGTCTCGCCCGCGCGCGGTATGCGCTCGCACGCCACCGAAAGGTCCATGTTCATGCTGCCGAACACCGCAACGATGCCGCGATCTGCCATGGAAACCTCCTCATCTGCGAGCTTTGCACCCACCGTCGATCGTCGATTGTGCGCTTTCGCACCTCTATAACTTTAGTTCACTTTGATGTGAACGCACCCTTGAGGTTGCGCCAGCAGCAAGCATTCACAGGAGCAGGCAGCTACAATGAATACGTGCTGATTATTCTCGTCATTGGATGATGTTTTATGGAACAACTCTCGCAATCGGGCTCGCGCGGTCGACGCCGCACGGGCAACGAGCCGGCGCCGCACGAACGCGTGAAGAGCGAACGCCGTGCCAACGAACCGCGACGCACCGCGAGTCCCCATCGCGCTTCTGCCAACAACGCGGGCCGCGCCAACACTCCCGCCGCAGAGCAGACGCCTGCTCGCCCCAAGTCCCGCTACATCCCTGCACTCGACGGCCTGCGTACGCTCGCCGTCGTCGCGGTGGTGCTCTATCACCTTAACCTCACGTGGGCTCAGGGCGGCCTGCTCGGCGTCACGATCTTCTTTGTGCTTTCGGGCTATCTGATCACACGCCTGCTACTCAACGAAGTCGCTAAGACCGGACGCATCGACCTCAAGAGCTTCTGGATTCGCCGCATCCGTCGCCTGGTCCCCGCCGTGGTGACCGTCGTGGTAGCGACCTGTGCTCTGTGCACCGTCTTCAACCACGTGATGCTCACCAAGATGCGCCCCGACATCCTGCCGTCGCTGTTGTTCTTCAACAACTGGTGGCAGATTGCCCAAAACGTCTCGTACTTCAATGCTCTGGGCGACCCCTCGCCGCTCACGCACTTTTGGTCGCTTGCCATCGAGGAACAGTTCTACCTGATTTGGCCGCCACTGCTGTTTGCCATGGTATCCATGCATGTGAGCAAACCCAACACGCGCCGCGTGGTTCTGGGCCTTGCCGCGGTATCTGCCCTCGCCATGATGGTGCTTTACAACCCTGCCGCCGACCCCAGCCGCGTGTACTACGGCACCGACACCCGCGTGTTCTCGCTGCTGCTGGGTACCTGGATGGCCTTTATCCCCGATTGCGACCTGGCGCCGGTGCGTCTCGCACATCGTTTGGGGCTCAATCGCCTGGCTGGCGCCGCCAAGCACGGCAAAAACGCCGAGGGCAAGCCTGGCGAGAAGGCCGACGAATCAGCCGAGACCGCCCCGGCACAGCCGAGCGCCCTCGTGCGCTTTTGGTCCTCGCCCGCGTCCATCGATGTACTGGGCGTCGTGGGTCTGGTTGGCCTTGCCGCCATGGTCGCGCTCACCAACGGCTACACCGCGTTCCAGTATCGCGGCGGCACACTGCTATGCTCCATCCTCACGCTCATGGTCATTGCCGCCTGCGTGCAGCCCCAGGGAATGGTTGCCCGCGCGCTGTCCGCCGAGCCGCTCGTGTGGATTGGCAAGCGCTCGTACAGCATCTACCTGTGGCACTATCCGCTGCTGTTGCTCATGAACCCGGTCGCCAACATCAACGATACGCCCTGGTGGCAATACATTTTGCAGGTGCTGCTGGTGGTCGCCGTAGCCGAGTGCTCCTATCGCTTTATCGAGACTCCGTTTAGAAAGGGCGCCTTTGGGCGCACCGTATCCGAGTTCCGCGACGGCACCGCCACGCCCGCCGACTGGGCACGCGCGCACGTCCCCGTCTGCGCAGCCTGCGCTGTCGTGTTGGTCGTTGCACTGGGCGGCCTGATCTTTGTGCCCGAGACGTCTGCACTGAGCGGCGAAGGCGCCGAAGTTCTGAACAAGGAAGCCAAGAACACCGCGCCCACCGACCAGCAGGCGGCCGACGACACCGACAAGGACAACGACGGCTTCCCCGATGGCTCCTACGATCTGCTTATGATCGGCGACTCCGTGTCGCTGCGTGCCGTAGACACCTTTGACGGCGTGTTCCCGCACAGCCACATCGATGCCGAAAAGGGCCGCCAGTTCGATGCGGGCCGTGCGACATTTGAAGGCTATATCCAGCAGAACCTTGCCGGCAAGATCGTGGTCTTTGCCCTGGGCACCAACGGCTTGGTAACCGACGACCAGATCGACGCCATCATGGCCGATGCAGGAGATAAGCGTATTGTGGTGTTTGTGAACACGCGCAGCCCGCAGCCGTGGGTTGGCTCTACCAACCAGGCCATCGCCAACGCCGCCACGCGCTACAAGAACGTGCGCGTTATCGACTGGTACGGATACAGCGCCAACCGCAACGACCTGTTCGATGGCGATGGCACGCACCTATCGACCACTGGCGTGACTGAGTACCTCAACTTGATCCACGACGCAGTCAAGAAGGACCTGCCCGTGCATCCCGAGGATCACGTCAACGATCCGCAGCCGGCAGCCGTCAAGTCTGCCACCGACGCACTCATCAATGCGCTTGCCTTCAAGCCGCACAAGTTGGGCACCGACAAGTAACCTGCAGCGCAAACTTCCCACATCCGGAGGGGGCGTCTGCCACGGCAGACGCCCCCTCCGGCAGTTAGGGACGTTCCTTATGTACCGGTACCTAGGGACACTCCTGGCGCAGCCAATGAAGACCTCTACGGATGAATTCCAGGCCGCTCCGTCGCTCCAGACATCGTTTCCGCGCCTCGCGCCTGCCCCAAACAATCAAAACAAGCCCTTTTCGCCGCACCCTCAAAGGTCTGTGGGCAAAAAAGGGCAAATATGAGTACTGTTACCATTTTAGTAGCAGGCAAAACCACCCAAAATGACGTCCGAGCGAACCCTACAACCCCCTAAAGCAGCCAACCTGACTGGTTTAAGGCGTATTGGAGCCAATTTTAATGAACATACTATAGGTTATGTTTATTATCTTCTTGAATGTAAATGCTATTCACTTAGCAACAGTACTCATATTTGGCATTTTTTGCCCACTGCCATATAACTAACACCCTATAGCAGACAAAAACAGCCCGCAGCCCATCGCTGCGGCCTGTTTGGAGTCCAAAAGAGGCGCTAAGCGCTGTAACCCATCGCCTGCAGAACAAACATGACGACCGTGAGCACCGTAATCACACCGATAGTCGCCCAAGTGAGCACATTCCACACGCGGCCGTTGCGGTTAGTGCCCATAATGTGACGGTCAGCGGCAATAACCACCTGGAACACCAGAACCACGGGCAGTAGCACGCCATTGATGACCTGCGAGGTCATCATAATCTGGAACAGATCGACGCCGGGCATAAGCACCAGCACGGCAGAGATACCGATGATGGCCGTAATGATGCCGCGATAGACCGGGGCCTCGTCCCAGCTGCGGTCGGCACCGCGCTCCCAGCCAAATGCCTCGCAGATAGCGCTCGACGTAACGCCCGGCAGCACGCAGGCAGCCAAGAAGCTCGCCGCGACCAGGCCCGAGGCAAACAGTACCGTGGACCACTGACCCGCAATAGGCTCCAGCGCACGGGCAGCATCGGCAGCATCGCTAATCTGAATGCCCGCCGGGAACAACACCGTACCGGTCGTGATGATAATAAAGCCGGCAATGACATCGGCGGCAAGCGAGCCGCTCACGGTATCGATGCGCTGCAGCACGATATCGTCCTCGCCCGCGTTCTTGTCGACCACGTTGTTCTGCGCCAAGAAAATCATCCACGGCGCGATGGTGGTACCGATCGTTGCGACCACGAGCGACACGTAGCTGGGGTCATTTTGAATGTTAGGCACGACCAGGTCGACCGCGACCTCACCCCAGTTGGGGCCAGCCATAAACGCGGCGACAATATAGGTCACGAAGACGCAGCTTACCAGCAGCAGAATCTTCTCGATGCGCTGGAAACTACCCGACATGGTAAGCATCCACACCAGCAGCGCCACCAACGGCACCGAGATGCTCGCCGGCACGCCAAAGAGAGCAAGGCCGCTGGCGATACCCGCAAACTCCGAAATGGTCACAGCCGTGTTGGCGATCAACAGCGCCGCCATAGCAAGTACACTCTTGCGCACGCCAAAGCGCTCGCGGATGAGCGATGCCAGGCCCTTGCCCGTGACGCAGCCGCAGCGCGCCGCGGTCTCCTGCGTCACGATGAGCAGCACAGTCATGACGGGAAGCATCCAGAGCATCTTGTAGCCATAGCTGGCGCCCGCACTGGAATACGTTGCAATGCCGCCGGCGTCATTGCCCGAAAGCGCCGCCAGCAGACCGGGGCCCATAGCGCCAAAGATGGCCGCGATGGTCAACTTTTGCTTGGTGCCCGACTTTTGCTTGGTATTTTGCACGCGACCACCTAGCCAATGACCGACATGGTGAGCAGCACCGCAGCGGCGCAGTACGCTACGCACGAGATCATGACGGCAATAACGTTCATGGCGGTGCCCGACGTGTTGAGGTCATGCTCGTCACGCCAGAACAGCACCATCAGGTAAATCACGGCGCTCATGTTGCCAACCAGGCAAATGATGGCAGCGATATTAAAGGACCCGGTAAAGAGTTGCTCCTCAAACATGGGCGCATCGGGGAACGCGGCGGTGCGCACCAGCTGGGCGCACAGGTAGGTCACGAGTGACAGAATCAGGCCCATGCCCGTGCTCTGGAAGAAGAACCCCAGATACGGCTTGGGCTCGTCGTCGTGACCGTCATACTCCAAGAAGTAGTTCTTGACGAACGACACCATGCGCGAGGCAGCAAGCAGCACGAGCGGCATGGCGCACATGGGGAACACCACCAGATGCGCGGAGCCGAGCGCCGTCCCCAGCACCGTTGCCATGATGCACGAGGCAATGCCCCACACGACAACCCAGTACTGGCGATGCACAAACCAGCTGAGCACGTTCGTCGAGTCGTCCGACGCGCTATCGCCCGAGCCGACACCGGCGATCTGCAGGTCCTCCTGATGCTCCTCGGCGATAACGTCCATGGCGTCGTCGAAGGTCACGATGCCCAGGATATGACGGTTCTCGTCGCAGACAGGGATGGCAACCAGGTCGTACTTGGTCATCTCGTCCGTCACGTCTTCCTGGTCCTCGTCGGGCGACACGTAGACCAGGTCGCGATAGGCGAGCTGGCCCAGCGTGGCATCGCGGTCGGCCACGATCAACGTGCGCAGCGAGAGCACGCCGGTGAGCATGCCGCTCGGATCCTCGGTATAGACGTAATAGACACTCTCGAAGTCCTCATCGAGTTTGCGAATCGCCTCGATGGCATCGCCGACCGTCGCCGTGGCGGGCAGCGAGACAAACTCCGAGGTCATGATGCGGCCGGCGGTGTTGTCCTCATAGCCCAGCAGGTTACGAATCGCCTTCTCCTCCTTGACGCCCATCAGGCGCAGGAGCTTCTCGGCCTTCTCGTAATCGAGCTCGTCGATCAGGTCGGCGGCGTCGTCCGGGTCCATCATGGCCAGCATCGACGATGCGTCCGTGTCGGACAGGCCCTCGAGCATCTCGGTCATAAGCTCGTCGTCATCGAACTCCGAGATGGCCTCGGCGGCCTGGGCAGTATCGAGCTGTGCAAACACCTGCGCACGCAGGCGCGGGTCGAGCTGCTCGATAATGTCGGCGATGTCGGCAGGGTGCAGCTCGCCGAGCGTCTTATGCGACACCGAGAGTTGAATGTTCTTGGTCGAGCGATCGAGCAGGTCCATGTAGGACCAAGCGATGATGTCCTCACTGAGCGGCTTGCCCAGGTGCTTCATAAAGCCTTCGACGATATGCTCGAGTGCGGGGCTGATCGCGCGTAGCAGACCGCGGGCGCCCACTTCGGCGCCCAGCAGGCGCAGCTGATTTTCGCCCGACATGGAAAACTTGATGTCGTTTACGCGCACGACTTTCATGCCCTGCGTGTCGACAATCTGCTTGTTGAGCACGTCGCGGGCAAGCAAGAGTTCGGTCGGCTGCAGGTACGAAAAACGGATTTCGGTGGCCGACGTCTTAAGGTGTACACCCGTCTCGTCGATACGGTCGACCCATTTGCGCCAGCTGATCATAAACGGCGTCTTGCCGGGACCGCGGAACGCGAGCGACGTCACGTGCGGAAAAACTTCGCCGGTAGCAATACCAAAATCGTTCACCACGCCGAGCTTTTCTCCATCGACGTCCAAGACCGGCAATTTGAGCATCTCACTCAGATAATTCAATGGTGCTCCCCATCATTATTCCTCCGGACGCGGCCGCATGTGCGACGTCCGGGGGCTTCTGGATATGTATACGCATGCGCGGGCGGCACGCCGCTCGACGCTTACACCCCGTGCATGCGCAAAAAGCACCTGCATGGGGTCATCGACTGTATGGTCGAGGTTTGGATTTCACCTGTAACCTTTCTCTTGACCCTCATTAACCGCAGTAACTATAGCATCAGCATCGCCCTGCGGCATCGAATTTATGCGCTGCACATTGCAGGCATACCAAACGCTGACGCATCCGTGACATAGTCATTGGGGACGTTCTTAAATGACTACCCAATGACTACTCTGTGGTATCTTCGTCCTCGGCAAGCTGGGGGAACACGGCGTCCTTGGGCATGGTGACCTTCGTCAGCGAGGTGAGCTTTTTGCTCAGCGACGTGTCCGTCTTGACCAGGTCGCTGAGCGTCACGATCTTGTAGCCGTCGGCAATGAGGCCGTCGATAATCTGCGGCAGCGCCTCGAGCATCTGCTCGGCGCATTCGTCTCTATCGGTGAGCAGCACGATATTGCCCGGCGTCACCGAATCGAGCACCGTCGAGACTTGCTCGTCGGCACCGTTGAGCAGCCAGTCGCCCGAGTCAATATTCCACGAGACCACGGCGGAGACCAGGTCCATCGCATCAATCCAGTTTTGCTCGTCAAAGGCAGCGTAGGGAGCACGCAGTAGCATCGTCTTCACGCCGGTCGCCGACTTAATCGCATCGGTGCCTTTCGTGATCTGCTCGCGTACCGCCTCACGGTCCTGGTCCTTGAGCGAATCGTCGCTGTAGCTGTTGGATCCGATCTCGCACCCGGCATCGACAATCGCCTTGGCCGTGGCAGGAGAGGCCTCGACCGCATCGCCCGAAAGGAAGAACGTCGCGGTGACGCCCTTTTCCTTGAGCACCTGCAAGATCTGCTTGGTAGCGCCGCTCGGACCCTCGTCAAACGTCAGCGCCACATACTTTTCGTTACCCTTGGGCGCCACGCTGGCGCACGCAACGACGCAATCGGTGGCGGGCACAACCTCGCCGCGGTCTTGCGTCTTGCCCGACTGCTCACCAACCCACACCTCGGAGCGGCCCTGGACACCCCACGTCTGCACATACTCGATAGCGCCCGTACCCTCGACCTTGAGCTTGGGCTCGATAACCGTAGCCTGAACCTCGTGCTTCTCGTAGGTGTTACGGCCATCCTTGACCGTCACCTTCTCGCCGCCCTCAAGCTCGCGGCTGTCCCATTTGCCCTGCTTCACGCGCTTGCCGTCGACCTTCACCGACAGCTTTTCGCCCCCATGGCGCTTGAGCACGCTGTCATCGACGGCCAGCAGGTCGCCTGCGTCGTAGGTGTCAGTCAACTCCTGGTCGTCGATGAGATTCTGCAGCGTAGAGCCCACACGCACCGCGGTCTTCTGGCCGTTGAGCTCCACGTCCACACTGCGGTTGACGTAGCCCACGACGGCAGCGATAAACAGCACGAGCGCACAACCCACGGCAATGAGCGCATAGGGCAGGCGAGACGAACGACGGGGCGTACGGCTGTTGCCGATGCGAGCGCTGCGGTCGCTAAAGCCGCGGCTATGGTTGAGATACATCGCGCCGGGCTTACGGTGACGCTTGCGCTGACCGCTGGGCAGCTGCCCCAGGTCGCGGCGCGCCGTCGGACGCGCACCCGAACGCCCGTTTAAGTTGGATCCGTTTTGGCGCATGTGCCCTCCCCCATAAACACAGCAAGCCGGAGCAACAGGTCTCCGGCTTGCCTCCCATCATTTGGTACGTCGCTATTTTGTAGCTTTTGACGAGCCTCCGCTCGCCTTTTGGTATTCGTCCTTAAAGGCCTTGAACATGCCGCGCGTCTTGCCGAGCTGCTTGCCCAGTGCGCGACTGCCCTTGTCCACGGCAACCGATCCCTTGTCGTCGAGCACCTTGGCGCCCTTTTTGACCTTGTCGCCCACCACGACGCTGGCCTCGGCGGCCTTGGCAGCCGCACCGCCCGAATACCCGAGCGACTTGACCTCGTCCGAAACAATCATCGCGCCGTCCGCATAGCCGCGCAGCATCGTCGGCGGCACCTGCGTGTCACCAACCAAAACACTCGAAGCAGCACCGGCGGTCACATAGAATGCCTGCACGATGCCCGAGCGTGGCTTGAACTCAACGTCCGAGCAATAGCCCACGACGTCGCCTGATTCCGTGCGCACGTCCATACCGACCCAGATGATGCAATCGTCCAGGTTGATGTCGAGGCGCTTGGCAGCGGCGGCATCGTACGTGTCCTTGACGTCATCGACCGCAATGGCGCCCTCGTAGACACCAATGGCGTCGAGCGCTACGAATCGGTCGGGGCGCTCGATCATGCCCGCGATATCAGACTGGCGGACCATAAAGCCGACCACGCGCGTACCGCCCGGGGTAAAGACCGGAAAGTGAATCTTTCCGAGCTTTTTAGGGCTGCGCGGCGTGCCGTCCTTTTTGATGCGCTTGTCCTCGGTAGGCTTGCGATAGATCTTGGCGCCGACAAAATCCCCGGCGCGCATTATGCCTCGGTCGAGGGCTCCGCAGCCTCGGTATCAGCCTCGACGGCGTTCTCGACCACGACGTCGGCGGCGGGCGTCACGTTGCCACCCGAGATGGCATCGTTGAGCTGCTCGCGCAGCTGGTCCATGCGCTCGCGGGCCAGATCGACCTTGGCGCGCAGGTCATCGGTCTTGGCGTCGACCATCGGGCCAAAGTCATTCACCGCAGCACGGGCCTCCTCGGCGCTGTGCTCGTAGGTGTCGCGCATATTGTCCCAGGCGTCGTTGGCGATATCGGCAGCCATGGCGCGGGTCTCGGCGCCCGAGCGCGGGGCCAGAGCAACGCCGACAATAGCGCCGGCAGCGGCACCAAAAAGTGCGCCGGAGACAAAGCTGAAAGTCTTACCCATGATCATTCCTCTCCTGCGGGCACGTCGGTGCCCACCGTTTGAATGCTGTCCATTATACCCGCAGCGCATCACTTGCCGCTCCGCTCATCTGCGTACGGCAAAGGCGCAGGTACGTGATGGTGATAAACGCGTAGGCCTACTCCTGGGGCATAGCCGGCATGGTCACCGTGGCACCCGGGTCCTCGCCGGCGCCGTCCACGAGCGGCAGACCGCCCTCATGCGCAGGTCCTGCCGGAACCGTCGCCGCACCGCCAAAGACGGCAGCGGAGGCCTCGTGGTTCTCGGCAACCGCGCCCTCGGTATCAATCGCCACCTGGGGCTCGTCGTCAAAGTTGGGGACGCCCTGGGGCTCGGTGGGAACGGGCTCGGCGGTCGCATCGGCAACGGGCTCGGCGTCAACCGGCACATCGCCCTCGTCAAAGCCCTCGTCCTCGGCAGCATCTTCGCCGTTCGCAGCGGCGACGGCCTCGTGAGGATCCTTGCCCTCGGCCTCGGCGCGCATGCCCAGCACCAGGTTGCGCAGGCCCGCGACCGTGCCCTCCACGTCGGGGGCAGGCTGGTCGGCGTGCAGATAGGCCCAGTCCATCATAAAGGTGGCCGAAGACAGCGCACCGATGGCCAGCGCGTCGTCGGGGCACGAAAGCTCAACCTCAAAGACGCGCTCGTCGTGCTCGCTTACGCGCGTGCGGCCGCACGAGATGCTGCCGGCAAGACCGGTCTCGTTCATGAGCTCGACCGTCACATGCTCAAGCAGATGGCAAAGCTCGGTCTGGCCCATGCAGTCCTGGAACTCGCGACCGGAATCACCCAGGCACAGGTGCTTGGCAATCGCCGGCACCAGGTAATACACGCGCGCCGTAGCCTCGATATCCTCCGAGGTCATGAGCGGCATGCCGGGGTTCACCAGCACGTGCGCGCAGATCTTGTCCTCGCTGACGGTGACCTTAAGGATGTTGAACAGGCCTGCCATAACTCTCCCCTACTCTTCCTTGTCCTACTCGTCGCCGTCGTGCGGATTCGCGGAACCCGCACCCGACGTCGTCGGCTCGTCTACCGAAGACTCGGAATCCTTTTTATCGGTTTCGGCCGGAGCAATCACGCGAATGAGCGAGATGCGCTGGCCACGCATCGACTGCACTTTAAACTTGTACCCCGCAACCTCAAACACCTCTCCGATGTCGGGCACCGAGTCGCAAAGCTCCAAAATCCAGCCGGCGATGGTCTCATAATCATCGCTTTCCTCAAGCGGCCAACCAAGCTCAATCGCGTCATCGCACGAAAAACGCCCATCAACGAGCCACTCGCGGCGCGAAAGGCGCGTGAGATACTTGTTGTCGGGGTCGAACTCGTCCTCGATCTCGCCGACGATCTCCTCGACGATGTCCTCGATGGTGATGATGCCGGCCGTGCCGCCGTACTCGTCCACAACCACCACGATCTGGTCGTGCGAGGTCTGCATCTCGGACAGCAGCGGCAGGATATCCTTGGTGTCGGGCACAAAGGTGGCGTCGCGCAAAAAGCCGGCGATGGGCTGGTCACCCTTGCCGTCGAGCGCGGGTTGGATCAGGTCCTTGATGTGCGCGATGCCGGCGACGTTGTCGGGATCCTCGTGATAGACGGGGATGCGGCTGAAGCCGGTCTGGCGCATGGTGGACAGCACGTCGGCGACCGTCTCGTCGTCCTCGCACATGGTGGTGTCCACGCGCGGCACCATGACCTCGCGGGCAACGGTGTCGCCTAGGTCGAAGATCTCGTGGATCATGCGCTTTTCCTCGTCGAGCAGGTCGTCCTGCTCCGAGACCATGTACTTGATCTCTTCTTCCGAGACGTTCTGGCGGTCGTCGGCACTCTTGATGCGCAGGATGCGGGCCAGGCCATCGGAGCAAGCGCCAGTCAGCCACACGAGCGGACGGGCGATCTTTTGGAAAAACGACAACGGTCCCACGACCTGCTTGGACACGCCCTCGGCGTTGGCCAGACCGATGCGCTTGGGCACAAGCTCGCCAATCACGATGGACACGAAGGCGACCGCAACGGTGATGATGACCGGCGCCAGGCCGCGCGCGATGGCAGAGAGCGGCGCGATGCCAAAGCTCGTGAGCCACGTGGCAAGCGGGTCGGACAGGCTCGTCGAGGCGACGGCAGACGAGGCAAAGCCCACGAGCGTGATGGCGACCTGGATGGTGGCGAGCAGCTGGTCGGAATCGGCGGCCAGCTTAATGGCGCGCTCGGCGCGCTTGTCGCCCTCCTCGGCCTCGTGCTCCAGCACGGCGCGCTTAGCCGTGGTGAGCGCCATCTCGGACATGGAGAAGTAGCCGTTGATGAGGGTCAAAACGAGGGTGGTGATAAGGGAGATGGCTATGTCCATCGGGAGTTTCTCGAACCTCCAAGATTCGGGCGTCAGGGTAAAACGTTGATGACGGATACGGCAATTGCGCCGGCGCCCAAACGGGGACGCGGGTGCGCAGGCATGGTCGCTAGATTACGAAGAGGATCACCGCCATGAACTGGAAGATGCTGCCGGCGAGCACCCACAGGTGAAACACGCTGTGCAGATAGCGCACGTTTTTGGCGATATAGAACGGCACGCCCGCGGTGTAGCACACGCCGCCGACGGCGAGCAGGGCAAGTGCCACGGGGTTGAGCAGCGACACAAGTTCGGGCAGCTTAAAAACGACGAGCCAGCCCATCAGCAGGTAGACCAGGCCGCTTACCCAGTGCGGTTGACGCTCGCGCATAAAGCACTCGAGGGCGATGCCGACAATGGCAATAGCCCATACGGCAAAGAACAGCGCGGGGCCGCCGTCGTTTGCGAGCGTGATAAGGCAAAACGGGGTATAGCTGCCGGCTATGAGCAGATAGATACAGCTGTGGTCGATAATGCGGAACACGCGTTTAGCGCCCGCGGGCTGAATCGCATGGTAGAGCGTAGAGGCTAGGTATTCGAGGATAATGCTGACGCCATAGACAATTGCCGCGGCCATGTGGGCCGGGCCCCCGCCGCGCAGGGCGGCGAATACGATCAGGAGCACCAGGCCCGCGATACCCAGCAGGCAGCCGACACCATGGGTGACGGAGTTCATGATCTCCTCGCCCACCGTGTAGTGTGGAACGGCCGCGGTCTTGGGTCGCGGCTTAGAACTGTCGCTCGAATCGGACATGCCGGTTACATCCTCCAACGTAAAGAGTTCTCAACACTATATCAAAGCGTCTAGGTACGTGCGAAATTTGCACCATACGTGACCCTTTGTTTACCCATTCTTTGCTTGTTGACGCATCAACGGCGAACGTCCATAATGCGCTTGCATTAAATGTTGATGTATTAACATCTTATAGGAGAATACCGCATGGCTCAAAACGCACGTTCCCATCGAAAGCTCAAGATAGCCGGCATCGTTGCACTGGTGGTTGTCGTTGCGCTGCTCGGATTTGCCGGCAACTTTCTGTTTGACTTTGCCCTGAATCCCCAAGCGCCCTACACTATGAAGATGATGCAGGATAGCAAGAACGACAAAGAAGGCGAGCAGCCGGATGCCGAGGAAACCGAGGCGCGGGCGTGGTTTAAAGAGAATCGCGAGAGCAGCAGCCTCACCGCAGATGACGGAACCGAACTTGCCGCTTGGTATTTTGCCGCCTCGGAGAACACCCACGATTACGCCGTCTGCCTGCATGGATATACCAACGAGCCCATCGGCATGGCCCGATACGCCAAGCGCTTCCACGACCGCGGCATGAACGTGCTTGCGCCTGCCGCCCGCGCCCACGAGCGCTCCGGCGGCGACTATATCGGCATGGGCTGGCCCGAGCGCCTCGATATCGTCGCATGGATCGAGCAAATCGTTCAGGCTGACCCCGAGGCGCGCATCCTGGTCTTTGGCGAGTCGATGGGTGCAGCAACCGCTATGAACGTGGCGGGAGAATCTCTGCCCGCAAACGTGAAATGTATTATCGAGGACTGTGGTTATACGAGTGTTTGGGACGAGTTTTCTCTGCAGCTCAAGGACGTGTTCGGCCTGCCCAGCTTTCCCTTGCTCGATGTAGCAAACTTGGTGTGCAACGTGCGCGCGGGCTACGACTTTCATAAGGCGAGCAGTGTGGAGCAACTCAAACACGCGACGGTTCCCATGCTGTTTATCCACGGCGACCAGGACACCTTTGTGCCGTACGACATGCTCGACCAAAACTACGACGCGTGCGCCAGCAAAGTCAAGCAAAAGCTCACCATCCATGGCGCCACCCACGCCAAGAGTGCGCAAGTTGACCCCGAGCTCTACTGGAACACAGTCAACAACTTCCTCGACGAGTATTTTTAGGCAAAAAGCAACGTCTGGGGCTTTATCTGACCCCCTATTTTCGGAAGTATGCGGAAAAATCTGGAACTGCCGACCAGACCGCAGTTTTACCAACAATTTATCAGGGGTTTTGTTGCCAAAAAACGTCGTGTGCTCGGCGGTCTCGAAATTTGCCGCATACTTCCGGAAAGCCGCCCGTGAGCGCTGTGCCCACGGGCGGCTTTTGCTCTACTTGCGCCAGAAAAGCGCTTCATTTGTCCAATAACTAGGCGCTACTTGACCTCGATGAGCTCGTACTTGCTCGTGCCCAGGCCGATCTTCTCGGCGTGTGCGATACAGGCGCGCCAGTCGGTGTCGGGATGCGTGATGCAGAAGGGGTCCTTGGCCTGCTCGCCCTCCAGATGCTCGTGGTTATGCTCCATCTTGGCGGCGCTGTCGGTGAGCTCGGTGTTGGGCAGCGGCTCGGATGCCATGACGGCATCGGCACAGGCCTGGTCGATGGCGACCGGGTCAAAGCTCGCGAACATGCCGATATCGTTAACGATAGGCGTGTCGTTTTCGGGATGGCAATCGCAGTTGGGGCTGATATCCATGGCAAGCGAGATGTGGAAGCTCGGGCGGCCGTCGACGACGGCCTTGGTGTACTCGGCGATCTTGCAGTTGAGCACGTCGGCCGCAGCGTCATAGCCGGGCTTGATGCAGTCCTGGTTGCATGCCGCAATGCAGCGTCCGCAACCCACGCAGCGATCGTGGTCGATGGCGGCCACGTGCACCGTGCGGGTGTTGCCGTTGGCAAGCTCGCGCTCGCGGGTATCGTCAAACGAGATGGCGTTGTGCGCACAGATCTTTTCGCAGGCACGGCAGCCAACGCAGTGCTCGGTCGCAACGTTCGGCTTGCCGGCGGCATGCTGCTCCATCTTGCCGGCACGGCTGCCGCCACCCATGCCCAGATTCTTCATGGCGCCGCCAAAGCCGGCCTGCTCATGGCCCTTAAAGTGGGTGAGGCTAATCACGATATCGGCATCCATGAGTGCCTGACCGATCTTGGCCTCGCGCACGTACTCGCCGCCCTCGACCGGGACGAGCGCCTCGTCGGTGCCCTTGAGACCGTCGGCGATGATGATCTGGCAACCCGTGGCATACGGGGTAAAGCCGTTCTGGTAGGCGGTGTCGATGTGCTCAAGCGCGTTTTTGCGGCTACCCACATAGAGCGTATTGCAGTCGGTGAGGAAGGGCTTGCCACCCAGCTCCTTCACGACATCCGCGACGGCGCGGGCGTAGTTGGGGCGCAAAAAGCTCAGGTTGCCCAGCTCGCCAAAGTGAATCTTGATGGCGACGAACTTGTTCTCAAAGTCGATCTGCTCGATACCGGCGTGACGGATAAGGCGCTTGAGCTTGTCGAGCTGGCTCTCGCGAGCATGCGTGCGCAGGTTGGTGAAGTACACCTTAGCGGGTGCTGCGGGTGCAGTTGCGGTCATAGATCTATCCCCTCGGTCTATATGGCGTTACAGACATAAGAGGATGGTACCCGCTGAAGTAGGGTCAAAGTCAAGCGCGAAACCTAGTCGTTGGGGACGTCCCTTTCCTGCCGGGCGGCGAAAGAATGTCCCCAGCCACTCATTGGGGACGGACTTAAATGAGTGCCTCGCCACCTGGCAGCTAGGGACAGTCCTTGCCAGCACGGCCGACGAGCCGGCGAGTCGGCAAAGACTGTCCCCGATGACTAGTCGTTTAAGAACGTCCCTAACGACTACTCTTGGACTTTGAGGGCTTCGGCCAGACTGACGCGCTTGATGGAGCGCGTGTGCAGCAGCGCCACGACCAGGTAGGTTGCAAAGCCAATGCCGACGCATGCAGCCATGGACCAAGCGGGCACGTAGATCTCGATATTGCCGTTGTAGGCGAGCAACATCGAGCGGAAGATGGCCGTGAGCGAGCCAATAATGACCGGCAGGCTCAGCACGAGCGACGCCGCCACGCACAGCGTGATCGAGCGGATGTACAGATGCGAGATCTCGCTATCGCGATAGCCAAAGACTTTCATGTAGCTGATCGAACGGGCGCTGTGGTCGATCACCGCCTTGGTCAGCAGGTACATAAACAACAGGAAGATAAACACCGCGAGCCCGATCATCATTCCGATCATTTTGCTCATCATGCCGATGAACTGGTCGCCCACGGCCCGCATGTCGTCGGGCGTGGTGTCGCCGGTAAAGTAACGAGCATCGAGGTCGAGCTTCTCGTCGCTCACATAGCCGTTAAAGTAGGCGGCGTCGTTGCCGAACAGCTCGTTAAAGTCGTCGATACTCATATAGATATTCATGTCCGACTTGGAGCCCCAGGCACAGTCCTTGCCCGCGTACTCAAGGGAATAATGCTCCCCCTCGTACTTGTCGATGAGCGTGACCTTCTGGCCCTCGCTCCAGCCAAACTTGTCGAGCAGGCCGCCGCCAAAGACGACGCGCCCATCGCCAACGTTGAGGTCTTTCCAATAGCGCGAATCGGGCGAGATGCCGTAGACGGAAATCGTCTCCTCGCCATTACCATCGCCGCGGTCGTATTGCAGCTGGTAAACGGCATATTTCTCGGTCTGCGCAATCTTGTCTGCACCGTTATCGGTCGTGTTAACCGGGTGAATGTCGTCGTTGTCAGCGCCGATCTTAGAGGCCTTGTCGACCAGGTCGATAGCCTCGTCGCGGTCGCAGCCGAGGGCATCGGCAAGGTCATCGAGGCGCGCATAAAGCGCATCCTTCTTGTCCTGGACGTTTGCAAGCGCATCCTGCGCCGCAGTCAGGCTCTCGGCAGACGGAGATGCGGTCGCGGCATCGGCTGCCGCCTGCGCCGCATCGGCCGCGTCGTCAAGCTCGTCATCGGCATCCTGAGCGGCGGAAAGCAGCGCGCCGTCAACCGACTGCAAGCGCTCGAGTGCCGACCACTGCTCGCGCTCCTCGGCAGTACCCTCGAGCTCCAGCGGCGCCTTGAGCGTGTACTGGTGCTCGGCGACCAGGCTTGTCTCGAGGTTGTCCGCATAGTGCGTCATCGTGGGCAGAATCGCCAGGCCAAAGAGCAGTAGCAGCGAGGCAAACGCGATGCCCACGAAGAGCGTGGCGAAGTTGCCCAGATTGCGCAGGAAGATACGCAGGCGGAAGCGGGAAACAAAACCCATGCGCTCCGGCAGCTGCAGGCCGCGCTTGGTGCCCGATTTGCCACTCGCCTCGTGACAAAGGAACTGCAACGGCGTCTTGCCCATCTTGCGAAGCAGACCCACCAGCGTGATGAGGATGAGCGCGGCGGCGGGAACCACGGCGCACTTCACAAAGATCTCCCAGCTCCAGTACACCTGGAAGGGCGGCAGGCTATACGAACCGTAATAGAGACCGCGCATGGGCTCGGTAAAGAACGCAACGCCGAGCGCGGTGCCCAAAAGCGCCGCGAGCACGCCCACGATGGCGGGAAGCGCGAGGTAGTGCAGCACGATCTCGCGGCGGCGATAGCCGCTGGCGAGCAGCGTGCCGATGATGGCACTCTCCTCCTCGATGGTGGCGTCGGTAAGGACCACAAAGACGAACGCCATGATCACGATGATGATGTCGAGCAGCGTCATCCACATCATAGAGTCGCCGTCCACGTCATCGCGCGCATAGCCAATGCCCTGATTGGAATCGGCGTCGATCAGATCGTCCACGCGCGCATCGGCATCGGTCAGCGCCTCGACCATATCTTGCTCGGCGTCGATGCGGTCCGCGGTGGGGAGGTCGCGATCGGTAAAGGTGAAGGAGTAGGTGTAGGCGGGTGCGCCGCCGGCATCTTCGAGCGCGGCAAAGCCGCCATCGGTGACCTCGGCCACGCCGTACGTGATGGTGTTCACCGTAAAGTCCGAATTGTTGAGGAACAGCGCCTGGCTATCGGGCTGGGTCATGATGCCGCAGACGGTGTAGGTTCGGCCCTCGAGCTCGACTTTATCGCCCACGGACAGGTCGTTGTTGGTGGCGAAGACACGGTCGATTGCCACCTCATCGTCCGTCTTGGGCTCCTTGCCCTCACAGTAGGACGCGATATCGACCTTGGTGCGGTGCGCATAGGTGCGCAGCGTGCGCTTGGTGCCGTCGTCGCCGGCGGTCTTTTTGATGATGGCGTCGATGGAGAAATTCTTGTAGAGCGTAACGCCGCCGACGTCACTGGCGGCGTCTTCGGCGGCCTTGAGCTGGTCGTCGGTGGCCTCGAAGGAGGTCGTCACGCGGCCGTCCTCAATCGTGTACGCATCGCGCATGTCGTCGATAAGGCAACCGATGGAATGCGCCGCGAGCAAAAAGCCCGAGGTGAGAGCGATACTTCCGCACATAAGCAAAAAGATGCCCAGATACTTGCCGATATTGCGGAGCAGCTCGCGCGGGAGACGTTTTGTGAGAGGTGTCATGGCGCCGCCTACCAATCGAGTTCGGCGGCCGCGACGGGCGACTCGTTGAGCTCTTCCTCGACGATGCGCCCGTCGCGCAGGCGCAGCACGCGATTGGCCATGCGCGCGATGGCGGCATTGTGGGTGACAATGATGATGGTGCAACCGTAGGTGCGGTTGACATCCTCCATGAGCTGCAAGATTTCCTTGGACGTCTTATAGTCAAGCGCGCCCGTGGGCTCGTCGCACAGCAGCAGGCCCGGGTTTTTGACGAGCGCACGGCCGATGGCGCAGCGCTGCTGTTGGCCGCCCGAGACCTGGCGCGGGAACTTGTTGCGGTGCTCGTAGAGGCCCAGCGAACGCAGCAGGTCGTCGACATTGAGCGGGTTTTTGGACAGGTGCGCCGTGACCTCGATGTTCTCCTTGATGGTGAGGTCGGGCACCAGGTTGTAGAACTGGAAGACAAAACCCAGCTCACGGCGGCGATACTCGCCCAGGTCGGCAGGCTTGAGCACCGTGAGGTCGCAGCCGTCCACCATGATGGAGCCGCCGTCGGCATCCTCCAGGCCGCCGATCAGGTTGAGAAAGGTCGACTTGCCCGAGCCCGAGGGTCCCAGCATGACGCAGATCTCGCCGCGATTGATGGACGTGTCGATGCCATCGAGTACCGTCAGGCGCGCATCACCGTCGCCGTAGTGCTTTTTGAGATCCTTGACCTGGACATAGGCTTCCTGCGTTGCCATGGTATCCCCCATTGTTAGCCTCGTACTACTTTATGAACGTAATAGTAAACCTTGGCGAACTATTTTGGGGCGAGGCCTAGGATTTATTTCAGACTAGGCGCGGGATTTGGCGCGTGCGAGAGCCAGGCCTACGGCGGCAATGGCGGCGGCGAAGAGCACGGTGACGCCCAGGTCGCAGGCGATGTCGCCCAACACGGCAGACGTCAGGTCCGAAGCAAGCGCCTTGCCGATCGCGTCGTTCACCCAATACGTCGGCACAAAGTGCGCCACCGTCTGCACGGCCGAGCCCATGAGCGACAGCGGCATCCAAGCGCCGCCCAAAAACGTCATGAGCATGCCGAGCAGGTTGCCCACACCGTTAAGCAGCTCCTCGCGCGCGCCCAGACTCGAAAGCGTAAAGCCAACGGCCAGCGGCGTGCACGCCAAGGCAAACGTCGCTGCCAGCGCCAGGCACACACGACCCACGCCGACCTCGGCAACCGCGCCGGCAAAGCCCACGACGCCCATCATGCTCGACACAAACCAGATGCAGACGGTGAGCACTGCAGCAGCCGCGAACACGGCAAGCGAGCGCTGGCGCTCGGAGACCGGGCCGGCATCCATACGACGTACGCGCTCGGGCTCGTTCATGCCCGAGAACACCAGTCCCACCGACACGATGACCGACGAGATGATCGCGTACGCGCCAAAGTTGAAGTACGACTCGAGCGTGGCGGCGGCAGTCGAGTCGACCTTGACCTGCTCGATCTCGACCTCGGCACGCTCGGTGGCCGCGTGTTCGGCAGCCTTGGCGACGTCACCGTTGGAGGCAGCAGGCTCAAGTGCGGCCGCAGCGCCCGCGAGCGAGATCCAGCGCGAGGCCTCGGCAGACGAAAGCGCCGCCGCCATGGTGCCGGCACCGTAGGTCACGTCGAGCTTGGGCAGGGCCTCCCCCGCGCGGGCAGCCGCAACGAGGTCGTCCTCAAACTCCTCCGGGATAAAGAACACGCAGTCGGCGCTGCCCTTGGCGCTGTTGCTCTTGGAGAGCGCGTCCGCAAGGTCGTACGTATCGTCGCCGATGCCCGTGACCAGCTCAAAGCGCAAACCCAGATGCTTGGTAAGCGCACGCGAAAGATCGCTGTCGTCGCGGTCGACCACGATCACGTTGGCATCATAGGGCTTATACTCGGTGAGCTGCGACGAGTTCCAGCTCACCGATGCCGCGATAAACACACCCATGAGCGAAATGAACACCGTGTAGATAAGCAGGTAGAACGGGTGCGCCAGCGCCATGCGAAGCGCGGTCTTAAAGGTGCTCATAGCGGCTCCTTCCAAAGATCAGCGTGGCGGCGGCAACGAACAGCAGCGCCATAAGGACCAGCGCGCCAGCGCGAACGGCAAAGGGGCCCAGGTCCTCAAAGAAATACAGGCGGTTGAACATGTCGCAGATGAGCTTGACGGGGTTGAGCCAGCACTCGGCCGGGCAGGCGCGGGCGACGTCGTCGGCAAGTGCCATCGCCGGCTCGCCGTAGAGGCCGGCGAACAGGGCGCACGTGGTAGCAAAGCCCGTGAGGATGCCGGACTTGGACGCCTTGCCGCCCTTAACGGGAAGTGTGCCCACAAAGAGTCCCAGGCCCGTAGCGGCAACCGCGGAAGCGGCACCGCCCACCAGACACAGCCCCTCGCGCCCGCCAAAGTCGACGCCCACGACCAGGCGCACGTAGCCGATCGCAATCGTCATCGAGGCAAAGGAAACCAGCCACGAGCCCACAAAGATACCGGCCAGCGACGCCGTCTTGGAAAGGCCGCCCACGCAGCGACGCGCGCCAAGGCCCGACAGATTGGGCTGCAGGTCGACGACGCTCAAGGCGGCAAACTCGGCAGACATCATCGCGACCAGGCCAAAGAGCGCGTAGTAGTAGATGACCGTGCCATCGGGCGTTGTGCGTGTCAGGCTTACGCGGCGGGTACTGCCCTCGAGCGACAGGGCGCGCGCAACCGCCTCCGGGTCGGCGAGTGCCGCCGGGTTGTCCTGGGCAATCTGGGACATGAGCTCGGCATTTTGTGTATACGAGCTTGCCACCGTCTCCAAAATGCTGCGGTCGGTGAGCACCGACGACGCACGCGAGTTGTCATAGCTCGAAAGCAACGTGAGTTTGGGCGTGCCCGCGTCGTCGACCGTATAGATGCCCGCGACCTCGCCGGCCTTAAGCGCACGGTTCGCATCGGCTGCGTCGTCGCACTCGTGGATCTCGAGCAGCTGATCGTCACCTTGCTTGGCAAGCGACGTCGCCACGCCCTTAAAGGTCGAAACGTTCCAAGCCTCGTCCGCCACGACGGCAACCGGCACCGGGTCGACCGTACCGTCGGAGCTGAGGTTCGCAAACATAAACATGAACATCGTGGAAAGCGCAATGGGAAAGAGAGCGCCCCAGACCCACGTGCTCGGCCGGCGCAGCAGCGTCTTGACCGTAGTGATGATGGTGTTGAACATGACTGCCCCCTAGTCGCGCAGCTCGCGGCCGGTGATCTCGAGGAACACGTCGTTGAGGGTCGGCGGCTCGGAATAAATGCGGCCGAGCGCCACGTCATGCGAGCGCAGCGCATCGAGAATGTCCGTCAGGTTATGCGGGCTCGCCTCGCACGAAAACGTGAGCTGGCCCGCCGTCGCCGACAGGTCCAGGACATGCGGCAGGCTCGCGACGGCACCGAGCGCCGCGCTCGGCACCTCGCCGACCTCGATCACGATCTTCTCACCCATCTGAATCATGCGCTTGAGCTCGTCGTTGGTGCCCTGCGCCAGCACGCGGCCGCCGTCCATGATCATGATGCGGCTGCAGATCTGCTCGACTTCCTCCATATAATGGCTGGTATACACCACCGTGGCGCCCTCGTCGCGCAGGCGGCAGATGCCCTCCAGGATGGCGTTGCGACTCTGCGGGTCGACTGCCACCGTGGGCTCGTCAAAGAAGATGAGCTCGGGCTTGTGCGCGATGCCGCAGGCGATGTTGAGGCGACGCGCCAGGCCACCCGAAAGCTTGCCGGGGCGGAACTTGGTAAAGTCGCCCAGACCGACAAAGTCGATCGCCTCGTCCACCAGCGCGCGGCGGCGTTTGCGGTCGCTGACGTAGAGGCTGCAGAAATAGTCGATGTTCTCGCGCACGGTGAGCTCGTCGAACACCGCCACCTGTTGCGGTACCACGCCGATGCGGCGCTTGAGGTCGTAGCGGGCGGGCGTCATGGGCTCGCCGAACAGCTCGATGGTGCCCTTGTCGTAGGCGAGCAGCTGCAGGATACAGTTGATGGACGTGGTCTTGCCCGAGCCGTTGGGGCCCAGCAGGCCAAAGATCTCGCCGGGGGCGATGCTGAGGTTAAAGTGGTCGAGCGCGATAAGGTCGTCGTAGCGCTTGACGAGGTTTTCGACGCGGACGATATCTGTCATGAGGCGGCCCTTCTGTTGATTGCGGCCCGGTACGATTGCATCATCGCAGGAGCCGCCGGCGCGCACCAGTGAGCTTTGTCACGAGTGCGGGGGGCGGAGGCGAAACCCCCGCTCGTGCGAGCGATCGACGCCGATTTGCCGCGCGGGAGGAATGTCACGGTTGCGCAGGCGGCCCCTCCACCACGCGCGGCTTCGCGTACAATACCCGTATGAACAGGCTTTTCGACAAATCGATCGTGCTGGCGTGCTGCATTGCGGCCGCAATGGGCCTTGCCGTGGACGCTCGCCTGGTCGCGGCGTTTTGCCTGGGCGTTATTGCCACCTCACTGGCCGAAGTCGCACAGGGAAACCGCGCCTGCCGTGCAAGCGAGGCCGCGAGCTACGCTTACGTCATCGCGGCTGTCTTCGTGCTGCCGTTTGTGCCGTTTGCGCCTCTCGCCCTCTATGACATCGCGCGGCGCGCGCGCCGTGAGCACGCCTGGATCGCGCTGGGTGTCGGCGCTGTCTTTGCCTGTGCGCTCGTCGCAGATTTTCGCACCGACGCGCTTACCGCCCGAACGCTCCTGTTGGCCGCTATCCTTTCGGTTGCCGCCACCCTGCTATCGCTACGTACCGCCCAGCTGGAGCGCGAGCAGCTGCGCATGCGCCGTACCCGCGACGAGCTGCAGGAACGAGCCCTCGCGCTCGAGGCGCGCAACCGCGATCTTGCTGACCGCCAGGACTACGAAATCGAGCTCGCGACGCTCGCCGAACGCGCCCGCATCGCGCGCGAGATCCACGATAACGTCGGGCACCAGCTCACGCGCGCCTCGCTGCAGGCCGAAGCTCTGCGCGTGGTCCACGCCGACGAGCCCAGGATTGCCGCCGACTTTGCCGACGTCAAACGCACGGTTGACGAGGCGCTCCAGCTCGTACGCACCAGCGTCCACGCCCTCAACGACAACGCCGTCGACCTCTCCGTACAGCTCGATTGCATCGTTGAAGGCGCACGCTCGGACGGCGGCCCGCAGGTTGAGCTTGAAGTTTTGGCCGAACATGCGCCCGCAAATGTCGCCAACTGCTTTGCGGCGGTCCTGCGCGAGGCGCTTTCCAACGCCATGCGCCACGCCCATGCCAAAACCATTACCGTGCGGTGCATGGAGCATCCGTCGTTTTACCAGCTCATCGTTACCGATGATGGCGTGGACGCGACCCCGGCGAGCAGCAGCAACGTCGCAGAAGGCATGGGGCTCGCCTCCATGCGCGAGCGCGTCGAGGCGCTTGGCGGCACCTTCACCGCCGGTCCGCGTGCCGGCGCCGGCGGCTGGCGCGTGTTTGCCACCGTTCCCAAACCGCAAGGAGATGAGGGCCGATGAGGCTTATTGTTGTCGACGACGACCGCTTGGTGGTCGATTCGCTCAAGATTATCCTGGGCGCCCAGCCGCAGATCGAGGTGGTGGGCACCGGCGCCAACGGCAACGATGCGGTGGCGCTCTACGCCGAGCACGCACCCGATATCGCACTGCTCGACATCCAGATGCCGGGACGCGACGGCCTATCGGCAGCACGCGAGATCCTCGGGCGCGACCCTGCGGCACGCGTGGTGTTTCTGACGACATTCTCGGATGACGAGTACATTGTGTCGGCGCTCAAGCTGGGTGCCCGCGGCTATCTGATCAAAACCGATGTCGCCGCCATTCCGCCAGCGTTGGCGCAGGTCATGAGCGGCAAACGCGTGCTCGAGGGCAAGGCGATCGAGGATATCGATTTTGATGGGGCGGGCACCGAAGCCGACGCGCCCCGCCGGCCCACAGCCTTTGCCGGCCTAACCGACCGCGAGTTCGAAGTCGCCGAGCTCATCGCCCGCGGCCTCGACAACAAGGAGATCGCCGCCACCGCCTACATGGGCGAAGGCACCGTGCGCAACCACATCAGCTCAATCCTAGCCAAAATGGGCCTACGCAACCGCACGCAGATCGCCATCGCCTACCTGCGGGGATAACTACCCAATGGCCGGACACTCCGACATAGCAAAATGGCTGTTATCGATTTGATGCCATTTCAAAACCATGCCGGATTACGGGGCTAAACTCAGGGCCCCCATCCATACCCACGTTTTCTGCAAAATGACGGCTCGTCTACCTGCGGTTTTATTTTCACGAATATCGGCATGGTTGGGGGCTCGTGATTCAGCCCCGTAAACCGGCATAGTTTTGTTCGGGCGACCCCGCACGAGTGCCTCCGCCAGCCTCGCGGGACCAAAATGATCCGTTTTCCTTCGCCCCCAAGGAATCAGCCGGAACCGCCCGCCACGAAACCGGCCCATCTACTACGTTTGACTCGACACCCCCGACCACAACCGCGTTTTATGAAAAACCGCAGGCGTTCTACCTGCGGTTTTGTTTTTGGGATTTTCCGTATGGTCGGAGGTTCGCTATCCAGCTCCGTAAACCGGCATAGTTTTGTTCGTGGCGGCCCAACCGCGCGTTCACGCGCGGGGCCGGTGGGGCATTTTTGCCCCACCGGCCCCATCCAAACGCTACTCCGGCTTGGTTTCTACCGTGGGAGTCTTGTCCGCCGCAACCGGAGTGCGGGCGGTGTCCATGCTCAGGCAGTGTTTAGGACAGCTCTCGACGCACTCGCCGCACACCACACAAGAATACGGATCGATCGACCACGTTCCGCCCTTGCGATCGACCGCGAGCGCGCCCGCCGGGCAGCGACGCGCGCACATGCCGCAGCAGATACACACGTCCATGTCGTTAACGATATGTCCGCGCAAGCGCTCGGGTGCCGCGAGCTTCTCCTGCGGATAGCACACCGTTACTGGCCGCTTGACCATAGAACCCAAGGCCGTCTTGGCAAATGTCAGCAAACTCATGCCGCGCCTACCTTTCCGTGCAGCTAATGCAGGGGTCGATGGTCAGGATAATCATGGGCACATTGGCAATGAGCACACCCTGCAGCGCATGCGTCAGACCCGCCAAGTTCTGCGACGTCGGCGTGCGCACGCGGAAACGGTCCAGATTTTTGGTGCCGTTGCCGCGCACATAGTAATAAGCCTCGCCGCGCGGCTGCTCAATCACAACCTCGCCGCGCGCGCCGTCGGCCGGCGTAAGCTTGGTGCGCCCGCCAATCCCGTCGTGCGGAATCTTGCCCACAAGCTCCTTAATGATGTCCATGGCCTGCGTGACCTCGGCGCAACGCACCTGGCAGCGGGCATAGCAATCGCCATCGGTAGCAACGATGGGCTCAAACGCGGCCAAGTCCGCATAGGCGCCGTCACCGAACATGCGCACGTCGTAGTCCACGCCCGAGGCGCGGCCGAACGGACCGACCATCGAAAGCTCCAGCGCGTCTTTCTTGCTAATCACGCCCACGCCATGCAGGCGCTCGCCGCAGCTGTTGTCGTCCAAAAACGTATGCACCAGGGCCTCGTAGTCAGGACACATGGCATCGAGCGTCTGGACAATGCCCGCCAGCTCGGAGTCCTCGATATCGTGCTTAAGGCCGCCGATCTCGTTGATCGACAGGATCACGCGCCCGCCGCAGGTGCTCTCAAAGATCTTGAGAATCTGCTCGCGCAGGGTCCACGAACGATAGAACAGCGCCTCAAAGCCAAAGGCATCGGCGAGCAGGCCCAGCCACAGCAAATGCGAGTGGATACGCGACAGCTCGTGCAAAATGGTGCGGATATACTGCACGCGTCCAGGCACCTCGATGTCGAGCATGCGCTCGCAGGCGCTGGCGTAGCCGCAGCTATGGCCCACGGCGCAGATGCCACAGATGCGCTCGGCGATGTAGCCAAACTGATGCATGTCGCGCTTTTCGGTGAGCTTCTCGAGCCCGCGGTGCACAAAACCGATCTGCGGAATTGCCTCGATGACGCGGTCGTCCTCGATCACCAGGTCCAGATGAAGCGGCTCGGGCAGCACCGGGTGCTGCGGGCCAAACGGAATGACGGAGCGATGAGCCATGGACCTTACGCCTCCTTTTTCTGCTTGTCGCGGGCGGCCTTGGCGGCAAGCGCCGCGCGGACCTTGGCCGCTTTCTCGGGATCCATGGCAGCGAGCTTTGCCTCCATCTCGGCAGCCTTGAGCGCGGCCTTCGCAGCAGCCTCATCGTGCTGAGCATCGGAGCCGGCAGCCGCAGCGGGCTGGGCGGCAGCAGCACTCGCAGCGCCCTCCCCCGCAGCGGCCGTGGCAGCAGCAGCCCTCTCGGCCGCGGCCTTGCGCGCCTTGGCCTCGGCGGCGGCACGGACCTTCATGGCTTTCTCGCGCGCGGCCTTCACCTCGGGCGTGATAACGCTCATGGGTTCTGCAGTCGAGACCTGGTAGAAAAAGCCGTTAAAGTCGACCTGCATGTCAGTGATGGCAAGACCAAACAGGTCGTGAGCCTCATTTTCAAACGGGAACACCGCCGGATAATATGAGCTGATGGACGGAATCTCCTGGTACTGGTCGATGCCCTCAACCACCAGGTTCTCGATCGCATAGCTCCCGTCCTGCGCAATATGCTCCTGAGCAGCACGAACGTTGATAAACGTATAGACCAAGCGGTACGAGCCGTCATCTACGTTGCGCTCAGCGTGCATTTGCACAAAGCGCGCGCCGACGCCCTTGAGCGCCTGGACATGCGACAGGAGCTCGTCGATCCCGACGGTGGTATAGATAGCCTTTTGCATTACTCGGCCTCCTTTGCAGCGGCGGGTGCAGCGGACTTCCCGTCAGGCGCGTCACCGGCGGCCCCAGCCCCGGCCCCCGCAGCCACAAACCCGTCCTCGCCCAGCTCAACGCCACCGTCCCAGGTTGCGGCACCGCCCACGCTGAGCGGATTGCCGCCGGCGCGCATCACGGCCTCCTTCTGGTCCAGGATGCCGCACGCCTCCACAATGGCATCGATCACGGTCTCGGGGCGAATGGCGCACCCGGGCGCGTACACGTCCACGGGAATTGCGCGGTCCACGCCGCCGATCACGTTATAGGCATCGCGGAACACGCCGCCCGAACACGCGCAGATGCCGCAGGCCACCACGCACTTGGGCTCGAGCATCTGGTTGTAGATCTGGCGCACGACGGGCAGGTTCTGGGCATTGACCGACCCCGTCACCAAAAAGATATCCGCATGCTTAGGGTTGCCGGTGTTGACCACGCCAAAGCGCTCCGCATCGAACAGTGGCGTGAGCGAGGCCAGCACCTCGATATCGCATCCGTTGCAGCTCGAGCCGTCGTAATGAATAACCCACGGCGAGCGCGACATTTTATGATCCATGGATGCCGCCTCCTAAATAAACACGTCGACGAGGATGGGCATAAGGTTGAGCAGGCCAAACACCAGCGCCACGCCCCAGCCGAGCTTAAAGCAGCTGCGCCAGGTGCTGCGTGCGAAGGTGTTGTCGATCAGCACCTCGACAAAATACGTCGCAGCCATCACGACCAGGGCGACCAGCCAGCTCACCGGGTTGTCCCAAACAAAGAACATGCCCACCCACATCAAAAACAGCACGGTCTCGCACCAGTGCATAAGGGTCATCTTGGCCAGCGTGCCGCCGCTCATCTCGGTGGCGACGCCCTGGACAATCTCCTGATGCGCGTGATGCGAGTACGAAAGGTCGAACGGCGACTTGCGTAGCTTGATGGTGAGTACCGCAAGCAGCGCCAAGAAAATGGGCGCACTGTACGCGATGATGGGCGCCGACTGCCCGGTTACGGCGATGGAGTCGAAGCTATCGGTAGCAAGGTACAGGCCCACGCTCATCAGCAAAACGGCGGGCTCGTAACTCATGACCTGTAGCAGCTCGCGGTCGGCGCCGACCTGGGCAAACGGGCTTTGCGTCGAGGCGGACGCCAGCACCACAAAGATTGCAGCGAGGGTAACCATAAAAGCGCACAGCAGCGTGTTGGAGCCCGACACAAAGATGCCGCCGCCCACGACGGTGAAGATGAGCGCGCACGCCATGTAGGTATCGTCCATGGTGTTTACGCTGGCAGGGGCCTTTCGCAGCAGCTTGGCAACGTCGTAGAAGGGCTGCAGCAGGCGCGGGCCCACGCGGCCCTGCATGCGGGCGGACAGCTTGCGGTCAACGCCGTCGATCAGGCCACCAACCAAAGGCGCCAGCAGGGCAAACACCACGGTACCAATAAATATGCCCACGACGCCCGAACCTTCGAAATACTTGCCGCGCAGCACCGAGGGCGCGCTCATGGCAAGCCGCTCGGGCCCAATCCACGCGCAGCACAGCAGCGCAAACAAGATAATGCTGCAGCACACCACGCTGCCCGCGGGGCCAATACGCTTCTCGCCAAGGGCGTCCTCCGAGTACCAATTTCGCTTTTCGGCCTTCACCTCGTGTCCCATCGAGCCGCGGAAATGGCGGTAATTGTCGGTTCCCACACCCGAAAGATATACGTTTACGTGCGGTTTGTTGCTCACGCGGAATGAAGTCAGCAGCACCACGGCGATAAACGCCACGATAACCACCATCAGATACATGGCGTCCTTGCCAATAACGTACGGCACGCGGCCAAACACCATGGCCAAGTAAGGCGACACCAGGCCGCTCGAGATAACCGGGAAGGCCACGCAGCACAGAATCAGGAGCGCGGCGATGGTGTTGAGGGCCATCCATTCGGTCTTGTGGACATTGACCTCAACGTTTTGAGCCGTGGGGTCGACGCCCGAAAGCTTGGCAAGCCACTTGCCCCAGAAGTAAAACGTCGCGGCCGAGCCAAAGGCAAGCACCATGATCATGAGCACGTTGCCGGTCTGCGCAAACGCCACCAGGGCGCCCCACTTGGACACGAGCATGCCAAACGGCGCCACAAACATGCCCATGATGCCCAGCATCATCAGCCGCGTCAGGTGCGGCATGCGGCTGAACATACCGTCCATGTCCTCGATATTGCGGCTGCCGATATGATGCTCGGCCGTGCCCACGCACAGGAACAGCAGCGACTTGGCCACCGTGTGGAACAGGATCAGGAAGATGGCCGCCCACACGGCCTCGGGCGCGCCGACACCCAAGCAGGCACTGATGAGGCCCAGGTTGGAAATGGTGGAGTACGCGAGCACGCGTTTGGCGTTGCTCTGCGAGATGGCCATGAGGGCAGCGAGCAAAAACGTGATGGCACCCACACTCGTGACCATAAAGCCAGTCACGGGATAGATGGCATAGAGCGGGCTGAGCTTGACCATCAGGAACACGCCGGCCTTGACCATGGTGGACGAGTGCAGCAGGGCGCTCGTGGGCGTGGGGGCAACCATGGCACCCAACAGCCAAGTGTGGAACGGCATCTGTGCGGCCTTGGTGAGTGCGGCGAGCGACAGCAGGATGACCGACATCACCAGCAGCGCGGATTGCGCGGTTCCGGCGCCGGAAAGCTCGATCATGCCCGAGATGGTCAGCGGCATGCCGTTAACGTGCAGATACATGAGTCCGATCAAAAACGCGATACCGCCCAGCATGTTGAGAATGATCTGGGTGAAGGCGTTTTTGATGGCCTCGGGCGTGCGCGTGTAGCCAATCATAAGGAACGAGCACACGGTGGTGATTTCCCAGCCGCAGAACAGCCACTCAAGGTTGTCGCTCGTCACGATGACGAACATGGCCGAGAGGAACAGGAACATAAGCGCCAGGAACTGCGGGCGACGGTCGGGCGCGGTCTGCCCGCGCAGCGCGGCCTCGTGCTCGTCGTGGGCCTGGAAGTCCTTCATGTAGCCCAGGGCATACACGCAGATTAGGCTGCCGACGATGCCGACGGCGAGGACCATGATCACGCTCATGTAGTCCAGGTAGAGCGGCGTTGCGATGACGGCTTCGGCCGCGGGCAGCGTCATGGCTGCAAAGGCGAGCGAGCCCACCAGCTGGACGATGCCGAGCACCGTGGTGAGCGCGTTCCTATATTTGTACGCGTTGTACAGGATGACGGCGCACAGGATGACATCGATGACGGAGCTGATGATCGAGAGCACGTGCGAGGTGCCGGGGGCGACCTCAAAGCTCTGCGGACCCGTGCCAAAAAACATGACGGCGACTACAACTGTCACCGCCATAATAATGCCGGAACCTATGAGCCCCACCGCATCGCAGGCGCGGTCACCGCGCACGAGCAGCATGCCCAGCGCCGGTACCAGCGGAAACAGGGTAAGGAAATACAGTAGCGTCATACCATCACTCCCCCATGCAAAAACGCTGCAATTATTTAACGTTATAGCTCAATTGAGGAGTAGCGGCGGCAGGTTTTCGGTCAATTGGGGAGTTTTAGGCGTACGGGGTAAGGAGTCTGTCCTCATTGGAGTAGAGGGGCAACGTTTCCTTACCGCGGCGACAGGCGCGCGGGCCGCTGCGCGGTTTATTGGCCACGTTGGAGAATGTCCCGATAGGCTCGCACCGGTCCAAAAAGTTGGCGCGGCAAGAAAAATGCGCCCCTGTGGGCGCACCATCCCGTTTGCTATTTCGCCTTTTAACGCGCGGCTTGCGACCGCGCGGCTTATCGACCAGTGCGGACTCACCGCTCTCGCGGTACTGACGGCACCAAGCCTTGACCGAAGACTCGCTGGGAATCTTGTGCTTGATCATGGCCTCGCGAACCGTTAAGCCGTTTTCCAAGCGGTCCTTGACCACGGCGAGCTTAACTTCGTACGAATAGGTGTGATGATGCGAACCGGCGTTGAGAACGGCGTCGGCACCGCCCACAGCATACGCGCGGGCCCACTGACGAGCTGTGGCCTGGGGAATGCCAAGCTCCGCGGCGAGGGCGCGATGGCCGACCCCCTCTTGGAGGATCTCGACGGCGCGCTGCCTAACCTCGGGCGCATGCGTGCGAGTCCTAGTTGCTTCCGACATACCTTCCACTTCTTAGCCTTAACCGTTAATCTGCTTTCTTACGTGCAAGTTAGATAGTAGCATTTTACTGTTTGCTCAAAGCAGTTAATTAAAATAGACGCGGCGTTATCTGGGCATTTGGCACCAAATTACGACATTTCTTTATCGATTATTTACGCTGGTAGCTGACTCGCAGCTAATCGTCATTCGCTTGTCAACAAAATTGACATCTCTTTATGTCCTTTGGTATAGAGGATATAGTTATTAACCCCTCCCACAATAATTTTGAGTGATCTGCAATGCAGTAGACGTCCTCACTCCCCATGATTACCGCGCATTGCCATCCACTGGAGCAAAACAAAAAGGGCGGGACCTGCTGCGCTTGCAGGCCCCGCACCGGTTGACACCCGACGGGACACAGCCGGGCGAGACGGATCCGTGCTACCGCCCCGCCTGGCCGCGATGTCCAACTACAGCTCGTTGGCCGCGTGATACGCCGTGCGAATGGCGCTCGCAATGTCGGCGGTGCGCTCGCCCGAGCAGTCGCCCACGCAGGTCACGGGCACCGTCACGCCATCCAGGTCAAACGCGTTGGCCTTGGAGCCCACGGCCATCACCACGTAATCGCAGGCGATCTTCACCGGCTCCTCGGCGCCGTCCTCGGCGGTGCGAACGGCCTCCACGCCCTCGTCAGTAATGGCGGTCAGGCGGGTCTTCACGTGCTGCTCCACGTTGTGCTCGGCAAAGTCGCTCATAATCAGCGGCAGAATGGTCTCAGACTCGCCCGCGGCAATCTTGTCGAGCATCTCCACGATCGCCACCTCGCAGCCGTGCTGCAGCAGATACTCGGCAGTCTCGGTGCCCACCAGGCCACCGCCAATGACGGCGACGCGGCCGCTGAGCTCCACCTTGCCGGCCAGCACGTCCCAGCTCGAGACGACCTTGTCCGAGTCGGCACCCGGAACGGGGATGACCACGTCGTGCGCGCCCACGGCCACAATCGCGGCGTCGGCGGCGTTGAGGTCCGCGGGGCTAGCGACGTGGTTGAGCTCAACCTTCACGCCCAGGCCAGGCAGAATCTTCTCGTAATACTCGACCGAGCGCATGATCTCGTCCTTGCGCGGGGGCGCGGCCGCCAGCACAATCTGGCCGCCCAGATGATCGCTCGCCTCGTAGACGGTCACGTTGTAGCCGCGCTTGGCTGCCACGCGCGCGGCCTCCAGGCCGGCAATACCGCCGCCCACCACGGCGATCTTCTTGTCGCCCTCGCCCGGCTTGATGGCGATGGTCGCCTCGTCGCCGTTCTCGGCATTGAGCACGCACGAGATGTACTTGCGGTTTTGAATCGCGTCGACGCAGCCCTTGTTGCAGTTGAGGCACTCGCGGATGGGCTCACCCGTGGCGGCCTTCAGCGCAATGTCGGGGTCGCACATGAGCGAGCGGCCATAGGCGATGATGTCGGCGGCGCCGTCTTCCAGAATCTTCTCGCCGGCCTCGACCGAAACCACGCGGCCGACGGTTGCCACCGGCACGGAGACCAGGGCCTTGACGCGCTCGGCCACGGGCAGCGTCCAGTTGTAGGGCATGGCGCCCATGGGCGGAATGGTGTCGCCCATGTTGCCGGTATGGTTGGCCTGCGCGACCTGGATCATGTCGATGCCCGCGCCCTCGAGCAGCTTGGCGAACTCGCAGGCCTCGTCGGGCAGCAGGCCGCCCTTGCCGCGCGGCGTGCCGTCGGGGTTCTCCATGATCACGGGGAGCTTGTACTCCACCATCAGCCCCGGCGCGGCCTCCTTAATGGCAGCGACGACCTCCAGCGCATAGCGAACGCGGTTCTCGAACGAGCCGCCGTACTCGTCGGTGCGCTTGTTGAGGATGGCCGAGCACAGCGAACCCACCAGGCGGTCGCCGTGGACCTCGATGGCGTCGATGCCGGCCTGCTGCGCGCGGGCGGCCGAGGCGGCGATGGCCTCCTTGATCTGGGTGAGCTGCTCTACGCTCGCCTCGTTCACAAAGTGCTGCATGTCGTGATGCAGCTTGGCGTAGGCCTGCTTGCGGATCTCGTTGGACTCGGCCATCTTGGCGGCGAAGGTCTCCTCGTCGCCGGCGGCTTTGGCCTCCTGCGCGGCCTTGGCGGCGGCCATGGAACCCATGACCATGCGGCCGACGCCGGGCACGTCGTACTCGGGGTGGAACAGCTGCAGCGCAACCTTGGCACCGTGCTTGTGGACAGCGTCGGCCAGGGCCTTAAACGTGGGGATCTGGGCGTCGGTCGCCAGCTTGGGCGTGGGGCTCGCAGTCATGACGGGAGCGACGTCGCCGATGACGATGTAGCTCACGCCGCCACGGGCCAGGCGCTCGTAAAAAGCCAGGCTGCGCTCGCCGATGGAACCGTCGCGCTCCTCGTAGCCGGTGGTCAGCGGCGGAAACATAATGCGGTTCTTGAGCTCAAGGGGGCCAACCGTAATGGGCTGGAGCAGCTTGGATGCAGGTGTGGTCATGGACATTCCTCTCTTGTAGGCGCGACGGCGATGATGCCGCGTAGTTGTCTAGAGGATATGGCATGGAGGCACAGCGGCACAACGAAAATCGGCGAATATCAGGTGGCGGCAGGTGGATGGGGGTGGGCGGGGCGGCCCTTCGGTTTGTCTCAATCTGTAACAGTTACGCGGCAAAACTGGGTCTTACTGTTACAGATCGAGACAAACCAAACCCGCCTGCTAGAAAATCTCAATCTATAACAACAACTCGGCAAAATCCGTCCCTCGTGTTACAGATTTAGACAAACCGTCCAGGCGGGGACTCAACATCTCAATCTGTAACACCTAGCCGCCCAAATCGGGTCTAGATGTTACAGATCGAGATTTTGTTTGAGAGGCCGAGAATTGAACCGAAAACACGGTCCCGGAATAACAAAAAAGCTCGCCGGCTAGGCCGACGAGCTGCAAGTTCTTGGTCGCGGGGGCAGGATTTGAACCTACGACCTCCGGGTTATGAGCCCGGCGAGCTACCAGACTGCTCCACCCCGCAATGTCTGGGCGCCTCATGTGCGCAAGTAAGAATATTACGTGGGAGTTCGGTAAACGGCAAGGAAAATCTCGTAGAGCATAATTCCTTCATATTTAAACCCCTCAGCCCCTATCACCGTAAACGAATCGCAGCCGAGCGCCGTCGACAGCGCGTATACAATGGTGCGCGTCCTTTTACGCCAACACCGGGAGTAGACATGCTGCTCGCTATCGATATGGGAAACACGCAGACGGCCATGGGTCTGTTTGACGGAGACGAGCTGGTGCAGTCGTGGCGCATGCCCACCGACCGTTCCTATACCGCCGACGAGATTCACGTGCGCCTGATGGGCTTCTTTAAGATGTACGACCTCTCGCTCGACGCAGTCGATGCAATCGCCTTTGCCGGCGTAGTGCCGCAGCTCTCGCGCGAGTGGCACGCCGTAGCCGACCGCATCGCAGCGGACGCCATCGTCATCGGCCCGCAGACGGCAGCCGTGACCAAGCTCCGCGCGGCACGCCCCCAGGCCGTGGGCGCCGACCGCGTTGCCAACGCCGTCGCCGCCGAGACCTTCTACGGCGCGCCGGCGATCGTGGTGGACTTTGGCACCGCGACCAACATCGACGTCATCGACGAGGACGGTTATTACATTGGCGGAGCGATCGCGCCGGGCATCCGCATTTCGATGGACGCGCTCGCCACCCGAGCCGCCAAGCTCGCCAGCGTTCCGCTCGAGGCGCCCGAGCATGCCATCGGTCGCGACACCGAAGAGTGCATCAAGGTCGGCGCCGTGATGGGCGCCGCCGCCATGGCCGAGGGCCTGGTCGCGCGCATGAAGCGCGAGCTGGGCCGCGACGATGCCACCGTTATCGCCACGGGCGGTCTCGCCGGCATCGTCGCCGATTCGACCGATGCCTTCGACGTGGTAGACGGACAGCTCACCATCAAGGGTATCTGCGAAATCTACCGCCGCATGCAGGAGCTGGGATAGAGCAGGGGCTTAAGTCAAGCACGCCCGATGCCACAGTCCCCGCAAACGTTCGCCAAGCCCATTCCCCAGACAGGCGAAACCCTCCCCGGCACAGGCCGAAGAGGGCTTCGTTGTCATCGTTATCTTTGAGCGCGGGCGCCTCGCGTTACAGCCCGCGAATTCGTACGGCCTCGGGCGGAAACTCCTGCTCGCCGGCATCGGTCTTGATGGTCGCGCGGCCCCAGATGTCCAGGCCCGCAAACACACCGACCGCAAGCGGCAAGCCGTTGGGAGACACCGCCGCAACCTGGCGGCCCAGCAGCGGCACCATGTCGAAGTACTCGCCCAGCACGGGAGCCAGCGGCCCTGCGGCGCCTTGCGGCGTGTTGGCAACAACCGCCCAGGCGTCCACGCGGGCCAGCACGGCGGCGGCCAGCGTCTCGACCAGCGCTTCGTCAGCCACGTCCACACCAAGCTCGCTCAGCGCCGAACGCTCAATATCCACCGTCACGGCACCGAACATGCCCGCAGCACCGGCACCGCCGTTCACGGCAACACGCGCGAGCGACGTCTCAAACGCAGGCGCACCGCACACGATATCGCTCGGCCACTGGATACCCACCTTACCGGCAAGGCCCAACCCCGGCGTCGAAGCCGTGCCCACAAGCGCGTCCATCATGCCCATAGCCGCCACAAACGGCAGGCCGTGGAAGGCATGCATGTTCACATCGGGGCGCACGACCAGCGAAAACATCAGCGATGCATCGCCCGCGCTCCACGCGCACCAGCCCGCGGACATGCCCTCGCGGCCCGCGTCGCGCGCCGCGTCGAGCTCGGTGCCAGCGACAACAGCATTCATCTCGATCATCTACATACGCCCCAATTCGCCCACGATATGGCCCACGCGGTCCTCGGGCTCCTTGACCTCGACGCCGTTGTAGCGGAAGAACCGCGCCGGGTCGTGCATCAGGTCCTCGAGCGGCACCAGCACAAAATCGCGTTCGCCGATCAGCGGATGCGGCAGGCGCAGCTTTTTGCCGCCGTGGGTCTCGCCGTCCATCCACAGCAGGTCCAGGTCGATGGTGCGCGGACCGTTGGCCTTGGCCTTTTTGGAGCGGTCGCGCCCCAGCTCGGCCTCGATCTTCATAAGCTCGTCGAGCAGCACCAACGGCGCCAGCTCGGTCTTGATCTCGATGACGGCGTTGGCAAACGCGTCCTGGCGCGTCTCGTAGGCAGGCTCGCTCTCGTAGATCTTGGAGGAGTTGGACACGCAGGTGAGTGGAATCTCGGCGATCATCTCGCGTGCGGCGCGGATGTTGTCGCAGCGATGCCCCAGGTTGGAGCCCACGGCCACAAACGCGCGGCGCGGCTGTGGCTTGGCAACCGCCCAGTAGCCGTTTAGGAACTGCGCAAAACCCGCGGCGTCGTGCACGCGCACGATGTTGGCACCGGCCTGGATGGCGCCCAGGCACACGCCAAACGTAGCGGCATCGCGCTCGGCGGCCTCGGTCACGCCCGAGACGGCGCCCACAAAGCGCTTGCGCGACACGGCGCACATGAGCGGATAGCCCAGTGACGCCATCTTGGCAGTCTCGCGCTGGATGACGATGTCCTCGTTAGCCGACTTACCAAAGCCCGGGCCAGGATCGATGCAGATGCGGTCGCGCGACACGCCGGCATGGATGAGTGTGCGGGCCTGGTCAGACAGAAAGCCCATGACGCGGCGCATAATGGGCGCCGAATCGGGCAGGGTGAAGCGGCGGAGCTGCGAGGTGGGCACGTAGGCTTCCTCGCGGCGGGCGCTGCGGCGCATCATGGCGGCCAGACGGTCATTGGACTCCGATGCGGCCTCGGTGGCTGCGGGCGCGGCCTCGGGCGCGGGCGCGACGGTCTCGGCGGCAGCAACCTGCTCGGCGGCCGGCGTCTCCTGCCCCAGCTCGGTTGCGGGCTCGGACGTGGGCTCCGGTTCGCCAAACGGCAACGAGGGCTGCACCACGCCGCCCGGAAGCTTGGCCTCAACCTTGGGCTCACCCAGCAGCTTGCCGCGACGGCGGCGAGCCGGCTTCTCGGCCTCACGCGCGGCCTCGGCAGCCGCCTCGCGCGCCTTCTCGGCAACAAACGCCGCTGCCGAGGTATCGAGCTGCACCGTTGCGTGCGTGCGGGTGGGCGCGGCGACCTCGCCGGCATGCATCACGATGACGCCGCAGGTGCTCGTCTTAACAAACTCGACCATCTTGGGATCGGTGAAGCCGGTCACGTCGTTGACGATCGAGGCGCCGCAGCGCACGGCCGCCTTGGCAACCGCCACGCGGCGCGTGTCGATCGAGACGATGGCACCCTCTTTGGCCAGCGCGCGCACCACGGGCAGCACGCGGCGAGCCTCCTCGTCGGGGTTGACCGGAGTAAAGCCGGGACGCGTGGACTCACCGCCCACGTCGATGATGTCGGCGCCGGCGTCGAGCATCGCCAGGCCGTACTCGATGGCGGCATCCGGGTCGAAGTGCTCCCCGCCATCGCTAAACGAATCGGGCGTCACGTTGAGGACGCCCATGATGCGCGGACGGTCAAAGCTGAGCTCGTACTTTCCGCACCGCCATGTCTTGCTGTCGTTCGCCATGAACATCCTCCTAAAATGCCCACGCCGCCGAGCTTGGGGAGCTGGCGGCGGGGTCGCTTTGCACTCAGTCTTTCTATTGTATCCGCGCACGCGGGCTAGAACGCAAACGCGGCCGCGATGTCGCAAGAAATCAGCAGGTCGGCATTTGCATCCTGATCGGTAGGAGCAAGATTGCAAATAGCCAGCGTATCGCCGGTAAAGTATCGCGTAAGGCCTGCCGCCGGATACACCACGAGCGAGGTCCCGCCCACAATGAGGGCATCGGCCGCGGCGATGGCGGCAACGGCACCGGTCAACACATGCTCGTCGAGCGGCTCTTCGTAGAGCACTACATCGGGCTTGATGCGGCCACCGCACGCGGGGCACGCAGGCACGCCCGCGGCATCCTCGTGCTCGCGCGAGCAAATCCACTCGGCGCTATAGACCGCGCCGCACGACTGGCAAATGTTGCGATGGACCGATCCGTGCAGCTCAAACACTCGCTGTGAGCCGGCCATCTGATGCAGGCCGTCGATATTTTGCGTCACCACGGCATTTAGCTTGCCGGCGCGCTCCAGCTCGGCCAACTTGGTGTGGCAGCGGTTGGGCTTAGCACCAAGCGCGATCATCTTGGTGCGGTAGAAGTCGAAGAACTCGGCCGGATGCGCCTCGTAAAAGCTATGCGAGAGCATAGTCTCGGGCGGGTAGGCAAACTGCTGGTGATACAGGCCGTCCACGCTGCGGAAATCGGGGATGCCACTCGCCGTGGAAACACCCGCGCCGCCAAAGAAGACCACGCGCTTGTGGGTGCCGAACAGCGCCGCCAGCGCGGCGGAGGCCTGTTTGGAGTCCGTTATCGCCTGCGTCATATGAGTCCTCCGTCCTCGTTGGTCAGGCAGCGTCGGGCAATGTCCCAGCATACAGCCTTTGGGTCAGTACGCGCGGAGCCCACCACCGCCCCTGTTGCGCTAATCTTAAGCCTGCCAACCCCGTCGAAAGGACACCATGCCTCAGACTTACACTTTTGCCTCGTGGAACGTCAACGGCCTGCGCGCCGTGCTCAAAAAGGACCCGAGCTTTATCCAGATCGCGCAAGAACTCGACGTCGATATCTTGGCGCTGCAGGAGACCAAACTGCAGGAGGGCCAGGTCGATATCGACCTGCCCGGCTATCACCAAACCTGGAGCTATGCCGAGCGCAAAGGCTATTCGGGCACTGCGGTCTTTAGCCGCCAGGAACCGCTGCGCGTGCTGCACGCCAACGCACTGCTACCCTACGCCGGCGAGGGCAAGGCGGCCGAACTCGTCGCCCAAGCCGCAACCGAGGGCCGCGTCTGCGCGCTCGAGTTCGACAAGTTCTGGTTTGTCGATGTCTACACGCCTAACGCCCAAAATGAGCTCGCGCGCATCGATGTACGCATGGCCTGGGACGATGCCTATCGTGGCTTTTTGAGCGCACTTGAACGCGAGACCGGTAAGCCCGTCGTAACCTGCGGCGACTTTAACGTAGCGCACGAGGAAATCGACCTTAAGAACCCCAAGTCCAACCGCGGCAACGCAGGCTTTTCGGACGAGGAACGCGGCAAGTTTACCGAGCTGCTCAACGCCGGCTTCACCGATACCTGGCGCGCGGCAAACCCCGACGTCGAGGGCGTCTACAGCTGGTGGAGCTACCGCTTTAATGCCCGCAAGAACAACGCCGGCTGGCGCATCGATTATTTCCTGGTGAGCGACGCAATCGCCGGCAACGTTCGCGACACCGGCATCCGCGGCGACATCTTTGGCAGCGACCACTGCCCCGTCACCCTCGCGCTAGAGCTCTAGCGCCAAGCAATTCCTGGGGGACAGAGGAAAACAGATCATGTGACCCCTCTCCCCCTATAAGTTGCGGTGGAGTAGTTCCTGTTTGGGCAGCAAATAGCCAAAAACGAGAACTATTCCACCGCAAGTTCGTGTGGGAACGCGAAATGCCCTACAGTCCGTATTTCACGACGACACGGTTAATGCGACGGCACCAAGGCTTGTACAAGGCGGCCAAAAACACGCAGGTCGCAAGGCCGTGCGTGATATCGAACGGCACCGCCGTGGCAAGACGTGCCACGGCACCCGCCCAAGTAAGCGGCCGTACAAATCCAATGATGTCATACGCGTTGATCACGACGCCATAGAGCAGGCCCGACGCAAAGCCGTACGCCAGCAGCGCTGGCATGCGCACGGTGCCGTCGGCGCGGTCGAACGCACCCGCATACGCCAGCGCACCGCCAACGTATCCCACGAGCCCCCAGGCATACATCTGCCACGGCGTCCACATGCCCTGTCCAAAAAAGAAATTGCTGGTCAGCGCCGCCAGCGCGCCAACCATAAAACCGTTGCGGCGACCAAGCGTCGCCCCCGCGATAATGGCGATGGCGCTCACCGGCTTAAAGTCGGGAATGGGCCCAAACAGGATGCGCCCCGCCGCCGCCAGCGCCGCCAGCACCAGCGTGGGCATAATCTGGCGCAATCCCGGACGAGATGCCTCGTAACCCGCAAAGAACAGCGCGAGCACCAGCGCCACCACAACCAGCATGGCCAATGCTGCCTGCTCAACACCCGACAGCAACGCGGCAGCCATCACCGCCGGCACCGCCAACAACAGCGGGACCTCCAGTTTTGCAAGCAAGCGCGCGACGCGATAATCCGTCATCCCATCACGCCCTATAAAACACGTTATCGGCAAAGAAGTCGGCCGGCGGCTCCATGCAGGCAATCTCGCCGTCAAACATCATGACGACGTCGTCGGCTACCTGCTCGGCAAAGTCCAAATCGTGCGTAGCCATGATGACGGTGCCGCCAGCCTTCGCATGGTCACGCAGGGCGCGGGCAATGATGCGGCGGCTGAACAGGTCTAGACCCTTGGTGGGCTCATCGAGCAATAGCAGTTCGGGGCCGATTAGCAGCAGTTTTGCCAATGCAAGCAGTTGACGCTGCCCGCCCGAAAGATCGTACGGATGGCGTCCATCCAGACCCGACAACCCCAAGCTCGCCGCACGCTCCCGCGCCAAGTTCTCGTCATATCCGCAGGTCGAAGCCCATTCCATCAGCTCGTCGCGAACCGTATCGGCAACCAGCAATGCTTTGGGATTCTGAGGCAGCAGCGCCGCCGAGGCCGCTCCGCGCACCATGCGGCCGCGCTGCAGCTTGGCGGTCTTCGCCAGCACCGAGAGTATCGTCGACTTACCGCATCCGTTGCCGCCCACGATCGCATGCACCGCACCGGCCGAAAACGTCACGTCGAGCCCGCGCAGCACCCAACCGCCCGCGCGATCGTAGCGAAACCAGCCTTCCGACAGGGTGGTAGCCGACCCGCCGTGCATTTTTTGGAGTATTCTGCTTCCATCCGTGCGCGGGAAGGCTTCCGAGCCATTCTCGAGCGACGTTTGCGCCACAAATTCGGACGATTTGTCCAATTCTGAACTTTTTTTCGCGCTCGATACGTCCCCGGGCGGCTCCAGAGAGCCCAAATTGTCCTCACGCCTGCTGAATACTCCGTTTTTTGCACATCGGATGGCACCCCACCCCAACATGTCATCGGAAAACAGCGATTCTCGGCGTCCCAAAGAAGACATATCCGCCACCTCGCGCACGCGACCGCCCTCAATCCGGTACGTACACGTCGCATACTCGAGCATCGGCCGCGGCTGATGCGTCGCCACAACAACCGTGCAGCCCAGCTCGCGATTCACACGAAACAGCGCGTGCAGGAAATTCTTCTCCGCAACCGGATCAAGCTGAGACGTGGGCTCGTCGAGCAGCAGCACGCGCGGGCGCAACGCCAGAACGGCCGCCAACGACAGCAACTGTTTGCGACCACCCGAAAGCGTGTCAGTATCGCGGTGAAGCCAATCTTCCAGCCCAAAGAAATAGCTGGTCTCAGCTACGCGACGGCGCATCTCATCACGTGCTAGCCCCAAGTTTTCCAGGCCAAACGCCATCTCGTGCCACACGGTTTCGCACACGATCTGGTTCTCGGGATCCTGGAACACATAGCCCACGCGCTCCGCCGATGCCCGCACATCCATGTCGGCGACGGGCTCGCCCAGCACGCGCAGCTCGCCGGAGCGCGTACCCGCCGGCGCGATCTCGGGCTTGAGCAGCGACAGCAGCGTCGACTTGCCCGAACCGGTACCGCCAACAAGCAGTGCAAACGCACCTTGGGAAACACGCCAATCAAGCCCCTCGAGCACCGGTGCCTCGGCCCCGGGATAGGCAAAACTAAGGCCTCGCACCTCAATCGCCGGCGCGGCCGAGCCATATGCCACACCCGCCGCCGAGCTCCTATCCAACCGAGCCATCAGCCAAACCTCTTCTCATCAATCGCGTGCGACGCGCAAGGCAGCATCATCCAGGCAGCGTACACGACATAGCCCAGCCACGGCGCCGGCACCGATAGTTGCGGGTAAAACGAATACTGCATCGTCGCAGTCCACGCCACTGCCGTCGTGGCCATGCCAAACAGCGCAAGTCCAACCAGCGCGGCAACATCGCCGCGCCCCAGCCGATACCGCGCATACGTCGTTCGACGCGTCGCGGCGCCCCACCCACGGGAGCGCATGGCGTCCGCGCGCTCCAGCGAATCTTCCATGCCCCAGCCCATCAACACGCTCGACGCCCGCAGGCGCGATCGCACGGGATCGGTGGGCACGCGGCCCGGCACATCAATCGCATCCTGCACCGCCAGCACCGTACGACCGCGGCGTAAAAACTGCGGGATAAGCCTCATGCACATCGAGATCATGAGCGCAATCACCGGTGCGGCATTGCCCAGCAGCGCGAGCACCTTGTCGTATTCGAGCATCGACGCCGCGGCCTCAAACCACAGCACGCTCGCCACAAACAGCCCGCCCATGCACAGGCCGTATACCATGCTTTCCAGATACACCGCGCGCATGCCAATACGGAACAGCTCCGTCGAGCCCGAGGCGCTAAACAGCGGATTGACCAGCGCGATAATCAAAATCACCGGCAGCTGCCAGCGGAGTGCGCCCAGCGTGCGGGCAGCCCCGCGCGTCGCAAATCCATACGCCAGCCCGCCCGCAAGTGACAGCGCAATCAGCACCGGCTGCATCGAGAACATGGTGAGCCCCAGCGTCAGCACCATGTAGAGGGCCGGCACAGCCGGATGCGACATCGAGAATGCCGCGACGGGCTCGCCGCCAAACTCCTCTTGTATGTTGTCCACGGGCACCCCCGTCCCCTCGCTCAAACGACAGCTCCGCAGCACCGCCAACGCCGCACGCAAGCAGCGCAAACGCCACGCCGGCGGCACCGACATCGGCCGCCATGAGCCAATCGCTACGCGCTCAACATATGCCTGCGGTATCATATTGCGCCGTGTATCGTTTCCAAACACACGTCTCTATAACGTAACAGGAGATCACATGGACGCAACCGCAATTATCCTCGCTGCCGGCGAGGGCACCCGCATGAAGTCGAACCACTGTAAGGTTTCGCACAAGATCCTGGGCAAGCCCATGGTCCAGTGGATCGTCGACGCCACCATCAAGGCCGGCTGCAGCCGCGTCGTGGTCGTCATCGGCAGCCACGCCGACGAGATGCGCGCCCTGATCGACGGCGCCTACGCCAACAGCGCCACCAAAGTCGAGTGCGTTGAGCAGACCGAGCGCCTGGGCACCGGTCACGCCGTGAAGGTCGCGCTCGAGGCCTGCGGCATCACGCAAGGCCCCGTCGTCGTGCTCAACGGCGACCTGCCGCTCATCACCGCCGACACCGTCGCCAAGTTCGCGCAGACCGTCGCCACCGGCGAGCTCGCCTGCACCGTCATGACCATGACCCCGCCCGACCCCTTCGGCTACGGCCGCATCAAGCTGGGTGCCGACGGCCAGATCGAACGCATCATCGAGCAGAAGGACTGCACACCCGAGCAGGCCGCCACGCTGCTCGAGTGCAACGCCGGCTGCTACGCCTTCGACGGCGCGCAGCTCGCCGCGCACATTGACGAGATCGGCAACGACAACGCGCAGTCCGAGTACTATCTGCCCGACATGCTCGAGATCCTCAAGGGCCACGGCCAGGCAGTCTCCATCTTCCACTGCGATGACTACCGCGACGGCCTGGGCGTCAACAGCCGCATCCAGCTCGCGCAGCTCACCGCCATCGCGCGCGACCGCATCAACGAGCACTGGATGGCCGAGGGCGTTACCTTCATCGACCCCACGCAGGCCTGGATCGGCCCCGACGCCACCATCGGCCGCGACACCGTCGTGTGGCCGCAGACGCACCTGATCGGCCACGTCACCGTGGGCGAGGAGTGCCAGCTCGGCCCCAACAGCCGTCTCACCGACACCACCGTCGGCAGCGGCTGCATCATCGATGAGACCATCGCCATCGAGGCCGTCATCGAGAACGGCGTCGACTGCGGCCCGCGCGCCTACCTGCGCCCGGGCACCCACATGCTCGACGGATCCAAGGCCGGAACGCACGTGGAGATCAAGAAGTCCACGATCGGCGAGGGCTCCAAGGTGCCGCACCTGTCCTACATCGGCGACACCACCATGGGCTCCGGCGTCAACGTGGGCGCGGGCTCCATCACCTGCAACTACGACGGCGTGCACAAGCACAAGACCGTCATCGGCAAGGACGCCTTCATCGGTTCCGACACCATGATGGTCGCGCCTGCCCAGATCGGCGACGGCGCGCTCGTGGCCGCCGGCTCCGTCATCACCGAGCCGGTCCCGGCCGACGCACTTGGCCTGGGTCGTGCCCGCCAGGTAAACATTGAGGGCTGGGCCGCCGATTACCGCCGCCGTCTGCACGAGGACGACGAGGTATAACGTTTTACCAAGCATCTAAGGAGCTGTTCCCATGGGGGCGGCTCCTTTTTCTATCGTGACCTGCGCAACCGGATGAGTGGTCGGTTCGTGTCCGTTGACGGTAAAGACGTTATCAAGACCCGATTAACCCCGTCGCGCGGTTACAATGCAACAAGGCATCTATATGGCATTCGATATAAAGGAGAAGGGTAATGCCGATTAATGATCCCGAGAAGTCGGAGAATATGCGCAAGTCCATCCGCGTGTATTCCGGTTCCTCCAACCGTCCCCTCGCTCAGAAGATCGCTGAGTACCTTGGGGTCGAGCTTTCGGGCCTTACGCTAAAGCAGTTCGCCAATGGTGAGATTTACGCCCGCTACGACGAGACCGTCCGCGGCGCCGACGTCTTCCTGATTCAGTCCGTGGCCGGCGGCAACGTCAACGACATGCTCATGGAGCTGCTCATCGCCACCGACGCTGCCAAGCGCGCATCCGCCCGCTCCATCACCGCCGTCATCACCCACTACGGCTATGCCCGCCAGGACCGCAAGGCCGGCCCGCGCGAGCCCATCACCGCCCGCCTCGTCGCCAACCTGCTCGAGCGCGCTGGCGTCAACCGCATCATCACCCTCGACCTGCACCAGGGCCAGATTCAGGGCTTCTTCGATATCCCGGTTAACCACCTGTCCGCGCTGCCGCTGTTTGGCCAGTACTATAACGACATGCACTTCGACACCGACAACCTGGTTGTCGTCTCCCCCGATGTGGGCCGCGCCAAGGCCGCCAAGAAGCTGTCCGACATGCTCGGCTGCGACCTGGCCATCGCCCACAAGGGCCGTCCGCGCCACAACGCCGCCGAGGTCATGGGCATCATCGGTGACATCAAGGGCAAGACCTGCATCATCAACGACGACATGATCGACACCGCTGGCACCCTGTGCGCCAACGTCAAGGAGCTCAAGGCTATGGGCGCTGGCGACATCTACGTCTGCGCCACCCACGGCATCTTCTCCGGTCCGGCCATCGAGCGTCTGAACGACGCCCCGATCGTCGAGTGCCTCGTCACCGACGCCATTCCCGTCGAGGTCGGCGGCAAAATCAAGACCATCTCGGTCGCCGAGGAGTTCGCTCAGGCCATCTCCGCCGTTTACCACGAGGAGCCCGTCTCCACGCTCGTCGGCGGCGACTTCGCGCTGTAATCCAGCGTGCATCTCATCATCTTTGGTGTTTTTAAAGGGTCGGAAGCTCGCTTCCGACCCTTTTTCTACCCCTCGACAACCTTCCCTGGACAATTAGTTCAGATACGTATTTTTTTAAAGCTCCAAAGGCCGTTCTGAGCCTTCTGAGCTCCCCGGCGAACGCCATACTGCCCAAAGCTCATCGCTTTCGAGTACGACCGCCGCATATTTACCCTCAAATCGCCCTCGAAAGCCCTTAGAAACGCCTCGAACGCCCGCCGTCTTATACGTATCTGAACTAACTGTCCAGTAGCTATCGTCAACCTTCGCGGCAGAGCTCAATTTCCTGCAATCCCCTCAACCGATTCCACCGATTTCATAACACCCAGCCGTTCATGGCGCGCAGCGCCCCGCTGAGCGAAAAGAACGGTATGGCGGTCGCATTCTGCCGCCAACTTAGTACGTTATAGCTATGACGACCGTGATTTCACATCTCTCCGCCCTCCGCGCAATTCGTCGCGCACGACGGGCGTACTCTGCCCTACCCTGGGACTCCGTTGATAGCGAACAGCAAGCACAGGCCTTGGCTGGCTGCATTCCCAACAATGACGCGATAGACTTTGGCGCACTTTCGATACTCGACGCCTGGAATGAAGATGATTCCGAACTGCTCGATCTTCTCGTTTCAAACGAAGACAACAGGCGCCCCGACAAGCGACTTCTTCAGCATATTCTCTCCACTCCTCTTCCTGAAGGTGCAATTATGCACGTCGAGGCCGACATCTACGCAACGTCTCCTGCCATGACAGCCATGCTTTGTTCCAAAAATGAATCAGTCGCCAAAACCTTGATGCTCCTTATGGAGCTGCTCGGAACCTACTCCCTTCCTCCCGGGGCAACATACCCCATTGCCTATGACGACATCTGGCCCAAGGGCGATGACTACGAAGCGATGGACGACCTCGATTGCCGGGGCGACCAGTCGGCGACCGAACAGCAGAACGAAACCCGCTACGAACAGGCACACTACAAATGCGAGCCCGCCACGACCATCGAAGATCTCGAGACTGTTGCACAGCTTGCCAAAAGCAGCTCATACACCTCGTTTCGCACGGCAGTCAAGCTCGCCCGACCCGGATCTGCATCCCCAGCCGAATCCCTAATGTTTGCCGTTCTCGGAGCGCCCATGCGCTTTGGCGGATTCGGATGTTGCAGCCTGCCCATGGGAGGCCTGCTACTCAACTATCGAATCGACTTCGACACTCTTGCGGTCAACATGTCCTCCGGCATCCCTTACGCCATCTGCGACCTATATTGCCCGGCCGCCGGAGTCGACAACGAATACAACGGAATTGGGCATGAGCTTCAAAACGCTCGCATCCACGATGGCAATCGAAATAATGGCCTCAAGGCAATGGGCATCCACGTCCTGGTTATCAATCGCGACCAAATGAAAGACCTTGTTGCACTCGAAGCCTTCGCCCAAACGATGCATCGACTCGCGGGAGTCCGATTCCGATACCGTATCAAGGGCTATCGCAAGCGTCAGGCCGCTTGGCTCAACGCCCTGCGGGCCGGAATCGGCCTTGCGCCGGTCTAAACGGCGAATCACCCGTGCACCGTCGAGCAGGGCTGGACAGTTAGTTCAAATACGTATAAATGGACACATTGAATTAGGCTGTTTTGCAGTTATCTCTATACCATTCGCCCGATTTGAAGGCAGGGTAGACTTCAAAACAGCGTCATATGGACTAACTAAAGCTCCAAAACAACGTATCGGCATTGAATTGAGCACTTCGAGTCCTCAGAACTTATACGTATCTGAACTAACTGTCCACCTCGATTTCGACGGCCGTCCAAACGCCCTCAAATAACCTCAATTGCCCTCCATTTGACAGCGGCAACAGGGTCGCTCACCATAGCAGGCGACAAATCAACGAAAGGATGAACATGGCAGCTGCACAGCCGCTTAAGATTCGCATGGTTGCAGGGCTTGGCAACCCTGGCGAGGAATATGCCGAGACCCGCCACAACGCCGGCTTTAAGGCAATCGACGAGCTGGCCCGTCAGGCCGGCGTCACGTACTGGAAAAACCAAGCAGGCGCCGAGGTCGCGCTCATCAATATCAACGATGCTGAGGAAGAGGATGGCAAGCGCCAGATTGTGCTGGTCAAGCCGCAGTCGTACATGAATACCTCGGGCGGCCCCATCTCCAAGCTCTGTCGCGAGTACAAGATCAAGGCCGAGGAGCTGCTCGTAATCCACGACGAGCTCGATATTCCCGCCGGCGACGTGCGTGTTAAGGTGGGCGGCGGCCATGCCGGTCACAACGGCCTGCGTTCCATCATCGACAAGATGGGCAGCCGCGACTTCAGCCGCATCCGCACCGGCATCGGCAACCCTCCCGGCAAGATGGCCGTCGCCGACTACGTTCTTAAGCAGCTGCGCGCCCGCGAGGCCGAGGATTTCCAGGACACCTGCGCCCGCGCGGCCGACGCCGCCGGCCTGGCGATCGTGCACGGCGTGGTTTATGCCCGCGACCATGTCAACGGCGCCGCCTCCGCCAACGGCAAGCACTAAAACCTATCATTTAGGGACAGGTTTATTTTGGCAGGTTTTACCTGCGGAAACGCCCCAGTTGCGGCATCGCAATCAACCGCGCGCCGACATACATGCACAGCACCCCAAAGGGGGCCGGACTCATCACAACCCGAGGCCGGCCCCCTTTGCCGTTTTACCTGATAAAACCGACCAAAATAAACCTCTCCCCCTTTGGTAGGCCAAAGTGGATAAACCCTGCTCCCAACCGCCGAAGACACACGTAAGTGACATGTCCATGAGGGTATAATTTGCACCGTATGTCTGCACAACGCCTGTGCGCGTACGGTTTTATTCGGGCTACCGTCCATTTCCGTGGAGGCACGGTTCGGCGGCCCTAACAAGAGAGGGGTTCTATGTATAAGATCCTGGAGAAGACGCAGTTCTCGGAGAAGGTGTTCAAGTTCCGCATCGAGGCGCCCGCAATCGCCAAGCATGCGCACGCTGGACAGTTCCTCATGGTTCGCGCCAACGAGACGGGCGAGCGTGTCCCGTTTACCCTGGCCGGCTGGAACGGTGACGAGGGCTGGGTCGAGTTCATCTTCATGGTGATCGGCAAGACCACCGAGATGCTTTCCACCTACGAGGCCGGCGAGTCACTGCGCGACGTCGTGGGCCCGCTGGGCGTTCCCACCGAGATGGCCGAGGGCCCCTGCGCCGTCATTGGCGGCGGCGTCGGCTTGGCAATTGCCTTCCCGGTCGCCAAGCACCTGGTCGAGACCGGTCACGAAGTTCACGCCATCATGGGCGCCCGCACCAAGGACCTCCTGCTCATGGAGGACCAGTTCCGCGAGCTCCTCGACGAGGACCACATCCACATCACCACCGACGACGGCTCCTACGGCGAGCAGGGCGTTGTTACCGCTCCGCTGGAGCGCCTGCTGCAGGACAAGGCCGTGAGCCAGGTCTTCTGCGTCGGCCCCGTTCCGATGATGAAGTTCTCGACCCTCACCGCCCAGAAGTACGACACCCCCATCACCGCGTCCCTCAACCCCATCATGGTTGACGGCACCGGCATGTGCGGCTGCTGCCGCGTCGAGGTGGGCGGCGTGACCAAGTTCGCTTGCGTCGACGGCCCCGACTTCGATGCCACCCTGGTCGACTGGGATGACCTTCGTGCCCGCCAGGCCGCTTACCGTTCCGAAGAGGGCGAGTCCCTCAAGGCCTATGAGGAAAAGAGCTGCGCATGCCACTAGTTAACGGTCGTTTCGTTGCCGATATGAAGTCGCCCCGCACCCCCGATAACGAGGAGCCGGCTGCCGAGCGCGCCTGCGACTTCCGCCCCGTCGACAAGGGCTTCACCGAGGAGATGGCGCTGGCCGAGGCCGAGCGCTGCCTCAACTGCAAGAAGCCGTTCTGTGTTGAGGGCTGCCCCGTCAACATCAACATCCCCCGCTTTATCGAACAGATCCGCGAGAAGGACTTCGGCGGCGCTCTCGATACCATCCGCGAGGACTCCATGCTTCCCGCCATCTGCGGCCGCGTCTGCCCGCAGGAGAACCAGTGCGAGGGCAAGTGCATCCGTGGCAAGAAGTCCGAGCCCGTGGCCATCGGCCAGCTCGAGCGCTTCCTGGGTGACCGCCCCGAGCTCGCCTCCACGCCCAAGATGGCCCCCAAGAACGGCAAGAAGGTTGCCGTCGTCGGCTCCGGCCCGTCCGGCATCACCTGCGCCGGCGAGCTCGCCCGCAACGGCTTTGACGTCACCGTCTTCGAGGCATTCTTCACCGGCGGCGGCGTGCTGGTCTACGGCATCCCCGAGTTCCGTCTGCCCAAGGCGGTCGTCAAGCGCGAGATTGACGGCCTGGAGGACATGGGCGTCAAGTTTGAGTACAACTCCGTCGTGGGCAACATGGCCACGGCCGAGGAGCTGTTCGAGCAGGGCTTCGACGCCATCTACGTGGCGACCGGCGCTGGCCTGCCCAAGTTCCTCAACGTCCCCGGCGAGAACCTGCCCAACGTCTTCTTCGCGAACGAGTACCTCACCCGCGTGAACCTGATGAAGGCCAACAAGTTCCCCGAGTACGACACCCCCACCAAGCACGGCAAGAACGTCGTTGTCTTTGGTGGCGGCAACGTGGCTATGGACGCCGTCCGTACCGCCAAGCGCCTGGGCGCCGAGCACGCCATCATCGCCTACCGTCGTACCGAAGACGAGATGCCCTGCCGTCGCGCCGAGCTGCACCACGCTAAGGCCGAGGGCGTCGAGGTTCTGCCGCTCGTCTCCCCGCTCGAGTTTGTCGCTGGCGAGGACGGCTCCGTGTGCGCCGTCAAGGTCCAGAAGATGGAGCTCGGCGAGCCCGACGAGTCCGGCCGTCGTCGCCCGGTGCCCATCGAGGGCGCCATCGAGGAGATTCCCTGCGACGTCGCAATCTCGGCTATCGGTACCAACGCCAACCCCTTCGCAAAGAAGATCGGCGGCAAGATGGAGCTCAACAAGTGGGGCTACATCATCGCCGACGAGGAGACCGGCCAGACCACCGATCCCCGCATCTGGGCCGGCGGCGACATCGTCACCGGTGCCGCTACGGTCATTCTGGCGATGGGCGCCGGCAAGAAGGCCGCCGCTTCCATCACCAAGAGCCTGCTGGGCGAGTAATCACCCTCAACGCTAGCCATCAAACGGCAAAGTCCCCGTCGAGCACACGCCCGGCGGGGACTTTTTCTATGCCGATCGCCCGACCACCACGATGGGGACAGGCACCTTTGTGGTGGTTTTGGTCAGCTAGCCTTCGAGCTGTGCCACCTTGTAGCGGTAGGCAGCGGCGATAACGTCTTTACAACCCTCGCGGCCCAGCTTGGCGCGGTTGACGACGATGTCCTTGCCGCTCGTCATCTTCCACTTACCGGCACTGTAGCGCTTATAGAACGCCTCGCGCGCCTTCTGCTGCTGTTTAACCAACTTGGCGCCCTTCTTTTTGTTGAGGCCGCGCTTTTTGCGCACGATCTCGACGCGGTCCTCAAAGGGAGCGGTCACCAACACGGCAATGTGGTTGGGGTTGTTACGCAACAGGTAATCGGACAGACGACCTTCGATAATGCAGCTCTCGGTCTCGCCCAGATCCAAAATCACCTGGCTCATCTTTTGGAACAACTTATCCGAGTACGAACGCGCATCGTAGCGGTCGGGCAGAAACGCCATGTTCTCCACGGCCAGACGCTCATCATAGGCGGCCATCTTGTCGAGCGACTCGCCCGCGCGCAGCGACGCACGCACCAGCAGCTCGTTATCGTACAGCGGAATCCCCAACTCGTCGGCAAGCATGCGACCAATCTCGTGGCCCTCGGCGCCAAAGTCGCGCGCGATGGTAATGACCACAGGATTCTTCTTGTTCTCCAGATCGCTCATCGCGATTCCTTTCTAACAAATGAGAAATAGGCGATTCCTGATTCTCATTTTGTCACTTACGACCGTCCTGGTTTCCCAAGTGCGGCAGATTGCCCCGAAAGAGGAGCGCCGCGTACTAAATGTACGCAAGCGACGATTGAGGGGCAAGATGCCGTGCTTGGGGAAGCAGGACTACGCTGCCACAATACGACGTTGATACGCTCGGACCAGCAGCGAGATACCAAAGTTGAGTACAAAGTACATCGCAAACACCAGGCCGTAGAGCATAAGCACCTGCGACAGGTCGATCGCGTGGGCCATCACGACGTTTGCCGTGTACATGAGCTCGGCCACGTTAATGCCCGAAAGATACGAGCTGTCCTTGATGACGGTCGTGCACTGGCTAAACAGCGCCGGAATGATCGTCTTAAACGTCTGCGGCAGAATGATGTAGCGCATGGTGGCAAAGAAGCCAAAGCCCTGGCTCTGCGCTGCCTCAAACTGGCCGCGCGGAATCGAGTTGAGGCCGCCGCGCACAATCTCAGCCATAACAGCGCTGGTAAACAGCGTAAAGGCGATGGTCGAAATCACAATGTCCAAACCCTGCACCGTAAAGTAGATAAAAAGGATCCACAGCAGGTTCGGCGTGCAACGGAACAGCTCGATATAGGCACTCACCAAAATACGGAACGGGCGGGGCGCATAGCTTTTAACAAGCGCCAGCACCGTGCCAAAGATGAGCGAGAAAAAGATCGACAGCGCCGAGATCTCGATCGTCTTAACAAAGCCGCCCCAAATGTAGAGCAGGTTGGTCGCGTTGAAGATTTCCATGCGCTAGGCCTCCTCTACGTTGTCGAGCCCCAGCTCGGCCAGGCTCACACCGCGCGGACGCTCCTTGGAGCGGCGCTCGAGCCACTGCACCAGTATGGCGAGCGGAAAGCAGATGATGAAGTACATAAGGCAGCAGACGATGTATCCCTGCAGGTAACCGTACAGACTCACAAAGTTGTCGGAACGGTACATAAGGTCGCCGCCGGCCACAAGCGCCAGCACCGACGTATTCTTGACCAGGTTGAGCGCCTGGTTGCACAGCGGCGGCAGAATGATCTTGAATGTCTGGGGCAGTACGATGTACCAGTACGCCTGCGCACGGGTGAAGCCCTGGCTCTGGGCCGCCTCCATCTGACCGCGCGGAACCGCCTCGATACCAGTGCGGATGACCTCCGAAATGTAGGCCGCGTGATACAGACCCACGCCCAAGAAGCCCAGCACGAACGGCGCGATGCGCACCGGCTGGTCGGCACCGGTTATGGCCTGCAAAAACTGCGGACCGGCCATGTACATAAAGAGCACCTGCACGGGCAACGGGGTGTTCTGGTAAAACTCCACGTACACGCGGCTTATGGCGCGCAGCACGCGCGAGCGAGTGGTAGAGAACACGCCCAGCAGCGTGCCCAGCACCAGCGACAACAGCAGGCCGGCAACGACCACTTGCAGCGTCACGCCAAAGCCCTCCCAGAAGGGCCCCATATTTTGAAATGTCGTCGACCAACGGTCGGCGTCAAATAATCCTTCGAGCATTTGATTCCTTCCTTGGACGATGCGCCTATACAAGACCCCAGGTCTTGACCTCTTGGTCGAGCCAGCCGTCGGCCAGGCGATCGCAAATCACCTGATCGACCACGGCCGAAAGGTCGCAGCCCTTCTTGGTCGCCACGCCGTAGCCCTGCTCGCCAAACTTGACCTCGGGCTGCAGCAGCTCAACGGTCTCGTTCATGTAACCGGCCAGCGTGGAGCGGTCCATGGCAAAGACGTCGATATTGCCGGCGTCGAGCGAGCTCTTGATGATGGGATAGCCGCTAAAGGCCCTAAACTCTGGCTTGCAGCTAAAGCCGTTGTCCTTGATCATCTGCTCGATCAGGCCCTGCGTGGTAGCACCCTGGCTCACGCCGATGACCTTGCCGTCCAGATCCTCAATCGAGGTAAAGCCCGAACGCTTCTTGACCATGAGCCCCACGTAGTCGGTGCGGTACGGCGTCGAGAAATCCCAGCTCTTCTTGCGCTCGTCGGTGATGGTGTAGGTCGCCGCGACCACGTCGAGTTGGCCGTTATCGATCAGCGGGCCGCGTGTCTTGGGCGTTACGTCGGTAAACTCGACAAGCTCCTGGGCGCGGGCCTCCTTGTAGCTCACGCCAAAGACGGCAGCGGCGATCTGGTAGCACAAATCGACTTCCATGCCCTCAAAGCGGCCCTTGGCGGTGTCGTAATAGCCATAGCCGGGAACGTCCTTCTTAACGCCGGCATTCAGATGGCCACGCGACTTGATGGCCGCAAGCTTGGACCCCTTGTCGGAACCCTCGCCGCCGGCGGAGTTGCCGCAACCGGTAAGCGCGGTCCCCGTCAGCGCGAGCATGCCGGCGCCCGCCAGCTGCAAAAAGTGGCGGCGCGACACGGCCGCCCTCGTCATATCCGTCATGTCCATCACCGCGCCTAGTGCAGAATCTTGGACAGGAACTCGCGGCAGCGCGGGTTCTCGGGGTTATCGAAGAAGTGCTCGGGCGTGCCCTCCTCCAGAATGCGGCCGTCCTCCATAAAGATGACGCGGTCGGCCACCTGACGCGCAAAACCCATCTCGTGCGTCACGCAGATCATGGTGATGTCCTCCTGCGCGAGCTCAATCATAACGTCCAGAACCTCCTGGACCATCTCGGGGTCGAGCGCCGAGGTCGGCTCGTCAAACAGGATGATGGGCTGCTTGGTGCACAGGGCACGGGCGATGGCGATGCGCTGCTGCTGACCACCCGAGAGATTCTGCGGATACTCGCCGGCCTTATGTGCCATGCCGACGCGCTTGAGCGCAGCGATGGCGATCTCGGTCGCCTCCTCCTTGCTCTTCTTTTGCAGCTTGATGGGCGCGAGCGTCAGGTTGCCGAGCACCGTCATGTTGGGATACAGGTTGAACTGCTGAAACACCATGGAACTATACTTGCGAGCCATCTCCAGGTGATTCTTTTTGGTGAGCGGCGTACCGTCGATGACGACCTCGCCCGACGTGGGCTCCTCCAGATAATCGACGCAACGGATGAGCGTCGACTTACCCGAGCCGGAAGGCCCGATCATTACGAGCTTCTCGCCGCGCTTGACGGTGAGATTGATATCTTTGAGCACATGCAGGTCGCCAAAGTACTTGTTGAGATGCTTGATCTCGATCATGTCTGCCATGAATGTCCCTTCCCTGCGTTTACACGAGTTGAACTATTGTACGGAAAGAACCGCGTTTCCGCAGCCCACACTACATTCCCGTAAAGAACCCGCAACCTTCCACCCACTCATTGGGGACAGGCTTAAATGAGTACCCACCCATTGGGCACTCATTTAAGCCTGTCCCCAATGAGTGCCCAGCCCAGCAAAAAGGGGCGCGACCATGACGGCCACGCCCCTCAACATCAACTATGTACCGCTCGGCCCCTACGCAAGCTTTGCGCCGACGATCTTTGCTGCTGCCGGCTTATCGAAGTTGCCGCCGGTGGCCTTGCCCAGAGCACCCATGACCTGGCCCATCTGCTTCTTAGAGGTCGCACCCAGCTCGGCGATGACCTGCTCGATCAGAGCCTCGAGCTCCTCGCCCGAAACCTGCGCGGGCAGCAGGCTCTCCAGAATCTTGACCTGCTCGGTCAGGTTGTCGGTACGCTCCTGGTCGGTACCGGCCTTAATGGACATCTCCAGCGTCTCGCTCGTCTGCTTAATCAGACGCTTGATCATGCTGTTGACGTCTTCCTCGGTCACGTCGCGGCGCTCGTTAACCTCGATATTCTTCACCTCGGCCTTGACCTGGCGAATGATAGACAGGCGAACCTTGTCCTTGGCCTTCATGGCCGCAATCATTTCCTTCTGCAGCTCTTCGTTGGTCATCTGCAAATCCTCCTCAATAGCGTGGGCGGCACCCGCACGAGCGCCGCTCCATGATTACTCAGTCGTCGACGAATCGTCGGTCGAACTCTTGGTGACGCCCTTCAGGCTGACGTTGTACGGCACGTCCTTGGGCATGGGGTTAACGGTGATGTCGGCATCCTTCTTGTACTGCTCCAGCCACTCGCTGTACGCGGTGCTTGCCGCCTGCGTCTTCACAACGTTGGAGACGTACTTCTTGATGTCCTTGGGCACCTGCTTAATGTCATCGACCTGATTATCGACATGGAAGTAGTCGGTGCACTTGATGATGTGATAACCATAGGTCGACTCGACGACGTCGCTCACATCGCCCTTGTTGAGCCCCTCGAGCGCCGCCTGGTAGCTGTCGACGAAGGTGGTGAGCTTGTCCCAGCCCACATCGCCCTTCTTATCCTTGGAGCCGGTATCGTCGGAGTACTGCTCCACGGCATCCTCAAAGCTCAGCTCGCCGGAGTTGATCTTGTCCAGGCACTCCTGCGCCTTGGCCTTGGCGGCAGCCTTGTCCTCGTCAGATGCGTCGGAATCAACCTTGATCAGGATATTCGACGAACGACGGGCGTCGTTGTAGTTGGACAGGTTCTCATTGATGTAATCGACAATCTCGCTGTCCTTGGGCTTGCTGGTGGGTGCCACGGCATCCTTGAGCTTCTGCTGCGCCAGGCTCTCCTTGAGCGAATCCTTGTAGGTGTCCTCGGTGTAGCCGTAGGTCTTAAGCGTCTTCTTAAAAGTCTTGGCGCCGCCCGCGCTCTTGCACGCGCCCTTCCAAGCCTTCTCGACCTCCTCGTCCGAGACGGTTACGCCGTTTTCCTTCTGCGCCTGCTGAAGCAGAATCTGCTGCGCGTAGGAGTCGATGAGCTGTTTGCGATACTTCTTGGGCGTGAGGTCGTTGTCGACCAGGTACTGCGCCCAGTCCTTGTCCTTGGTGTAGCCATAGGACGTGCGCATGCTCATGATCTGCTTGGTCACGGTGTCCTCGGTGAGGTTGGTGCCGTTGATAGTGGCAGCCACGCCACCAGTAAGCTTATAGCCCGAGCTGGCACTTTCGGTCTGTGACATCAGGCCGGAGCACGCCATGGCCGAGACGGAAAGCAGCATCGCCAGCACGCCGATGACCACCAGGACAATCTTGACGGTCTTGGACACATAGGTCTTGCGCTGCTTCTTGCGAGAGCTGGAGGCGGCGCGAGCCTGTTGCTCGGGCGTCGGCGTGACCTCGGGGTTCTTTTTCTTATTTGCCATGTTTGGCCTTTCGCATCACGAATCGAACAAACGCCATTGTGTCACAACGCAGCCCCCGCGGCACACCTGGTGCATGGGGGACAGGTTAATCTGCACCATTTTGGTGCAAAGGGGACAGGTCTGGCAGTTGGCAGTTAGGGACGTTCCTTTTCTGCCGGCAGATGGAGACTGTCCCCGGCTGCCGGCAGTCCCCCAGTGCCGGCCTTAAAAGTGTCGACGGATGGCGTCGACCATGTCCTGCTGCGTGGTTTGGCCGAGTACATCGGCTGCAGCGTCGGCATCCATAAAGATATTCATGAGTGCCTGAAGTGCCTCGACCTGACCGCCCGGCTCGGCAATGCCCAGGTTGATGATGATCTGCGCCGGCACGGGGGCGCCCATGCCCGCCATCGCGTTAAACGTCACAGGTGTGGCAGGCTTTACCACCGCGATATAGGGCTTGGCCACAAATCCCGGATCGGTATGCGGAATGGCGATGTTTGCCGCCGGCATAGCGAGACCCGTGGGATAGGCGTCCTCACGTGTGCGAACGGCGTCGAGCCAACCGGGCGCAATGTAGCCACGCGGAGCGAGCTCGCCCTCGAGTCGCGCAAACACCTCATCCGGCGTCGCACACTCCCAATCAAAAAACACCAGCTCAGGCGTAAACAATGCTTCGTTATCAGCCATGGGCCCACCTCTCTCACCTAGTCACCTGGGACGTTCTTAAACGACTAGTCATTCAAGAACGTCCCCAATGACTAGTCGTTTAAGAACGTCCCCAATGACTACCTAAAACAAAGGGTGGCCACTTGCGCCTTGGCGCCAATGACCACCCTGACTACTCGGCTAAATTGTACTGTGTGCCACTAGCCGCGAGGCGCATCAATTGCGACCTTGCCGCTCTCCAGCACGTGGACGCGGCCGTCGGCGAGCATCTGAACAACCTCGGGATACAGCACGTGCTCAATCGCGTGGATATGCTCCTCGAGCGTGTCGACGTCCCAGCCCTCCTCGACAGCCAGCGCGCGCTGGGCGATGATGGGGCCGTTGTCGTAGATCTCGTTGGCAAAGTGCACGGTCACGCCGGTCACCTTGACGCCGCGAGCAAACGCATCGTCAATCGCATGGGCACCGGTAAAGCTCGGCAGCAGCGCCGGATGTAGGTTGACCACGCGATTGGGAAACGCCGCCAGCAGCGGCGTGTGCACCATGCGCATGTAACCGGCCATCACCACGTACTCGCAGCCGCGTTCGAGCAGCTCATGCGCGATAATCTCGTCAGCCGCGATGGGGTCGGCATAGACATCCTTGGACAGCGTGAGCGTCTGGATGCCCGCGCGCTCAGCGCGCTGCAAACCCTTAGCCGAAGGACGGCTCGACACCACAAGCTCAATCGAAGCGTTGAGCTTGCCGGCGGCGATCAGATCGATCAGCGCCTGCAGGTTGGTACCCGAACCGCTGATGAGCACACCGATCTTGAGCGGCTCGGCCGTATCGGTGCCGGTCGGACGGGTGTAGGGCACAAAGCCCAGGCTCGCGGCAGCAGCCATCTGCTCGTTAGCGCTCATCGGAGTACACGACCTTACCGGAGCCCTCGACGCACTCGCCCACGCGGAACGGCTTCTCGCCCAGCGCGACCAGGGCCTCGGTCACGGCAGCCTCGTCCTCGGGGGCGACGATCAGGCACAGGCCAACGCCCATGTTGAAGGTCTTGCATGCCTCGTTGGGCGCGAGCTCGGCCTGGCGCGACACGTAGGTGATGACGGGCGGAACGTCCCAACCCATCTCGGCGCCGTTGCGGGTGACCACGGCGTCGACGTCGTCGGCGAGCGCGCGGTTGAGGTTCTCGGTAATACCGCCGCCAGTGATATGGGCGATGGCGTGCACCGGAGCGCCACCGCGCAGCAGCTCCAGAATCGGCTTGACATAGATGCGCGTGGGGGCCAACAGGGCGTCTGCCAGCGATGCGCCGCCGAGTTCCTCGAGCGGACGGCTCAGCTCCTCGGCCTTAGCGGCGGCCTCGGGCGTGCCCGGCTTAATACCGTCGACGCCAATGACCTTACGCACGAGCGAGTAGCCGTTGGAGTGCACGCCGGTGGAAGGCAGGCCCAGGATCACGTCGCCGGGACGGACATTCGCGGGGTCGAGCATCTTGGGACGGTCGACGACGCCCACGGTAAATCCGGCAAGGTCGTAGTCGGCAGGAGCCATGACGCCGGGGTGCTCGGCCATCTCGCCGCCCACGAGCGCGCAGCCCGCGAGCTTGCAGCCGTCGGCCACACCCTTGATGATCTTTGCCATGTGCTCGGCCTCGATGTGGCCGATGGCAACGTAGTCCAGGAAGAACAGCGGCTCGGCACCCGAAGCCAGAATGTCGTTGACGCACATAGCAACCAGGTCCTGGCCCACCGTCTCGTGACGGTCCATGATCTGGGCGAGCACGAGCTTGGTGCCCACGCCGTCGGTACCGCTAATCAGAATCGGGTCTTCCATATCCTTAAGCGCGGCAGCCGAGAACAGGCCACCAAAGCCACCGATGCCGCCGATGACCTCGGGACGGTTGGTGTCCTTAACCATCTGCTTAATAGCGTCAACGGCGCGGCCGCCCTCGGCGGTATCGACGCCGGCATCCTCATACGTCACATGCTTGCTGTCGCTCATCTGAGCCTTCCTCTCCCACTACCGTGGCGCCGCCCGGGCGCCAAACGGTGCTCATAGTTGCGTTCATTTCGGCGCGCGCCATAACAACGCGCGCCGTCATATCAACAAAACAGCAGGTAAAACCTACCAAAATAAACCTGTCCCTTTTTGGCAGGTTTTAGGCCTCGCCGTGTTCCTCTTCCCAGCTGCGATCGTCGTATTTCTCGACCACGGCGTCGTCATCAAAGTGCAGCGGCTTGTCCAGGTTGCGGGGCTTAAAGCCCTCCATGAACTTGTCGCGGCCAAAGCTCTCGGGAATCGCCACGGGGTAGCGGCCGGTAAAGCACGCATCGCAGTAACCGCCCTTGGGCATGACCTTAAGCAGGCCCTCGACCGAAAGGAAGGCCAGCGAATCGGCGCCGATATACTCGCAAATCTCGTCGACCGTCTTGTTGGCGCTGATAAGCTGCGACTGCACGTCGGTATCGATACCGTAGAAGCACGGCCAGATGACCTCGGGCGAGTTGATGCGGATATGAATCTCCTTGGCGCCGGCGTTGCGCAGCATCTTGACGAGCTGCACCATGGTGGTGCCGCGCACGATGGAGTCGTCGATGACGACCAGGCGCTTGCCCTCGATGTTGTCACGCAGCGGGTTGAGCTTCATACGCACGCCCATGGCACGCAGCTCCTGCGTAGGCTCGATAAACGTACGGCCCACATAGCGGTTCTTGATGAGGCCCTCGCCAAAGGGAATGCCACTCTCGTGCGAATAGCCCTCCGCGGGCGGCAGGCCGGAGTCGGGCACGCCGATGACCAGGTCGGCCTCGACGGGCTCCTCATGTGCCAGCTGACGACCCATGTCATAACGGCAGGCGTAGACGCTCTTGCCGTTCATGATGGAATCGGGGCGAGCAAAGTAGACCTGCTCAAAAATGCAGTTAGCAGGCTCTTCGGCGGCAGGCACGCCCTGCTCGGACACAAGGCCCTCGGCGCTGATGCGCAAAATCTCACCGGGACGGACGTCGCGGACGTACTCGGCGCCCACGATATCGAGCGCGCAGGTCTCGGAGGCAACGACCCAGCCGCCGGCGCGCGTGACATGGGTGGTGGCGTCGACCGTCGCGGCGCCGTCCTGCGACGGCAGCTGCGAAACGGATGCGGCATCGGCCTGGTCCAGACCCTCGTCCACCAGCTTGCCCAGCACGAGCGGGCGAATGCCGTGCGGATCGCGGAATGCGTAGAGCGCCTGCTCGTTGATGAGCGTCATGGCGTAGCCGCCGCGCACGAGCTCCATGGTCTTGCGAATGCCCTCGCGCAGATGGCCAGTACGCTGAGTAAAGTAGCCGATGAGTTTGGTCGCGACCTCGGAATCCGAGTTGGAGAGGAACGGTACGCCCAGCTCGATCAGCTGGCGACGCAGCTCGTCGGTGTTGACGAGGGTGCCGTTGTGCGCGAGCGCGATAATGACGCTATTGATGGTAGAGAGGTGCGGCTGAGAGGCTTCCCAGCTCTTGGCGCCGGCGGTGCCGTAGCGCACATGACCCACGGCCAGCTGACCGGAGAGCGTCGACAAGTCGGCATTGGAGAACACGCGGTCGAGCAGGCCCAGATCCTTGCGGACCATAACCGTACCGCCGTCACCAACGGCGATTCCCGCCGATTCTTGGCCGCGATGCTGCAGTGCACGCAGGCCAAAGTACGTCAGTCGAGCCACGTCGCGATCGGGCGCCCAGACACCAAAAACGCCGCATTCCTCATGCAGCTGGTCAGAGTCCGGATCATACGTCGACATGGCGTTCACCTGTCCCGCGGCACGCTCGGCCGCGCGGATGGTTTCTTGAGACATGGCATCCCCTCAGAGCCTCGTATTTTGGCGTTACCCGCCTTATTATACGCACGGCGCGACGCGCTCCCCCGCGCATGAGCAGCGCTTTTTAAAAGCCCACCGAGCTTATTATCCGTTTTGCGACCAAACATTTTATTGGGTAGTCCACTCTCAGGGGCAACGGCCTCGAAGACTTCCCGTGCGCCGTGTCTCGCCCGCGCTAGGGGCTACATTGTTGCAATTGGGACGTTCGTCCTGTCTTTTAGCTGGTCGTCGGCGTATCCTTGTAGGCTACTACAAGACGAGAAAGGTAGCGTATGGATCGAAATCAACTCGACCCCAGTGTCCCCAGCACCACGGAGGCCAAGAAGATCCCCCTTATCATCAAGGTCTACGCAGTCCTGTGCACCCTATCTGGCGTGGGCACGCTCCCGTCAGTCGCCGTCTTTATGTGGCAGGTCATCACCGCACTCATTAACGGCAACGTCGCCGCTAAGCTCGGTGATAACACCCTAGTCGCGGTTGGCCTTATCGTCGCCGGCATTATGCTCTCGGCGGCAAGCGCGATCATCTTGATCGTCTTTGGCCTGGACCTCATCAAGGACCAGCGGCGCAATGCCGCCCGCCTGTCTTACGTCCTCATCGCATTTACCGTCGTGGAGCTTTTAGTTGACGTGATGCTCCAGGGCATCGGACCCTTCCTGCTGCGCCCCGCCGTCCAGCTTGTCATCCTCATTGCGCTGTCGGCCACCGTCGACCCCACGCTACGCCAGGAGCGCGAACTGCAGCGCCGTCTGCAAGAGATGCTCGACCGCGATGCCGCCGCCGAGGGGATGCTCGGCCGCGACGAAACCGGCGAGGGCTACATCAAGCTCAACTACTTCAACCTGTTCTGGGTATTCTTCGTCTGCAGCGTGTTAGGTCTCATTCTCGAGGAAGTCTGGCATATGGTCGTCGTCGATCCCGGCGTCTATCAGGACCGTGCCGGTATGCTATTTGGCCCCTTTAGCCCCATCTACGGATTTGGCGCGGTGCTCATGACCATGGCGCTCAACCGCTTCTATAAAAAGAATCCTCTGATCATTTTCCTGGTAAGTGCCCTGATCGGCGGCGCTTTCGAGGTGTTTGTAGGCTGGTTTATGCAGACCTCATTTGGCGTGGTGTCGTGGAGCTATTCACACATTAGGCTATTCGGCATGCCCGATCCCATCGCGGTATTGACCGGGGGACGCACATGCACGCCGTTTGCCTGCATGTGGGGCCTGGGTGGCCTCATCTGGATCAAGGTCTTGCTGCCGCGCCTGCTTAAGCTCATCAATATGATTCCATGGAAACGCCGCTACTCTGCTACCGTCATCCTGACCGCCGTCATGTTGATCGACGGCGTCATGACGTTGCAATCGCTCGACTATTGGTATCAGCGCGTCAACGGAACCGTTCGAAATATTCCCGTCGCACAGTTCTATGACAAGCATTTCGATAACGAATATATGGAGAACCGTTTTCAGAGTATGACCATGAGCCCCAAGGACGCCACACGCGTGTAGCAAACGCCAGAGCAAAATAGCTCCAACACATCAAAGCCCGCTGGCAGATCTACATGAACTGCCGGCGGGCTTTCGCTATAGACAGACTCGGATTGCCGACGAGGCCTTACGCCTCGCGCTCGACCTCACTCACGCATTCGTTCTTGATGGTGCCAACGAGCGCCTGCAGCGCATCGACCACGTGCGGGCGAATGTCCCCGCCGATGAGCACGAGCATGATGTCGTCACCTACGGCAAGCTCGCCGCTTGCCAGCCACACGCGCACATAGCCGATACCCGGCATCGCGCGCGTGGCCTCGATAGCAGCCTGCACCTTGCTGGCGTCGTAGCCAAACACCATGCCGCCCACCTTATGGCCCGGCGCCACGCCATCGGTCTCGACACCGCGCGCCTCGGCCTTGGGCGTCGCGCGCACCACACCGTTATGTGTCAGATACATACCGCACGCAGGTGCCGACGAATCGGCCTTGGCCTCGCGCAGCCAAGCATCAACCGAAGGCATCGTTTTGCCATTCTCGAGCATCATTTCCCCTTTCACCGTCATTGAGTAGCCCATCATCTATTCCTCGACCGGAGTGAGCACCATGACGGCACGCGTGTTGCTCAGCGATAACGAACGACAGGTCACAAGCGTTACGACCTTGGTTGCCGAAGCAGCGCGGTCGCCTGCATCACTCGCCACTGCCGAAGCACCGTCGAGCATCTCGGACAGGTAGTTCTTGAGCCCGTCATCGCCCTCAAAATTGGGCGTGCGCGCCTTGGCATACGTGTCCTCAACGACCTTGGTCGCCAGTGGTCGCAGCTTATACGTAGCATCCCGTGTGATGTAGTACACATATTCAATGCTATCGAACGTTGCCTGGTCAGTCGTATCCGAAATCACGTTGAACATCGACCCATCGTTCATATGGTGTCCGTAGATCGTGGTCTGCTGGTCAACCATTCCCGGCGCGGTGTCATCGCTATCCAGGAAAATGGCCCCAGATGCATTGGCTGTACCGTCGAACAGCGTGTTGAGGTATTTGGAGTTGTTGTTGGTCTGCACCACGGGATAGTTGATGTTGGTTCCCGGCACATAAATCCAACCCACAATCTCGGGGTTTGTCTGAGCAAGCGCATCGAAGTCGATAATCGGCACACCGCTGGCGTCCTTATCGCTTATATATTGCTTTTCGATCTTTTGGTACGACTCGCTCGCCTGCTTGTAACCAATCTGCGCATTGATAAAGATGGCAGCGGCGGCAACGATTAGGCCGATGCCAATAATGATGAGCAAGATGGGGATAACGGAGCGGCGCTTTTTGCGCGGCGGCTCGGTATAGCTCGACGGAGCAGCGCCCGACTGTTTCGTAGAACGCGATTCTTTCTTGGCCGTATCATACGACGAAGGGCGATATGCAGCCGGCGTATCCTGGCGATGATGGGACATCGGCGTTACGGGACGCGGTGCGCGCGGCTGCTGAGGAGAGGATGTCCGACCCTGCTGTGCCGCATGGGCAGCACCCGGCTTCGACGGATCGGGAATCTGAGAAGCCTTGAATCGTTTTCCCTGATAGTCGGACATGGCTCTCCTTATACTGCGGTGAAACGGCGGAACGCCTAGGCGTCGGCCATCTCCTGCTTCATCTTCTCGATAACCTTGCGGTACTCGGGGTCGCAAGCGCCCAGAATCTGCGTGGCGTAGATGGCGGCGTTCTTGGCGCCGTTGATGGCAACGCAGGCCACGGGCACGCCCGAAGGCATCTGCACCATCGACAGCAGCGAATCCATGCCACCCAGGTCACTCGTCTTCATAGGCACGCCGATGACCGGCAGCGGCGTAAAGGCAGCCACGACACCGCCCAGGTGAGCAGCCTTGCCGGCGGCGGCGATAATCACTTTGATACCGCGATCGGCGGCAGTCGAGGCCCACTCGTGGACCTTCGCCGGCGTGCGGTGTGCGCTCGCAATGACGAGCTCATAGGGCACACCAAGCGCCTCGAGCTCGGCGGTGCAGCCTTCCATAACGCCCAGATCGGACTTGGAACCCATGATGATCCCGACGACCGGCTTTTGATCTGCCATAAACAAAGACCTCCTGTTGAGAGCGGCGACGCGGCGGATCCGCGACCCTTAACTACTGAGAGTAGTATAGCTGCTCCCGTCCCTGCGGTCTGCGGGTGCCCCGCGGCGGTCTGGTGTTTTCATCTTCACTCCGGTTGCTTCGCAAAGTCGTTCAGATGAAAACACCAGACCGCCGCGGGG
>UQLD01000006.1 GCA_900541855.1 uncultured Collinsella sp.
TCCAGATCGTGTTTTCGATAATCGCCGCGGGGACCGCGATGCTCCTCGCCGGCCTCGCACCCGGGGGCATTTACGCCTTGGCCCTAAACGGCTTCGGGCAAATTGGGTACCCGATCGCCTTCTTCCATGACGGCGCGCTTACCACCACGACCGCGGGAAACGTCTTCACAGCCCTGCTTATCGCGCTGCTTGCGGGCGGAACCTTGATATCCGTTTGCTCCGCCGTCCTATCGACCGCAACGAGGCGCGTCCTCGCAGGCCCCCTTGCCTCCGCGCTGCTTGTCGCGGCCCCGGCATTCCCGTTACTGTCCGATTCGGCACTGGGGCATAACGCCGCGCTCAATCTCCTGCCGCTGGCCGTATTCTCGCCTATCGAGGCAACGGGTTACGTAGGATGCTTCCCGACAGAATTCATTGGCTCCGGTTCAGGCAGCGCATCGATGCTTGCCGTGGCCCTGATATACGTCGCGGTCTTTTTTGCGGTCGGCGCCGTTGCGACACGTTCGCCCAAACAGCCTGGACCCGCGAAAAAGCACCATGGGCTCGAGCTTCTGGACGCGAGCGTGGGATACGGAAGCACGACGATACTTTCAATCGGGTCGCTTTTCTTGGGCCCGGGAACGGCGGCGGGCCTCGTTGCTCCCAACGGCTCGGGGAAAACCACCCTTCTTGAAGCGCTGTCGGGCCAATTTCCCACCCGCATCCGCTCGGGAAGCCTGGCGGCAGACGGAATCTGCCAACGTCGATCAGCCGAATTCGCAGAACTCGTCTACCTGAGCTCTTCAGGCGACACGGATCTCTATCCCACGCTATCGGCCCTCGAGCACCTTGCTTTCGTTAGGGAGGCGTGGAAATCGGCCACCGACATCGACTCGCTCTGCAGCTCCCTCGGAATCTCCCCATATCTCGACAAGCCGACCCGTAAACTCTCGACGGGAATGAAGCAGCAGGTAAAGCTTGCCATGGCGATAGCGACCGATTGCCCGTACCTCATCCTCGATGAGCCGCTGAACGGCCTCGATCCGGGAAAACGGAAAACCTCCTGCGACGCAATACGCAGCGAAGTGGCGCGGGGACGCAGCGTGCTCATTTCAAGCCATCTACTCGACGACCTGGCAGACCTCACCGACTCGTTCTACTTCATCGAGGCCGGCACGCTCGTGGAAAAGATCAAGTCGTCCTCGCAAACACTCAAGCAGGAATACCTCGATACATACGAAGGAGGTGAATGACATGATAGGCAAGAGCTATGCAAAGATAGCGATTGTTGGCTTTGCACTTTGTCTTGCAATGGTGCTATGTGCATCATTTGCGAGGTTTAGGTCCGAGCAGTCGTTCATCGATGGCGCTGAAAACGGTTTTGGCATAGATGGGATGTATGTCAACGATGGCGCGACCAAGCCGTCTATGGCGATTCTTGCAGGTGAAGATATGGAATGGCAAATCTGTAATGACGATGGCTCTTGTCTGAGTGGTCGTTTGGCCGCAACGAGCGACCCGAACTCGTTCGATCTTCTCGACAATGATGGAGCGGATTGCGGTTCTGTTCACCTTTCATATGCATCGCGAGACGGGATGGACGGCATTCTCTACGTCTCCCACGAGACTGGCGATTTCAAGATGCGTAGGACTAACCGAGTGCCGGCTTTTTTCGAGGAGTGAGAATTCCCGTCGGTCTGCCGATTAGGCCGCCGGGGTATCGAACCCCGCATTCATCCGTACACACGGATGAATGCGGGAAGTGTCCGGATGAAGTTGATAATCAAGGAAACAAAGCCGTTCTGCCTGGGACGGCTTTGGCCTGGACTTTAACTACAACATCGCAATCGACACTTATCAGCTCGCGCAACGCGCATGGCCAAATCTCGAACGCTGGTGCATGGAGGACCTTCGAGATTAACTGGACATCCAAAACGACGACGCACACCGCGTGCTCGCCGACTGCGAAGACGAGATGGCTGTCTACAATGCGATCAGAAACGGCGTGAAGTCCGGAGAGCTTTCTGTGGAACCGCCGCGCCGTCGCGCGAGCCGACCGGGCAACCCGGGCAATCTGGTCCCGGCTCTCCCGGTCGCATTCCTACGATATCGCCCCTAGATCACCAATGCGTCAGATAAAGAATGAGGCAATGGCTGTGACCACGCCTACGGCAGATGCAACGACTGCGCCCTTTTTCCTCTCCTTTAGTCCGACGAATAGGGTTGCCGTAAAGTAAAGGGCGGAAATGCAGGCTATGGCAAGCGAAACGAGTTCCTTGGGCGGTTTCAGCAAAAGGTCGCTAGCAAAGAGTAATGCAAGCAGGGCAAAGCCGATTGTGGTCAAGTATCTCGATTGAGTTTGCGACAGCATGGCAACTTCCTTTTAGAACATGCAAGTGAAAAGTCGGTACGATGTCATTGCGGTTGCAAACAAGTCGCCGCCAGGACCGGTTGTCACGAGACCGGCGATAACTTCAGCGGTGCCAGCAAGGTAGGGATCGCGCAGGCAAGCCTCCTCCTTTGCGTTCAGCTTGACCTTGTGAGGGACGGTGCGGTTATTTGCAAATCCGTGAGAATCGCACCACGCCTTGGAATATGAATCCGTGCAGCGTCCGCGCTCAAAAAGGGATATATCGTATTTTTCGTCATAGTTGTCTCGGACGTAGATCTCGCTGCTCTCGGCGGGAGACCCCTCGTCGGCATAGGCTGCCGCAACGGGCACAAATGGTGTCATGACAAAGGAGAGGCAAAGAGCTGCTGAGACGATGGAGGGCAGGCATTTCTTCATGGCTGGCTCCTTAATCTGGCCTTTGATAGTTACTTGATGTCGCCTCCTTCCGCTTTATATCCGTTGTATTTGGCGTATTTCTTTAATAAGGCAAGGGGTTCTTCCTCTCCTTCGGATAAGCCGATGATGTTTCCTTGATCATCCAGTATGAATACGGACGGAATATGCTCAAGTTCATATTGGTCATACACGGTCTTATCTTAATTTTTGCTGATGGCTCAGGCAAGGCGGGGCTTACGTTCGAGGCGACCAACAATGCCCTGGCCCTACAGAGAATAAACGCCACGAACACGCACGCCGGCGGCTGGGAGAAGTCCGAACTCCGCGGCCGCCTCAATACCGGCGACCTCTGGTCGCTTTTGCCTTGCGAACTCCAGTCCAAGGTGAAGTCCGTCACGAAGATGACCGACAACCTGGGCGGCGGCAAGGCAGGCACCCCCTCGGCCACGACTGACAAGGTCTTCCTGCTCTCGATGACTGAAGTCTACGGTGACCTCCAGTCTGACGGCGCCCAGTACGAGTACTACAAATCCAAGGGCGTGACAACGTCGAACTATTCCAGTGCTTCGTCGAGCAGCTATCACTGGACTCGCTCCGTGCATCCGAGCAACTTCGCGTCCTTCCGCTGTGTCCACAGCAACGGCAGCTATGACTACTACAGCGCGACGAACATCTACTGCGTGTTCCCCGCCTTCTGCTTTTAGCCTCATCTGCAACCAATGAAAAGCCCGTGCGATTCTGCGCGGGCTTTTCATTTGGCAACCAAACGAACGATTCTCGTCTTGAGGCATAGTTATCGGTTTGAGTAGAAATGGGGTCACACAGCGGCTCTCAGAGCGCCAGCCGAACTCTCCCGCCATTACCGCTGCGGCATCCTCGTATGGAGCCCATCCTGCTTGGCGTTTCGTTGCAACAGCCAACTTGTCCACCGATCAAGTGAACCACTGGAATAAATACAGCGACACGCTTGTTCGTTACAGTCGTTATATCTGTGTGAATCGCCGCGATAAATGCCGCCCGTTCTCGGCGTGTACCAGCTACGCATATGTAAACTCATATCGCGTTAATAGCTCGGCTCATGTACCTGCATAACACACAAGTAACCGCAAAAAGCGATTATCGCGCAGGTAGATTTTTGGCACCCTGTTGCTTAATCAAAATTAAGCAATTGCTTAAAACAAAAAAGGTCAGGCACTAGGTGCCTGACCTGCAAACTTCTGGTCGGGACGACTGGATTCGAACCAGCGACCCCTTGACCCCCAGTCAAGTGCGCTACCAAGCTGCGCCACGTCCCGAAGCTAATGTTTGTTGCTCTACTCTCGCTCGCAACAGGGAGTATATTAACCCGAAACTTTAGACTTGTGCAAGAACTTTTTTATAAATTTTGAAGCAAGTCCAAAATTGTATCTGCGAGCTGGGGTTTTGTTAGCACGGGAAGTTCTTGCGTACCCGTTGTGCTCACAATCCAGGCCTTGTTAGTGTCGGTTCCAAAGCCCGAATCGGCGCGCGAGACATCGTTGGCGATAATGGCATCGCAGCCCTTGCGGGCCAATTTGCGCTCGGCGTACTCGACAACGTTATCGGTCTCGGCCGCAAATCCGATTACGCACCGCTCGCCCTTCTGGCGCGAGAGCTCGGCCAAAATATCGACCGTTTCGACAAGCTCGATGCGATCCAGGCGTTCGTTGGCCTTTTTGAGCTTATGGTCCGCAGGGGTGGCGGGGGTATAGTCGGCGACGGCGGCCGCACAAATTGCCGCATCGGCCGTCTGGAAGGCGCTGAGCGCTGCCTGCAGCATTTCAGCGGCGGTCTGCACGCGCACGCACTCCACGCCGCGGGGGACATTGAGCGATGTCGGTCCCAGCACAAGCTTGACCGCAGCACCGCGGCGAGCGGCCTCCCCTGCCAGGGCGATGCCCATCTTGCCTGATGAGCGGTTGCCAATGAATCGCACCGGGTCGATTGGTTCGTGCGTGGGGCCGGCAGTGATGACGACGCGCTTGCCTGCCAGGTCCTGAGGCACGGGTTTGAGCACCTCACAGACAGCCTCGACGATGTCCTCGGGCTCGCTCATGCGTCCCGTGTCCACGTCGCCGCAGGCAAGGTAGCCGCTGCCGGGTCCCACAACATGGACACCGCGCTCGCGCAGCGTGGCCATGTTGGCCTGCGTCGCCGGCGCCTTCCACATGCCGTTGTTCATAGCGGGTGCGATCACGATGGGTTGCGGCGTTGCAAGCAGCGTGGTGGAGATAAGGTCATCGGCGATGCCGGTGGCCATCTTGGCGATGATATTGGCCGTCGCGGGCGCCACGACCACCAGGTCGGGTTCCTGCGCCAGCGAAATGTGGTGGATGGGGTCGGAGGGATCGTCGAATAGGCCCACGGCAACGGGCTCGTTGGTGAGCGCACGGAAGGTGAGCGGGCCCACAAACTCCGTGGCATGCTCGCTCATAACGACCTTGACGCGCGCACCGCGCTTTTGCAGCAGGCGCACGATATTGCACGACTTATAGGCGGCGATCCCGCCGGTAATGCCCAGCAGGATCGTTTTTCCCTCAAGTTGCATTGAATTGTTGGATGCCGCCATCGTTTAAGCTTCCTTGCTCGGGAGTACCAGGAGGCGGTGGCAGTACGGGCAGTGCGTAATCTCGCTACCGTCGTGGTTGAGGTCGCTCATGGACGACGCCTGCAGCGCAGTGTGGCAGACCGTGGGGATGTTGCCCTTGATGGTCTCGACGGCCAGGCCGCGGAACTGCTTGAGCAGGCGCTCGTAGTCGGTGAGCACGTCGGTCGGCAGTGTGGCGGCAAGCGCGGTGCGCTCCTTGATGGCGGCATCAATCTGTGCCTGGAGGTCGGCGGCCTTGGCGCGGGCAGCCTTGGTATCTGCCTTCACGCCCTCCTCGAACTTGGCGATGATAGCCTGCGCGCGAGCCTCGCGGTCGAGCGCCTCCTTATGGGCGACAACGACGTCCTTGCGGGTGTGCTCGATCTTGTCCAGACGCTTGGCCAGGGTGGCGAGCTCGTTCTCCAGGTCCTGAACCTCGCGGTAGTCGGAGCCGTCGACGTGGCGCTTCTTGGCAGCCTCGATGGCGTTGTTAGTCTGAATCTCGGTGGTGTTGAGATCGTCGAGCTCAATGTCCAGATCCTTGCGCTGGGCGTAGAGCTTGGTCATCTCGGACTTGAGCTTCACATAGGTCTTGCGCTTGGAAGCGAGCTCCTTGAGCTCCGGCATATTGGCAAGTTCGCTCTTGTTACGGGCGAGCTCCAAATCGATCTGTTGCAGCTTGAGTAGCGTAGCGCCGGCGCTCATAAGTTCTCTCCTTTTGTCACAGTCCACCATTGGCAAGGGTTCAGTATTTTAATCGCATGACGGGGGTCGACCCCGGCGTCAACTGCAGAGTTCATCAATATATCAACGAACGGTTCCTCGGAGCGGTCGTGGCCGAGCAAGATCACCGACAGCCCGCGCAAGGCAAGGTCTTGCGCCACGTGGTATCCCGCCTCGCCCGTCACGACAACGTCCGCGCTCGCGGCGATGGCGAGCTCTCCAAAGTCGCCCAGGGAGCCGCCCAAAATGGCGACGGTGCGGCACGGGCGATCGGCTTCGCCCCACACACGCGGGTCGCTGCCGAAGGCCGTGGCAGCACGGGTGGCAAGATCGCGCAGCGTGTACGGGTCGTTGAGCGTTGCAAGCGCGCCCAGGCCGGTTGCCTCGGGGTCGTCCACGTGCTCCAGTGAGCTCACGGGTGCGGCACCCAGCAGCTCGCTCAGGCAGACACGGGCTTCGTGCGAGCGGTCCAGGTTGGTGTGGAGCGATATGATGCTCACGCCGCAACGGGCCGCCTCATAGAGTGCCGCGCTGCACTGGGGGCGAGTGGTATCCGCTGGACAAAACGCCTCGGGCGCCTTGATATAGACAGGATGATGCGTCAGCAGCACGTTTGCACCGGCTTCTTGGGCGCGGAGAACATTAGCTTCGGTCGCATCGAGCGCGCAGGCAACACCGGTGATCTCAGCAGCGGGATCTCCCACAGATAGCCCAACATGATCCCAGCCCTCGGCGTCCATCTTGGGGTAGCGCGCCAGCAGCGCACGTTCAAGCTCGGCGACGATCATGCGGCACCCACGATCGAGAGCAGCGTCTGGGCAAACTCGTCCAGATCGCCCGGATTCACACGGTCATCGAAGGAGATGCGCAGTGCACCCAGGGCCTGCTCGCGGCCAATACCCATGGCGCTGAGAACATGGCTCGGGTCCATGCTGCCGCTCGAGCAGGCAGAACCGGCCGATACCTCAAAGCCGGCGGCGTCTAGCTTGATGATGAGCTCCTCGGAGTCCATGCCGTCGACGTAGATCGAAACCATACCCGGCAGACGGTCGACCTGCTCGTAGTCGCCCATGGTGGCATGAATGCGTGGATGGGCCGTAAGCGTGGCGTAGAGTTTGTCGGAAAGGGCTTGCAGCTTTTCGCGCTCCTGAGCCACTTGGGGCACTAGCGTGCGGGCAGCAGCGGCAAAGGCTAGCTGCGTGCGCAGGTCCTGCGTGCCGGCGCGACGTCCGGCTTCCTGTCCGCCGCCAAAGATGCGGGGGCGCAGTGGCGTGCGGGTCTTAACGTAGAGCGCGCCGGATGCCACAGGACCGCCAATTTTGTGGGCCGCGACGGACATAGCATCGACGCCCAGCTCGGTGACATCGAGTGGAATGTGCAGATAGCCCTGGATAGCATCGGTGTGGAACACTGCGCCCACGGTATGAGCGGCCGAGGCAAGCTCGCGGATGGGCTGCACCACGCCGGTCTCGTTGTTGGCGACCATAATGCTCACGAGCGACACGTCGTCGCTCAGCAAGTCGCTCAGCGTGGCAGGCTCAATGTAGCCCGCGCGGCAGGGCTGCACCAGGTCGACGGTAAAGCCGGCGGCACGCAGCAGCGGCAGGTTGTCCAGAATCGAATCGTGCTCGATGGCCGAAACGATTACACGATCGCGCTTGCGATCGCGCTGACGAGCGCCCTCGGCAAGACCGAGCAGCGCCAGCTGGTTGGCTTCGGTGCCGCCGTTGGTCAGAACAATCTCGGACGGGCGGACGCGTGCGCCAAAGCTATGGGCGATCTCGCGACGGGCAACCTCCAGGCGCGCGGCGGCCTTGCGGCCGAGCGAGTGCAGCGAGTTGGGGTTGACGCCGGCAAGCTCGCTGTCGTCATATTCGCGCTGCGCAAGGAGCGCCTCGGCGCGCATGGGCGTCGAGGCGGCGTAGTCAAGATTCACGGGTATGCGGTTTTGACCTGCGGTCATAAGGGTTTATGCCTCCTGTGCGGCCTCATTGCCCAGCTTCTGCAGCAGCGCAACCTCGGCGGCGGGATCTTCGGACTTAAATACGGCGGAGCCGGCCACGAGAACGTTGGCACCAGCCTTGACGACCTCGGCAATGTTCTTGGAAGAAATGCCGCCGTCGACCTCGATCATGGGCGACACGCCGTGGCGCTCGCACATGGCCTTGAGCTCGTGCAGTTTGGCGATAGTGCCCGGGATAAAGCTCTGGCCGCCAAAGCCGGGGTTCACGCTCATCAGCAGCACCATATCGACGACGTCGATGATGCTCTCAAGTACGCACACGGGGGTGGCGGGGTTGAGCACCACGCCGGCCTTGACGCCGCGCTGCTGCAGGTGCGTGAGCGTGCGATGCAGGTGCGTGGAGGCCTCGTAGTGCACGGTGATCATGTCGGCACCGGCATCGGCGTACCAATCGACGGTCTCGTCGGGGTTCGACACCATGAGGTGCGCATCGACCGGCACGTTGGTGGAGCGCTTGACGGCCTTAAGGATGTCAACGCCAAAGGTCAGGTTGCCGGTAAAGTGGCCGTCCATAACGTCAAAGTGAACGTAGTCGGCGCCGGCGATCTTGTCGAGCTCTCCCTTGAGGTTGGCCATGTCGGCCGAAAGGACGGACGGAGCGATTTTGATGGAACCCATGGTAGTAGCCTTTCTACGCTAGTCGGTGAGTCCGTAGAACTCTTGAGAAGGGACGCGGTCGGTAAGAATCTCGAGCGCCCTATCCAAAGTAACACCGTTGTAGAGCGTTTGCTCCACGGCAAAGGTGAGCGGAATGTCTACGCCCAGTGAACGGGCAAGTTCGCTGACGCTGCGGGCCGCGACGGCGCCCTCGACAACCATATGCGTGCGCGTCTGGTACTCGTCGAGCGACACGCCGTGGGCAAACTCGTAGCCAAAGGTGCGGTTACGCGAATGCTCCGAGGTACAGGTGGCAATGAGGTCGCCCATGCCGGCAAGCCCCATGCAGGTCATAGCTTGACCGCCGCGGGCGTGCACCAGACGGCTGATCTCTGCCAGGCCGCGTGTCATGATAAGGGCGAGCGTGTTGTCGCCCGCACCGGTGCCGGCGGAGATGCCGCACACGATGGCGATTACGTTTTTCATGGCGCCGCAGACCTCGACACCGGTCATGTCCTGCGACAGGTAGATGCGGAAGGCCGTTGACAGAAGCAGGTCCTTAAAGGTCTCCCCTATCTGTGGATCTTCGCTGGCGATGACGGCGGCAGAAAGACCTCCGCGGCAGATTTCCTCGGCATGGTTGGGGCCAGAAAGAGCCGCGACACGTGCCTCGTTGCCGATCTCGCTGGCGATGACCTCGCTCATGAGCAGGCCGGACTCGGGCTCAATGCCCTTTGTGAGGCAGAGCACCGGGGTATCGGCGGCGATAAAGGGCGCGGCCTGGTGGCACACGCTGCGAAGGTGCGTGGAGGGCACGGCAAAGATGATGGCCTCGGCGCCGTTGAGCGCCTGCGACAGGTCCGTGGTGGCGACGACGTTGCCGGGCAGCTCGTAGCCCACAAGGTAGCGGGGGTTGCGGTGCTCGCCATTGATGCCGGCGGCCGTCTGCTCGCTATGGGCCCACATGGTCACGCGCTCGGCTCGCGCGGCGGCAAGGCCGGCGACGGCGGTTCCCCAGGAGCCGGAGCCAATCAGCGCAACATTCATGACTCTCTCCTACTTATCGTCGGGCTCGGTGACGCGCTTGGTAAACGAGAGCTTGGACTCCTTACCGGTCATGAGCTTTTTGATGTTCGCACGATGGGCCCACACCACGGTGATGCCGATCATCGCCATGCAAAACTTAAGCCCCAGGCTGCTGTACGGAAAGACCGCGCAGGCAGCGATGGGAAGACCGATGGCAGCGGCAAGCGAGCCCACCGACACAAACTTGGTGATGGCGACGGCCACGATAAACATGCCCAGCAGCGACAGGCCAATAGGCCAGTACCAGGCGAGGATGACACCCAGACCAACTGCGATACCCTTGCCGCCGTGGAAGTTGAGGTACGGCGAGAAGATGTGGCCCCACACGGCCGCCAGGCAAATGACGCCGAGCATCCAGTCGCCGGGGGCTCCAGGCGCCATAATGTTCGGCGGAAAGCCATAGCCCAAGTCGGCAATGAGCGGACGCGCGATAAGGATGCAGATGGCGCCCTTAAGGCAGTCGAGCAGCAGGGTGAGCGCGGCGACCTTGGGACCGGCCACACGCAGTGCGTTGGTGGTGCCGATGTTGCCGGAGCCCGCCTTGCGAATATCCGTATGGTTGAACACGCGGCCCAGGATCAGGCCAAACGGAATCGCTCCGATAAAGAACGATACCACGGCGCAGATGGCGGTCAGCAGAATCGGATTATGCATCCTTTTGCTCCTTCTTCCTAAAGAAGAGTCGAATGGGTGTGCCGGCAAAGTCGAAGGTCGAGCGCATGCGGTTCTCCACGTAGCGCTGGTAGGTGTCGTTGACCAGATCGCTGTGGTTGACGAAGAACGTAAACGTCGGCGGGTTGATGCCCGTCTGAGTCACGTAGTGCATGCGCAGGCGGCGCTTGCCGTCCACCACGGTGTGGCCGAACTCGCGCAGGTCGGTGAGGAACGTGTTAAGGCGCGAGGTGGTGATCTTTTGCGAGCGCGTCTTTTCGGCGGCGTCGACCATCGCCCAGATCTTCTCGACGCTGCGGCCGGTGAGCGCAGAGATGCGCAGATACTGGGCCCAGGGAGCCATGACGCCCAGACGGCGGTCGACGGTCTCCATGCAGGCCTCGCGCTTGCGGTCGTCGTCGAGCAGGTCCCACTTGTTGAGCAGCACCACGATGGCACAGCCGCGCTCGATGGCCAAGCCCATGACCTTCTGGTCCTGCTCGGTAACGCCTACGGAGGCGTCGACGACGAGCAGTGCCACGTCGGCGCGATCGATGGCGCGCAGGCCGCGGACCATCGAGTAGTACTCGATATTCTCGTACACGGTGCTCTTCTTGCGAATGCCCGCGGTGTCGACCATGCGGTAGTGCTTGCCGTTGCGCTCCACGACGGTGTCGATGGCGTCGCGCGTCGTGCCGGCAATGTTGGACACGATAGAGCGGTCGGCGCCCAGGATGCGGTTGAACAGCGACGACTTACCGGCATTGGGGCGGCCGATGATGGCGACGTTCAGCGCGTCAGGGAACTCATCGGCGACCTCGTCCTCTTCCTCCGGAAGCAGGGCCACGATATCGTCGAGCAGGTCGCCCGTGCCATGGCCATGCAGGGCCGAGAGCGGCGTGGGCTCACCGATGCCGAGCGAATAGAACTCCCAGATGCTGTCGTTCTCGCGATCGGGGTTGTCGAGCTTGTTCACCAGCAGAAAGACCGGCTTGTCGCAGCGCTTGAGCATGCGGGCGACCGACTCGTCCTCCTCGGTGACGCCGGTGCGGCCGTCGACCACAAACAGGATGACGGCGGCTTCCTCGGCGGCGGCGAGGGCCTGGTCGCGGATGGACGTGGCAAAGACGTCATCGCTCTTGAGCGGCTCGATGCCGCCCGTGTCGACGATGGTGAACTCGCGGCCGTTCCAATCGGCCGTGTGGTACGAGCGGTCGCGCGTGACGCCGCGGGACTCATGGACGATGGCGTCCGAGGTCTGGGCCAGGCGGTTAACGAGCGTGGACTTGCCCACGTTGGGGCGTCCGACGACGGCGACGATAGGTTTCATCTGCACTCCTTTAATGGGTAGGGTCAGTGGAAGTGTTAGAGTCGGCAGGCACAATGCCAAGGATGTGCTCCAGGGTATCGAGCAGCTCATGCGGCATGGTCGACACCACATGAACCTCGGCGCCGCGACTGGTAAGGCTTGCGAGTAAATCGTCACGATGATACTCGTCAAGCGTCATGCCGTCAGCGTTGAACATGAGCTTAGGCACAAAGAGCATAACCCCCGAGAGGTCCTGCGGCAGCTGCTCCAGAATGTCGCAAGCGACGATGAGGCCGGTCACGTCCACGTTGCCGCCAAAGTAATGGTTTTTGATGGCCGTGACGGTGCCGTCGAGGCCCTGTGACGACTCCACAAAGCGCGCCACGGTGTCGCGCGCGCTGGCGCCGGAAAGGCACAGGAGGCGCTGGCCGCGCCCGGCAATTGCCTCGCGAACGCGGGCCAGGCGCTCGGCGTCGGCGGCAAGCACGTCGTCGGTCTCGTCCAGATACGAGCGGATCATGCCGATGCCGTCGTAGTACTGCGGGTAGCCGTCGTAGAAGTCCGCCTCGGGAGGATCGATGCCGGCGTCCAGATAGAATTCATCGCTCATCTGGAAGGTGTGGCGGCCAAAGCGCTCGTAGGCTCGATCCTGGAAGGGACGGATCATGGCAATGGTCTCGCGCGCGAGCTCAGGTTTGTCGCTGTATGACCAGGTAAAGCGATTCTGGTGCTTGGTAAAGCCCAGCGGTACGATGCCCAGGCTCGTGATCTGCTCGTGCTCCTCGCAAAAGCGTAGGGTCTTTTGCAGCTCCTCACCGTCGTTCATGCCGGGACACAGCACGATCTGCGCGTGGATCTCGATGCCGGCGGCCATGATGGCCTCGAGCACGTCCATGCCGCGCTGGGCGTTGCGGCCCATCATGCGGCGACGGACGTCGGGGCTCACGGCGTGGACCGACACATTCATGGGGCTCATGTTGCGTTCGATGACGTTTTGCACGTCGTCGTCGGTGAGGTTGGTCAGCGTGACAAAGTTGCCCTGCAAAAAGCTCAGGCGGTAGTCGTCATCGCGGATATAGAGCGTGGAGCGGCCGCCCTTGGGCAGCATCGTCATAAAGCAGAACACGCAGGCGTTTACGCAGGTACGCATGCCGTCGAAGATAGGGCCATCGAACTCAAGGCCCCAGTCCTCTCCCGGGAAGCGGTCGAGCTCGACGGGGGTGACGCTGTTGTCGCGCGGGTCGAAAACCTCGAGGTCGACCGTGTCGTCGTCGGCCTCCCAGAGCCACACGATCATGTCGGTGAGTGTCTCACCGTTGACCGTGAGCACGCGCATTCCCGGCTCGATACCCACATCCCACGCGGGCGATTCGGGACGAACGCTCTTTACGAGCGCGCCCTCACCCGGCTCGGGGTCGCGGCTGCGCCCGTAATCGGCCACCTCGGCGGCGTATGCGGGTACGGTCTGGTCCATGGTTAGCAGCAAAGCTCCTTGATGCGCGTGACGGCGCGTTCGATGTGTTCTTGCGGGGTGGAGGCTCCGGCGGTGATACCGATGTGGTGAGCGTCGGTAAACCACGCGGCCTGGAGCTCGGAAGTTTCCTCGATGTGATACGTGTGCTCGCAGGCGTCTGCGCAGATCTGCGCCAGGCGGCGGGTGTTGCCGGAGTTTTTGCCGCCCACGACGACCATGCAGTCGCAGCGGTTGGCAAGTGCGGCGGCGGCCTGCTGGCGCTCGCTCGTGGCGGCGCAGATGGTGTTGATCACGCGCAGTTCCTGCACACGCGGGGTGATGGCAGCTACGACGTCGGCGAGGTTCTGTGCGGTCTGGGTAGTCTGTACAACGAGGCCCACCTTGCCCTTGAGCGGCAGCGCGTCCGCATCGGCGGCACAGCTTACGACCTGCGCATCATCGCCGGCGTGGCCCAGGATGCCCTCGACTTCGGGGTGGCCCGGCTCGCCCACGACCACCACGTGATAGCCCTCTCGTACCAGGCGTTCCGCCGCCATGTGGACCTTTTTCACGTAGGGGCAGGTGGCGTCGACCACGGTAAGACCGCGATCGTGAGCCGCCTCGATCACCTGCGGCACCACGCCGTGGGCGCGGATGATTACGGTGCCCGATGCCGCGTCGTTCAGGGTCTCGGCCAAGCCAATGCCGGCCTCGGCGAGCTCGCGCACGACGATGGGGTTATGGATGAGCGGGCCCAGGGTGTGGACCTGAGCGCTCTCCCCTGCCTGCGGCGCGGCGGCCAGCGCCATGTCGAGCGCGCGCTGCACACCGTAGCAGGTGCCGGCATGGGCTGCGATCTCGATGGTGGGCGCGCCGCCCTGGTCGGACGCGGTCGCGGTGGTGCCCATAACGTTCTCGTCCATGGCTAGAACCTGCCCGGATGCTCGGCGCACAGCTCGTCTCGCATGGCGTAGACGCGGTTCATGGCCTCGGACTCAAACCAGGCCAGACGCTCCGTGCGCTTAAGCCCGGCTGGCGCGTCGGAAAGCGAGATGGCCTTGCCGGCGCGGATCCAGCACTTCTTGGGGCGCATGATCTTTTTGCCCGCAGGCGTGATGTCGGACCAGCCACAGATGGCGAGCGGGTTCACGGGTGCCTTGCCCATCTGGGCGATGAGCGCAAAGCCGCCGTGGACCTCGGGTTTGATCTCGCGCGAGCGGATGCGCGTGCCCTCGGGGAAGATCAGGACGTCCTCGCCGCGCTGCAGCGCATGCTGGGCGGCACGCAGGCACTTCATATCGGCAGTACCACGCTCCACGGGGATGCCACCAACGCGGCTAAAGGCCCAGCGTACGATCTTGCTCTTGGCAAACTCGGACTTAAAAATGGGGCGAATGCGGCGGCCGCCAAAGAACAGCGCCGTCTCTACAGCCAAAAGCTCGGCCATCGAGGTGTGGTTGCAGATGACCACGCTGCCGCGGCCTTCCTGGCGCTCAAACAGCAGATCGGCGTCCTCTACCTTCCAGCGCCACATGAGCTTGGAGAAGGCCCAAAGGATTGCCATGACCACGAAGACGGTGCCGCGGATGAGCACGGGGAACTCGGCATAAGGGGCGTTGTAGTAATCCTCGGGCGTCTGCTTAAACAGGCGCATGGGCTACCTCCTTTGGTTGATGAGGTCCTCGATAATGTGGACGACCTCGTCTATGGTGTGTGCGGTGGAGTCGACGTGCACGGCGTCCTCGGCGGGCACGAGCGGCGCCACCTCGCGGCTGCTGTCGAGCTTGTCGCGCTGCTTGAGGGCATCGAGGGTCTCGTCGACTTCGGCCTCGAGCTGCTCGCTGGTGAGCGGCTGGGCGTCGTTTTGGTGGCGCTGCAGCACGCGGCGACGGGCGCGCTCGCGCGGGTCGGCGGTCAGGAACACCTTGACCTGCGCGTTGGGGAACACGACGGTTCCGATGTCGCGACCCTCGGCCACGATGTCGCGATCCTCGGCGGCGCGGCGCTGATGGACGAGCATGGCCGCGCGCACGCCCGGGTAGGCCGAGACCTTGGACACGTTGGCGTCGACCTGCGGGGTGCGGATGGCAGCCGAGGCGTCCTGGCCATCAATGGTCAGACGTGTGTCCTCGCCGGTGCCGTTGGTAAAGCGGATTTCGATCTGCTCGGCGAGGGCGTCGATGGCAGCCTCGTCGTCCAGGTCGATGCCGCGGTCGAGCGCGGCGAAGGTGACGGCGCGATACATGGCGCCCGTATCGAGCTTGTTAAAGCCCAGCTGGCGGGCGATCTCCTTGGCGATGGTGGACTTGCCGGAACCGGCGGGGCCGTCGATGGCGACGATCATGCAATGCTTCCTTTCGGTGGTTGACGTGCTGGTATGGGACGCGGGCGCTGCGGCTTGGCGGTCTGCCTAGCCGGTGTAGCGCTCGCGGTAGGTGTTGCGCTTGGGCGCGGAGCCGTGGCTGCCGTGGTGACGCGTGCGTGCCGCGGGCGTGCCCTGGGGCTTGCCGCTGTCGCGCTTGGAGCTGGCCTGCTTAGGCGGGATGCCGCCGGCCTTGAGGATTTGCACCTCGCGGTCGGTGAGCTCGCGCCACGAGCCCTTGGCCACATCCTTGAGCTCCAGGCCGGCAAAGTTGCTGCGATGCAGGCGGATCACCGGGTGGTGGATCTTGCCCAGCATGCGCTTGACCTGGTTCTTACGACCCTCGCGGATGATGACCTCCACGGCGGTGGTGCCGGGCTTGACGCCCTGCGGAGCCACGGCCTCGGCTTCGCGAGCGGTGATGACGCGGCAGATTGCCGGCTGGCATAGGCCGTCGTCGAGCTCGATGCCACGACGCAGCGGCGTGAGGTCGCGGTCGGACAGTTCGCCGTCCACGAGTGCCTGGTAGGTCTTGTAGACGTGTTTGCTCGGGTGCAGCAGGTCCTGCGACAGGTCGCCGTCGGTGGTAAAGAGCAAAAGGCCCGTGGTGTCGCGGTCCAGGCGGCCCACCGGGAACAGGCCCGGAAATCGGTCGCGGGGAACCAGGTCCGCCACACAGGGACGCTCCTGCGGGTCGCTCATGGTGGTGAGATAGCCGGTCGGCTTGTAGAGCATCAGGTACACGGCGCCCTGGTCGAGCTTAACGGGCATGCCGTCGACCTCGATATGATCGCGGTCGACATCGACCTTGGTGCCCAACTCGGTCGCGACCTCGCCGTTAACCGTCACTCGGCCGGCGGTCATCAGGTCCTCCGACCCGCGGCGGCTCGCCACGCCTGCGCGCGCCAAAAAGCGCTGCAGGCGCATGGTGTGCGGATAGACGGGCTGGGCGTCGGACTTGTGCACATCCGCGTTGGGCGCCGCAGCGCCGGTGCGCATCTCCCCTGTCTCGTTAGTCTTCGTCATGCGTATCCTCCGCAGTGTCGTCGGTGGACAGCGTTTCCTCGCCGCCGACTGCCTCGACATCATCAATATCGGTATCGAGCAGCTCACGTTCTTCGTCCAGATCCTCAGCCTGCTCCTCGAGCGTGGACTGAATGCTGCGGCCGCTCAGGCGCTCGCGGATAAATTGACGTGACTGCTCGTCGGGGGCAAACTGCTCCAGATCGGGAAGGTCGCGGGTGGAGCGCAGACCGAACTTCTCCAAAAAGGCGTTGGTCGTGCCGTAAATGATGGCCTGACCGCGCTGGGGGTCGCGCCCGAGCTCGCGCACCAGGCCCTTGTCAACGAGCGACGCAATGACACCGTCGGAGTTGACGCCGCGGATGCCCTTGACCACCTCGCGCGTCACGGGCTGGTGATAGGCGATCACGGCCAGGGTCTCGAGTGCCGCCTGCGACAGTTTTTGCGTGTCCCAGCTCAACACATAGGCCTCGACCACGTCGTGATATGCGGGATGCGTAAACAGGCGCCAGCCGCCGGCGACCTCGCGCAGCTGAAAGCCGCGGTTGGCCTCCTCGTACTCAACTTTGAGCTCGGCGAGCAGCGATGCGCATTCGCCGGGGGCGATATCCAGCGCACCAGCCAGCGCGGGCGCGCTCACCGGATCGCTCGACACCAGCAGGAGCGCCTCCAAGGCGCCTTTGAGGCTATTTGTCTCCAGCGGGGAAAGGGTTGACATGGTTGCCGCTCCTATTCGGTGAGCTCGGGGCCCTCGCCGGGTACGTAGGCCTCGGCGCCCTCGACGCGGTTGATGCGGATGGTTCCAAAGATTTCGTCCTGGCTCAGGGTGAGCGAGCCACGCTTGGTGAGCTCCAGCATGGCCAGGAAAGTGACGACGAGCTGCTCGGTGGTGGCGTCTCCGTCCAACAGCTCGCGGAAGGTGCAGGTTTGGTGCGCCGTGGTAAAGCGGTCGACCGAGGCCACCGTCAGGTCGAGCGGCACGCGATGCGGTGCCACGTGCTCGGCCTCCAACAGGAAGGTCTGGCGCTTGCCGTCCAGGTCGGCACAGATGACGGCCAGGCCGCGCAGGGTGATGCCGGCCAGGTAGTCGGGCATGAGGCCCAAAAACTCCGGGTCGGGGCCGGCCACACGCGGATGCATGCGGCTCTCGGCCTGCATGCGCGCGCCAAGGGCTGCCGCCGCGCTCTTAAACTGCTTGTAGGCGATCAGGCGCTGGATCAGGACCTCGCGCAGGGCATCGCCGTCGAGCGCGCTGAGTTCCTCGAGGTCATCGTCGAGCTCGTCATCATCATCGGCTTTGCGCGGGGCCTCCTGAGGCACCAGCGAGGCGGCCTTGATGTCCAAAAGCGTAGCCGCGACCAGCAAAAAGTCGCTTGCCACATCCAGGTCCAGCGCCTCGATGCGCTCGGCTTCGGCCAGGTATTGCTCGGCCACCTCGCTAATGGAGATGGCGCCGATATCTACTTTTTGACGGGTTACCAGCTGCAGCAGCAGGTCGAACGGTCCGCTGTAGACCTGCGTCGACACGCGATACGACATCTTCGACCTCCTTTGACGGCGCCTTCGCGGCGCGGTTTGGGTGCATGTTGCGACCGTTTTGCGCGGTCGACCTGTAAGTTTACCTTAGATGCCGGCGATTGCGAAGTTGAGCAGCCACTCAGCCAGCGGATACACGGTAACGTCGAAATAGCGGCCGATCACATCGATACCGGTCCACATGGGCAGCAGATACAGCACGATGATGAGTATGGGCATGGCGTATTGCTGCAGGTGGTAGTAGTTGGTGAGCGCTTTACCTTTGAGGAACGGCACGATGATAGACGAGCCGTCAAGCGGCGGAATCGGAATGAGGTTAAAAAACGCGAGCGACAGGTTAACCACGATAAAGGCAGCGCCGAAGTTCATGATTTGCGACGCCACGCCAAAAGACATGCTGGCGTAGAGGTTGCCATAGACCAGGTGCATGAGGGCTGCGGCCAGGCACGCGAGTGCGATATTCGATGCGGGGCCTGCCGCGCTCACCAGGACCTCGTCGCGCTTGGGGTGCTTGAGGTTGTTGAGATAGACGGGCACGGGCTTGGCGAAGGCAAATACCGGGCCGCCGGCCGCGAGCATAAGCAGCGGCAGGAGGACGGTGCCAAACGGGTCGATGTGGTTGAGCGGGTTGAGCGAGACGCGGCCACGGGAGCGTGCCGTCTTGTCGCCGAGCGCCCAGGCCGCGGCGGCGTGCGCGCTTTCGTGGATCACGATGCCAACGATGACAGCGACGGCGCTGGCAAGCAGATTCATGAGGTAGCTGCTGGACATAGCACCTCCTAGCGGACGCGGCGCGATGCGCGCGTGAGCAGGTGGTCGACCACAAACAGGATGACGGCCACGATGGCGTAATCTAAGCGGAACACGCCGCCAAAGGGCGAGGTGATGACGCCGTAGCCGGCGATGGCACTCGGCAGCGCGCGCGAAAGCTCAACGACAAAGCCGACGATCTGCAGCTTGGCGGTCAGGCCGCTAAAGCACAACAGCACGGTCATCGCGCTCATAAAGATGCCGCAGATGCGGCACGCAATGGCGATGATGCTCATCGCCACGGCAGCGGCCTTACGAGAGTTCACGCGCGGTCTCCTCTTCAATCTGTGTGGAAAGCTCGAGCCATTCGTCCTCGAGCTTGGGCAGCTCTTGCTTAAGGCCGTTATATTCCCCCAGCGCGGCGTTGAACTTATCCTGATCGGCATAAAGCTCTTCACTTGCCATCAATTCCATAAGCTCGTCATAGCGGGCGCGCTTTTTGTCGAGCTCCGCCTCGATCTTCTTAAGCTGGTTGCGCACGCCCTTGAGCTTTTTGTTGAGCGCAGCGCGGGCCTGGGCCTCGGCGCGCTTTTGCTCCTTGGTCTTTTTGCCCTCGGCAGGTTTAGGCGCCGCGGCGGGGGTGTCGGCCTGGGCGGCGCTGGCTTTGGTGGACTTGGCCGCGGCAGGCGCGCTCTCCCCTGCGGCCTCGGCGGCGGCGCGGGCTGCGAGATCCTCGCGCTTGTAGAGGTAGTAGTCGTAGTCGCCGTCGTAGACCGTGACCTTGCCATCGCGTATGTCGATCACGCGGTTGGCAACGGCGCGTACCAGGTGCTCGTCGTGGCTGATCAGCACGATGGTACCAGGGAAGTTTTGCAGGGCATTCTCGAGCATGTCCACCGAGTCGATGTCCAGGTGGTTGGTGGGCTCGTCCAGGCACAGGAGCGCCTCGGGGGCCACGAGCATCTTTGCCAGGGCCAGACGCGCCTTTTCGCCACCGGAGAGGACGCGGACCTGTTTTTCGATTGCATCGTTGTCGCTAAACAGGAAGGCGCCCAGCAGGCTGCGCTGCTGCGGCACGGTCCACTTGGGCGTGACGGTGTCGATCTCTTGCAGGACGGTGTTGGACTCGGTCATGCCCTCGAGCGCATGCTGGGCATAGTAGGCGACGCCGACGTTGGTTCCCAGGTCGCGGGTGCCGGTGGTGGGCGGCTCCAGACCGGCGAGGATCTTCATGAGGGTGGACTTGCCAGCGCCGTTGGGGCCGACGAGTGCCACGTGCTCACCGCGGTAGAGCTTAAGGTCGATGTCGCTGTAGATGTGCTTATCGCCGTAGGACTTGGAGACGCCCTCTAGGCCCACGACCATGTCGCCGGAGCGTGGTGGATCGGGGAACTTAAAGTCGATGTGCTTGTGGCCCTCGGGCAGGATGACGAGCTCCTTTTTAATCTGCTCGATCTTGCGGATGCGCTCCTGCGCCTGGGCTGCCTTGGTGGGCTTGTAGCGAAACTTGTCGACGAAGACCTGCATGTGGGCGATGTCGCGCTCCTGGGCAGCGCGCTTGGCGCGCATCTGCTCCAGGTTGTCCTCGCGCTGCTTAAGGTAGCTGCTGTAGTTGCCGGTGTAGGTGGTCACGCGGCGGTTCTCGAGGGCGGCCACGTGGTCGACGCAGGCGTCCATGAAGGCGCGGTCATGGCTGACGATGAGGACGGCGCCATCGTAGTTGGCGATAAAGCCGCGCAGCCATTGGACACTCTCGAGGTCCAGGTGGTTGGTGGGCTCGTCCAGCAGCAGCAGGTCGGGGTGGCGCAGGAAGAGCTTTGCCAGCGCGATGCGCATCTGCCAGCCGCCGGAGAACTCGGAGCACAGGTGCTCAAAGTCGGTGACCTTAAAACCCAGGCCGGACAAGATCTTGCGGGCGTTGCTCTCGAGTTCGTAGCCGCCCAGATGCTCAAAGCGGTCCTGGACCTGGCCATACTCGTTGAGGAGGGCGTCGACGTCTTTGCCCTGCTCGGAGAGCTCGGTGATCTGGGCCTGCAGCTCGTTAGCGCGCACGCCCATGCGGCGGATTTCCTTGGCGGCGGCCATGACCTCGGCAAGGATGGTGGTGTCCTTTTGCTCCAGGTTAGTTTCCTGCTCTAGATAGCCTACCTGGCAGTCCTTGGCGTACTGGACCTGGCCAGCGTCTGGGCTGTCGATGCCCATGATGATCTTGAGCATGGTGGTTTTGCCGGCGCCGTTGGGGCCCACGAGCGCAAAACGCTCGCCGGGGTTGATCTGGAATGACGCGCCGCTAAAGAGGACGCGCGCGCCGAAGCTTTTTTCGATCTTGTCGACCAGGAGGATCATGGTGCCGCCTTTGACCTTGTGTGCCTATATGAAAAAAGGCCCCAACTTGCGTTGGAGCCTCATTCAATGCTCGGGTGGAGACGAGGGGGATCGAACCCCTGACCTCTTGACTGCCAGTCAAGCGCTCTCCCAGCTGAGCTACGCCCCCGTGCGAAGAAGTACTATACGGGAACACCGGCGGCGATGCAAGGACAATTTTGGAAAACTTTCCGCGGCGCCGCCCGGCGCCCGTCCAACGGCGTCTCGGACAACATGGATTCGATCATGGTGTCGGTTTTTAGTGTCACACTTGGTGTCAAAAAGAAAAAGGTCAGAGGCTTAATACCTCTGACCTTTGCTTTTGATGGTGGGCGATACAAGATTCGAACTTGTGACCCCATCCGTGTGAAGGATATGCTCTACCCCTGAGCCAATCGCCCGTCGCCTTTTGGCAAAAGAGATACTATCATAGCCGCGCGTGGTTTACCAAGAACTTTTTGCCCTCGATTTTAAATTCGTGGGCTTTGGCTGCTCTGGCGCAGTCCAAATAAACAGCAAACCCGCAGCTCAACGAGCCTTTACCGCTTGATCCACGAGGTCTCGGGGCGGCAGATAAGTCGTGCGTTGTTGTAGGCCATGTCGAGCGTGAGGCAGGTGCGCGCTGCGTAGAAACAGTCCTCGCGTTGGATGGTCAGCGCCAGCTCGGGCTTGTCGCCAGTTAGGCACAGCGGTAGAAGCAGCTGAATTCGGCCGCCGTAGAACTGCGGCACCGCGAGCGTATAGTTGGCGGCGGCGCGGCGGGCGGCCTCGACGACAGCTCCCTCAAAGGCGCGGCGCAGCAGCAGCGAGTTGCCCTCCCCCATCAGGCTGGCGGGGATGCGCGTGAGGTTTTCCTCGTCGCCCAGAATGTGGTCGATGTTGGAGCGGATCGGCAAGCGGTAGTCAAAGACCAGCTCGGAGGGGTCCTCGGCAAAGCGCACGCGGCACGGCAGGTACTCAAACGAGACCAGCATGGGGTCGCTCTCCTTAAAGAAGCCCTTCAAAAACCAATGCTGGCGCGCGTCGGGCTTGGAATTGGGCTCAAACAAGCCGTAGATGGTCTCGTAGCGGCGCGTGTACAGGCCGGTGTTGAACAGGCAACGGTCGTCGTCGAACACCAGCGGCAGGTTGGACGGCGCGGTCTGGTCTACGTCGCGCTCGGTCAGAAACACCGCGCGGCTAAACGAGAACGACAGGTAGTTTTTGAGGATACGGTTGTTGGGACCCCAGTCCTAGGGATCGGCGAGGTCTACCAGGCGGTCGTAACAGGGCTCGGGGCAAAACGCAAAGTCGTAGATATTACTGCACAGGGTGCTGGGGATCTCCATGTGGTGTCCAATCCAATTGATAACCTTCGTGCGGATGCTTTGATTCTATACGAGCGACAGATCGCCCGTGCCCGCAACGAATCCGCAGCGCAGCTCTTCGGCTAGTTCGCTGTTCGTGCGGCGACTGGAAACGAGGTCCTGGATCCAGGCGTAGTACTGGTTGTCTTTTGGTTCGGGGCTGTCAGACAGCACGACCGGAGTGCCTGCGAACCTTAAGACGGACAACGCAAAGACAAGGCTGGTTCGTTTGTTACCGTCTTCAAAGATGTGGTCCTTGACCATGTGCTCGGCCACGTAGGTGACCTGGTCAAAGATGTCTGCGAAGCGATCGGCCGGCGATTGACCGAATATCGTACAGAATGCACCCGCAAGCACGGACTCGACGCATCCAAGCTCAAGCGCGGCCCGGTCGCCTGTGGCGTCGGTTGTATAGCAGCGTCCGACCGTCATCAGCGTGCTGTGCAGGCGCATCACATTCGCGGCCATATCTTCGAGCGAACCGGCATCATCGAGCACGAGCGGCGCGAACGGATGCGCTCCCCGCTTCGTGTCCGCCATCATGAGTTCTCCAAGAGCCTGAGCGCGTTGGGCATGTTCGAAATGGTCAGCCGAATAGCTTCGTCGATTGACGTGGTGCCGCCGAGCAAAATCGGTGATGCTGAATTTGCCACGTGTGCAGTTGAATGATCTTCTTGAGCAACGCAATCAGCGCCGTCATCTTGTTGAACATAGCTCCAAGGCATGTCTGACTCCTCTATAGCTTTACAGACGAATTGGCCTGCGAGTCGTACTCCAGAGCAATCGGTTGCCAGACGAGGTCTTCGATGGTGCAGTTTAGGGTGTCTGAAAGCGCCAATGCCGAGGAAACCGAGGCGCGGCGTAGGTCGAGCTGGTTCTGCTCGTAGAGTTGTATGGCGCGAAGCTTAACCCCCGATTGGGCGGCGAGCTGTTTTTGCGTTAGTCCGGCAGCCTTTCGTGCCGCCTTAAGGCCCTTTTTGTCTGCCTGGGCGTTGTTCCATTTTTCGATGACAATCTGGGCGAATTTATCTTCGGAGGCCTCGTGGAGCGGATGGTACGAGCCGATGATCCAATCGAGCGGAGCGACTTCGAGTAGCTTATTAAAGCCCAAGCTGCTCATCCATTGCGTATAGGCCATAACCCACCCCGCCCAATACTGAGGCGAACGGTCGAACGGATAGGTCTCCCTACATCTGACGGGGGTCAGTCCCGCATGGGCGATAATATCGCGCGCGAGCTCGTCGCCCGCCATGCCGCAGACGACGCGAGGCATACCGCGCTCAAACTGTTTCATCTCAAGAGCGTTCGACATGATCGCCGTCAACTCGGCTGGAGTCAGCCCTTGGTCACAGAGAGCAAAATCGACCGCCTCGCCCAGCGTTCTCATTGCATCCTCGAGATACATCTCACTGTAGGCGTGGGTCATCGCCCGTCATCCCCTCTCGAATGATATCGACGATACGTATTCCCTCAAACGGGTTTTCGGCAAGGAGCTCCCGATACTGCGCCCTTGCCGCTTCATCTCGTTCCTTGGCCAATGGACCATACAGAGCTTGCTGCGCACGTTCAAATCCAGCAAAACGAATGCTCTTAAACGCACGCTCGCTTTTGAGCACAATCTGCTCCCCCAGGTTACCGAGCCTCATAGATCGTCCAAGATGATCGACGGTGATCGTATTGTTTACAAAAGCTCTGGCATAGCTAAAGTACGAGTTGTCCGCACGCCACCCCCTTATTACGTCGCAAGTGCTCGTCTGAGGTAGAAAGTGATCATGGAGATATTCGCACGCCCCCGCGGCAATGGCGGTATCTTTGCGAAAAGAACGATGCTCAACGAGCAACGCTATCCAATGCAGGACGCAATATTGTGGCGATAGCAAGTCGAGAACTTTGAGATCGGCTATATCGAGTTCATAGCGATTCGCAAAGCCATCGGCATCGCGCGAGCATGCCCATTCCCTTGCAAGGTCGAGGCTCTCTGTGCAATAGAATCCCTGTCCATAGTCGTTATGGATTTTCCCCAGGCCAAGCTGGGGAGTCTCAATGATTTTCTGAGAACCATGCCACAGTTCCACGCGAGTCTCCTAACAGGTATCGCCCTAGCGATAGTATAACATACTATCGCTAGGGCGATACCTGTATTCAAATAGCAAGAGGGTGTCTGGAACCGAGTTTGAGTTCAATACTGGCTTCTAAGGCTCGCCGAGTCCGGAAGTATGCGACAAAATTCAGACTTGCTGATCACGCCGGAGCACACTAACGCTTCGTCCTGCTTACAGAGCTTCATAGACAAGCACCTCATCTTGCTCGATGCTTTTGCGGAAGGCCGGGCGCATGTGCTCTGGTGGGTTGGTGACGATATCAACCTTTCGACCAAGTTCCTTCTCGAGCTCATGGGAGAGTTCATAAAGCGTGCCGAACGTCATGGTGTCGCCGCAGACTAGGCGCAAGTCAATATCGCTATCGGGCGTTTGCTCGCCTCGGGCAAACGAGCCAAATAAATATGCTTCGCTGACGTCGTATTGAGCAAGCACGCGAGAGGCGACGGTGGATATGTCGGAAGGCGAAATCATGGGTTATTTGCCGTTCAGCAGTAGAACGTCAGGGGGCCAGCGCCGAAACCGCCGGTCCGGCTTTTTGGTGGTCGGCGAGCTCGAAGATAAACGGGGCGTTTGATCTAACGAACTCGGTCAAAAAATCCAGATCGTCAGTAGAAAAACCTTCGACGTTGAACCATTTGACCGCAGGCAAGAAGCATTCCGCATGGTCAAAGCCAAGGTCAACCGGACGCTCGACGGCTACGCGAACGGTCCCGTCATCTCTTGTCTCTGAGTAGGCAAACTGAGTGCCGTCATCTAGTTGAACATAGCTCCAAAGCATTGCTACCTCGTTTATAACTTTTTGAGTTATAAACCTGCCCCTAACGCGGGATGAATCGCACTAGTTGCCAGACCCAAATACGTCATCTACAAGATCAGGCAAGTCTGTCCATACTTGATAGGCGGCAACGTTGTCCGCGTTCATTTCTCTTGCGCGACGTTTATCATCCGTATTGTGCTTTGCGGCATTGGTCAAAGCCCGGGCCTTGTTGCCGTCAATTATTTCGAGATTTACCGACTTGAACTTTGACGCGGAGGACCTGTTGGGGTCAGTAGATTTTAGAACGCCAAGGTCGCGTGCTCTTTTCTCGCATTGTGGAGTCGATGCAAAAGTTTCCGGGCATGGTGAGACATGATCGATAAGCCATACTTCAAAGCATGGATTGGAGATCGCGAGTCTAACTTCTTTTGTCTTTGCTTCTCGTTCTGCTGCGGATAGGTTTCTGAATTCATCTGAATCGACTACGATCCATGCGGAACTCAATGCTTCGATTTCGCCTGCTTTAACGGCCTTTTTATCTGAATCGAGCTCTCGCGAAAGCTGCTTGGCCACCTTCAAAGGGTCTCCGTCAATATGCCGATACCGCACGCTTCCGCGAACGTCCATTTCAGTAATAAGGAAGTTAAAGTATTCAGTTTCGGTCACCTTTCCATTGGACACAATTAGGTGGCGCTTTCGCTTGGCTCTTGTCTGCTTTTTGCGGCCGCGAGCAAGTCCCCTCCTTTCTGTTTTAGCCATCTATGTCAGCGCCTTCCTTCATGAGTTGGGCCACAAGTTGATGAAAACTTGGGTTGGGCAGCGGCACATAGACACCGTTTAAGTAATTGCGCCCCAGATTCTCATTTGCACGAGGCGAATACTCCATCGCAGCAATTAATTGCGAAGCACCTTCAGAGTCCTTTTCCACAAACCAGACCTGGTCACGTTCAAGCACCTCTTCCATAGGGCTGGTTCGCGTCATCAAGGTGACATCATGGGTCGAGAAGATTAGCTGCGCGCCCTTTGGATTTGTGTCGGGATCGGCGAACAGTGAGACGAAGTCGCGCAGGAGCGTAGGATGAAGGCTCGAATCAAGCTCGTCAATTACTGTTGTGGCCCCACTGCTTAAAGAACGTAAGGCTACCGAGAAAAACGCCAGCGCAGCTTTTGTGCCCTCCGATTCATGGGCGGAGCCCAGCCAAAAGCCATCTCCCGAGCCTTTATGGTGGAAGAACAGGTCATAAGCGAACGACAATTTAAAGTCTTCTGCAATTTTATTACGTGCCTCTTCCGGAATCTCATCGAGTCCAATGAGCGATTCTTTTAAACCCATGACGCCTTCCGATTGACGGACATCCATGCCGTCAATTCCGATATCAGCATATTTAATGAGCTGAGATAGCATCTGAGCTCGTGCGTCATCGTTGATAAACAGCTTTTTTATGGTGGCGAGTTCTGCTAGATAATGCGTTGCATCATAGAGATTGATGTCATTGGCAAGAGCTGCGAATGCGGGCTGAATTACATCACTTCCAGCCGCCGCGGCGGCAGATAAGAACAAAGAATTATTGCGCGTGATATCCCAAAGTTGTTTTTTGACGCCTGTAAAGGTGCTACCAAATTTAATCGACTGTTCGCCGTTTATCGAAGAGCGGTCATAGAGGAGGGACGGCTGTTTTGATCGGTATACGGTGAGATTCTCATAAGTAACCTCATTTTTGTTTACACCAAATGAAAACTCATACTTCAAATTGCTGGCGATAAAATCTATCGAGAATTCTGTGTCATTTGATCGTGACTCCGAGTCAAGTAAAAAGGGGACGATGGGTATTTGAGAATTCGCATCGCCTGTCGCATAACCTGTACGAACAAAGTAAGAGACAAAGTAAAGAGCATTTAGGAAATTTGATTTGCCTGACGCGTTTGCGCCGTAAACCGCAGCCACTCGCACGGGTCCAAGTTCCTTTTTGCTCGAAATCGGTTCAAACGAGAACTGCTGAGTATCTCGAAAGCTCTGAAAGTTCTTAAATGAAAAATTGAGGATCATCTTTAGAATCCTTCTCAAATATATCGATTATTCACAGACATCCTTAAATAACAAGAACAATTATATAGTTTTAAAACCGATATTTGTTAGCTTTGAACAAATATCGGTTTTAAATTGAGATTTTAGGCAATGAACCTTATAAGCACGTATGACATAATGCCTGAAGCATAATTCTCTACGCTGATATTAAGAGCAGTCTTCAGCGACGGTGTCTCTTAATCTCACTCACTATGCCGGCGCATCTCTTCTCAATGCTGTCGGGAATGAGCGAAGCTTCGGTAATGCCAAGTTTACTCAACTCGTTCAGTATTGATGCTTTTCTATTAGATGGCACTATGCAACGACCGGCTATCACGGGACTGTCTTTGGGCAGTGGACTTATTAAGTCATCAAACGACAAAGAAGAATCCTTACCACGAATGTCATTTGGGAAAAGAATATATTGGCCGGACTGAGCGGCTTGTCTATCAAGATATCTAGTTCCGTAAACAAATAATGTATCTTCGCAGCACTTCTTAAACCATTTTGCCTGATCAGTTGGCTCAGGGTAAATTGAAAGCACTAGATCACGTTGATAGTCAAAGTATGGCCTTGATATTGCAAGTGAGGCAAAACGAGACAGAAGCTTTGAGTTCATAAACAGATGCCAAGAGTCCGCAATTGCCTGGCAGATGGGATATTCCCGCTTATCCCCTCCCGGTCGCCTAAAGATAAATACTTCGCCCACGGCATCAGGATTGCCGCAGGCGAAATAGAGGGCGGCAAGTGCGTTTGAAGTTACATCTAATAGCCTGGTAGGGACTCCGTAGTGCTGGAGGCAGGCTAAAAGATCAATCGGAAGCAAATCTCGCTTGAAGACATTTGGCAATATGCGGCAGGCAGTTTCAATAATATCCGCCTCGTGCGTAAGGCTGCCTGTGATAGGGGAAATGGTGTTCGATCCCGGTTTACGCCAATAGCTGTCTCTTCCGATTGACGGAACAAGATCAAACTTAGTCGATCCTTGTCCTCGGAAAACAAATGTAGATTCATATGTCTTGGCGTCACCATTTATTGTTGGTGAAAGTCCGTTGATGTATTTGATATACGAGGCCACATCTTCAACCTCAACTTTGGCTTCATTAGACATATATCAATCCTTTAGTGGAACAAGAAGCTTTATAAACGGCAGCATTTGGATTGCAATTATCTTATCGCTCTGGCAGATGGGGTGTAAGGCTCAACATCGGTAATAGATCGAGAGGCAGTCGAGCTGAACAAAATAGTGCCGTCGCAGCGATAGCTGATACGGCACCAATCTCTAATAAATTGATTTAGTAGAAGGCTAAAGACTTCTGCAATGGCTTAATTCACTTCTCCCCTGGTCTCACTTAAACGAGGCCTTAGCAGCGATATGCGGCAGCCAAGAGCGCTGTTCCCAGAATGAAAAGCGTTAAGGAAGCGGCGATCCAGTTGCTGTCGGCAGTCTTGGGGAGTGCCGCAGTTGTTGCGGTGGCAGCCTTGGGCTTGGGGACTTTGGCGACCGTGGTCTTGGTTACTGTCGTTGTTATCTTGGTTGTCGCGGTCGCGGGTTTCAGCGCGGGATTTGCCGTGGGCCCTGTGGTGGGCTCTCCGGCAGCGGGGCTAGCATCGGCGGAAGACTTGTCCGCGCTATCGCCAGGAACATCGCGCCCGTCGGTCTTCCCCGTCGGCGGCGTGGCCACATCGGGCTCAACCACTACATGTGGTGCCACGACCCCTGCAGAATCCACCACGCCACTAGCACCAAAGGCCCCGCCAGCAGGCGCCACAAACCGCGCGGACACAAGCGACCCGCCCGCGCACGCAACGCCGCTGTCGACACCGGTCGCATCAAGCCACGAGGCGTCGACGGAAAGACGACAGCCGGCCGCACCATCGCCAAGGCCCGCATCCTGCAGATACACGCCGTAGGCGCGCACGCCCGCTCCGGACCCGGCGCCCGCGGCAATGACGCGTCCGCCGCCGCGCACGGCCATGTCGCCTGCGATCACGCCGGCGACCGCCTCGTCCGTGATATCGGCCCCGTCTGCCCGGGCATCGACGGTGCAGCCGTCCACCGCGAGCGCCTGAGAGACGTGGATCCCGCACTGCGAGCCCGTCGCCGTCAGGGTCCCGGTGCCGCGAAGCGTCAGGTTGCCCCACACCTCCATGCCGCACAGCGTGATGTCCGCATCGGGCGCATACGACTCCGTCACGGAGTTTTGCCCGGCAAGCGTCAACACCAGGTCGCCTTCGGCGCCGATGGCCTCGCCCGCGTAGCCGTTAAGCTCCAGATGGTCGGCATCGGTCCAGGCCCAGCTGGGGCCCGACACGCCCGGCTCGTAGTATGTCGCGCCCGCGATGATGAGGCTCTCCGCGCCCGCGGCATAAGAAGGCCCGCCCAGCAAAACGCATAGGCAGGCCATGGCAACAATCGCAATGTAACGACGGCTGGTGTGGGACTCGGCAGCAAACATACCCGCTCCGATCTTCGCAGGAGCCAATAGAATGTGCACCAGAAAATGCCCTGGTAGCAGCAGTTATTAGTTTAGCGAGATCAAGGCATATGCAAAGGAAATGCCCATGAGTAGTGCCGATAATTAGGTGTAAATCGTTTTGCCAATCGGTGAAAGGATCGGGTCACGTCAAACGATGTTCGTAAGTCATTGCGTATGCAACCGAGATCGTTGGCTTCGTCCGCAAAACTCTAATTTGATTTGGATTCTTCTACATATGTGAGGCTCCGTGAAACACTATCTTCAAAGGCTCATGGGCTTGGGGCTACATTTTCCAGCCGCGTGAAAACGTTGTGTATGCAGCGCTGATTCGTTTAAGAGTCATGAGTGTGACAATTAAAAAGTTAAGAAGAAAGAAGGCCGCGAGACAGAATAAGAATCTGGAAAATAGCTCATTGATGTTTTTGGTCAATGGGGCAATGCATAACAAGCCAACAACGAAGAGCCCATCCAAAACAGTCCACATAGATATATGAAAAGATTCATCAACCATTGTAAGCTCGCGATCGAGTGGTTTTGGATCTTTTTGAGAGCTCATTTGTAAGCGCAATTGAAAGAGAAGTACCGCAACACCACACATAAGGCCAGAAATTATTGAAATGCAGCTAATTAGATTAGATATTAAATCTTCAAGGTTAATGCAGCTGTCAGGCCAATTAAAAAATAGAGCCACCGACAGCAAAGCGGGGGCAATTAGCTGAACAAATATATCGCCGTGCGATATTTTATTAGTTTGATAATTGCGGAGTGTAGCAATATATTTGATTAGAAGTTGCCAGAAGCTAATTTTGCCCATGCTACCGACCTTCCGGAGTAACCTAATAGACTATTTATCTCTATTGAAGACATCCTCTGCTCTGGCGAAACTATCAAGACAAACGGCGATAAACCGATCATCAGAAAGTGGCGGCTGTCCTGATTCATTTAATACTTCAGTTATGGGAACTGCGAATTCCTTATCAAGCATAAACGTCTTAGGTTTTCCGTCACGTTGCTTTAGCGTGGCAAAAACTTCTTCTCGACCAGAATAGTTGCTCGTAACGCCAAAATACTCCGCAACCGCTTTCTTGTCTTTAATCATATCAATTGTCGCTAGAGGGATGCGAAGACCTCTTTTATGTTTTGCAATGAATGATATAGTTCCCACGTTTGCCACGGTACCGTCTTCAATGTTTTTGGAGGGGCGATAACGGCGAAGTTCGAATTGCTCCACTCCCGTAAATGCGTCAAGTGCAGACCTTTCTTGTACGCGTTCTGATTTTAAGGTTATTCCCGTTGAATGACTGGCAATATAATTCTTTAGTGCTGTAACTGGAACTGAGGCGCCTCCGCCATTCGGAACTGATTCAATCCCAATCAACGCATAGCCTAATCCAGGAGTACATTTAATGAGTAGCCTAGAAGGGACCATGCCGGCCATTTCCTCTGTGTAGGAAATGCCACTATCGGTCATTGTTCTTGTGTCAACGACATCAACATGAAGTCCCGCGCGACCAGATTTTAGATTGACTAAAACACTGTCATTTATTTGCCTATAAGAATCGAACTGAATGAACCGTTCACCTTCATTTACTTGAAACGGCGCGTTATTGTCATTAACAAAGCTAAAAATGTAGTCTAGTAAAGGTTTGTTGCCGTAATTCGAGACATCGAGTCTTTCCTCCTTGTGTCTATAGGTATTTGCCCAAAGCCTATAGACAACAAGTGAGTGCATCGCGAACAATCCGGGCATTAGAGCATCTCCTAAAGCGATCAAATTAACGTTGATGCAATTTTATTCCTGCTGGTGGACAATTAAAAATACCGTGCTGCATGCAAAGTAAACAAATTTCAGCATTGGGAAATACCATTTTAACCCCTCGGCTCTAGTTAAGATATTCTCCTAAACATAGGTTGCGGTTCAAGACGTAGCCTGGGTCAACACTACCGAAGTCAACATATGGGATCGTCCAATGGTTCTCCAGCAAGGAGTAATATACGGGTAATAGCAATTCAGTCATTGTTTCGAATATTAGATTGATAGTTTCTGCCCGGATGTATTTGATTTCCCATTTATGAAATCGACCCCCGAGGATCTCTTTCCATTCCTCAGGGGTCGATCTTAATTTATATAACAGTTTAGAAAACAGTTGATGATGCGGAGACCGGAAGGTCCCCGAAGATCGTGCCGAAAATATAAGCCTGATTCTAAATCAAATTTTGTGGTGATGATGACCCTAGCAAAGGGTCCTTCATTTGCTTTGTTTAGCCAAGTACCAAATAGCGAAGACACATTCAAGTGCCTACGGAGGTTTACGTTGGTTCAAAAGTTGGCTTAGTCAATTTTTGAACCAACGTAAGTCAAAACACATAGAAAGAGTTTATGTGGAAGTAGCTAAATTTCGACTTCCGTTATTCGCAAGCCGCTGCTTGCGTTGTTATTAAATCAATGAAAGATAAGCATGCAATCGAGATATAGACCGCTATCACCCAGAAGAATGATGGTCACCACTCCCCCATGCTTCAGATTACGGCATGAATAATGCGTCGAGTGTATATCTAAGCGCGGCTATCTCGCTACGCCCTCACCACAGGTGTCGCTCCCGAGCTTGATAGGCGACAGTTCGATGTGGTCTTTACTTGCGCCGAATTGACCCAGCAGGCCAGCTATGGCGGCGGATACACTATCATCGATGTAAAGACCGCATTTGCCTCCACGCTCAGCTGCTCGCGCGAACTCGACGAGCTCGTTTCGAATTCCCTCGCCGTCAAGCTGGAAGAAATACCGCTTGTTTTGAGAAGGATCCTCTTTGCGTACCTCGAAGTAGTCTGTTTTCCACCAGGGAGCGGGTACGTAAATGTAGCCATCCGTGCCGGAAACCACAAGCGACCCCTCAGATTTAGCCGCCTTGCCGAAAACCGCCTCGCCGTAGCCATCCTCGAACGCCAGCCGAATCTCACCAAACGCGTCAAAGCCAGCGTGACCTTCAAGGTCGGCCCTTACAAAATCGGCTGATCTATAATCAGTTCCGAGTAGCTGCAAGATGGGCAGCAACGCTGCTGGACCCCAGGCTTTGGAGCTCGACCACTTGCCCCCAACGCTCGAGATGTCCTCACTGCCGAGATCAACAGGGCTGGTGCATACAGCGCGCACCGACAGAACTCGTCCAATGTGACCACTCTTGGCGAGCAGAAGCAGTCGATGGTAGGCCGTTGAATACGCCGTCTTGATCGCGTCGGCCAAAACGAGGCCCTTTGAGCGTGCGAGCGCCTGCAGTTCCTGGCACGCCTCACGCGTTGAGGCAATGGGGCTCTCACATAGAACATGTTTGCCCGCCTCAAGCGCTTGCTTAATCTGTCCATAGTGCTGATTGGGATGCGATGCAAGGTAGATTGCGTCGCATCGACCGACTATCTCATCGAAATCATTAACTTGTTCGACTAAGCAACAGCCTGCGAGGCTTCCATCACTGTCGAGCATCGCGCAGGTGGGGTCAACGCCATTCACGAAGGCACTTTCACGCAGGTACTTTTCCACTAGCACATGCTTACCCACGTACCCCATTCGTAGATGTCCACTTTCAGCGCGAAGCTCGGTGCTCGAGACACCTTGAGTACGATCAAGATAGACTACATCGCAGTATTCCTTGAGATAGTCGAACTTACCGAACCAGTCAGAGCCTACGGTGAAAACATCAATTCCCATACGCCTGATATCATCGATTTTCTGGCCCTCGTACTCCTCAACGATCACCTCGTCGGCGATTCCGAGTTCCTGAACGGCTCGCATGCGCTCGTTGAGAGTTTGAGACACATTTATCTTTCCGCGCACCTTATCGAAGCCATCGGCGGTCACGCCGACGACCAAGTAGTCACCGAGTGCCTTTGCGCGCTCGAGAAGGCGGACGTGGCCCCGGTGCAAAAGATCGTACGTACCGTATGTAATTACTTTCCTCATGGGACCTCATCTCCTCCCTTGCTCTGTCAGCTGTCTTTTTTGCCGCATTTCCTGCTCGCTTTGTTCGCCTTTGCACAGACCTGTTTATTTGTGCCCCATAGGTATTTTGAGACCAATAGTTTCAGTGTTGGCTTCTTCGCCCACTTGCGCGTGAACTCACGCCAGCCCATCGAACGCAGGTCGTTCATGCATTCTTCCCTGCGGGGGTTTGCGCCGGTCGGCTTCCTCATGGGTCCTTGGTAGCAAACCACGTCGACCATATCAAGTTCTCTAGACTCCATTAAAGGCATGGCAGCCTCAAAGGCGGCGAGTCCTTTCTCTGTGTTACATACAGCAAGGGACGCACCCTTGTCGTTGTTGTAGAGGTCAGGGCAGTATAAATGCACGCCCCAAAGGTCCCCGAGAGTGATATCGGCAACACGTTCAGGGCGCGCAAACGGACACTCAGCACACGAAGGACGAGACACGAGGTGCTGGAGCCATATGCTCCAAAAAGGATTAAACCAGCGGTCGACAACACGGCGCTTACTAGTTTTGCCTTCGATGGACGTTGCCTGGTAATCCCAGCCGGCAATGGCGAAGCTCATTCCCTCTAAATCCCACCTACTACTACTGCTACAGGCAGAGTTCCACTTGTCTCGATATCTCATTGACTCGATAGGTTTTCCCTTGAACCATTTATCCGAGACGTAGGAGAGCTGCTTCTCGATAAGTCGCGGTGTCGGTACGCCCTCGCAAACAACTTCCACCGTAAGCAACAAAGGTGAGTCCGCGAGCCTACCCAAACTGCCGTAGAGACCGTCGATTTGGCACGGTGTGCCCGAAAAGAGAACACGGTTTCCCGTTTTGAGAAGATCAAGAACTCGTGAGTAGGCGTCTCCGATCTCACTCTGTACATACTTGGAGCCACGGAAGGCAACAAGCCCCTCGACACTGGACACAGAAGCATGGCGCGCCTTATAGACTTCGCTCGACTCCACGCCGAAAACGATTCCGTCATTCTCGAGAAACGCAGTCGCGATAGCAGTGAAGGCACCACCACTCGTGCTTTCAGCGAGAAGTTCCGCGTCTTTAATGGAGCCGCCAAAGCCGCGCTGGGCATCCGCAGCGTGGAAACGCTCAGCAGGCAGCGAGCAGACCGCCTCACAGCGTCCGCATCCGATACAGACATCCTTGTCAACGACAGGATAGCGAAAACCATCTCCGTCCTCGCACATAGCCACAGCATCGACAGGGCAAACGGAGGCGCATGCCTCGCAGCCACAGCAGTCTGCCTTGCGCCCGGTCTTAAGAAAGCACGCCCGAAGATCCGTCTCGGCTGTTTCTACAGGCATTCCGCCCCCAAGAGTCGAAGGCCCCCGCGCAGGTAGCTGAGGCTCGACTCGCGCAGCCCGGCCAAACGAGACTCCATATCGTTGAAGTTCATCTCGAGCGACACGTCTTCGTCGCCGGACACCATTGCGCGATTGGAAAGTCCAAGCCACGCGAGCAGCTGAGAAATCTTAGTATCAGCCTGCTCGCGCGAGAACACCGAAAACGGCGTGTGCATCTGAGCGGCGAAGATAAGCCCGTGGAACGAGTTGGTGACGACGTAGCGCGCCTCCTTGGTGAGCGCTAGGAACTCCTCGACTCCGGCGTCATAGCGCATCACGTGCCCGCGCTCTGCGTTGGTCGCACGAAGGCTGATGTCAACGACCTTGCAACCCAGCCTTTTCGCCACGCGGTCGGCGTAGGTCTCCATCGCGGGATTATAGCGGCGTGAGTAGAGGAGGACATAGGGCTCATCCATCTGCGGTTCGCCCACAATGGGCGAGTAGTCTGCGCCCGTGAGCAAAAGCGTCGGATCGAGTACGCGCGTGACGGGAACGTCGACGTTAGCCTGGATCCATTCAAAATCAGCTCCACCCTCGCGGACGCCGAGTGCCTTGAAGTTCTCGAGACGCTCTTTGAGAGTGTTTATCTCATCTTCAGTCCAGTCGACGTCGCCGAAGCTTGCCGCATAGCTGATCGATCGGTTGCGCATTGCGGGGAAGTTGGCGAAGTAACCGTCGTCGAATCCGTCGAACTCGCGGATGCAGAAAATGGTGTCACTACCACAGACATAGCCATCTAGGCCCTCAGCGGCAAGGGAATCGTCGAAATTAGACGATGTGTATGAGCCCTCAGAAAGGTTGCACTCCTCATGATAGAAGCGATCGAACTTGACGTAGTTCTCACGAATGGCGGGCATAGTAAGCTCTACCATGCGCCTTGACTCTGCATCAGCATCCCACATGCGCTTTGCGGGGTTAAGCGGGTCGTTCTCCCTCAGGCAGTCAGGGCAGTAGTCCAATACAATAGCCTCGACCTCAGACGGAGCGAGCTCGGAAATGGCGCGCCTTAACGCGTATGTCTGCAGTGCGGATCCATAGTTAGTAAAGTTACCGTACAGGTTGTACGAAACAGTAGCGAACTATCTCATTCGTCCTCCTTAGAACAGACCCTCTGCCGACATTGCACCCAGAGCGTCGATGAGTTTACGGTTGTCTTCGGCGGTGATTGCACCGATATGACCAATGCGGAACACTTCATCAGCCAACGAGCCGCCATTGGGACACAGCCACATGCCGTACTCGGTTTTAGCTCGCTCAATAATCGCCTTTGCGTTGCGTCCGGGGCAACGTAGCGCCGTCACCGCGTTGGAGGGTTTCTCCGGAACCATCTGGAGCGCCGTGTTCGCCAAGGCGCTACGCACGGCTTCGGCGCGCTCCGCGATCTCCGCTCGCTCTGCATCGATGCCGCGATCTTCGATTGCCTTCAGGCGCGAGTTGATCTCAAATAACGTTGTCACCGCAGGCGTCCATGGTGTCTGGCCGCGCTCGCCGTTGCGCAGGGCCTCCTTTAGACTTAGGTAGGAGCAAAGCTCAGGATTGTCCGCTACCCTTTCCTGTCCGCGCGGCGAGAGAGCCATGAGGGAGATGCCAGGGTGGCAAGCTAGCGCCTTTTGCGAACCGGTCAGCACCACGTCGGCGCCGAGAGCCGCCATGTCAATCTCTTCGGCGATGAACGCGCTCACTGCGTCGACGATCAGGGCCATCCCGCGCTCGCGGCAAAAGTCGGACAGGAGGCTCATGTCGTACAACAGTCCTGATGAGGTCTCATGCATGTTCACGAGCAGCGCACCACAGCTGAGATCCACTGCGTCTTCGAGGTTTTTCCGCGCTATCTGGTGCCCGAACTCAAGTTTGATCTCGTCGACGGTGTGCCCGTGCAGTTGGCATAGGTCGACGAACCTCTGCCCGAAACTGCCACCATTGACCACTGCAACTCGTTCAGCGGGCGCTAAGACACTCATCACAGCAGCCTCCATAGCGCCTGTGCCAGAAGCCGTTAGAAACACGCAGCGTGAATCCTTGGGTGCGGACAACAAGTCCAACATAATGCGCTCGTTCTCTTGCATTACCTGAGAGAACTCTGGCGTGCGGAAATAGGGTGCGCTCTTGGCTGAAACTTCCAGCACCTCGCTGGGACTCATAACCGGACCAACGGTGAAGTTAAGCATCTGCATTCTCCTTAGTGTCTTCGTTCACGCACCATGCCTTCAGGCGGTGCGTCTGTCTTTTGTCCTCCGGCGGCAGCTGCATGTAATCCCCGTAGCACTTGGTCAGGTATTCGTCCCAGCAGCCCATGGCGGGGAGCATGTGCTCCTCGAACTCAACCTCGACCATGTCCTCGTAGCCTTCCTTGGGAATCGACCACCCGTGTTTGGCCAGTCCGAGTACGCTGCTGACGCGGCTTGCCGCGTCGTAACCAGGCTCGGTTGCAACGCGCTCAGCCATTGCCATCATCTTCGTCTTTGCGTGCTCCGGATTAAGAAGCGCTTTGGCTGCGTTCTTTATGAAGCGTTTTCCCATTGAGTCCGAATTATGATTGGCGCTCGACCAAACGCTTGCACGCGAGGCCTTGTTCATGCGGACTTGCGTGCGCTCAATCTCGCTCTCGTCAGAAGAAACGCCATCCATAACGAAAACATCTATCCAGAGCATTTGATCCATGACCCCTTCATAGGTAGGCTCTTGGGCTCTAATACTTTCGGTGCAAAACTTGCGCCAGGGGTAAACAAACGGGCTGTTCTCGGGGCCAACGAGCCTGAGTCCAGCCGGCAACTCGCCAGCAAGCGTTGCAAGACGATCGTAATCGGGGCGCGGCATACAGACGTCGATATCGTCATCCCAGGGGATGAATCCCTTGTGGCGAATAGCGCCAAGCAAAGTGCCGGCCGTAAGCGAGTATCGAAGGCCGTGTTCGGAGCAAAAGGCATCAAACGCTTCAAGAAGCTCCAGCTCCTTCTGGTGTAGCTCTTCGATAGAGAGCGGGGTGATGTTACTCATGCAACTTTCCCTTCCTTAAACATTCAATCAGCGCTAACCCCCTGGTTCCAAGTAGCGCAACCTCGGCTATGCAGCGGATTACGCAGATCGCGAGCAAAGATGACCTGCCGAGAAGCGCCATCGCGAGGAGCAGAGCAGCGTTAATAACACCGGAGGCAACAGTCGAGGCGGTAAGTTCGTTGACCTTACCCAAAGCGCCGAGTACCGGCCAGCCAATCAAGATCGAATAGAAAGAGAGCGGCAGGACAGGGCTGAGGGCAACCATGACCCAAGAACCAGCAACGTAGCCCTGTCCGCCAAGTAGAAAAAACACCTGCGGGGATAGCAGGCAATACGCAACGGTGCCGACCAATAGGGCGGGAGCTGCCATAATCGCCATCTTCCTAACAGCGCCCAGATCCCGATGCGCCACAACATGAGGATACAGACTGCTGGATATCGGAGAATAGAGCGCTTGAACCGCGCTCACGGTTGTGAGGGCGAGCGACCAGTACGCGATTTCCGTCGGGTCGGTGAGCACGATTCCCACGACGAAAGTGGTGAACCCCGAGACAAGGGTGGTGCCGATGTTCGACACGCAATACACGGCAGATCTCTTTAGCTCAGCCAAGGCGTTTCGGAAGCCACCGAAGGAAACCCGCACGCCGTAGCGGGTTCGAACGGTCATGAAGCTCCAGATAAGCGCTACCAAGCCGCCCAGGGCATCCGCAACTGCGACGAGTAGAAGATCCTGTGGTCCATGGACCACCAGAAGAGTCAGGCCGACCGTGATCACCTTTGCCGCGAAGAAACGCGTGGTGAGCGGCTCCATGTCCTCAAAACCTTGAAACATGAAATCCGGTAGCAAGGCCCTGAGCACGGTGGAAACATAGGCAATCAGTACATACCCCATATTGTCCCAGAGCAGTGGGATGAACTGGGCGACGACCACGACGACCGTGCACAGGCCGGCGGCGAGGAGAAGACGAGCGAGCTCTATGGAGCCGAGCAGGCGTGAAAGGACCTCGCAGTTGTCCCTCAGGTCGACGACTTGCTTTGTTCCGGAAAGCATGAAACCGAAGTCGGCGAGCGTCTGGACGATTCCCATGAACGACAACACGTAGGCATAGACGGCGTAGCCACCCGTGCCCAGCACGCGCGTGAGGTACGGCACGAGGATGAGGGGGAAGACGTACTTAAGTACTTGTAATCCGTACTGCCAAATTATGTTTTTGGCGAGTGTGTTACTGCTTTTCAATATCTATATCAACCCAAACATATTTCAGTTTTCGTTTCTATTCGAGCTAAAGCGCAAGGCAATAAAGAGCGGGTGCCTGAGCCCTTAAAGCGAAAGCGACGCCAGCCGCCAGAGGACGCTATCGACTTCCAAAAGAACTTTCTCGGGATGGCCCATTCGCCTTCATCAACTCGGTAGCTAAAGCAAAAACGCAGCGAAATTCCCCGTCAACGAGCGCGACCGTGAGGTTTGCAAACAAGAGGCCGAATTGATAGAGAGTCTGTTCATACATCCTCTGGTGAAAAGGAAAGCCCAATGTCCGGCGCAAAGAAAGCATGGCTTCGATCTTGAAGTACCTGTCTACAGACCTCTTGCTCGACAGGCTGTTCGAGGTTAACGAGTCAACTTGCTTTTGGTATGAGTAGTCCAATTCTTCGATGGTCGACCCCTGAACCTCAGCACGATCATTTATGCCTGCACAGTATCCTCAAACCACCCATCTTTGAGAAGCTCTAGGCCTTGCCGCGTCTCGCGACCGAAGATCCTTCCCCATGCAACGCCGCTCGAGTGTTTCGTCCCCACAGAAATGACCTGCCCGAGCTCGCCGATACAGCGGGGAATAATCACGGTGATGTCGACCAAAGGTGTTGCAGGTCATAAGTCGTGGAGCTCGGGCGAGGAACGTTAAGTGGTGGCCGAAACCCGGGTAAGCGCTCCCTGGCCACGCAGATTCAGGAGGTCCATCCGAAGCCCCTCGCGTGCGGTACGCGAGGGGCTTCGGATGGACCGAATGCTTGGCAATCCTCCCGAGATTGTTCAACACTAGTCCCATTTAAAAATCCTCATGAATCTAAACAAGCTGCCAGAAAAAGGAAAAAGGAACGACACCGTGCCATTGCGGCCGGTAGACCATAATTACTACAAAAAACACGGCCGTAACTGCGCATATGCCGTAAACGAGGAGGAACTTGAGCTTTGTATCGATCTTTCGGAATCGCAGCGCCACGTATAAGGCAAGGAAAAACGAGGTGAACGTCGTCAGCCTCTGGAAGATGTTCACGAAACAAGCGAGGAACTGGAAGACGACCTGGAGCATGGATCCATGGAAAAGAACCCTCTCCTCCCTGTCGTCATCCGAAGCCCCGACCCCAAACAAATGGGAAACGACAATCAGCAAAGCGTCCATGGCGGTCATGATCGGTGCCGCGAGCGCATTCCCCCCCCCCGACCATGAGGACCTGCTATACGTCGAGTACTTGTCGAAGTTCTTCTCAACGAAGCTCCACACGACATCAGGGGAAAGAGCCAAAGCCAACGTGACGACGCCATAACCCAGCATGACTTTCTTTGTCGGTGCGAGCGCCGAGAGCGGAATGAGCGCGAGCATGACGATGGCGGTCGAGTGAAACAGGGAGCCGAAAATGACCGCCGCAGCGAAACGGATCCTCTTCCCGGACTCCAGCCAAGGTATCGCCGCGATGATGATTGCGGCGGCGATACCTTGGCGCATGAGGTTCATAAAGGAGGCGTACGTCAGAAGTGTCACATAGAGGAAGAGTGCGAGCACGGGATTGCAGTCTGACTTATAGACCACATACCCGACGCAGGCGGTCATGACCGCACTGGTGAAGAGAAGAAGGAGCTGCGGATTGGGGCTGACCACGTTCAAGGCCCGGAGGAGGTACAGGAACCCGGTTTCATACCAGGAGTGTGCCATCCACGCCGTCAGGTAAGCGTTCCAGTACTGGAGCGTATCCACTCCGACCGCGTAGCTTCTCAGGCCGGATAACGCGAACAAGACCAGGCAGGCCAAGATGATAAAGCATCGTCTCTCAGCATCCCCGCGCGACACGCCCGTGATTACACCGAGAACGAGAATCACGACTATTTCCATCAGATAAATCGTCATGCGCGCCCAATCACCTTGAGATAATCGGTTCGAATCGACTTGGCGATCGAGGGCCACGAAAACAACTCCGCAACGCGACGTGAGGCCAGGGCCATCTCCGCATAGGCCTCAGCAGAGCTGGCGGCGACGACGATGGCTTCCCGCACGGATTCGGGAGAAAGGTCGCAGACCCATCCGGCTCCCTCGGCGAGGATGACGTCAGACATGTTGGTACCCGGGGTTACCACGCATGGCAACCCGTAGGCGCACGCCTCGAGCAGGCCCATCGGCATCCCCTCGTAGCGTGATGTGAGGAGAAAGATGTCCGCGGCGCGCAGAACCGCATCCTTAGCATCCCCGTATACAGGGCCGCGAATGGCAACAACGTCTGAAAGCCCCGCGGCCTGTAGCTTTTTCTCCATCTCGTTTGAGAAGCCGTTGACTGAGTTGCCGTAAATCGAGAGATGGAAGCGCGGTAAATCCGCGCGAGCATTCAACGGAGTAAGCGCTTCGAGGAGGACGTCCAACCCCTTTTGATAGGGCTCCACTCTGCCAACGAACACAATTTCAGGCACGTCGCCATGCCACGACTCCCGATGAGGGCGCTCCTTGGGCACCTCTATGCCGTTCGGCTCGATGAAGCTGTTCCGGTTCCATTTCTCGCCGGACTCATCGCGTTCTTTCTCGGTAAGGTAGTGGATCGCAGCGGCGCCTTGAGCGAAACGGTTGTAGAAAACGGCGTTGCAGATTCGTTTCTTAAAGGTTTTCTTCCCCTGGTCTCCGCTCGTGAGGGCGCAGTGCGGCTCAATCACATATGGTATACCCGAAGACAGCACGCCCAAGAGGGTCGCGTTGGGATGAAACGCATAAAAGCCCTCGAAAACGATTAGGTCAGGGCGCCAGATTCGACTGGTGAAATCTTCAATGTCGAAAGCAAAGTCGTTAGGGTTCCTGTAGAAGGGAAGACCCCTCCATTCTTCGCGTTCGACAGGTCTCATGTTATACCAGACAACCTCTTCGAGTTCGGATAAGGCCCCGATCAGTGCAGGCACACAGTACGTAGGGCCCGCGAAGCCCTCAAACTCAAGGTTCGAGAGAAATAGAATCCTCATTCAGCCTCAATCCTAAATCCTTTTAAGCACCGCGTGCGTCAGCTGCCAGAACAGACAATACGCGGAATAGACTGGGTTTATCTTCTCCACTTTTCGGTAGGCGTTCCACGTGCGGGAAACTGCACGGAATTTATTAGCGGAGCGGGAGCCGCTATGTTTCCTGTTCTTTGCAAGCACCTCGTCGAGGCCGCCGGCTGGAACGCCGCTCTTGAGGACCTGGAGCCAGACGACCATGTCTTCAGGGAAATCGAACGAATCCCCGAAATCGGGACAAACGAGAAGACTCAGGGGTATTTTCGAGAGGTCGAACGGGATGGTATGGCTGCAGGTCACGGTGTTCTTGAGAAAACCGTCGTAGTCGATGCTCTTGGGTACGTGTACGTAATTCCTATGCTGTCCGTCAGACTCAATGGTCTCGTACGAGGTGAAGCACATCCCCAGACCACAATCCCGCATGTACGCAAGCTGGTGATCAAGTTTATCCGGAAGCCATGCGTCATCGGCGTCCATGAACGCGACGAAATCGCCGGAAACGTGTTCGATACCGGTATTGCGCGACTTAGCCGCACCAACGTTGTGCTCGTTGGGGTGAACCGAGATACGACGATCCTTATTCTCGTATTCCTTTGCAAGTCGAAGAGATGCGTCCGAAGAGCAATCTTCGACCACGATGAGCTCCCAGTTTTTATAGGATTGAGAAAGAACGGAGTCGAAGGTCTCGACAAGATACGGCTCAGCATTGTAGAGGGGCATAATGATTGAAACCAGGGGAGAATCGGTCATACGTTACTTCCCCCTCCTCATCGCCTTGAACGTTTTTACGAACACGCGGGTATCCAACCCGAGCGACTGATGGCGCACATAAAAGAGCTCACGAGCTTGCCTCTGACCACTTCTCCACGTGGATTCGTTGCGGTCAGTCGCAGCCCACCAACCGGTGATGCCAGGCTTACATGCGAGCACCTCATCGCGTGCATCGCCGTATTCATACGTTTCCTCAAGTGTTACGGGACGAGGGCCAATGACGGATAAATCACCCGAGAGAACGTTAATGAATTGAGGAAGTTCGTCCAACGAAGTGCGGCGAAGAAAGCGGCCTACACGCGTGATTCGGGGATCATCGTCAACCTTCTGTTCGCGCTGCCATTGCGCCAGCTGATCGGGAGTCATGTATTTCTCAGGGTGTTCGTGAGCGTCAGAGACCATGGTGCGGAGTTTGAAGATATAGATAGGCTTTCCACCCTTACCAACTCGCTCTTGACGGAAGAACGGCTTTCCGGGAGAGTCAATCTCAATGGCGACGCATGCAGCTACAACGGGGACGGCCAACACCGCGCAGACCGCAGCAGAAAAAACGATGTCGAAAGCTCGCTTGAAGGCAAAATAGGCAGGCCCACCTTTCTTGGGGGCGGCAGCCTTGGGATCTGCGGCGGGAGCCCTATAGCTTCTCGGTGCCACGAAACCTTGCGCTGGAGCAGGGTTCTCGACAGGAGGTGGAAATTCCTTTGCCACATGGGTCTGAGAGGGTTCCTGCCGATCCATGGCTTGATAAATCAGTGCCGTACCAACGGGCGCATCCGTTTCACATTCTGTATTATCCAACACGTTCTCTTTCAACATTTCGTCCTCGGGTCGAGGATCCTCTCTGTCCTTAGAAGCAATCGCCAGCAGCTAGGCGGTTGCCTTATTGAGGTTGCGCATGACGCGCTGCTCGTTTGAAAGCACTGCAAGGCCAACACGGGTGGTTACGCGTCGGCCGCACAGATCGAGCTCCAAATAAGCGGTGCTCTTGCGCCTGTTAATGGTTTTGATAAGGCCCTCGTGGCCCAACAGCGGACCAGCCGTCACTATGACCTGGTCACCATCTTTCAGGGCCTCGCTCATGGGCACCACGCGGTCTCACCTGTGCGTAAAGCCGCCAATAAGCTGGACCTCTTCTTTTGCTAGCGGCACAAACTGACCGTCCTGGGAAAGCACCCGGGCAAAGTCGTCCATGCGAAGCAGATACTGTTGCACGGTACGGGGATCTGCCGTGTCGCAGATAAGATATCCGGGAAAGAGCGACTTGGTCGTATTGACCCATTCGCCGTGCACCTTAATCTCGGTTTGATATTGGGGATAAAAGAGTTCTTGCATGGCGCCCGCCGGCACCATACGCTCGATGCGCTCGCGCATTACATCTTCGCGACCGTTAATGACCTGGATCACATACCACACGAGCACCACCCCCTTGCTGTCTTACGTGTGGCTCACGGGGTTTGGGTATGGCTACGCCAGGGCGCTTGTGCGCGAAGGCGCTCCATATTCAAACCCTGAGCCCAGTCAGACAAGCACGTGGCTCTGCCCCACCGTGAACGGTATGTATAGAAGCAGTTGCTAGAGTCGCGGACGTGTATCGCAAAAATGACCGCGACCCCAGCTGGCTGCGTGCGAACCAGTCAAGCGGGTACAAAACTGGACCGCACGCAAACAGCTGCAGAACTGCTACGTTTTGGCATACGAACTTCTAGAATTTGCATCTCATAAATAAATAAACGCAAATTAAAAGAGCCGCATGACTTCTTTATTGGAGCTCGTGGTGTTTCTGACACCGCCGTTACGGCCGGATGCTGATCGACCCTGCGCTTTGCGCCTTGTTGGAGCAGCGAGCACAGTTGAACTCATGTAACGTAAAGTATCCTAGCACAAGCTGGTAGCGAAACTGATTTGGCTTATGGTGGACAACATATCGTTCATTTAGCGTGCTTAAGGAGGTTGTTTTGGGATGTTGTTCACGTTGATGCAGGTTAATGGGATGCTAACGGCGATTAGGCGCTTTCCTGAAGCCCATATGGAACGGCGATCTACACTGATAATCGCGTTTGTATAACAAACTATGTACAGACATGGGAAATAAATTGTGCAACTTTTTGTTGATGTGGAAGGGGTTTATGCGCGAGGAATTTTGGCATGAAAAAGGCCTTCGGAATTCCGAAGGCCTTTGCATTCACGATGGTGGAGACGAGGGGAATCGAACCCCTGACCTCTTGACTGCCAGTCAAGCGCTCTCCCAGCTGAGCTACGCCCCCGTGACGCCGAAATACTATAGGGGAAGTTGGCGCGGCATGCAAGGACATTTTTGGGTCAAACTCTAAATGCCTATTGATATAGGTAAGCGATGGCGGTACCGGTGTGGACTTGGATTGTGGCTGTTGACTTGACGACGTTGCTGATGCCCGTGTCGGCTAACAAGCCCAGGGGGGTGTGATCTAGCTCCCACTCTAGGCCGCGTTCGCTTACCACCGTCCCAGGCGCTATAGCGATGATGGAGAAGGTGCTGCCATCGTGGCCCTCAATGGTCCACGATTCGCCTCCGTGCAGAATGCGGGCAGTGGTCTCATCTTCGGCAATCCAGACAGGGGCATCCTCGTAGCCCGCGAGCAGACCCAGCACGCTCAGTGCCATATCAGGACGGCCGCCCGTGGCGCAGGTCGCAACCACTTCGGCAACCGGCCAGCGACGGCGGACGGAATCGAGCGCCAACGCAAGATCGGTATAGTCCTTGTACGGGTCGTGGCGTTCTACCTCAAAGTCGGTGGCGGCATCGACCAGCGCGCGGCCGGCGTCGCTAACTGTGTCGGCATCTCCCACATATACATCGCAGCCCAGTCCTGCGCCCAGCAGCGCGTCGAGTCCGCGGTCCACGGCGACAATGTGGTCGCACTCCCCTGCTAGCCTACGCAACAGATCCGCGCTCGCCACCACGGGCGAGCCGCAGACCACTAATACCTTGCAACCCACAGCTCTCGCCTATCCCTCAAACGAAAGCACGCGGGCCAGGTCAAGCTCCTCGTAGCTGTCGATAAAGATATCGCAGTTGGCGCGTACGTCGTCGCGCTTCATGCGGCCTTGCGGGTCATAAATACCCACACGCTTAAAGCCTGCGGCGCCAGAGCTCTTAAGGCCAAAGACCGCGTCCTCAAACACCCATGCGCGCTCAAACTTGTGCCCATGGCGCTCCTCCAGGCGGCGCTGCGCCAGCTCGTACACATCGGGGAACTGCTTGGAGCGTCCTGCTTCACCCGTCGTGGTAATTAACTCCATGTAAGCGTCGAGCCCGGCACCAGCGAGCGCGGACTGCACCAGCTCGGCCGGCGTGGACGTAGCAACGCACATGGCAATACCGGCCTCCTGTGCCTGCTCCAAAAACGCCAGGAGCCCCTCGCGCGGCGGCACCTTGGAGTACCCATCAATCAGAATATTACTCAGCTCGCGGTACAGCTCCTCGCCATTCGCGCCAATGCCCCAGGTGTCGTGGTAGGCCTGGCACTCATCCTCCAGCGACAAATGCTCAAACTGGGCAAAATCGTCGACCGTCACGTCGACACCGTGGCGGTGCAATAATTCGGGCTGGGCATAGGCCCAAACGGGGGTGCTATTAACCAGTGTGCCGTCGCAATCGAAAATAAAAGCAACCTTGGGAGCGGCGGTATGGGACATAAACGAACCTTTCGATGTCAAATGGTAAACAACCTGCTAAAAACGTTTTACCAAACGTCAGGCTAACAATTTTGAAACCCTAATTGGTAAAACTGTCAAGAGTTTTACCACAGCAATTCTGCCAGTGGTATAAACATGTCGCTTACCGATTAAACGCCCCCGCAAATCCGCTTTCGTCCATAAAACTAACGCACAGGTGTTATCGTAGTTTCTGCCGAAAGTTCCACCGAGCACGCGAGGTGGAACGAATCACAGAAACTTCGCCGTCCCTTCGATTCGTGCAGCCTTGGACCTTTCGCATCTAGTCACCAAGGCAACACGCTGCCGCGTCATGATGGGATCAAACGTGAGCGATACAAAGCTAAAGCCAACGGCTAAAAAGCCCGCAACCCGCAAACCGGCTCCGCACGCACCGGAGCTCTCCAAGGACGATGTCTACCTGTTTGGCATTGGTATGTGGGAGCGCAGCTGGGAAAAGATGGGCGCGCATCCCGACACGCAGCAGCGCACGCGCGGCTGGCGCTTTTGCGTTTGGGCGCCCGACGTTAAGAGCGTCCACGTTATCGGTGAATTCAACAATTGGGATGAGCAAGCCAACCCGCTGGTGCCCGTGCATACGAGCGCTATTTGGGAAGGCTTTATTCCTGGCGCCGAGCAGGGCCAGCTCTATAAATATCTCATCGAGACCAACGAGGGCGAGAAGCTCTACAAAGCCGATCCGTATGCCTTTAAGGCCGAGTGCCCTCCGGGTACCGCCAGCGTGCTGTGGACCCTCGACGGCTATAAGTGGAACGACGCCGCGTGGCTCAAGCGCCGCGCCGGCCACAACCACATGTCGCAGCCGCTCAACATCTACGAGGTGCATATTGGCTCGTGGAAGCGCCACGGCGACGCGCCGCAGGGCGAGCCGGACGAGTACGGCAACTACCCCGGCCCCATGGACCCTTTCCCCGCGCAGCGCGGCGAGTTTTACACCTACGACGACCTGTCGGTGGAGCTCGTGGACTACGTGCGCGACATGGGCTACACGCATATCGAGGTCATGCCGCTTATGGAGCATCCCTTCGATGGCTCCTGGGGCTACCAGACGACCGGCTACTACGCCGCCACGTCGCGCTACGGCAACCCGCAGCAGCTCATGCATTTTATCGATGCATGCCACGAGGCCGGCATTGGCGTGATCATGGACTGGGTGCCCGGCGGTTTTTGCGCCGACTCCCACGGCCTTGCCACCTTTAACGGCCACATGTTGTTTGAGCACGAGATTCACCCCAACTGGGGCACGCACAAGTTTGACTTCGCCCGCGGCGAGGTCCGCTCCTTCCTGGTCTCCAACGTGCTGTACTGGCTCGAGAACTTCCACGTGGACGGCATTCGCATGGACGGCGTGTCCAGCATGCTGTACCTCAACTTTGGCATTGACGATCCCAGCCAAAAGAAGTTCAACAAGTACGGTACCGAGGAGGACCTGGACGCCAGCGCGTTTATCCGTCAGGTCAACTGCGCCGTGGAGGCCCACTACCCCGACGTGATGATGATGGCCGAGGAGTCCACCGCGTGGCCGCTCGTGACCTATCCGCCGCAGGACGGCGGCCTGGGCTTCCACTACAAGTGGGACATGGGCTGGATGAACGACACCCTTCACTACATGCAGACCGATTTTCCGTGGCGCCCCGGCAACCACGGGCTGCTCACGTTCTCCATCATGTACGCCTTTACCGAGAACTTTATCTGCCCGCTAAGCCATGACGAGGTCGTTCACGGCAAGTGCTCGCTGATCGGACGCATGCCAGGCGACTGGTGGCGCCAGTTTGCCGGCCTGCGCACACTGGCCTTCTACCAAATGACGCACCCCGGCGCTAAGCTCAACTTTATGGGCAACGAGATCGGCCAGTTTATCGAGTGGCGCTACTACGAGTCTATTCAGTGGTTCTTGACCGAGGAGTACGAGACCCACCGTCATCATCAGGCGTTTATCAAGGCGCTCAACCACCTGTACACCGCCGAGCCCGCCCTGTACGAGCGCGGCTACACTGACGACGGCTTTACCTGGATCGACGCGGACAACTCCAAGCAGTCCATCGTGAGCTTTGTGCGCCAGGGCGAGGACGTCGATGACGACCTTGTGATCCTGATTAACTTTGATCCGGCGAGCTATGAGAGCTTCCGTGTGGGCGTGCCACGCGAGGGTGACTGGGAGGTCATCTTCGATTCCGACCGTCCCGAGTTTGGCGGCAGCGGCTATGCCGGCGAGGAGCCCTACACCTGCTCGAGCGAGCCCTATCCTTGGAACGGGCAGATGGACTCCATCGAGATTAAGGTGCCCGGCCTGGCAGGTGTGGTACTCAAGCGTCGCGGTCCCAGCAGCTATAAACCGCCCGTGGTCGAGGAGCCCAAGAAGGCGACGCGCAAGCGTGCGTCCTCGGTGAAACCCAAGACCGCGGCTGCTAAGAAGGCTCCGGCTAAGGCGAAGGCAGCCAAGCCCGCTGCCAAGGCTTCGGCCAAGTCCAGCACGGTCAAGAAGGCAACCACCAAAAAGGCTGCTCCCAAGGCCAAGGCAGCTGCTGTTAAGGCTCCTGCCAAGAAAGCGTAACAAAGGCGTTACCGCTGTAATTACCCGCCCCGCGGGGGCGTAGGATACATGTCATAACCGTTCCGGGAGAAACATCCCCGGGGGAAAGGAACGTATGAATAAGATCTTCGACAACAAACAGGAGTTTACCGAGCTCTATCGCGAAGCCGTCATGAGCATCAGCGGCAAGAGCGTCGAGGCCGCCAGCGACCTCGATCGCTTTAACGCCCTGGCCAAGCTCGTGGCCGAGAAGGCCCGCACCGTTGCAACGAACAGCGACGCCCGTGTGGCCGCCGAGGGCAAGAAGCGCGTGTACTACTTCTCGATCGAGTTTTTGATCGGCCGCCTGCTCGACAACTACCTACTCAATTTTGGCGTGCGCGACATGGTCGCCGAGGCACTCGACGACATGGGCTTTGACCTGTCCGTCATCGAGAACCAGGAGCCCGATCCGGCCCTGGGCAACGGTGGCCTGGGCCGTCTGGCCGCATGCTTCCTGGATTCCATGGCAGCCGAGGGCATTGCCGGCTACGGCAACGGCATGCGCTACCGCTACGGCCTGTTTAAGCAGGAGATCGTCAACGGCAGCCAGGTCGAGGCCACCGACGAGTGGCTCACCCACGGCTATCCCTGGGAGGTCCGTCGTCAGGACAAGGCCGTGACCATTAAGTTTGGTGGCCATGTTGAGGGCTTTGAGGAGAACGGCCGCACGTTCTACCGCACGGTGGACACGCAGGACATCCTGGCCGTCCCCTACGACATCCCCGTCGTGGGCTATGCCGGAGAGACCGTCAACAAGCTGCGCGTCTGGGCCGCCGAGCCGGTCGAGGAGCACTTTGACCTTGAGGCCTTCAACCGCGGCGACTACGCCCTGGCCGACGCCGAGCGCGCCGAGGCCGAGGCCATCAGCGCCATCCTCTACCCCAACGACGCCGGCGAGCACGGCCGCCTGCTGCGCTTAAAGCAGGAGTACCTGTTTGTATCGGCCGGCATCTACAGCCTTCTTGACACCTTTGAGAAAGAGCACGGCGCGAACTGGGGGCTGCTGCCGCAGTTTGTGGCTATCCACACCAACGACACGCACCCCGCCATGTGCGGCCCCGAGCTCATGCGTATCCTCATCGACGAGAAGAAGCTCGAGTGGGACGACGCCTGGAACATCGTGACGCAGGTCGTGAGCTACACCAACCACACCATCCTGCCCGAGGCTCTGGAGAAGTGGCCCATCGGCACGTTCTCCAAGCTCCTTCCCCGCGTGTATCAGATCATCGACGAGATCAGCCGTCGCTGGCACGAGTCGTTCGACACCACGCAGGAGGGCTGGCAGGAGCGTCTGCGCCAGACCGCCATTCTGTGGGACGGCGAGATTCGCATGGCCAACCTGTCCGTGATCTGCAGCCATAGCGTCAACGGCGTGGCCAAGATTCACTCCGACATCATCAAGAACATCGTGCTCAAGGACTTCTATGCCCTGACGCCCGAGAAGTTCAACAACAAGACCAACGGCATCTCGCACCGTCGTTTCTTTGCCGAGGCCAACCCCACCTATGCCAAGCTCGTGACCGAGGCCATTGGCGACGGCTGGCTCAAGGACGCCTTTGAGCTGGAAAAGCTCAAAGAGTTCCAAAACGACACTGAGTTCCTCAAGGCCGTGGGTGCCTCCAAGCGCGCCAACAAGGAGCGCCTGGCCGCCTACGTTAAGGCTGAGACCGGTCTGGTCATCGACCCCAACACCGTCTTCGACGTTCAGGTAAAGCGCTTCCACGCCTACAAGCGCCAGCTCATGAACATCATGAAGGTGATGGACATCTACAACCGTCGCATCGCCGATCCCAACTTCCACGTGACGCCGACGACCTTCATCTTTAGCGGCAAGGCTGCCTCGAGCTACACCTTCGCCAAGGAGACCATCCGCCTCATTAACTCCGTGGCCGAGGTCATCAACAACGACGCCCGCGTGAACGAGGTCATGAAGGTCTGCTTTATCCCCAACTTCCGCGTGAGCAACGCCCAGCTCATCTACCCTGCCGCCGAGATCTCGGAGCAGATCTCCACGGCTGGCAAGGAGGCCTCGGGCACGTCCAACATGAAGCTCATGATGAACGGCGCCATTACGCTGGGCACCCTCGACGGCGCCAACATCGAGATCGCCGACCTGGCCGGCCGCCAGAACGAGGCCATCTTTGGCCTGACCGCCCCCGAGGTCGAGCAGCTCTGGGCATCGAACAGCTACTTTGCGTGGGATACCCTCAACGGCGACCGCGAGCGCCTGGGCCGCGTTATGGACGAGCTCAAGGACAACACCTTTGCGGGTCTTTCGGGCAATTTTGAGAGCATCTACAACGAGCTCATGAACAACAACGACCCCGACCTGGTCATGGCCGACTTTCGCAGCTACGTGGATGCATGGGAAAAGCTCACCGGCAGCTACGGCGACCAGGAGACCTGGAACCGCAAGGCGCTGCTGAACACCGCCTCGAGCGGCTGGTTCTCGAGCGACCGCACCATTCGCGAGTACCGCGACGAGATCTGGCACGCGTAAAGGCGCACGAGCTCCCTAATGCCAGCACGGCATTACTCGACGGGCGCGACCGAGCGCCGCGCCCGTCGCTAATGGGTTTAAGAACATCGATGACAGAAGGAGAAATCGATGAGTAAGAAAGAATGCATCGCGATGCTCCTCGCAGGAGGACAGGGCAGCCGATTGGGGGCACTCACCCAAAAGATCGCTAAGCCGGCGGTTAGCTTTGGTGGCAAGTTCCGCATTATCGACTTTTCGCTGTCCAACTGCTCCAACTCGGGCATCGACACGGTGGGCGTTCTGACGCAGTACCGTCCCTACCTGCTGCATGCCTATGTGGGCTCCGGCGAGGCCTGGGATCTGGACAGCCGTGACGGCGGCGTGTCGATTCTGCCGCCGTACGAGACGCAGACCGGCGGCGCCTGGTATGCGGGCACGGCCGACGCCATTACGCAGAACCTCGACTACATCAAGGCCAACGACCCCAAGTACGTCCTGATTCTTTCGGGCGATCACCTGTATCGCATGGACTACCGCAAGATGCTCAAGACGCACATTGAGAACAACGCCGACCTCACGGTGAGCGTTATGCCCGTGCCGTGGGAGGAGGCCAGCCGCTTTGGCATCCTGACCACCGACCCCGAGGACGGCCGCATCACCAAGTTCACCGAGAAGCCCGATAAGCCCGATTCGAACCTCGCGTCCATGGGCATCTACATCTTCTCGGCCGACGTCCTGATCGAGGCGCTCGAGGAGGATGCTCTGGACCAGCGCTCGAGCCACGACTTTGGCAAGGACATCATCCCCAAGCTGCTCGGCGAGGGCAAGCGCCTGTACAGCTACGAGTTTCACGGCTTTTGGAAGGACGTCGGCACCATCGCCAGCTTCCACGAGACCTCGATGGACCTGCTGGGCAACAACCCCGAGTTCGATCTGTTCGACAAGCACTTCCCCATCATGTCCAACATCACCACGCGTCCGCCGCACTACATTGGTCCGGATGGTCGCCTGGACGACTGCCTGGTCTCCAACGGCTGCAAGATCTACGGTACCGCTCGCCACTCGATCCTTTCGACCGATGTCATCATCGAGGAGCGCGCCGTGGTCGAGGACTCCGTGCTGCTGCCGGGTGCGCACGTTAAGAGCGGCGCGCACATCTGCCGCGCTATTTTGGGCGAGAACTCCACGGTCGAAGAGGGCGTGAAGCTCGGCTCTGTCGATACCACCAAGGATACGGCCGTCGTTGGAAATGACGTCGTTATCGGGAAGGGGGAATGATCCGATGATCAATCGCAAGGCCATCGGTTATATCACCGCTAACTACTCTTCGACCTACGGCAGCGTGCTGCTCAAGGACCGCCCCATCGCGTCCGTTCCGTTTTTGGGCCGCTACCGCCTGATCGACTTCCCGCTGTCCAATATGATGAATGCCGGCATCAAGACCGTCGGTGTCGTCATGCCGGGCAACTATCGCTCGCTGATCGACCATGTGGGCTCGGGCAAGGACTGGGGCCTGGACCGCAAGAAGGGCGGCCTGTTCATGGTGCCCGGCAACGCGTATGGCACCACCAAGGGCGGCATGCGCTTCCTGCTGCGCGACATCATTTCCAACAAGACGCTGTTCCAGCGCTCGGACAAGCCCTATGTTGTGATGATGGGCACCAACATCATCTTTAACATGGACCTCAACACCATCATCGAGGCGCACGAGAACTCCGGTGCCCAGATGACCGTGGTGTACTGCAAGGCCACGCGCAACGTAGATGACGAGACCAAGCTGCAGATCAACGAGAACGGCCGTCTGACGGGCGTGAGCGCCGGCGTCGTGTACGGCGACAACGCCTCTATGGACTGCTGCATCGTCAACCGCGAGACGCTGCTCGAGATCATCGACCACTACCAGGCCGCCGACTATCTGGACCTGCTCGAGGCACTACAGGGCGACTTTGGCAACATCGACGTGTGCAGCTACGAGTACAAGGGCGAGGTCGTGGGCGTGTTTAGCGAGAAGTCGCTGTATCGTCGCAGCATGGACCTGCTCGACCAGACCGTGGCCGACCATCTCTTTGACCCCGAGCGCCCGATTCTGACCAAGGCTCACGACGTGCCGCCTTCGCGCTATGCGACCGGCAGCCACGCCTGCAACTCGATCATCTCGGCCGGCTGCATCATCAAGGGCACCGTGCGCAACTCGATCCTGTCGCGCGGCGTTGTGGTTGAGGAAGGCGCCTCGGTGACCAATTCGATCATCAACCAGAGCTGCGTCATCAAGAGCGGCGCCCGCGTTGAGAATGCAATCCTGGACAAGAACAACGTGGTTCCCACCAACACCGAGCTTCGCGGCACGCCCGAGAACATCCTGGTGCTGGGAAAGGCCCCGTTAACTTCTGATATCACCAACGCGAGCTAGCTTTGGCACCGCAACATCGCTCGTAACACGTAGAATAGCCGCCCGGTTTGCGCCAGGCGGCTATTCTCGAATTGCAACAGGGAGACAATATGGCTGATTCCAGCAAAAAGATGCAGATCGTGTTTGCCTCGGCCGAGTGCGCACCGTTTGTGAAGACCGGTGGCCTGGGCGACGTGGCGGGCTCGCTGCCTGCGGCGCTTGTGCGCGCCGGCGCCGAAGTAATCGTGATGGTGCCCAAGTACGCCACCATCAAGGACGAGTACAAGTCGCAGATGGAGCACTTCTCCGACTTTTACGTGAGCCTGGGCTGGCGCAATGAGTACTGCGGACTCGAGAAGCTCGAGCACGACGGCGTCACCTATATGTTCATCGACAACGAGCGCTACTTTGCGCGCGACTATCCGTACGGCTTCTTTGACGACGGCGAGCGCTTTGCGTTCTTCTCCAAGGCCATCACCGAGAGCCTGCAGCACCTGCCCGCCGGCTTTGAGTGCGACATCCTGCACTGCAACGACTGGCAGACGGCGCTGGCGCCCGTGTTTTTGCGCGAGTTCTACCAGGGCCTGCCGCTGTATGACCGCGTCAAGACCGTGTTCTCGATCCACAACGTGGCGTTCCAGGGCCAGTTTAGCGACACCGTGATGGAGGACATCCTTGGTGTGGCGCACATTCCGGCGGCCGCCTCGCAGCTGCGTTGCGACGCCTGCAGCATCAACTACATGCTGGGCGCCCTGCGCTATGCCGACGCCATCACCACGGTGAGCCCCACCTATGCCAACGAGATCCAGACGCCCGAGTTTGGCGAGGGCCTGGACGGCGTACTGCGCGAGCGTTCCTACGCGCTGCAGGGCATTTTGAACGGCATTGACGTTGCGGGCTTTGACCCGGCAACAGACAAGCGAATTGCCGCCAACTACACCGTGGAGGACCGTTCCGGCAAGGCCGTGTGCAAGGCCAAGCTGCAGGAGGAACTGGGCCTCGAGGTTCGCGACGACCGTCCGCTCATGGTGATGGTCACGCGCCTGACGCGCCAGAAGGGCATGGATCTGGTCATGTACGCGCTCGACCGCATCCTGTCCGGCGGCGTGCAGGTGGCGGTGCTGGGCACCGGCGACCGCGACTACGAGGACGGCCTGCGCTACTTCCAGGACAAGTACCCCGGCACCATGGCCGCACGCATCGAGTTCGATCCGGCGCTGTCGCAGCGAATGTATGCCGCCGCCGATATGTTCCTGATGCCGTCGAAGTTTGAGCCCTGCGGCCTGTCGCAGATCATCGCCATGCGCTACGGCACCCTGCCCATCGTGCGCGAGACCGGTGGTCTGAAGGACACGGTGATCCCGTTTAACGAGTTTACCGGCGAGGGCACGGGCTTCTCGTTTAGCAACTTTAACGGCGACGAAATGGGCGACGCCGTATTCCGCGCGGCACGCCTGTTCTGGGACAACCGCGATGCCTGGAACCAGCTGGTCACGCAGGCCATGAGCCAGGACTTTAGCTGGACGCGCTCGGCCGACAAGTATCTGGACCTGTACTTCTTTATGCACCCGGAGATTGAGCGCCCGGCGGCTGTGGAGGCTGCTACGGCCGTAGAGGAGCCGGTTGCTGATGAGGCCGAGCCTGCGGCGCCCGTTAAGGAGCCCGCTGCTGCTGAGGAGCCCAAGGTCGAGGAGAAGCCGGCTGAAGCTAAGCCCGTTAAGGCCGATCCTGAGGTGAAGGTCGAGGCTGCTCCCGAGCCCGAGCCTGAGGTGAAGCCCGCTGCGAAGCCTGCCACCAAAAAGACGACGACCCGCAAGGCAACGGCTAAGAAGGCTACGACCACGAAGGCCGCTGCGAGCAAGACCACCGCTGCCAAGGCAACTACTGCCAAGGCATCGACCACGCGCAAGCGCACGACCGCCGCTGCCAGGAAGGCCAACGAGGTCGAGGCTGCTCCCGAGGTAAAGGCCGCCGCCGAGGCTAAGCCTGCGGCAAAGGCTCCGGCCAAGACCGCTGCCAAGAAGACGGCTGCAACCACCAAGAAGGCAACGGCAGCCAAGAAGACCACGGCTACGAAGTCGACGACGGCCAAGGCCGCTACGACGAAGGCCGCCGCGAAGACGGCCCCGAAGGCTACTGCAAAGCCCGCCGTCAAGGTCGAGGAGGCGCCCTCCGAGCCCGAGGCCAAGGCAGCTGTCGAGGCAAAGCCGGCCGCCAAGACCACCACGCGCAAACGCGCCGCGACGACGGCCAAGAAGACCACGACCAAGGCTGCAGCTCCCAAGGCAGAGGGTAAGGCCGAGGACAAGCCCGCAGTAAAGGCCGAGCCGACTCCGAAGGCTGCCGAGGTTAAGGCCGCTCCCAAGACTAAGGCAAAGACCGAGCCCGCCAAGGAGACCCCGGTCTCCCCCGCCGTTTCGGCCGAGGAAAAGGCTCCGACCAAGAAGACCTCCGTCCGCAAGGCAACGGCCGCCCGCAAGCGCCGCTAATCCGGACGATTAAAACTAAATCCTCAACGCAAAAGAGGGCGCCCCAACCAGGCGCCCTCTTTTGCGTTGAACTTCGCATTAAAAAGAGGGCCGGTTTACTACGACAAAATGGCTCCGGCCGACCACGGCGAGTAATCTTCGAAATTAAGAACGCTTCTAGCTGCGGTTTTAATATCACCAAAATGACTGTTGTTGAGATCATTCAATTCGTCGTAGTAAACCGAAGTACTTTTGTTTGGATACAAATAGTATCGGTATAGACGTTTTTAAATATCGCGATAATTTGGGTGGTAAAACGATTTTCTAGGACAACCGTTCGCCGATGGTAAACGGATGTTGTTTATACAGCCTGTGTGCAACATATATACTTATATCCTGTGCGTAAAGCCCATGGCCCGCAGGCCGTGATTCTATTGAACTGGACCGAATTATGAGATTGATTCACAACAGCCGTCTGCCGCAGTTTCGCACTCCGTTTGGCGCTGTGACCACTGGAACTTCCGTTTCGCTCTCGGTGATTTTGGAGGATGCCGACCCCAACCAGGCAACGCTTACGCTGCGCACCTGGGTCGATGAGATCGGTGAATCTCTGTATCCCATGACGCACGAGGGCGACGGCATATTTACCGTAGAGCTTGAGTGCGCCGAGCCCTGTCTTATCTGGTACAGCTTTATCTGCAACATCGAGGGCCAGCCCGAGGTCCGTCTGGGCGCACCGCAGGGTCGCACCGGTGGCGAGGGCGTAACTTACAACTACGCCGAGGTCCCGTCCTTCCAGATCACCGTCTACAAGCACCGCAAAGTTCGTCCCGAGTGGTACGAGCGTGGCATGGTCTACCAGATCTTCCCCGACCGCTATGCCCGCGATGAAAACTGGCGCGAGCGCACGCTTGCCGAAGTTGAAAAACCACGCAAAGGAATCCAGCGCCGCATGGTCGAGGACTGGAACGAACCGCCCGAGTACGAGCGTGCCGAAGACGGCTCCATCAAGACCTGGGATTTTTACGGCGGCTCGCTCAAGGGTATCCAAAATGACCTGCCCCGCATTGCCGAGCTGGGCTTTACGGCCATCTACCTCAACCCCATCTTTGAGGCCGCGAGCAACCACCGCTACGACACGGCCGACTACACCAAGATCGACCCGATTCTGGGCACCGAGCAGGACTTTACCGAGCTGTGCGAGGCGGCCGAGAAGCTTGGCATTTCCATCATTCTAGACGGTGTGTTCAACCATACGGGCGACGACTCGATCTACTTTAACCGCTACGGCAATTATCCCGGCGTCGGTGCTTGGCAGAGCGAGGACTCGCCGTGGCGCGATGCATTTTACTTCCATGAGGACGGTTCGTATGACTGCTGGTGGGGCGTGGGCAACATGCCCGCCATCAATGAGAGCTCCGAACTGGTGCGCGAGCGGCTCCTGGGCAAGGACGGCGTGATCCGTAAATGGCTGCGCGCCGGTGCCCATGGCTGGCGACTCGATGTGGCCGACGAGCTTTCCGACGACTTCCTGGCCGAAATCAAAAAGGCCGTGCTCGCCGAGAAGCCCGACGCACTGCTGCTCGGCGAAGTCTGGGAGGACGCTTCCAACAAGATCAGCTATGGCCACCTGCGTCGCTATCTGCAGGGCTCGGAGCTCGACTCCGCCATGGACTACCCCTTCCGCGACATGGTCATCGGCTTTTTGATGGGCTACAAGAACGCTTACCAGGCAGCCGAGGATATCGAAACCCTGCGCGAGAACTACCCGCGCGAGGCACTGGCCTGCGCGCTCAATCTGCTTTCGAGCCACGACCGTCCGCGCATCATCTCGGTGCTCGGCGGTGGCCCCGACGAGTCGCAGCTGCCCGAGAGCGAGCGCAGCAAATGGCGCCTGGACGAGAACTCGATGGGTCTGGCCAAGAGCCGTTTTTGGCTGGCGACGCTCATGCAGATGACCTTCCCGGGCGTACCCTCAATCTATTACGGCGATGAATACGGCTTGGAGGGCCTCACCGATCCGGGCAACCGCCGTACCCTGCCGACCAAGGACCAACTCCACGACTTCGACACACTGGCCATCGTTAAGAACGCGTCTGCCGTGCGCCGTGCGCTGCCCTTTATGGTCGATGGCGAGATCAAGGCCTTTGCGCTCAACGACGAAGTCTTGGCTTACACCCGCACGGGCAAAGACGGCGAGGCCGCGACGGTTATCATCAACCGCAGTCTGCGCAATTCGCACCGCGTGACGATTCCGGCGCTCGGCGAATGCGCGAGCGACGTGATCAGCGGTCACGAGTGCGAGATCCACAACGGTACCGTCACGCTCGACCTGTACCCGCTGGGCTCTTCGATCATCTATCACCATGCCGAGAAGCGCCTGCAGGAGCCGCTCGATCATGGCGCGGGCGTTGTGTGCCACATCACCTCGGTGCCGACCGATGACGGCAAGCCCGGCACAATCGGTGCGCCCACGCGTCGCTTTATCGACCATCTGGCCGCTATGGGCATGCGCTACTGGCAAGTCCTGCCCGTCAACCCCACGGACTTCTTCCGCTCCCCCTACGCCGGCCCCTCGGCCTTTGCAGGCAATATTGATCTGCTACCCGAGAGTCACGAAGAGCTGGCAGCCGACTTTGAGACCTGGAAGGCCCGCGGCGGCGAGGATGCCGATCCGCTGTACACCGCGTTTAAACATCGCAATGCCGATTGGCTTGAGAAATACTGCGTCTACATGGCCGTTAAAAAGTACTTTGAGGGCGAGTCGCGCCATGATTGGCCGGCAGATGTCGCGCGCTACAACGAACATCTGATCGACGACAAGCGCTTCCACAACGAGGCCGAGCTTCAGGCGTACATGCAGTACCGCTTTGACCTCGCTTGGTGCGAGCTCATGAACTATGCGCACAAGAAGGGCATCGAGGTTATCGGGGATATTCCTATGTACGTGTCCGACGATTCGGCAGACGCGTGGAGCGAACCCGAGAACTTCTGGCTGTCCGATACCGGCAAGGCGATTGAGATTTCCGGTGCGCCGCCCGACAACTTTGCGCCCGAGGGCCAGGTGTGGGGCAACCCAACGTTCCGCTGGGACCACATGAAGCAGAACGGCTATAGCTGGTGGATGGATCGCCTGCGTCGTGCGTTTTCGCTCTACGACCGCGTGCGCCTGGATCACTTCCTGGGCTTCCACAGCTATTTCAGCATTCCCGCGGGTAAGGCATGCGCCGACGGGCGTTGGCTGGCAGGCCCGGGCAAGGACCTGTTCCAGACCGCCTACGACGAGCTGGGTCCGCTCAACTTTATCGCTGAGGACTTGGGCTATCTGACGCCCGGTGTTCGCGCCATGGCATCGACCTGCGGTTTCCCCGGCATGGACGTGCTGGAGTTTAGCGACTACGACGTTCGTTGCGGAATTCATCCCACACCGGGCAAGATCCTGTATACCTCGACGCACGACACCTCGACGCTTGCCGGATGGTGCACACACTCCTTTGCAGGCGGCGACGAGCCGAGCGGCATTGAACTGGCAAGCGAGCTCATGGGCAACGCCCTGGCCAGCGATGCTCCGCTCGTGATGATGCCGCTGCAGGACGTGCTAGGACTGGGCGACGATGCACGTATGAACGTGCCGGGCGTGGCCACGGGCAACTGGACCTGGCAGGCTGAGGAGGCCGACGTTGCGGCAGCCGAGGAGAAAACTGCGAAGCTCCTGCGCAGCACCCATAGATTCTGGGGCGAAGCGTGATAAAACCCCCGATATAGGGTACAGTTACAGACGTTTGAATTTTTGCGGGCAGAGCGATCTGCCCGCTTTGTGCTGAAAAGGAAGTATTATGGCGCGCTACGATTACAAGTGCACGAGCTGCGGCAACGTGTTTGAGGTTGAGCACCCCATGTCCGAGACGCCCGAGGTCGTATGCCCCAACTGCGGCGCCCCGGCGGCCAAGACGTTCTCGGCCAGCGGCATTAAGTTCGACGGCAGCGGTTTCTACAACACCGACCAACGCACTGGCGGCTCCAGCACCAGCGCCACCAGCGGCTGCTGCGCCAACTGCCCGCATAGCCACTAGAAACCAAACAGCCCCGCGATCGACACCGATCGCGGGGCTGATTCTTTAGCTACCCAGGCATCTTTATGAGTTGCGGTGAAATAAGGACTGTTTGGCAGGCAGAAGCGGCTTTTCAATCCCTATTTCACCGCAACTTAGTAGTTACTTGCGGACCAGTCTGGCGCAGAAGTGGCCGTCGTAGGAGTCGGCGTTTACCGGCACGCTTTGGAAAAGTCCTCGGTCGTTCTGGCGTACGGAAACGAGCTTCTTGGCCTGATCGAACTCGGGGAGTTGCAGAATCTGCGCCTCGGAGAGCGGTGCGACGCTAAAGTCGACGCCCTCGGGAGAGGCCAGGAAGGCATCCACGACCTGCGTGTTCTCTTCATCAAAAACCGAGCAGGTGGCATAGATGAGCTCTCCGCCGGCGGCCACGCGCGCAGAAGCCTCCTTAAGCATCGTCAGCTGAAGCTTGGGTAACTCGGCCGTCACATCATTCTCGGTCAGGCGCCACGGGATCTCGGGATGACGACGCATGGTTCCGGTGCCCGAGCACGGCGCATCGATAAACACGGTATCGAACTTGACCCGCTCACCGCGCATGGCATCAAACGATGTGAGTACCTCATCAAGCTCGCATGCATCGCCCGAAACCGTGCGAACGCCCTGAATACCCGCCTTATGCAGGCGAGCAAGATTCAGGTCACACTTGCGATCATGCAAATCGAGCGCCGTATGCTGACGCTCATACCCCGCACGCTTGGCCTGACACATCATCACATAGGTCTTGGTGCCACGACCGGCACCAATCTCAAGACAGCTACCAGGGCGCGTGGCAGCTGTGGCGATAAGCTGCGCGTTAAGGTCCGAGGCCACCGCGGCAGCACGCTCAAACACACCCGAAGCAACGGTAACTTGGGCATCAACCGGGGCATGGCAGCCCGGGAAGACAGGCGCGACGAGCTGCGAGATATACGGATCGGGCTTGGTCGCAAAGGCGTTCTCATGCAGGGCCAGTGGCGCGGGGGCCAGATTGCCGGCAAAGTTAAGCGCACCCTCTGGAGTGTCGAACGATGCCATAATGCGAGCGCACAGCCAACGCGGCAGTCCCATCAGGCGCGACAGACGAACCAGGCGTCGCTCAGACTCATCTACATCGGACGCCGTGGCAAAGTCCTCAACGTTGTCCGCGACCTTATGCAGCACGGCATTGGCCAAACCGGCGGCAGACTTAGCTCCGCTGCGCACCAGCTCAACGCCCTGACTCACCGCAACGCGACCAGGCGTATGCAGATAGAGCATCTCGAAGGCCGAGATACGAAGCGCCATGCGAACACGCGGCGCAACCTTTTTAGGCTTATCAAGAAACTGATCGAGCAGCTCATCCAAAATACCCTGCGTGGCAGCAACGCCCAGCGCCAAGCGGGCGGCAAAAGCGGAATCGCGCTGGTCAATAGCCTTGGCCGATGCGCGAGAGGACAGCACGTCGCGCGCATACATGCCGCGGCGATCGGCCTCCATCAGCACATCGAGAGCAAGCTTGCGCGCGGGAGACAGCTTGCTCATGACAAAACACCCCAGATAAGATCGGCACCTTGCAGCCCAGCAGCCCAAGCAGAAGCGGCCATGGCACGCTTGCCATCGGGCTTAACCTCGAGCAGTTCAACCGCACCATCGGAAAGGCCAAGGAAAACACGCTTATTCTTAACGTCAACGCCGCCCTTGCCAAGCGAAACATCGGCCAGCGCAGCATCGAGCACGCGCACGGTCTTGCCGGCAATCACGCAACGAGCAGGCGCGGTATCGGACGAAGCGAGCACATGACGCACGCAATCGAGCGCAGCCATCTGCGGATCCAGACGCATCTCCAGCTTGGAAATCTTGGCAGCATGAGTGACGAGCGACTCATCCTGCTCAGTCCACACGGCGGTGCCATCGGCAAGAGAAGGAAGCGTATCGGCAAGCAGTTTGCCGCCAAGCTCACCAAGCTCCATGGTCAGCGCCTCAGCATGCTTACCGGCAACCGACGTGGAGGCCTGGGCACAATAAGCACCAGTATCCACGCCATGCCCGATGCGCATGATAGAAACGCCAGCGACCTCATCACCAGCGAGAATCGCACGCTGAATAGGAGCAGCCCCACGCCAACGAGGCAGCAAGGACGCATGAACATTCACAATACCGAGCGGTGCCATATGCAGCACCTCATCGGGCAAAATGCAGCCATAAGCAGCCACGCAGAAAATGTCAGCCTGGGCAGCTTGAAGCGCCTCAACAACCTCCGGCGTCATACGATTAGCCTCAATAACCGGCAACCCAAGCTCAAGCGCCTTAGCCTTAACAGGAGAGGGTTCAAGCTTCTTACCACGCCCACGAACAGCATCAGGACGAGTAACAACAAGCGCAATCTCATTCCCAGCCGCAACAAGCGAAGTCAACGAAGGAACAGCAAAATCAGGCGTACCCATAAACACAATACGCATAAAATAAGTCTCCTCTCAACAACGGGCCGAGACGGCTACAAAAGAAGCGATCCAGGTCGCAAGCGCACCCAGCCGCCAGAACAGTCCAACAAAAACAAATATACCCAAAAACAAAGAAAGAGCCGCATAAAAGCAGCCCCCCAACAAAGCACCTATCAGCGAAGACGCCCCTCCCTGACCCGGCGGCACCCGGGCGAAACGAAGAGCGACAACGTAGTCCCTGGGATGGGGCCCACACATATCGTCCCGCGCGCAGTTTCGCAGCAAAGCGAGAATGTTTGAGCACGGGATGATATGTGTGGGCCCCATCCCAGGGACGGACAATTAACCTATTCAGTCTCGCCCGGTCGTGCGCCGCGGGCCAGGGCGTCCTGGTACTCCTTGACAGCCTTGATCCTCTGCATCGGCTTCAGTCGCTCGAACATGGTGTTACCGTGCAGGTGATCGATCTCGTGCTGCAGGCACACGCAGAACAGGTCGCCCGAAGCCTCATAGCGAATCAGGTTGGCGTCCAAGTCGTACGCCTCGACGACGACATGGTCAGGACGCTCAATCTCGCAGCTAATGCCAGGAATGGAAAGGCAGCCCTCGCTAAAGGGCACAAGATGGTCACTCTGCTCAACAATGACAGGGTTGATGAGCACGTACGGATCATAGTCGCTCTTGTCGCTGTAGTCGCAGTCGATGGTGACGAGCTGAATGAGCTCGCCGATCTGCGGGGCAGCCAGGCCGCAGCCGCCGTTCTCAAACATCATCTTCTTCATCTTCTCGGCAAGCGCCTCGATTGCCGGGGTGATCTCCTCGATGACGGCGCACTCCTGGCGCAGACGAGGGTCGGGCGACAGTACGATTCCGTTGGCTTCCATGGCCATCCTTTCGGGTTGTTACATCAAATCATAGGCGTCGACATCAACGCTCACGCTCACGCCGCGCACAGAGCCCACCTCTTTGAGGCAGGCGTCGATATCATCAGAGACATGGTACCCCACGGGCGACTTCACAAGCAGATGGAAGCGATAACGGTCCTTGGCTCTCTCGATTACACACGAAGCCGGGCCCAGCACCTGCGGCACGGCACTCCCCGCCCGTAAAAAGTCGGGCGCGGCGGCATGCCAACGGCGCTTAAGAAGCTTTGCAATGCGCCCGATGTAGTCCTGCGCGTCGTCTCGGTTCGCCGACCACACCAAAATGTTGACCAGGCGAACAAACGGCGGGTACAGCGCGTCGCGGCGCTGGTCCAGGTCGTAGTCGGTAAAGATCGAACGGTCGTGCTCAGCGACAGCGCGAATGACCGGATCTTCGGGCAGGTAGGTCTGGATGATCACCTCACCGGGGCGATCGCCGCGGCCGGCGCGGCCCGCAACCTGCTCCAGCAAGTCGTAGGCGCGCTCTCCTGCGCGGAAGTCCGGCAGCTTGAGGGCGAAATCGGCATTGACCACGCCCACGAGCGTGACCTCGGGAAAGTCGAGGCCCTTGGCGATCATCTGGGTGCCCAGCAGCACCGCACAATCGGCGGCATCGAACTGCTCGAGCAACTTTTTATGCGCGTCCTTGCCACGCGTGGAATCGGCATCCATGCGAATAATGGCTACATCCTCGGGCAGCATCTGGTGCAGCGCGTCCTCGATCTGCTGCGTGCCCAGGCCCATTTTTGCCAGGTAGCGACTGCCGCATTTGGGGCAACGGCTCGTGGGCGCCGGATAGGGCTGGACGCGCCAGGACGAACCGCAAGTGTGGCACTGCAGCGTATGCGTGCGCTCGTGATACGTGAGCGCAGTGGAGCAGTGGTTGCAGGTGGGGACGCAGCCGCACTCGCGGCACATCAAAAACGGGGCAAAACCGCGGCGGTTATGCAGCAGCACGGCCTTCTCGCGACGCTCGACCACGCGTTCCAAGCCTTCCATAAGCGGTTTTGAGAACATGGAGCGGCTGCCGTGCGAAAACTCGCGGCGCAGGTCGGCAATGCGGACCGTGGGCAACACGGCGTGTCCCGGGCGCTCGGGCATCTCGACACGCGTCCAGGTGGCACCGTTGTACATGCCACGGCGGCAGCGGTCGAGGGCCTCGGCAGAAGGCGTGGCCGAGCCCAACACGAGGGGGCAACGATAACGGCGCGCCATCTCGGCCGCCACCTCGCGCGCATGGTAGCGGGGACTGGAGCCTTGCTTATAGCTGGTCTCGTGCTCCTCGTCGATGATAATGAGGCCCAGGTCGCTGAGCGGGCAAAAGAGCGCCGAGCGGGCGCCCACGACCACGCGAGCGGCACCGCTGGCAACCATGTCCCACTGGTCCAGGCGCTCACCGGCCGAAAGGCGCGAATGGAACACGGCGACTGTCTCGCCAAAGCGCGAGCGGAAACGGCCGACGGTTTGGGCCGTCAGCGATATCTCGGGCACAAGCACGCAGGCCGAACGGCCGGCCGCCAACACGCGCTCGATGGCGGAGAGGTACACCTCGGTTTTGCCGGAGCCGGTGACGCCGTCGACCAGCACCACGTCGCCATGAGCGTCCAGACGGGCGCGCTCAATCTGCGCGAGTGCCTGTTGCTGACCGTTGGTAAGGGAGACCGGCGCCTTGCCGCTTGCCGAGGACAGCGTGGTCTGCTCGCTGCAGCCACGCCAGGCGCGACGCTCCTCCACCACTATGACGCCGCGCTTTTCGAGCGCCTTGATGGTCGCCGACATGCTGTTATAGAGCAGGTTGAGGTCGCGCGTTGTGACCGGGCCGCACTGTAGTGCCTCGATGAGCTGACGCTGGCGGACCGCCGTTTTGGGAGGCGTATAGTCGAAGCCCTCGGGCGTGAGCATGACCCAGCGGTTTTGGATGGGTTTGACGGCGGGGCGCTCAACGGCCCACACGCCGTCGTCGCCCTTGACCACGCGCGGGCTTCCGCCCGGAGGCAAGAACAGGCGCAGGCACTCGGAAAGCGTCGCAACATACTCGCGGCTCATCCAGCGTGCGATACGGGCAGCCTCGGCGGTAAAGAGCGGTTTGCTGAGGATAGCCTCGATAGGCTTGATGCGCGCGGGATCGAGAGCGCTGTTGCCCTGCAGGTCGTCCAGCTCAGGCGCAATGTCGACGATATAGCCCGCGGCGGCACGGTTACCAAAGTGGACCAGGACCGTGGATCCGATCTGCGCGTCGCTAGCAAGGGGTTGAGGAATGCCATAGGCAAACGGCTCGGACAGCGCACGCGTCGGGATGTCGAGAACCACGCTCGCATAGGCGGCGACGGGTTCAGGTGCGAACTCAGGCTTGGCCGGAGTCTCCTCCGGTTCCGGCGAACCAAACAGTGACAGTTGCTCGGCCATGGTCTCTGTACCTCCCATCCCATACGTCTTTAGAAACAAGAGCCCCACTCGTGGTGAGCGGGGCTCGGATACATGCGTTTACGCGACTGTTACAGCGCCATCGTGCGGGCGCGGTCGATACGCGCCAGACAGTCGTCGCGGCCGACGAGCGCCATGGTCTCACCCAGCGGGGGGCTCACCATGTTGCCGCAGACGGCGACGCGCACGGCCTGGAACACCACGCGCTTCTTGAGGTCCATCTGCTCGGGCAGCGGCTCAAGCGCGGCGTCGATGTTGGCAGCCGTCCAATCGTCCACGCCCTCGAGCGCGGCCTTGGCGGCATCAAGAATGGCACCCATGCCCTCCTTGGCCAGGCCCTTGTTGACGGATTTCTCGTCATACTCGAGCGTCTCGGCCGTAGCGAAGATGGGAGCGGCGACGGTCACGGCGTCGGCCGGCATCTTGGTGCGCGGCTTGACAATGGCGGCAAGCGCGTCGATCCAATCCTCGCCGTACTCGACATTGCCCTCGATGAGACCCGCCTCATGCAGCTCGGGGACCATGATCTCGTCGGCAAACTGAGCATCGGACATGCCGTTGATGTACTCAGCGTTAACCCAATCGAGCTTCTTGGGATCGAAGGTTGCCGGGTTCTTGGAGATGCGGTCGAGCGAGAACTTGCTGGCCAGGACATCGCGCGGGATGATCGTAGTCTCGCCGTCGAGCGACCAGCCGAGCAGCGCCAGGTAGTTGACGAAGGCGTCGGACAGGTAGCCGGCGTCGCGGTACTCCTCCACCGAGGTGGCGCCGTGGCGCTTGGAGAGCTTCTTGCCGTCGGCGCCTAAGATCATGGAGATGTGGGCGAACGTAGGCACGGGCGCGCCGAGGGCCTCGTAGACCATGACCTGGCGCGGGGTGTTGGACAGGTGGTCGTCGCCGCGGATGACATGGGTGATCTTCATCATGGCGTCGTCGACGACGGTCGCGAAGTTGTACGTGGGCGTGCCATCGGAGCGGAAGATGACAAAGTCGTCGAGCTCCTTGGCGTCGAAGGTCACCTCGCCGTGGACGGCGTCGTGGATGACGACGTCGCCGCGATCCTCGGGCACCTTGATACGCAGGACGTAGGACTCGCCGGCCTCGATGCGGCGGCGGGCCTCCTCGGGATCAAGATCGCGGCAACGGCGCTGATAGCCCTGGAAGGGGTCCTTGCGCTCCTGCGCGGCCTTGCGGTCGGCGTCGAGCTGCTCCTTGGTGCAGAAGCAGGGATAGGCCTTGCCCGCGTCCCAAAGCTTCTGGGCGGCCTGCTTGTACAGGTCCAGGCGCTCGGTCTGGGCGTAGGGGCCAAAGTCGCCGCCCACCTCGGGACCCTCGTCCCAGTCCAGGCCCAGCCAACGCATGGCGCGCAGGATGATCTGCGTGTTCTCGTCGGTAGAGCGGGTGGGGTCGGTGTCGTCGATGCGCAGGATGAACGTGCCGCCGTTAGCACGGGCAAAAGCCCAGTTATAGATAGCGGTGCGGGCGCCGCCAATGTGCAGCTTGCCCGTCGGTGAGGGTGCAAAGCGGACGCGAACGTCTGATGCCATGGAAATCTCCTCGATTGCAGGATGGATGTCTAACCGCACCAGTATAAAGCATCAAAGCGACCTCCGCACAAAGGGCACCGACCTAGTCATTGGGGACAGACTTAAATGACCAGTCGTTGTAGTCATTGGGGACATTCTTGGTTTAAGACTGGTCATTTAAGTCTGTCCCCAATGAGTAGGTGCGGAAAGGGTGTGAATGTTTGATTTACGCGCTATGATGTGCCCTTGCATAGAGAGCCCAGCGGAATGGTAACGGTCGCCGGGACACGTTTTTGAAAGGACAATCATGTCAGAAGAACTTCGTTCCATCCCACCCCAACACGGGTCCTTTGTTTTTACGTCGGAGTCGGTGACCGAAGGTCATCCCGATAAGATCGCTGACCAGATCAGCGACGCCGTCCTCGACGCAATCCTCGCCAAAGAAATAGAGCTCCAGGAGCAGGGCTACATCGCCCCCAACGGCGTGCCTGCCAACGTGGAGAACGTCCGCTGCGCTTGCGAGACCCTCGTGACCACCGGCACCGTCATCGTCGCCGGCGAGATCCGCACCCAGGCCTACGTCGACGTACAGGAAATCGCCCGCGGCGTTATCCGCCGCATTGGCTATAACCGTGCCAAGTTCGGTTTTGACTGCGACACCTGCGGCGTTATGAGCCTTATCCACGAGCAGTCGCCCGATATCGCCCAGGGCGTCGACGAGTCCTTCGAGACCCAGACCGGCGCTACCACCGACCCGATCGACCTGATCGGCGCCGGCGACCAGGGCATGATGTTCGGTTATGCCTCCAACGAGACCAAGACCCTCATGCCCATGCCGCACTACCTGGCAAGCCGCCTGGCCGAGCGCCTGGCCGCCGTGCGTCACGACGGCACCCTCGCCTATCTGCGTCCCGACGGCAAGACCCAGGTCACCGTGCGCTACGAAGACGGCAAGCCCGTCGAGGTCACGACCATCGTCATCTCCACGCAGCATGCTGCCGAGATCGAGGACATGGGCAAGATCAAGGCCGACCTCATCGAGCATGTCATCGCGCCTGTCATGGCCGCCGAGAACATGCCGTGGGATAGCGCCGACATCTACGTGAACCCCACCGGTCGCTTTGTCGTGGGCGGGCCCATGGGCGACACGGGCCTCACCGGCCGCAAGATCATCGTCGACACCTACGGCGGCTACGGCCGTCACGGCGGCGGTGCCTTTAGCGGAAAGGACTGCACCAAGGTTGACCGCTCCGCCGCATACGCCGCGCGCTGGGTCGCCAAGAACGTGGTCGCCGCCGGCCTGGCCGACCGCTGCGAAGTCGAGCTTGCTTACGCCATCGGCGTTTCCAAGCCCCTTTCAATCATGGTCGACACCTTCGGTACCGCTAAGGTCGCCGAGGACAAGATCGTTGAGGCCGTAGAGAAGACCTTCGACCTGCGCCCGGGCGCAATCATCCGCGACCTAGACCTGCGTCGCCCCATCTACGAGAAAACAGCAGCCTACGGTCACTTCGGCCGAGAAGACGCCGACTTCACCTGGGAAAAAACCGACCGAGTCGAAGAACTCAAAGCAGCCTGCGGCCTGTAATTAAGAACCTCCAAGGTTTCAACGACATAAGCGCTTTAAAAAGAAGTACCGCCCCCAACCGGTACTTCTTTTTTATTTAATCGGTAGCGAAGATGAGTCGACATGGAGCACAGAATAGGTCTACAGCTGATGGATTTTGCAGCATGAGCGCCTCTACCATGTATCCTAAGTTCCGAGGGCTTTGGTATTTGGTCGATCGCGAGTTCCGCACGAGCCGGAGGCCACTTAATGTGGCCTCCGTGCGAGCCAGGACTGTAGAGCAGGCGACCAAATACCAAAGCCCTCGGAACGGCGGGACAGAGTATACCCCGCCCCTCGGGACGACGAGCCACTTAAAGGAGCACCCATGGCAGGCAAGCCGCAAACACTAGCTACGACCTCGGCATTCGAGATCTTGGGCCCCGTCATGGTCGGCCCCAGCTCATCGCACACCGCCGGCGCCCTGCGCTGCGCCCAAGTTGCCGCCAGCCTGCTGGAAGGCCGCATCACCAAAGTCACCTTTGGCCTGTGGAACTCCTTCGCCCACACCTACCGCGGCCACGGCACCGATCGTGCGCTCGTCGCGGGCATCCTGGGCCTCGACACCGATGACGAGAACATCAAGCAGGCCTTCGACCTCGCGCACGAGCAGGGCCTCGAATATCACTTTGACATCAAGGGCGACGACGCCTCCATCCACCCCAACACCGTCGACATCGACATGGTCGACGACACGGGCGCCACGGCACAGGTCCGCGGCGAGAGCCTGGGCGGCGGCAAGATGCGCATCAGCCGCATTAACGGTGTCGGCGTCGACATCTCGGGCATGTATTCCACGCTCTTCGTGGCGCACAAGGACGTCCCCGGCGTACTCGCCGCGCTCACCAACCTGCTCGCCTACGCACACGTGAACATCGCCTTCTGCCGCACCTACCGCACCGAAGTGGGCGGCCAGGCCTACTCCGTCTTTGAGACCGACGGCGCGTCCGACGACACCGTTATCCCCATGCTGCGCAAGCTCGACAATGTCGATTACGCAACGTTTATCGAGCTCCCCGGTTCTGCCTCGTCGCTCTCCCCCGGCGTCTCGGCCAAGGAGATCTTCGACGACGGCGAGCAGCTGCTTGATGCGTGCGAGGAACTGGGGCTCAGCATCGGCGCCGTCATGGCCGTCCGCGAGGCGCGTCTGACCGGCGAGGCCCACGCCGTCGCCGCCATGCGCCGCGTGCTCGACGTCATGCGCGAGGAGACCACGGCCCCCATTGCCAATCCGCAGCGTTCGCTCGGCGGGCTTATCGGCGGCGAGGCCAAACTCGTCGATGCCACCAGCCGCAACGATTTGAGTGCAAGCCTGATGGGCCCCGTCCAGACCGATGCCGTGGCCCGCGCCATGGCCGTGCTCGAGCGCTCCGCCACCATGGGCGTGATCGTCGCAGCTCCGACGGCAGGATCCGCGGGTGTTGTGCCCGGCTGCGTGCTGGCGCTTGCCGATCGCCTGCAGCTCGACGACGAGCAAGTCATGGACGCGCTCTACTGCGCAGCCGCCATCGGCCTCAACCTCACCACAAGCGCCTGCGTTGCCGGCGCCGAGGGCGGCTGCCAAGCCGAGGTGGGAAGCGCCGCCGCCATGGCAGCCGCCGCGCTGGTGCAGATGCTCGGCGGCACGCCCGAGCAGGCGCTTGACGCCAGTTCCATCGCGCTGAGTAACCTGCTGGGCCTCGTTTGTGACCCCGTCGGTGGCCTCGTGGAGGTGCCCTGCCAAAACCGCAACGCCATCGGCGTGGCAGCAGCCTTCAGCTCGGCACAACTCGCCCTCGCAGGCATTAAGAGCTTGGTGCCGTTTGACCAGATGGCACATGTCATGCTCTCGGTGGGTCACGCGTTGCCGACCACGCTGCGCGAGACGGCAAAGGGCGGCATCGCGCAGGCTCCGGCCGCACTTTCGGCCTGTGCAAAATGCGGTGTGTGCGGATAGCGGCAAAGAACGACTCAAAGGTGGGACAAATGTCCCACCTCTTTTGAATGCCACCGTTTCCGTACCACAAACAGCAGGGCAATCGCTATAATGCAAGCCCAGTAAAAACACGATGAACCGCAAGGCGAAAATCGAAGGATAAGCATACGATGTCGCAAAACGATCGAACTCAACTGATTCCCGATCCGCAACAGCCGAGCAGGCACACCGGCGGCGTTCAGTCGCCGCGTCCTATCGCGCCGAGCCACGGTCAGCAGCGTAGTGCAGCAAACGCTTCCCAACGCCCGAACCAACAGCGACAGCAGCGTCAACAACGTCAGCAGCGCCAGGCAAACGGCAATGCGCCCACGCAGCCCCCCACGCATGCTCGAGGCGATCGCGGCCCCGCGCGCAAGTCCGCCGGCAACAATAAGTCGGGCAAGAAGACGACGCTCTTTGTCGTCCTGGGTCTTATCGTCATTGTCTATATCGTAGGCGTCGTAGCGTTTTCGAAGGTAGCCTACCCCAACACTACCATCGCCGGCGTCGACGTCTCGTTCTCCAACGCTTCGTCTGCCGCCACCAAGGTCAACTCGGCATGGAAGCACTATAAGCTCGCCGTGACAGGCGATGACTTTAGCTGGACCTATCAGCCCGAGTCCGATGAACCCATCGTCGACGGTGAAGCTGCTGCAAAAGAAATCATCACCCACAACGAAACCTTTATTTGGCCGGTCCGCCTTGTGGAATCCTTAAGCGGCAAGACCAAAACAACCGCTACCTCCAACGAAGTCGATCTTGATCAAGACGTCGACCTGTCCATGCTCTCCGACACCTTTGACCAAAAGAAGTTTGAGAAGGATCTGGGCGCCGCCATCGACGAGTTTAACGAGGGGCGATCGGGCACGTTCGAGGCCAATAGCTCCTATGACGAGCAAGCGGGCAAGTTTACCGTCGAGAAGGCGCGCTCCAACGAAAAACTCAACCGCGAGCATGTCATTAAGTATGCCGAGCTCGAGCTTGCCTCGCTGGCCGAGACCGTAGATCTTTCCAAGCTCGGCAACGATGCCTATGAACCGCTCAATGGAACGCTGACCGATGATCAGATTCAGGCCGCATGCGATGCCGCCAACAACTTCCTGGGCGTCAACGTGACCCTCAAGCTCAACGGCGAGGATGCCGGCAAAGTTGATGGCAGCTCCGTATTGCAGTGGATCAGCTTTGCCGATCCGGCCAACCCCACGCTCGATACGTCGCAGATCAGCAGCTGGGCAGCCGAGCTCGCCAACGGCTTTAATACCGTGGGCTCCACTCGCTGGTGGACGCGCGCCGATGGCAAGCAGTGCGCCGTCGAAGGCGGTGACTTTGGTTGGTCCATCGACAGCAGCTCGCTCGCCAAGCAGGTCGAGGACGCCATTAACAACAAGCAGACCGGCGAGATCGAGATCAAGTACTCCCAGAAGGCCGATACCTTTACCGCAAAGGGAGAGCCCGACTGGAAAGCGTATATCGACGTCGACCTGTCCGAGCAGCACGCGCGCTACTATGACGAGAGCGGCAATATCGTGTGGGAGGCCAACTTTATTTCCGGCAAACCGGGCGAAGACGCCACCCCCGAGGGCGTGTGGCAGATCAACAGCAACGACGGCGGCAGCACCCTGATCGGAGCCAAGGACCCCGAGACCGGTAAGCCCAAATACGAGAGCCCGGTGAGCTACTGGATGCCTTTTGTGGGCAACATGATCGGCTTCCACGATGCCACCTGGCAAAACGACAAGAGCTTCGATAATGCCGAGTCGTACAAGTGGTGCGGCAGCCACGGTTGCATCAACCTGCGCCTGGCAGACGCCAAGGCACTTCACGACTGCATCAAAGTCGGCCTGTGCGTGGTTGTGCACTCGTAGTGCAACGCGTGCATTCCTACAACGTGGAACCGCTTCGACCAATCTAACAGTTCCGAAAGAAACCGTCCTATGCGCCTGCCCCAACCGGTGGGCGCATATAATTATCGAGGTTCTTTCTATAAAGGAGACGCTATGCCGAATGTCCCCACGATCACCCCGGGCCCAGATGATACCGGGCACACGCCCGAAGGTGCCACCGAAACGATTCCTCTGATTACAAACGTACATGCCGATAAGCAGAGCGGACGCGGGAACGATGCGACCGAGATTTCCGATGAAGAGGCATATGCCAAGCTCAAGGCAAAACGTGCCGAACGTCGACGCAAGAAGCTGATTCGACGCGGTATTGCCGCCGGCGTCGTAGGTGCCATCGCGCTCATTGCCATTGTCGCAACCCTGGTTATCAATGCGCAGCCTCAGAGCGCTAGCGGGCCTGTGACCGACATGGTGACCGAGGGCACGTTTACCACAACGGTCGAGGCGAAAGGCCAGCTCAAACCCATTTCGTCCTCAGTGGTCTCCCCTTCTGTCGACGGTACGGTCGATTCTATCAACGTGCAGGCAGGCCAATCCGTCAACGAGGGCGACGTACTTATGACCATTAAAAACGACGAGCTCGATCGCAACGTTGCCGAGGCGCAGCGTGCAGTTGCTGCCGCTCAAGAAGACCTCGCCAACGCGCAGAAAGCCGCAGCTGCTGCGCAGGCCACCCCAACGACGGACGTCGAGGGAGCTTCCGCAGCGGCTGGCGTCTCCGCCGCATCAGTGGACACGAACGCCGTATCGGCCGCGCAGCGCAGCCTCGCATCAGCCCAGGCAAACCTCGACCAGGCGAACGCCAAGGCCTCCAGTCGCACGGTCACGGCCCCGAGCTCGGGTAGCATCGTGGAGCTCAATGCCAAAGTGGGCGCCACGGTTACAGGCGGCATGATCATGGGCGAAAGCGATACGAGCGGCGGCAAGCAGTGCATGCAGATCGCCGACCTATCTAAGATGAAGGTGACCGTGCAGGTGGGCGAAAAGGACATCGCCAAGATCGCCGTTGGGCAGAGCGCCAACGTCACGTATCCCGCGTTTCCCGATATCGTGAGCCAGGGCACCGTCACGGCTATCGCGTCGGTGGCAAACTCCGACGCCGCCAACGGTGGCGGCGGCAGCGTGACCTTTAACGTCGACATTCTCATCGAGGCGCCCGACGCGCGCCTGAAGCCGGGCATGACGGCCGAGGTCTCGGTGGTGACCGAGCAGCTCGACGACGTGGTGATGGTGCCGACGATGGCGCTCATGACCGAAGACGGCGAACACTATTACGTCAACGTCGCAACCGATGACGAGGGCAAGCAAACCCATCGCGTGAAGGTGACCGTCGTGACGCAAAACGACAACGAAGCCGTAGTTGGCAAGACACAGGTTAAGCGCGACGACCAGGGCAACGAGATCAACCCCAACGTTCCGGTTACCAAGCTGCGCGATGGCGACACCCTCGTCATGGACACCGGAGCGGACGCAACGGCTGACGGCGGCTACAGCGCGGATTCGGGCAGCATGTCTGCCGATGAGGACATGTAATGCGTCCCGTTATCGACATTCGCAACGTGCACCGCATCTTTGAGAGCGAGGCAGGTTGCGCCCACATCCTGCACAACGTGAGCCTGGCGGTAAATCCCGGTGAGTTCGTGGCCATTACCGGCCCCTCGGGCTCGGGCAAGTCGACGCTCATGAACATCCTCGGCTGCTTGGATAAGCCGACGGCAGGCGACTACTACCTGCAAGGGCTCAACGTGGCCGAGCTCGATGATGACGAGCTGACCGAAGTCCGCGCCCTGAGCATTGGCTTTGTCTTTCAGAGCTTCAACCTGCTGCCGCGCCTGTCGGTTATCGAAAACGTCATGCTGCCGCTGGCCTACACCAATGTGCCCCGAAGCCAGCGCGAAATGCACGCCGTGCACGCGCTGCAGGCTGTCACGCTGCCCGTCGACCACTGGGACCACCGCATATCCGAGCTCTCGGGCGGCCAGATGCAGCGTGTCGCCATCGCGCGCGCCCTCGTCAATGACCCGCCCATCATCCTGGCCGACGAGCCGACGGGAAACCTGGACTCCGCTACCGGAGCGCTTGTGATGGAGACCTTCCATAAGCTCCAGGAGCGCGGCAAAACCATCGTGCTCATCACACACGACCCCGGCATCGCCGCCGAGGCCGACCGTGCCGTGACCATCCGCGACGGTCGCATTCACGACGGCGCGTATATTCCACATGCACCGCGGACCCTGCGCAGCGCCGTAGATAGCCTGCCCATGATTTCCGCCTCCGCCAACCCGCCGAAAGGAGAGATGGCATGAGCGCCCGCGATCTCATCCAGGAAGCACTTCACTCGCTCGAAGCCAACAAGGGGCGCAGCCTGCTCACCATCCTGGGCATTGTCATCGGCATCGCCTCGGTTATCGCCATGACTTCGCTCATCGGCGGCATCCAAAACAGCTTGGTCAACAGCCTGGGCCTCAATGCGGCACGCATGGTGCAAATCTATTCGTCGCAAGAACTCACCGAGTCGGACATCGAGAAGCTTCAAAAACTGGTGCCGCAGATAGAGCAGATCGGCATTGTCGACAGCGCGTATACCGAGTACAAGACCGGCGATAAAAGCTATACCGTCATGGCACAAGGTGTCGATAGCGACATGCTCGACGCCGTGGGGGCCAGCAAGCTCGTTGCGGGGCGCACCTATTCCCAGGCCGAGTCCCAATCAGGCTCGCGCGTGGCGCTCATCAGCCGCGGCGGCGCCGATCAGCTTTACGGCAACGAACAGGATGCGCTGGGGAAAACCATCAAGGTGTCCAACGGCGAGGTGCAGATTGTAGGCGTGATTGATGGCGGCAGCGACTCCATGGGCTCGCTCACGCTGTATATGCCACGCGAAACCATCTCCGGGCTGTTTGGCGACGAGAATCCTTCATTCCCCAGCGTGACGGCACTTGCCGCCGAGGGCACGGACATGGATGAGCTTTGTAAGACCATCGAGTCCAAGGTGCGCGCAATGAAGGGCATCGAGGAGGATGATGAGTACGACAGCGTATCGGCGACCTCCATGAAAAGCGCCATCGATGCACTCAACTCCTTTATGAGCGCGTTCTCGCTCATCATGGGTGCTGTCGCCAGCATCTCGCTGCTTGTCGGCGGTATCGGCATTATGAATATGATGCTTACCAACGTAACGGAGCGCATCCGCGAGATCGGCATCCGCCGCGCTCTGGGCGCCAGTCGTCGCGATATCACCGCGCAGTTCTTGGCCGAGTCCTCGGCGCTGTGCGTCACCGGCGGACTGTTGGGTGTCCTGATTGGCTATCTGCTGGCCTGGGCTCTTGCGATGTTTGCCGCAGGATCAGGGGTTCTCGGCGAGCTCGGTGCCAGCGGGCAAATCACGCCGAGCTTTTCAATCGCCACGGTACTACTGGCCTTTGCCGTCTCCGTCGGCATCGGCGTAATCTTTGGCTTCTACCCCGCTCGCCGCGCGGCAAAGCTCAACCCGGTGGAGTGCCTACGCTACCAGTAAGCCACCACCAACAAGTTGCGGTGAAATAAGGACTGAATATGCTATCTAGCAGCAAAACAGACACTATTTCACGGCAACTTATTGAAGGGCTGCTTGCGCCAGTTCCGGGCGTCGTCCTCGAGCTATTGGCGGATGACGGTCTTGTACGGTTCGAGCTTGCTCGAGGCGCTCCTCCTCGCGGGCGGGAGGGCGCGCAGGTGCGACGAGCGCCTAGCGCGCGAACTCCCGTAAGAGCGCGTCTTCCACTTCCCGAAGCGAAAGGGCCCCGCCTCCCTCGGCGGGACGGGTGACCACAATGCAGCGCGCTCCCGCGTCGCGCGCGGCGGCGAGCTTCTCGGCCGTGCCGCCTACGGTTCCCGAGTCCTTGGTCACAAGCCACTGGGCGCCCACCTGCCGAAGCATCGCCTCGTTGAGCTCGCGGGTGAAGGGCCCCTGCATGCCGATGACGTGCGACGGCGAAAACCCCGCGTCGATGCACTTCGTTATAGCACCGGGCAGCGGGAGCACACGCACGAAGAAGCGCTCCGCGAAATCGGCGACACGCGTGTAGGGAGCAAGCTCCTTGCTCCCCGTCGTGAGAAGCGCGCGACCCGGGTTCTCGGAGAGAAAGCGCGCCGCGCAGGCGATCGACGCGACCCGCACGACGCCTTTGGGCAGCGCCTCGGCCGGGCGCGCAAGGCGCAGGCATCGTGCACCCACGGCGAGCGAAGCGGCCCGGATGTTGCCGCTTGCGAGCGTAGCGAAGGGGTGCGTGGCATCGACGACGATGCGCGCGCCGGAAAGCTCGCGCTCCATGTCGGCCTCGTCGAGCCTGCCCGCCTGCACCTCGATGCCCGGAAGCTCGCCCAAAAGCTCGCCTCCGTACTCGGTTGCCGCATAGGCACGGGCGGGGATGCCCGCCCCGCTCGCCCATTCGCACAGAAGGCGGCCCTCGGTGGTGCCGGCGAAGATGCGCAGCGCCGGCACGGATGCGGGGGCCGTCACTTCGCGCCACCCGTGCGCGTGATCTGGTAGAGCAGCGCGTTCATAATGGCGGCCGCCACGGTCGAGCCGCCCTTGCGACCCCTCGCGACGATGGCCGGCACGCGTCGCGCGAGTAGCTCCTCTTTCGCCTCGACCACGTTCACAAACCCGACCGGCACCCCAACGACGAGCGCGGGCGCGATCTTCCCCGCGTCCATGAGCTCGGCGAGGCGCAGAAGTGCTGTGGGAGCGTTGCCGACGGCCACGATGAGCGGACCCTCGATGCCGCAAGCTTTGTCCATGCTCGCAACGGCGCGAGTCGTGCCCGCGGCGCGCGCCGTTGCGGCGACATCAGGGTCGGCCATGTAGCACACGGCCTTGCAGCCGAGCTTCGCGAGCGCGGGCTTGCTTATGCCTGCGAGCGCCATGTTCGTGTCGGTGAGCACCGTGGCCCCTGCGCGCAGTGCGTCGAGCGCACAGTGCGCCGCATCATGGGTGAACACGAGGGAATCGGCGTACGAGAAGTCGGCAGTGGTGTGGATGACGCGCTTCACGACGGGCTCTTCGAGCGGCGGGAACGTGCGGCCGCCAAGCTCTTCGGTGATGATCTCAAAGCTGCGCCGCTCGATGTCGCCGGGCGCCATCTCCTTGGAATCCATCTAGTACTCCACTCCTTCCCTTGCACATATCCCCTGAGCGTAGGGGTGTTTCTCGCACCGCATCTCGGTTATGTAGTCGGCCTTCTCCACGATCTTGCGGGAAGGCGCGCGCCCGGTGAGCGCCACTTCGACGCCGCGCGCGGACATATCGAGCGCGCGGTCCACGAGCGCCTCGTCGACAAGCCCCTTCGAAAGCGCGTCGAGCGCCTCGTCGAGCACGAGCAGCCCCTCCTGCGCGCCCTCGAGCTCGGCGAGCGCGGAAGCGAGGTTCCCATCGTGCAGCTCGCACGTCGCGGCAAGTTCTTCCGACGTCATCGACCAGGTAAACTTGTCCGACACCTTCCCCGCGAACACAGGCACGCCGAAATGCTCGGCGAGCAGGCGCGCCTCCCCGCTTTCGCCGTCTTTCAGGAACTGCACGACGACGACGCGGCGGCCTGCGGCGAGCATGCGAAGGGCGAGGCCCATCGCCGCCGTGGTCTTGCCTTTGCCGTCGCCATGATACACGTGGATCATACGCCCTCCTCGATAATGCGGTAGACATACTCCATGTCGAGCGCCCCGCGCACGACGTCGGCCAGGCGGTCGAACTCGCGCGCACGGTGATCGGCCGCGGACGCCTCGCCCGCAGCACCCACGACGCTCTCGGGCAGGCCGCGCATGCGCGCAAGCGAGCGCGCGAGGGCGAGCGCCACCCCCGGTTCGTCGAACAGGCCGTGGAGATAGGTTCCGAACACGTTTCCGTAGGCCGCGCCTTCTGGTTTGCCGCCAATCGTGCCCGCAGGGGCGCAGGAGACGGTCGTTTCGCCGTCGTGAATCTCGTACCCGCGCGCCGTCATGCCGTTCCACGCCGAGAACGCGCCTTGGGCGCCCGTGATACGCAGCTCCGACTGGGCGAGGCGCTTTTCCTCCTTGAACACCGTACTTGCAGGGATGAGCCCGAGCCCGCGCGCGGTGCCAGCGCCTTCCCTGCCGTGCGGGTCGGAAAGCTCGTCTCCCAAAAGCTGGTAGCCTCCGCATATGCCGAGCACCGGCGTGCCCGCGCCCGAAAGCGCGCGTACACAGGCTCCGATGCCGCTAGCCGCAAGCCAGCGCGCGTCGTCGAGCGTGGTCTTCGAGCCGGGGAGCACCACCAGGTCGGGCCGGCCCAGATCGGTCGTCGAGGAAACGTAGCGCACGCCCACGCCGGGCACGCGCGAAAGCGGGTCGAAGTCGGTGAAGTTCGACAGATGCGGAAGGCGCACGACGGCGACGTCGATGACGCCGCGCGCCTCGCGGGCAGATAGGCGCGGCGCGAGCGAGTCCTCGTCGTCCAGGTCGAGCGTAAGATACGGCACGACCCCCACGACGGGAACCCCGCACATCTTCTCGAGCGGGGCCAAACCCGGGCGCAGGATTTCCACATCGCCGCGGAACTTGTTCACCACAAGCCCCCGCAAAAGCGCGCGATCCTCGGGCGCAAGGAGCGCGACCGTGCCGTAGAGCTGGGCAAACACCCCACCTGGGTCGATGTCGCCCGCGAGCAGCACGGGGGAGGACACGGCGCGCGCGAGCCCCATGTTGACGATGTCGTTTTCGGCAAGGTTGATTTCGACGGGGCTGCCGGCGCCCTCGATGACGATGACGTCGTTTTCCTCCGCGAGCGAATCGAACGCCTCCAAAATCTGCGGCATGAGCGCCTTCTTTCGCGCGAAGTAGTCCCTCGCAGCGAAGGCTCCCTGCGCCTTGCCGGCCACGATGAGCTGGCTTCGCTGGTCGCTTTCGGGCTTGAGAAGGATGGGGTTCATGCGCACGTCGGGCGCGATGCCGCACGCCTCGGCCTGCATGATCTGGGCGCGCCCCATCTCGAGCCCATCGGCCGTGACACCGCTGTTGAGCGCCATGTTCTGGCTCTTGAAGGGAGCCACGCGCAGGCCGTCCTGCGAAAGCACACGGCACAGCCCCGCCGCAAGCAGGCTCTTCCCCGCGTTCGACATGGTGCCCTGGATCATGATGGGCTTCGCCCTACCCACGGGTATCGACCTCCTTCGCCGAGCCTCGGCCATCCGCGCCCGCCATAGCGTCGCTGCAAGAAGCGCCGCCCCGTTCGTCGGGTTCGCCTTCGCCCGATGCGCCTTCCGCCCGAAGCGCGCGGCTGAACGCCATCGCAAGCCGGGCGTTCTCCTTGCGCGTGCGCACCGCGACGCGGCACCAGAAACGGGACAGTACCGAAAACGAGTCGCACGTGCGGACCAAAACCCCCTGTTTATACAGGCGCTCGGGGATGTCTTTCGCCGGCGTGCGGACTAAAAGGAAGTTCGCATCCGACGGCACGACGGAAAGCCCGAGCGAGGAGAGCTCGTGGGAAAGCCACGCTCGCTCGCCCGCCAATACATCGCGCGTGCGCGAGACGTATTCGACGTCCTCCAGGGCGGCGATGCCCGCAGCCTCGGCGACCGAGGAGACGGGCCACGCCTGCCCCGCCCGGCGAATCCCCTCGATGAGTTGGGCGTTTCCGCTGATCAGATATCCCAACCGCAACCCCGCCATTCCGTAGAGCTTGGTGAACGCGGAGAGCACGGCCACATGGCGCGAACACGCGGCGCGTGCGGCCACGCTCCTTTCGCGGGCGTCGGGCGCAAATCCGAGAAAGCACTCGTCCACGACGAGCAGCGCGCCCACCTGCTCGCAGCGGCAAGCCGCGGCATCGATTACGCGGGGGTCGACGAGGCGCCCCGTCGGGTTGTTCGGATTGCAGAGGTACGCCACGTCTCCCGGCCCCTCGATCGCGCGGGCGAAGGAGGCGGGCACGTCGAAGTCGTCCGCTTCGGAGAGCGGGAACTCCTGCACGCATGCGCCGTAGTACGATGCCGCCTCCGCATATTCAGAGAACGTCGGCGCGCACACGACGATGCGTTTCGGGCGCACCGCCGCGGCGAGCCGCCAGATGATGTCGGACGCGCCCGCGCCGCAGACGATAGTATCTTCGGGAATGCCCTGGGCACGCGCTAGGGCGCGAACGAGGGCGAGGCTTTCCCTATCGGGGTAGGCGTCGATTCGAGAAAGCGCCTTGCAAGCTGCGGCAACGGCGCGCGGCGAGGGGCCTGCCGGATTCACGTTCACCGAGAAGTCAATGAGGTCGGAGGCGCCCCCTTCGCAAGCGATGCCGAGCGATTGCGTGCTACCCCCATGCGCACGGGCGCGCAGGATTCCCCCGGCAGCCCGGGACGCGGCGTGGTCTTCCCTCATGACATCGCCCCCACGGCGAGCACGACCGCCGCGCGTGCGGCACCGAAGACGACGAGCGCGCATACGGACGCGGCGAGCATGAGCCTAGTCGCCCGGGCGATGTCGCCCCACTCGATTTCGCGGGACGCGTCGCCTATCGTCGGTTTCTCAACGAGCTTGCTGAAATACACCGCGGGACCTGCCAGGCGCAGCCCGAGCGCGCCCGCACATGCTGACTCGGTCTGCGCCGAGTTGGGGCTCGCATGGCGACGCCTGTCGCGGCGCCAGATGCGCGCCGCCCCGCGCGCGTCGAGCCCGACGATCGGGCACACGGCGATCATAAGCAGGGCCGATAAGCGCGAGGGAATCCAGTTCACCGCATCGTCGAGGCGCGCCGAGGCGCAGCCGAAGTCGATGTAGCGCTCGTTTTTGTAACCCACCATGCTGTCGAGCGTATTCACCGCCTTGTACGCCATGCCCAAGGGCGCACCCCCGATCATAAGGTAGAAAAGCGGCGCGATGACGCCGTCGCTCGCGTTCTCCGCCACCGTTTCCACGGCGGCGCGCGCGACGCCCTGCTCGTCGAGAACAGACGTGTCGCGTCCCACGATGAGCCCGACGGTTTCGCGCGCCGCGACAAGGCCGCCCTTCGAGAACGCGCGGGCCACGGCCAGGCTCTGGCGGCGCAGCTCGCATGCCGCGAGAATCTGATAGCTCGCCCATGCCTCGGCCACGAAGCGCAAGCCGGGGTGAACCATGCCGCAAAGATGCAGGATTCCCCAGGTCAAAAGCCCACACGTAAGCGGAAGCGCCACGGCGAGCACAAGCCCTGCGGCGCGCGTGCCCGCGGACGTTTGCGGGAATGCGCCCCGCAGGCGGCCTTCGGCCCACGTGATCGCGCGCCCCATGGCGACGACGGGATGGGGAAGCCAGCGCGGGTCGCCGAAGACAAGGTCGGCCGCGAACCCGGCGGCGACGGCAAGAATCGTCATCACCGGGCATCGCCCCCCGAAGCGGGGCGAACGTCGCGAAGGCAGCGTCCATCCCAGGTGGCGGCCCATGCGCCGCCCGGCTCGGTATGCACGTCGAAGTATTCCATTATCGGGACAGCAAGCTCGGAAAGCAGCGCTTTCACGGTACCCGCGTGAACGACGAAGACGGCGCGCCCACTCCCCTGGGCGCGCTCCGATTCGCACGCCTCCCGAAACGCCGCGACGACGCGGCGGGTGAAATCGCTCTTGCCCTCGCCATGCGGGCAGCGCGTCTCGCACCAGGAGTCTACCCAGGCGCGGTAGCGCGCATCCTCTTTAAGCTCGGCGGCGCTTCGCCCCTCGAAGTCACCGAAATCCATCTCGCGCAGACCGGGGCATGCCATAAGCTCCGCATTCGGGAAGAGGATGCGTGCCGTCTGGTCGGTGCGGGCCATGCCACTCGTGATAACACGGAACACGTCACGATCGCACGCGAGCTCGCGCAAAGCGCGCTCGCCCGCGCTCGACAGGGGCTCGTCGGTGCCCGCCCCGCTGTAGCGATGGTCTTCCGTGCCCGCCGTGGCACCATGGCGCACGAAGACGACTTCCAAAGGCGCGCCCGCGCCCTGCGTCCCTCGAGGCGCATCGGCAAGGTTTCCTTTGATGACCTGGGGAATCCCGCACGTCATGCGCACGACGACGTCGGCGCGCGCAGCAAGCGCGCATCCCAGGCGCCCCGCGCGCTCGCGCCATTGGGCGTCTTCCGCACGCATGGGGACGACCCCCGAGCCGACCAAGGGCAGAATCACTGCGTCGAAGCCGATCAGCCGCTCGAGCGCCCGGTCAGCGTCGAGCGCGCGTACGAGTTCCTCAGCACGGTACGCGACACGGCCGGCAAAAGCCGCGGGCACGCCGCCCTCCGCAAGCTGCGCCGCGTCGACGAAATCGTCCGCCGCGAACCCGAGCTTTTCGCGCACGAAGGTCCTCTTCCCCGAATGCGCGCCACCTACCACGAGAATCATAGGAGCATACCCCCCGCCACCAGCATGGCAAGCATCGCGAGCTCGGCCCATTGCAGAAACCATCCGGCCAAATCCCCCGTCACCCCGCCGAAGCGGGACAGGGCAACATGACGGTACCACGCGAGCGCCAAAAGCCCCGCCACCGCCATAAGGGCGCCGACGGCCTGAGCGCACGCGACCATCCCTGCAGCCGAAGCCGCAGCGAAAGCGCAAAGCGGCACGACGATCGCCGCGCGCTTCTTAGCAGGCGAGAGTCCCGCGGCCATGCCGTCCGCCCGCGCGGCAGGCCAGCATTCTACGGCGAGCCCCGAAAGCGCGCGGGAGAACACGAGCGAGCACAGAAGCGCGAGGAACGCCCCCGCCGTAAGCGGCAGCGCGGTGAACAGGGAAAACTGCAGAATAAGGTACACAACAACACCGATGACCCCGAAGGCGCCCGCCCGCGGGTCGTGCATGATCTCGAGCTTTCGCTCGCGCGGGGCCCAACTTGCAAGCGCATCGGAGGTGTCGCAGAGCCCGTCTAGGTGGATGCCTCCCGTCACCGCCACAGGCAGCGCCACGAGCACGGCCGCGACGATGGTCGCGGGCACGCCGAGCAAGTTCGCCACGTGCCCCCACGCCGTCATGAGGAAGCCTTCCGCAAGGCCCACTAGGGGGAACGCGGCAAGCGCATGGGTTAATCCGAAATCGGTCCAGACCGATTTCGGGACGGGGATGCGCGAGAACGTTCCGAACGCCGCGCCGATCGCCTCCGTTATCTTCACCTTGTAGGTCCTTCGCCTTTCATCCACACGGGAATCCCGCATACCACTTCGACTGCGCGGTCGGCCAGCGCCGCCACGCCCGCGTTCACGCGCGCGAGTGCGCGCCTCCATGCCTCGGACCCCTCATCATAGCGTATCCCATCGGCGAACACGTCGACGGTGACCACCACCGTATACGCAGCGGCTTGAGCGAGCCGTTCGATGCCTCCGAGCACCTCGCGCGCCGCGGCGTCGGGTTCACGTGGGGACAAGCCGCCTTCCGCGAAGAGCTCGTTCGCAACCAGGTTGCCCACGTCCTCCAAAAGAAGCGTGCAGCCGCGCGGAAGCCCGGGCACTGCGGCGCCCACGTCACGCGTGCGCTCGAGGGTAGAAAACCCCTTGCCCTCGCGCAGCGCCCGATGGCGCGCGATGCGACGGGCGCCCTCTTCCCCGAAGGGCTCCATCGTTGCCAGGTACACGCGTGGGCCGTCGTGCCCGAGGCACAGGGACTCGGCGTAGGCGCTCTTGCCGCTCGCGGCGGCGCCGATAACGAGCGTCACCGTCATTTCCCGGCCTCGAAATGCTCGTAAGCAGCCATGCCAGTCGCCGTGAACGTCTTCCCATCCCGGTACACGCGCAGCGCCGAATCCAGAAGGGGCAGATACGCCATGGCGCCCGCGCCCTCGCCCAAGTGCATGCCTGCGTCGAGGGGTGCCTTTATGCCGAGCTCGCGAAGGAGCTCCTGGCTTGCGGGTTCGCTTGATGCGTGGGTGCCCACGAGGTAGCCCAAGGCGTTGGGGCACAGGCGCGCCGCGCACAGGGCCGCCGTGCAGGATATGACCCCGTCGAGGAGCGCCGGCGCCTTCGAGGCCGCGGCCCCCAGGTAGAAACCGCACATCGCCGCGATGTCGAAGCCGCCCACCTTCGAGAGCACGTCGATCGAGTCGGCGGGATCGGGCGAGTTCGCGTCGATAGCGCGCTCGACCACGTCGCGCTTGCGCGCGAGCGAGGCGTCCGAGAGCCCCGCGCCGCGCCCGACGAGGCTACGCGCGTCCGCCCGGATGAGCACTGCGGCCACCGCCGCCGAGGTGGTCGTGTTGCCGATGCCCATCTCGCCCGCGGCGAGAAGGCGCACGCCGGCGCGGGCAAGCCCGCACGCGACGGCGATTCCGACCTCGATCGCGCGCACGGCCCCATCACGAGACATAGCGGGGCCATGCGCGATGTTGCCGCTCCCCCGCCGCACGTTCGCGCGCACCATGCGCGCGTCTTCTATGCCCCGGGCCATACCCACGTCGATGGGCACGACCTCGGCACCCGCGAACGCCGCCATGCGGCAGGCGCTCGTGGCCCCCTCGCACATGTTGCGCGCGACGGCTCGCGTCACGTCTTGCCCGCTTTGCGACACGCCTTCGGCAACGACCCCGTTGTCGGAGAAGAATACCGCGAGCGCACGGGGGAACTCGGCCACCTCGGCGCTCCCCTGAGCTGCGGCGATACACGCGACGGCGTCTTCAAAGTCGCCCAATCCCCCCAAGGGGTGCGCGATGGAGTCCCACGCGGCGTACGCGGCGGCGCGGGCGCACTCGTCTGCGGGCGCGATCCGGGAGAGCGCGGCTTCGAGCACGGCACCCGGCGCCGACGAGAACGCGCGCTCGACTTCCTCGCGGATGCAGGCAAGCGCGGTTTCGGTTGCTTCAGCCATGCCGTCTCCTCTCTGCGAACGACGCTGCGGCAGATGCAAACGCGCGCGCAACGTCGGGGTTAGCAGGATAGTACACATGCGGGAAGCCCGCCACCAGGGACGGGGTGGTCGTCATGCACGGCCAGCCCTTGTCGCGCCGGGGCTTCTGCGCCCAGAAGTCGCCGCCCGGGCAGGTGGACTGCCAGTAGTGGAACTCGTGCGCGCGGATGCGTGTGCCGCGCGGCCCGTAGAGCCCGTCGCGTTGGGAAGCGAGCTCCACGTACCCGAAATGGGACAGCCTTCCCCCGTTCTCGCTTGCGCCCTCAAGGGCGCCCGCAACAGGCCAGCGCCGCCCCTCGCTATCGGCGATTTCGCGCTGCAGGTACAAAAACCCACCGCATTCGGCGACCGTCGGCATGCCGGATTCCACCGCGCGCCGCACCGCCTCGCGCATCGGCGCGTTCTCGGAGAGCTGCCGCGCACTGAGCTCCGGGTAGCCGCCCCCCAGATAGAGGGCGCTTGTCCCCCGGGGCAACTCGCTATCACACAGAGGGCTGAAAAAGGCCAGCTCGCAACCCAGGTCCTCGAGCACGCGCAGGTTCTCCTCGTAGTAGAACGAGAACGCCTCGTCACGCGCGACGGCGACGATGGGCCGCGCTCCCGCGATCGGCTCCAACCGGTAAGGTTCCTCGCGGATATCGGGTGCCGTCGCCGCTATTTCGAGCAAGCGGTCGACGTCGACGCTCTTTTCCACCAGCTCGGCCATCTTGTCGATGCGCGCGGAGAGCTGCTCGACCTCGTCGGCGGTCACAAGCCCCAGATGCCGGCTTTCGAGCGAGAACGCCTCGTCGGCGGGATTATTACCCAAAACCGCGACGCCCGTGTGCTTCTCAATCGCAGGCGCCGCGTAGGCGCAGGCAGCGGCGCTCGTCTTGTTCAGCACGACGCCGCGCACGTTCGCACAAGGCAGGAACTCGGCAATGCCGCGAATTACGGCGGCGAGCGATAAAGACGCCCCGCGCCCGTTCACCACTAAAACGACCGGCGTTTCCGTGTCGCGCGCAACCTGGTAGCTGCTCGCGTCGGCCACGCCGGGCGCCATGCCGTCGTAGAAGCCCATGACCCCCTCGAGCACCGCGACATCCGCGCCCGCGGCGCCGCGTGCGAGCAGGGCGCGCAGCGTCGGGGCGTCGGTGAAGAAGCCGTCTAAGTTGCCCGAGCGCGCGCCCACGACGCGACGATGAAAGAGCGGATCAATGTAGTCGGGGCCGCATTTGAAGGCCGCGCATGCGAGGCCGCGGCGCGCGAGCGCGCGCAGGAGCGCGCACGTAACGACCGTCTTGCCGCTCCCGCTCGAGGGCGCAGCGACCATGAAGCGCGGGATGGTCGTGCTCACCGGGCGCCGCCTTCCCCACCTGCGGCGTTGCAGTTAGCAAGCGAGACCACCTCATCGGATGGGTTCCCCTCGGTAGAGGGGTCCTCCCCGAAAGGCGACTCAGCAAGCGCGCCGACTTCGGCAAGCTCCTCGGCATCCGCGCCCGCACCACGCGCGCTGACGAGGAACACGGGGTTTTGCGCCTTCATAAGATGGTGCGAGCCTACAGCCTCGGCGCGGGCGGCCGACACCTGGCACGCCTCGAACCCCTTAAAGCGCGAACCCAAGAGGAGCGCGCACGCCTCGGTGAGCGTCTCAACGGTGACGCATGGCACGCACAGGCGGACCTGCGAGTTCTTCTCGAGCGCCGCCTCCACGATGGAGAGAAGCTCGCCCGCGCTCCCGCCGACGAACACGGCGTCGGGGACGGGCAGTTTCGCGAGCGCTTCGGGGGCAACGCCGGGGACCGCATGCACGTTGCCGCACCCGAATGCATCCGCGTTCTCTCGGATGAGCCGCACGCCGGCCGCGTTGCGCTCGACCGCCCATACCGACCCCGCTCGCGCGACGAGCGCTGCCTCGATCGATACGCTCCCCGTGCCGGCGCCGACGTCCCACACGGTGTCGGTCGCGGTAAGGCGCAGCTTCGCGAGCGCGACGGCGCGCACCTCCTGCTTGGTCATGGGAACGTCGCCGCGGATGAAGAGCTCGTCGGGAATGCCCGAGGAAGCGTACGGCCAGCGGGAACTCGCGGCGCGGGATGCGCCCGCAGAGTCCGCCGCGGAAGAAGCCGCCGCGGGCGCAGACGCGCCGGCCGGCGCCTCGGAGGCTGCGCTAGAGCCAGCGGGCGACCCGGCGCCGCCTGCGAACTCGATAAGCATCACGTTCAAGTCGTCGAACGTCTGACCTGCGATTTCACTTGCGGTCGCGCAGGTGATGCACTCATCGGGGTACGACAGGCGCTCGGCCACCGTCACGCGCGCGTCCCAGAAGCCCGCCTGCACAAGCTCGCCCGAAAGCCGCGAGGGGTCTTCCCCACCCGACGTGGCGAGGAAGAGCTCACCTGCGCGCTCGGCCTCGGCCACGATGTCGCACGCCACGCCGTGAGCGCTCACGAAGCGCCAATCCTGCCATGGACGCGCAAGGCGCGCGGCGAGATACGACGCTGAGCTTATGCCGGGAATGACGCGCACGTCCACCTGTGCGTCGCCGGAGAGCGCCTCCACCAGGCGGCGCGCGCCGCTGAACAGCCCCACATCGCCCGTCATCACGACCACGGCGCGCTGCCACGACGCCGCATCGGTGAGCGCGGCGACAATGTCCGCCGTCTTCACGAGCTCGCATCTCACCACGTCGGGCGGCACGTCGATGCCGGCAAGCGCGCGATGAGCGCCGATGACCACGTCGGCGATGTCGATCGCGTCGAGCGCCGCGCGCGAGAGCAAGTCGGGGTTTCCGGGCCCCGCCCCGATGATCGTTACCTTTCGCATGGAATCTCCCGATACCCGCGCGGCGTGACCATACGGCCGTCTACGCGCTTCGTGTCCGCGTTGCCGACGAACACGGTGGTGAACATGTCGGCGTCGATCTCCCCCAGCTCAGAGAGCCTGCACATGCCCGACTGCTGTCCCTCGCGCCCGATGTTGCGTACCCAGCCGCAGAGCGTGTCGGGGGCCTTCCATTCGAGCATAATCTTCGCCGCGCGCGAGAGCCTGTCGGCGCGCTTTCTGCTGCGCGGGTTGTACAAACAGATGCAGAAGTCGGCGCTCGCCACGGCGGCGAGCCTGCGCTCGATGACCTCCCACGGCGTGAGCAGGTCGGAGAGCGACACGACCGCGAAGTCGTGGGCAAGCGGGGCGCCGAGCACCGCCGACCCGCTCTGAGCCGCGGTGGCCCCGGCGATAACTTCCACGTCTACATCGGGGTAGTCCTCCGCAAGCTCCAGCACGGGGCTCGCCATGCCGTACACGCCCGCGTCACCGCTGCACACGAGCGCCACGGCTTCTCCGCTCTGCGCGCGCGAAAGCGCCAGGCGGCACCGTTCGACCTCGTGCATCATCGGCGTCGCGAGATGCGCCGCGTCGGGCACGGCGGCGAGCGCGAGCTCCACGTATTTCGTGTACCCCACAACGATGTCGGCCGCCTCGAGCGCGCGCCGGGCCGCAATCGTCATGCCGTCGGGGCCGCCCGGGCCGATCCCCACCACGAAGAGCTTTCCCATCACCGCTCCTTAAACGAAAGTTCGATAGTTACCTTGGAAAACGCGACGGTCACGCCGACGTGAGCGAGCTTCGGGAAGATAAGTTTGCCCCCGTCCGCGAGCGCCGCGCGCTCGCACACGTTGTCGACCCCCACCGTCGCGCGCACGAAATCAGATGGCGAAACGCTGCCTTCGACCTGCGACAACTCCTCTGCGGAATACGTCGCAAGCGGGATATTGCGCGCGCGGCAGAAGGCGAGCAGACCCTCCTCGTGCGCCTTCACGTCGATCGTCGCCACCTCGCGCACGGCCGAAGGCGAGATGCCCGCCTGCCCGCACGCGAGAAGAAACGCCTCCCCGATCGCTTCGGCGCACGCACCGCGACGGCACCCTATACCCGCAACGATGCAGGGCACGACAAGGCGAAGCGGCTCGGACGCAGGCGCCTGCGCCCGCACGCCCGCCGGCTTCCCCGTCTCACCGGCGAGCACGACCTCGCCCGTTGTCTCCGCCGCGCAAACGGACGCACCTGCGTTCGCGCCAGCGAACGGCGACACGACGATATCGGCCCGAGCGCGGTCTGACGCAATGTCAACCCCCTCAGGCGGCTGTCCCGAAATCGGCATGTCGGAATAGAGCGCCACGCGCCCGCCCGAAAGCAGCCGCGCTGACACTCGCTTGATGGCCTCGGGATTCGAAACGGCGAGCCCCACACGGCGCGCCCACGTATCCACCGCCCACACGCCGCGGACGTCAGTCGCCGTGGTGATGACGGGGATGACCCCTGCCACGCGTGCCACAGTTTGCGCCAGCTCGTTCGCACCGCCCAAATGCCCCGACAAAAGCGGGACGGCAAAGCGCCCCGCCTCGTCGATCGCCACAACCGCGGGATCGTTTGCCTTCGAGGCGACATACGGCGCGATAGCCCGCACGGCGATGCCCGCCGCGCCCACGAACAGAAGCGCGTCCGACGCTTCCCACGCGAGCGCCGTCCATGCGCGCAGGTCGACCTTCCCCTCGCCGAACCCGCGCGAAACGGAAACGTCCCAGCCAGGGTCATCTTCACCTGTCTGCGCGCAATCGGAAAGCGCGCGTGCGGTGCGCTCCGCCAACGCATACCCCCTCTCAGTGAACGCTATGCAGGAAACCCTCATCTAGCGCACCACCATCGTCGAGAAGTAGCTGCCCCGATCGGGCACATCGTCGAGCGAGCGGTACACGCGCTCGCCCGGAAGCCCACAGTCCTCTACGAGCTCGGCACCGTCGAAGGCGCCCTCCTCGCGAAGGATGCGCTTCGTGTCCGCAAGCGAGCGGCGCGCCTTCATGACCACCTTCGTCCCCGGCCAGCCGATTGCGCGGCGCACCCCGCACAGCACGCCTTTACTCATACGTCGCCCCCAATTCCCCGATAACTGCATCGGCGCCCGACGTGCGGAAAAGCTCGCGGCGCTCGGCGTCGAACACGACCGCGGCGATGTCGCATGCGCCCGCCGCGCGGCGGCGCAACCTGTCCTCGATTGCCGCAGCGAGCGAAGCGCGCGCAGCGTCCCCCACGCCGACGGCCTCGATTACCTCGAGCGCCGCCGTGGTCGTGACCGACGACATGATCTCGCGCACGGTCTTCGCGCCCGCGCCGGCCAAGGCCGCGTGGGCGGCCAGAATCTCCGCGCGGCAGTCGGCGGTACGCGAATGGGTGTCCATGATGCCGCCCGCGACCTTCACCAGCTTGCCGATGTGTCCCACAAGAAGGACATTGGTAAATCCCTCGCGAACGCAGCAATCAATCGCATCGCCCACGAAGTTGGAGATGAAGACCACCGGCGCACCGTTTAGGTGGAAATGCCCCGAGATGAACTGCGCGCCGTAGTTGCCGGGCGTGAGCACGACTCCGCGCCGCCCCATAGCCGCATGCTGCCGGATCTCGAGCTCGATGCTGTCGCGCAAGGCAGCGAGGCTGCGCGGCTCGACGATGCCCGTCGTGCCCAGGATGGAGATGCCGCCCTCTATCCCCAGGTGCGGGTTGAAGGTCTTTTTGGCAAGGGCAACACCCTCGGGTACCGAAATCGTCACAGCAATGTTTCCAGAAAAGCCGTGTGCGGCGCACACCTCGCGCACCGCCGAAGCGATCATCGCGCGCGGCGTCGCGTTGATGGCGGCCGCCCCCACCGGCTGCTCGAGCCCGGGCAACGTCACGCGCCCCACGCCCACGCCGCCATCGACGGAAACTTCCGATTCGCGCGCGGGCACGCCCTTGCCGCCCGCAGTGCCCGCGCCCGACCCCGCATGTTCCACGCGCGCGTACACGAGCACGCCGTCGGTCACATCGGCATCGTCGCCTGCGTCCTTTCGCACGGCGCACTGGGCGCACCCCTCGCCGATGCATGCGTCGACCACATCCGTCTCGACGGGCAGCCCGACGGGGGTGACGACCGACACGCGGCCGACGGGCTTTCGTGACAAGAGCATCTCGCAGGCCGCCTTCGCCGCGAGCGCGGCGCAGCTCCCCGTGGTGTAGCCGCAGCGCAGGCGGGTCGTCCCGGTATATATGTAGTGCTCGAAGGCCACGCTAGCTACTCGCCTTCCGATACCCCGTGGCAAACGAAGGGTCGTAAAGCTTGCTGCGCTCGTACGACCCCGCTTGCGCACCGTTGTGCGCAAGCCCGCCGCGAGCTCCGAGCACGCGGCCCACCACCACGAGCGCCGTGCGGTCGATGCCCTCTCGCGCGCCCGCATCGGCGAGCGTGCCCACTGTGCAGCGCACCACGCGCTCCTCAGGCCAGGTCGCCTTGTACACGAGCGCCGCCGGCTCATCGGAGCTGCGGCCCGCGGCCAAAAGCTCGGCGGAAAGCTCGGCGAGCATACCCGAGCTCAGGAAGATGACCATAGTCGAGCCGCTTTCCGCCATGGTGCGCATGCCCTCGCCCGCGGGCATGGGGGTGCGCCCGGAAAGCCGCGTGATCACGACCGACTGGCTGATTCCCGGCAGCGTGTATTCCTGGCGAAGCGCCGCCGCGGCACCGCAAAAGCTCGACACGCCGGGCACCACCTCGTAGTCCACGCCGCGCGCGTCGAGCGCGTCCATCTGCTCCTGGATGGCGCCGTACAGGCACGGGTCGCCCGTGTGCAGGCGCACCACTTCCTCGCCCCGTGCATCCGCCGCGCACATCACGTCGAACACTTCCTCCAAGGTCATGTGCGCGCTGTCGTAGACGACGCAGGATTCCTTGCACTCAGCGAGCAGCTCGGGGTTCACAAGGCTCCCCGCCCAAACGACCACGTCGGCCGCGCGCAGAAGGCGCGCCCCGCGCAGCGTGATAAGGTCGGCGGCGCCCGAGCCTGCGCCAACGATATGAATCATCCGAGCCTTCCTTCCCGTTTCTCATCGCAACCGTTTACGCCGCCATTCGCGCAGCGGGCAAAACACGGCGCCTGCGGCAGCAATGGGCGCAAATACGCAGGCAGGAGGCGCAATGCCGCCCGCCCTGGGCTTTGACACGTTCACAAGTGCCCACTATCATAGTAAAAGTTTCGGCAACGAGCATATGACAATCGGATAAAAGGAAATGACCGGCGCGGCGCCCGCACAGCCCGCGCTGGCTTGCGGAGGGAACCAGGTGGGAATCCTGGGCAAGGGACATTACTGTATAGGACGCGCGGGCGAACCGCCTCGCGCCCCAAGCCAGACTGCTTCGCCTTTTCCTCACGGCATCGCCGTGGCGTTAGCTCCTTGTGAACCCCGAGGGGTGCGCTTTTCTTTCGCTTGTGCCGACAAGCAACTGTCGCCGGGGGACCGGCAAACCGAGGAAAGGAAAAACCATGTCCGACCAGATGTCACGCCGCGGCTTCATGAGCGCCGCAGCAACCGGAGCCGTCGCGCTCGCCGGAGTCGCGCTCGCGGGCTGCTCCAACACCTCCGCAAGTTCCGAAAAATCGAGTGAAAAGGAGAAGGCCGTGAAGCCGGTCATCCTCGTCACGAGCTTCGGCACGAGCTACAACGACTCGCGCCACATCACCATCGGCGCCATCGAAGACGCTATCCGCGAGAAGTACTGGCAGGACTACGACATCCGCCGCGCCTTCACCGCGCAGATCATCATCGACAAGCTGAAGAAGCGCGACGGCATCACGATCGACAACATGACCGAGGCGCTCGACCGCTGCGTGGAAGACGGCGTGAAGGAAATCGTCGTGCAGCCGACGCATCTCATGGGTGGCCTGGAATACACCGACGTGAAAGACGAGCTCGACAAGTACGCCGACAAGTTCGACAAAATCTCGCTCGGCGACCCGCTGCTCACCTCCGACGACGACTACAAGAAGGTGGCCGCAGCCATTAAGGAGAACATGGCGTCCTTCGACGACGGCAAGACGGCGCTGTGCCTCATGGGCCACGGCACCGAAGCCGATTCCAACGCCGACTATGCCAAGATGCAGGAAGTGTTTAAGAACGAGGGCTTGACGCAGTTCTTCGTCGGCACCGTCGAGGCTGAACCGACCTGCGAGGATGTTATCGCCGCCGCGAGCGCCGCAGGCTACAAGAAGGCCGTGCTCGCGCCGTTCATGGTGGTCGCGGGCGACCACGCGAACAACGACATGGCAGACGAGACCGACCCCGACAGCTGGGCTGCGAAGTTCGTGGCCGCCGGCTTCGAAGTGACGTGCCTGCTCCAGGGTCTGGGACAGAACGTCGCGGTCGACGACATCTACGTCTCGCACGTGGACGACGCCATCGCCAAGCTGTAAACTCGCCGCGCACGGGAGCGCCGGTCGCGTCCCCGTGCAACGGGCATGCGCCTTCCCCGACTGACGGCGCATGCCCGTTGCATTCGCATCCCGCCCGCCCACCGCACGGCGCGGGCGGTCGAAGCGATTGAAAGGAACCCCTTCATGTTGAAGAAAACCCTCGCCTTCGCCCTGTCGGCGGCGCTTTTCGCGTTCTCGCTCGCCGGCTGCGGCGGAAATTCAATCGACAGCGCAAAGGCAAGCGATGCCGATTCCCAGGAAAAAACCGAACAGGCGGCCGATGCGCCCGAGGACGCAAGCGCTGCCCCCATCACCGCCGACAAGGTGGCCGACGGCACCTATCCGATCACCGTAGATTCCAGCTCGAACATGTTCAGGATTGTGGACGCCCAGCTCATCGTGGAAAACGGCTCCATGCACTGCGTGATGACGCTTTCCGGCACGGGCTACGGCAAGCTCTTCATGGGCACGGGCGACGAGGCTGCCGCCGCGAGCGAGGCCGACTTCATCCCCTATGTGGAAAACGCGGAAGGCAAGTACACCTACGACGTGCCCGTCGAAGCGCTCGACGAGGACACCGCCTGCGCCGCGTGGAGTATTAGAAAAGAGCAGTGGTACGACCGCACGCTCGTGTTCGAATCCGCCGGCGTCGATCTGCGCGCCGACGCACTGAAGTAACGCCATGCGGTCGATTCTTCCCAAGGGGGAAAACAGAAAGCGCCGCAGCATCGCGGTGCGCGCGATCGCCTGCGTTCTCGTCGCCCTGCTCGCGCTTCCCTTCGCGGGGTGCAGTGCGAGCCCGAACGCGACCGGTGGCACGGCAGGCTCTCAGGAATACACTGTGAGCGTCTCACTCTCCGGCGGGTCAGGGCGCGCAAGCATCGCCTCACCCACCACAATTGTGAAGGATGGCGACACCTACACCGCGACCATCACATGGTCGAGTTCGAACTACGACAAAATGACCGTCAACGGCGTGGACTACGCGCCCGTAAACGACGGCGGCAACTCCACGTTCGAGATACCCGTCACGCTCGACGAGGACATCGCCGTGTCGGCCGAGACCGTCGCCATGTCGACGCCGCACACCATCGACTACACGCTCCGCTTCGATTCATCCACCATGAAGGAGAAATCGGGCGACGAAGCAAGCGGCGGCTCCCCTGCGGGAACGGCTTCAAGCGCCGCGGCCGACTTCCACAACGCCGATTTGGGCTGCGGCTGGAAGCCGACGGGGACGCTTCAGCTTGAATACGCCGAGCACTTCACTGTCGACGAGTTCGAAGGCGGCCTGCGGCTTATCTGCATTTCGAACGGGGAGCGCTTCCTCGTGGTGCCGCAAGATGCGAAGGTACCTGATGGGTTGAGCTCCGACATCGCGGTCATAAGGCGCCCCGCCGACAAGGTGTACCTCGTGTCGTCGGCGACGATGTGCCTGGTCGACGCGCTCGATGCGAACGACAATATCATCATGTCGGGCACGAAGGCCGACGATTGCTCGGTCGCGGGCTTCAAAAGCGCACTCGAAAGTGGGGCGATCGCCTACGGCGGCAAGTACAGCGCGCCCGACTACGAGCGAATATCGGCCTCGGGCTGCACGCTCGCCATCGAGAACACCATGATCAACCACACACCGGATGTAAAGGAAAAGCTGCAGAAACTCGGGCTCGTCGTGCTCACCGAACAGTCGTCGAGCGAGCCCGAAGCACTCGGGCGCGTCGAGTGGATTAAGCTTTTCGGCGTCCTGTTCGACAAGGAAGACGAGGCCGCGCACCTGTTCAACGAGCAGAAGGCCCGCGTCGAGCAAACGTCGGGGCTCGCGTCGTCAGGTAAAACCGTGGCGTATTTCTACATTAACTCGAACGGGGCCGCCGTCACGCGGCGGGCGGGCGACTACGTGGCGCAGATGATCGAGCTTGCAGGCGGCAACTACGCGCTCGATGACGCGCAGACGGCGTCGACGTCAGGTTCGTCAGTAACGCTCGAAATGGAGCGCTTCTACGCGACGGCGAAGGATGCCGACATTATCGTCTACAACGGCACCATCGACGAATCGGTTGCCACCTTGAACGACTTCGTAGGCAAAAACGCGCTATTGTCGCAGTTCAAAGCCGTGAAGAACGGCAACGTCTGGGTCACAAACGCCGACATGTACCAGCAGATGACTTCCACCGCCGACATTATCGACGAGCTGCACGGGGCGTTCACCGGCGATGACGCGAGCAACTTCCATTATCTGAGGAAGCTCGGCTAGCACCATGAGAAGCCGACTTTCCATGGCATACGACGAATCGGGGCGCGCCGCGCGGTGTCGCGTCGTGACGGCGCTGCTCGCTGTCGCCCTCATCGTGCTCGTCGGGGCCAACCTGTGCATCGGGAGCGTGCTCGTGCCAGCAGACCACATCCCCGGCATCCTTTCGGGCGGCGCGGCCAATTCCATGGAAAGCCAGGTCATCTGGGAGATTCGCCTGCCGCGCGTGCTTTCAGCCGTGCTTCTCGGCGGGGCACTTTCGCTTTCCGGGTTCCTACTGCAGACGTTTTTCAACAACCCCATCGCCGACCCGTTCATCTTGGGCGTCTCCTCGGGCGCAAAGTTCGTCGTCGCGCTTACGATGATCGTACTTCTGGGCGCGAACCAGGCCATGTCCTCGCCGGCCATGGTGGCCGCAGCGTTTCTGGGCTCGCTTATCACCATCGGCTTCGTGCTCCTCATCGCACGGCGCATAAGTTCCATGGCCATGCTCATCGTGGCGGGCGTCATGGTGGGATACATCTGCTCGGCGGCGACGAACTTCCTCATCGCCTTCGCCGACGACCAGTCCATCGTAAACCTGCACAACTGGTCTTTGGGTAGTTTCTCGGGTTCGAGCTGGGACGACGTCGCGGTCATCGCGGTCGTGGTGATCACCGTGAGCGCATGCGTATTCGCGATATCGAAGCCCCTTTCCGCCTTCCAGCTGGGAGAAGCCTACGCGAAAAGCGTCGGCGTGAACGTCGCACGCTTCCGCGTGGTGCTCGTTCTTCTAGCGAGCATGCTCTCCGCCTGCGTGACCGCGTTTGCCGGTCCGGTGTCGTTCGTAGGCATCGCGGTTCCGCATCTCGTTAAGTCGGCGCTAAAGTCGTCGAAGCCCATCCGCGTGATTCCTGCGTGCTTCTTGGGAGGCGCCATCTTCTGCGCGGGCTGCGATTTGATCGCGCGCACGCTGTTCTCTCCCGTCGAGCTTTCCATTAGCGCCGTCACCGCCATCTTCGGCGCGCCGGTGGTTATCGCGCTCATGTTGAAGAAGCGGGTGAGGTAGATGGGGGAATTCGTGCCACGGCCCAAAACGCTCGGAGGGGACATTCCATGCTTAGACAGTCCTGAGCTCGCACGAAAGCTCCAGAAGGCACTTTCGGCTCGTGCGGAACTGCGCGCGGAACGCCTCCTCCGAGCGAAGTCGAACCTCGAAACCCCGGTCGAAACGCAGGCTGACGGAGCACCGCTTTTCCGCATAAGCGACCTGTCGGCTGGCTACGACAAGAAGGTCGTAGTCGAAGGCGTCGATCTGGAGGTTCGCGCGGGCGACGTCGTGGCGCTCATCGGGCCGAACGGCTCGGGCAAGTCGACCATCTTGAAAACCATCACACGCCATCTGGCACCGCTTGCCGGCGCGGTCGAGCTCGACGGGCGGGAGATTTCCCGATGGAAGACGGCAGAGTTCGCAAGGAACCTTGCCGTTATGCTGACAGATCGCCCCCGGACCGAGCTCCTCACCTGCCGCGATATCGTAGAGGCGGGAAGGCATCCCTACACCGGGCGAATGGGCACACTCTCGCCCGACGACCATAGTCGGGTCGATGAGGCCATGAAAACCGCACATGTGGAAGAGCTCGCCGAGCGCGACTTCATGCAGATAAGCGACGGGCAACGCCAGCGCGTCATGCTCGCACGCGCCATCGCGCAGAATCCGCGTGTGCTCGTGCTCGACGAGCCCACGTCGTATCTCGATATCCGCTACCAGATCGACCTGCTGCGAATACTTCGCCACCTTGCGAAATCGCGGAATGTGGCTGTCATCATGTCCATCCACGAACTCGAGCTCGCGCAGAAAAGCGCCGACAAGGTGATTTGCGTGAAGGACGGCCGGGTCTTCCGCGCCGGCGCACCCGAGGACATATTCACGCGCAAGACGATTGGCGAGCTCTACGGCCTTCAATATGGCACCTTCAACGAGTGCTTCGGCAGCGTGGAAATTGGGCGCCCGCACGGCGATGCGCACACGTTCGTCATCGCCGGCGCAGGTACGGGGTCGGCTGTGTTTCGCCAGCTCATCCGGCAGGGCAAGGCGTTCTACGCGGGCGTTCTGCACGAAGGGGACATCGACTGCGAGCTCGCGCGCGACCTGGCGACGGAATACGTGGCCGAGCGCGCCTTCGAGCCGATCGGGGATAAAACCATAGCCCGCGCCAAAGAGCTCCTCGTCCACTGCGCGCGCCTTATCGTGTGCCCCGCCGCCTTCGGCACCATAAACGCCCGCAACGCAGAGCTCGTCGAGTTTGCACGCTCGCATGGTATCGAGGTCATGCGAGCGTGCGAAGGCGCATCGGAGGATTCCAAAATTGGAGTGGGAAGGATAAACTGGACTTTCTTTTAAGGATCCTCAGGCTACAGCTCCTACGCCGGCAAGGTCTCCAAGGCGCCGGAGAACCTCAGGAACAGGAATTTCCACGCCGACGAGCCCAACTAGGCCTAATCCAAGCGAGATTCCAGACTCGACAGACCATTGAGAGTCAGATCGTTGGCGACCTCAGAGACGCGCTCGATAGGAACCGAGCCGTCAGACAGCGCCCACGTGCGATAGATACCGATAATACCCGACAGCAAAAACGCCAGATAGTAGTCGAACATCTCGTCCTTGAGACCTTGGGGCAGCAGATCGCGCTCGGCAATCTCGTGCTCGAGCGGTTCGCGCAGGCGAGCCATAAAGTCGTCGAGCGGAATGTTCTCGATCAGCTGACGATTGAGCACCAAGTTGTTACACAGTGCCTCGTTAACGGTTTTAAAGAAGGTCGCCGCCGCGCCAAGAGCGCGCTCGTTGGTGTCGCCGTCCATGGAAGCAAGCGTTTTCTCGACCGAGTCGACAATCATCTCCACCACATCGACGGCAATGGCATCGAGCAGGCCGTCAACCGTGCCAAAGTGCACGTAGAAGGTCTTGCGGTCGACATTGGCCTCGCGCGCGATGGCACTCACCGTAATGTCTGCCAGCGGCTTTTCCATGAGCAGGCGCTCGAAAGCGGAAAGGATGGCATTACGGCTGCGAACGATGCGGCGGTCAAGACGCGGTTTGCTGGTTGCCATGGAAGTGTCCCTTCGATATGCGAGCATTCATCAACAGATGAGAGATAATCTACGTAAGAGGATTATCCCCCATACAGCACAAATATGCCCCGCATCATGAAGAACGCACGACTGCCCTACTGCGACTTAGGGTGCTTCTTCTTATTGAGCGCCGACGGAGATACGCGAATACCGTCGCCTGTCTGGCGCACATAGGCTTTATGAGCCGGCTTAGCGGTCCCAGAAGCCTTCTGAGCCTGCTTCTTGGGATCAACGGTAACAGCATTCGCGGGGTGCGGCTTAGTGGGCGCAGAGGGCGTCTGAGGCGTGCGGCCGAGCTTGCGCATCACGCGATCCCAGCGCGCATGGATGCTCTCGTTGTGGGCGCTCTTAAGGCCCAGCAGGGGCGCAGCCAAAATGGTCGGCGCAATAAACGTAATAAGGCGCCACAGCAGATAGCCAGCGGTCGAAGCCGACCCAAAGAAATGACCCAAGAACAATGCAAAGCCGCCCTCAGCGCCACCAGTTCCACCGGGCAGGGGGACCGCAGAGCTCAGCAGCTGGACAAAGGCGCTCGCGGCCATGACCGAGAAAAAGTCGACCTCGTGGTGGCCAAAGGCAAGCATCAGGAAATACGGCACGAGGTAGAAAAACGCGAGTTGCAGCATGGTGATGACCACCGTGAGCAGCATGGAAGAAAAATGTCCGGCTGAAAGCTTGAACTTCTCGGAGAAGGAGTAGATCTCGCCATCGACAAACGTGCGCCATCCCTCGATCTTAGTGGCCGAGACACCAATGCGCTCAAGCCAATTGATGATGCAATGGGCGACGCGCGTGACGGTCTTAGGCATGAGCGCGACGGCGAAGATGCCCAGCAAGATGCAGCAGTGCCCACCAAAGCTAAAGACGCACAGCAACGTCATGTCGCCATAGCGCTCGGCAAAAAACGGCATGCGAGCAAGCAGTAGGATAGCGCCCCAGGCAACGAGGCCAAACTGGTACACGATAAAGCGCGTGAACTGCGTTGCTCCGGCCTCGCCGACATTTTGGCCCGCTTTGGTCAGGCGGTAGATCTGGGCGGGAGTCGAGCCCATCATCATGGGCGTCAGGTTGCCAAAGAAGATGCCACTCGCCTCGACCGAGATCAGGTCGCGGATGCCGACGGGCGAATATGGGTCGAGCCAGACGGCGATCGCATAGGCCACAATGCCAAAGAACAGATACATGAACATGCAAAGACACGCGACAACGAGCCATGGCGCCTGGACGCTCGACATAGCGGCCCAGAACTGCCCCATCTGCCCGGTTACCACCAGATAGACGATATAACCCACCAGCACAACGCCGATAAAGATGGCGCCGCGGCGTGCGCTCTTATTGTCATCTCCGCCCGAGGCCTCAACCTCGACCTGGGGCTTAGACGTATGCTGAGAGGACTCCGTCATGAGACTCCTTCTAACAGTCAAAATATCTTGGATATTGTACCCGTAAGGGCCATAAGCAGAACGCAAAGCTCTGGTTCAAACGGGAATTGCAGACGGCTATATGAAAATAAAAAACCCGACCTTCCATGGGAAGACCGGGTATCAGATGCGTGGTAGCCCGTACCAGATTCGAACTGGTGATCTCCGCCTTGAGAGGGCGGCGTCCTAAACCGCTAGACGAACGGGCCACATGACATCTGCACTGCCGTGCTGCGAGGAAATATATTACGGGACAAAAAACGTCAGCGCAAGAAGAAATTCCAAATTGCCGAAAAATTGTCGGCAGGTTATGGAACACGCAGGTAAACTAGGTAGCTAATTCAAGTTGAGATGGACCAAAAGAGCTTCGCGCTCGTTGGTGATGTTATCTTCGATCACGGCGTCGAGGGCGGAGTTGAGAAGCTGCCCCAGTTCCGGCCCGGGCTTGACTCCAGCACGGATCAGGTCGCCGCCGTTGATGGCGAGCATCTTGAGCGTATAGGGCTCCCCCGCCCTCAGCAGCTCGTGCGCCATCGCGCGCATCTCCTCAATCGTCTCAACGTAATAGAAGCACGACGGGGCCTTGCCAAGTGTGTCGGCACGCTTAAGGTCCATGAGCTCGTCAATCAGGTGGGCCGTGTCGACTCCCTCACCCGAAAGCGCGCGCATCATATTGAGCAGGCAGGAGCGCTCGGGGCGCAGCGGCTTGTCATGGTATTTGATGAGCAGGCACACGTCGCGCACCAAGTCGTGCGAGAGCGCCAGGCGATCCATAATGACGCGCGCCTTCTTGGCACCGAGCTCGGGATGACCGTAGAAGTGTCCGCTGCCGGCGTGATCGACCGTGAAGCACTCGGGTTTGGACACATCGTGCAAAAACGCCGCCCACATAAGACTCGACGAGGGCGCGACGCCGTCGCAAAGCGCCAGCTCCCCTGCCACCGTCAGAACACGAGCGATATGCTCGTAGACGTTAAACGCATGGTAGACACTTCGTTGATCAAACCCGCGACCCGCTGCCAACTCGGGCACGGCGGCGCAGATGAGCTCGGGGTAGCGCAGCATGGCATCTCCCCCGTGGCCGGTCGAAAGGATGCCCTCAAGCTCAATACCCACACGCTCACGCGCCACGGCATCGAGCAGCGGCGCGCACTCGGCAAGCGCACGCTTGGTCTCGGGCTCAATCATAAAGTCCAGACGGCAGGCAAAGCGCACCGCACGCAGCATGCGCAGGGCGTCCTCGTTAAAGCGACGCTTGGGATCGCCGACAGCGCGAATCAGCTTGCGCTCCAAGTCACCCTGACCGTCGTAGCGGTCGACAAGCCCGCGCTCGGGATGCCAGGCCATGGCATTGACGGTAAAGTCGCGGCGCGCCAGATCGTCCTCGAGCGAGGCGGCACGCTCCACACTCTGGGGATGACGACCATCGGTGTAAAAGCCATCCAGACGGTACGTGGTGACCTCGATACGCTCGCCATCGGAAATAGCCGTGATTCCGCCAAATTTAATGCCCGACTCCACAACCGCGATGCCGGCGGCCTCGAGCGCCGCTTTGGACTCCTGCCACAGGCCGCTACAGCACATATCAACATCGTGGCTGGGGTACCCCATCAGGGCGTCGCGCACCCAACCGCCCACGTACCAAGCCTCAAGACCAGCCGCCTCAAGCGCGCGCAGGACGCGCAGGGACGCATCGGACGGTTGAGTACCGTTGAGCGAAACATTGCACATGCCTATGGCCTCCTGCGACTATCAAATTGGCTATCGATTGCGTCTGCAAGAAGTCTAGCAAGAAACAGCCTCCACTGCACACGCAAGTCCGATAAACAAAAACGCATCCGTCCTAGTCTAAGACGGATGCGAAATAATCAAACTATTCAGACAAGGTGCCGGAACTAGCAGACCTGGCGAACCTCGATGTGCTTCTTATATTCGTCCACCTTGGCAAAATCACCCAGACCGGGGCACTCGACCACGTTGGCGCCAGTGGCCATCGAAAGGCGAAGGGCGTCCTCGACGCGCTCGGGGGCGTCGTGCCACACGGACAGGAAGGCAGCGAGCGAGGAATCGCCGGCGCACACCGTCGACAGCAGCTTGACGTCGAAGGTGCGGTTGGCAAACCAGATATGCTCGCCGTTGGAGAAGTACGCACCGGCGCCACCAAGGGTCAGCAGCACGTTCTTGGCGCCCTTGGCGTGCAGCTCGGCCATAGCGCCCTTGACGGACTCGTCGTCGCCACCGCTCACCTTGATGCCAAAGATGTCAAGCAGCTCGTCGTCATTGGGCTTGATCAGCAGTGGCTCCAGAGCAATGAGGTCTGCCAGCTGATGGCTCGAGATGTCGAGGACGAACTCGGCCCCCTTGGCCTTGACACGGCGCAGGACCTCGGCCAAGAAGCCCTCGGAAGTGTTGGGAGGCAGCGAGCCGCTGATGACCAGGCAGGTCATGTCATCGAGCGAATCGATAAGTTCAAACATCTCCTGCTCGTTGGCCTCATTGATGGCGGCACCGGCATTGACCATGTTGTACTCGGTGTCGGGACCGGCGTTGAGGAACACATTGACGCGCGTAATACCGTCGGTCCACACGGGCTTGACGGGCACGCCCAGGGCCTCGGCGCCCTTAACGATAAACTCACCCGAGAAGCCGGCGAAAAAACCCAGGATCGTGGTGTCGACACCATAGTGGTCAAGCGTAAACGAGACGTTGAGGCCCTTGCCGTTGGGCGTGTAGACGGCATTGCGGGTACGCGTGACGGTATTGGCAGCAAGGCCGTCGCAGGCGATGTTGTAGTCAATGGCGGGATTTGCAGTGAGCGTGTAAATCATGAATGTTCCTTTCACGAAGCAACGTGTTAATGAAAGTATATTCCACGCATCGGTAAAAGGCTAGGACAACTCGGTGAACGGTGTGGAAGCGATGAAGTACGGCAGGACACCTCTCCCCGTGGCGGAACAAAAAGGCGCCCCAGCCGAAACCGGGGCGCCGCATGCGCACGAATATGTCGCGTTTCGATTACTGACGATCGAGCTTGCGGACAGCAACTCGCTTGCTGTACTCATCGACGTGACCGAAGTCGCCGATGCCGACGGACTCGGCAACGTTGGCGCCGGTGGCCATAGCGAGCTTCATGGCCTCCTCGACGTTGTCGCGATCCCTGTACCACTTGTGCAGGAACGCAGCAAGGGTGCAGTCGCCGGCGCAGACGGAAGAAACCAGCTTGATGTTGAACTCACGCTTGGCGTACCAGATGTCCTCGCCGTTGGAGAAGTAAGCGTCGCCGCGGCTACCACGGGTGAGCAGCACGTTCTGAACGCCAGCGTCGTGAGCCATCTTCATGGCAACGCGAACCTCATCGTCGGTGTCGACCGGCACGCCGAAGATGGCCTTCATCTCGTGATGGTTCGGCTTGATGAGCAGCGGCTTCTTGTGAGCGAGCTCCTTGAGCTTGTCGGAGGACAGGTCCAGGACGACGTCAGCGCCACGAGCCTGAGCGTGCTCCATGACCTGAGCCAGGAAGTCGGGCGTAGCTTTGGGAGGCACGGAGCCGGAGACGATCAGGCACTCAAGATCGCCAGCGGTGTCCAGGATGTTGTAAAGCTCCTCCTGGTGCTGCGGCGTAATAGGAGCGCCAGGGTTCAGGATGCCGTACTCGTGCTGGCCATCGTTGACGTAGGTGTTGATGCGCGTGATACCGTCGGTCCAGACCGGGCGGCACAGGCAGCCCAGGTTCATGACCTCCTCGACGATAAACTTGCCCGTGAAGCCAGCGAAGAAGCCGAGCGCGACGGTGTCGACGCCCATCTTCTTAAAGGCGAAGGACACGTCGAGGCCCTTGCCGTTAGCCGTGTAGCTGGCCGAGCCGGTGCGGACGTTCTCGTCGGGCTCGAGCGGAGAGCTCGAAACCGTCATGTCGACAGCCGGGTTAGCGGTTAGCGTGTAGAACATTTACAGTACCCCCTGTATATGTGAGGGCCGCGTGGCTGGCCCATTCCAACCACGCGGTTACCTCTGATACCAAATTAACGAGCTGCGGACTCGAGCAGTGCCTTGACCTCGGCGGCGGTGTTGCAGGCGAGCGCCTTCTCGGCGAGCTCGTCGCACTCGGCCTTGGTCCACTGGCTGATGGTCTTGCGGGCGCGCAGGATCGACGGAGCGCTCATCGAGAACTCCTCCAGGCCCCAGCTGATCAGCAGCGGCTCGAGCAGCGGATCGGCAGCGGCCTCGCCGCACATACCGACCATGATGCCGGCCTTCACGCCGCTCTCGATGATGTTCTTGAGCGAGCGGAGCACGGCGGGATAGTAAACCTGGTACAGGTTGGAGATGGTGTCGTTGCCACGGTCGGCGCACATGGTGTAGCCGATCAGGTCGTTGGTGCCGATGGAGAAGAAGTCGGCAACCTCGGCAAGACGGTCTGCGAGCAGCGAAGCGGCGGGCGTCTCGACCATGATGCCGACTTCGATGTTCTCGTTGAACTTGCGACCCTCTTCGGTCAGCTCGGCCTTGCACTGCTCGACGAGCTCCTTGACAGCCAAGACCTCCTCGACGCAGGTGACGAGCGGGATCATGATCTTGACGTCACCGAAGGCGCTAGCGCGCAGCAGAGCGCGGAGCTGGACCTTGTACTGGTCGGGATTGGCCAGGCAGTAACGCACGGCGCGGAAGCCCATGAAGGGGTTATCTTCCTTGACCATGTGCAAATACGGAATCTCCTTGTCGCCGCCCACATCGAGCGTACGGATGATGACCGGAGCACCCTTGAGCGCGCTGGCGACCTTACGGTAGGCGTTGAACTGCTCCTCCTCGGAAGGAAGCTCGGCAGAGTCCATGAACAGGAACTCGGAGCGGAACAGACCGATGGCCTCGGCGTCGTGATCGAGCGCGTTGGGCACGTCATCGGGGTTACCGATGTTGCAAGCGATGATCTTCTTGATGCCATCGGCAGTCACGGACGGCTTGCCACGGAAGGCCTCGAGGGCCGCCTTCTCGGCAGCGAAGGCCTCGGCCTTGGCGGTATAGGCAGCGAGCGTCTCCTCGTCGGGATCGGCCTCGACGATACCCTTGCCACCGTCGACGACAACGGTCATACCGTTGCGCAGCGCGGTGCAGCTGTTGGAAACCGAAAGGACAGCCGGGATCTCGAGGGCGCGCGCGATGATCGCGGAGTGCGACGTGCGGCCACCGGTCTCGGTGACGATGCCGGCAACGTGGGCCTTATCGATCGTGGCGGTCATGGACGGCGTGAGGTCGTGCACGACAACGACGGTGTTCTCGGGCAGGACGGAAAGGTCGACGACCTCCTTGCCCAGCAGCTCGGCCAGAATACCGGTGCGGATGTCGGCGATGTCGGCCGCGCGCAGACGGAACATCTCGTCGTCCATGGACAGGAACATGTTCTCAAACATGGTCGAGGTGTCCATGAGCGCCTGCTCGGCGCAGGTACCGCCGTCAATGGCGGCGTTGATGGCGTCGGTCATGCCCGGGTCCTGAGCCAGGACAATGTGTCCGCTCATGATCTCGGCCTCGGCCTCACCCACCGTCTCCTTCATGTGGTCGGCCTGAGCCTGGGTCTTCTCGCAGAAGACCGAAAGAGCGGACTGATAGCGCTCCTTCTCTGCTGCCGAATCAGCAACCTCGTGCGGCTCAAACGTCAAGTCGGGATCGACGGCGACCATGACGGTGCCGATACCGATGCCCTCGGAAGCGTTGACTCCCTGATACATTCCCATTCCTCTCTCCGTGTCATGTGATAAAGCGTTTTGCCATATCCATGACAAAAGAGCGCAGCTACCTTACAACAGGTCACTGCGCCCCCAAATATGAACTTAGTTGTTCAACATGCGACCCGTTTGAGTTCTACTCGCCAAGACCGCTCTTGATGAGCTCGATGGCAGCAGCCAGAGCCTCGGCCTCGTCAGCGCCGTCGCACTTGACCTCGACCTCGGTACCGCAGGGGATACCAGCAGCCATGAGGGCCATCGGGGACTTGCCGTTGACCTCCTTCTCGGGGGTGACGACCGTCACGTCACAGGCGTACTTGCCCATGGTGGAGGCGAACAGACCAGCCGGACGCATGTGCAGACCCTGAGGATTAACGAGGGTAGCCTTCTCAGAAACCATAATTGACTCCTTTTTTGTGTTTAACCCCTGTCATGCATGTGGCAGGAGTCAGATTCACGACGTTGTTTATATTAACTCACATCAAACGGTTTTTCATTGTGTTTCAGACGAATTATTGGACAGATGTGTTTGTCGTCCGCTTGCTCGCCGGGCGGGGCGATTAAGTTTGCTGCTCTACAGTCCTGCGCAAGACGGAAAGCACATTAAGTGCTTT